>WNDY01000110.1 GCA_009914555.1 Xylophilus sp.
TTGGGGATCGTGGGCAACGCCGCCGTTCGGGCGGCTATCGCTGCGTTCTTCGTTTTCGTCTTGCTCGTCGGCATACATGCTCCTCATTGACATGCTATGCCTCACACACAAAATTTCGGACAGGCTCAAGGCCCCTTGATGCTGACGCTGGTCGCCCTGGCGCGCACCGAAACGGCGCTCAAGCCCAGCGTGCGCCAGTTCATGTCGCACCTGCATCGCGCGGCCCACCATCTGGCAGCGGGCCGACACGCCACGCAGCGGGCGGACTTCCGTCGACGGCATGCCGCATTCGATTCCCCGGAAGATGCCTGCCCTCTTCCGGACACCAGCCTACCCTGCTTCGGTCCGGACGAAAGTCCGCCAGGAACAGCGCACCCCACGCCACAATGGCACCGCCCCGGCGCCGTCCAATGAGACTGGGGGCACCGGGAGCGCCGGCGCGGGCCGATCTGCCAAGAAGGTCAGGCCCTCAGGCGGGCCGCATGCCGGCGGCTTCGATGGCTGCTGCGGCGGCGGGCGAGCGCAGGTGGCCGATGAAGCGGCGGGCCGCCTGCGGCTGGCGCGACGCCGCCACCACGGCGGCGGCGAACACCGTGGAAATCTCCGCACCGGGCGGCAGCGCAGACACGATGACCACGCCCGGCAGACCGACCAGTTCGCTGTGCTGCTGCACGCCGAGATCGACCGTGCCGTCGGCAACCAGCGCGCCCACCGGCTGGCCGGGCCGCGCCTGCACCAGCCGCGGCGCGAGTTCGGTGCCGACACCCAGCGTGTCGAGCAGCGCGAGGAAGGCCTTGCCGCTCGGGCCGGTGGAATAGCCGATGGCCCGAGCGGCCCGCAGGCTGCGCACCAAGGCTTCGCGCGTGTCGAGCAACGGCAGCGGCGCACCGTCGCGCACGGCGGCCACAGTGTCCGATGCAGCTATTTCCGCCAGTGTGCGCGGCAGCACATGGCCGGCTTCCGCCAGCGCCTGCAATGCGTCGAGCGCCAGCACGGCCACGTCGCCGGGCCAGCCTGCGGCGATGCGCGCGGCCGCATCGACGCCGCCGATGGCCTCGACCTGCACCGTGCCTTCGTCCCAGCTCCGCGCCAGCGCGCTCACGCACTGCCGCGGCGCCATCGAGGTGATGCACGACAACGCCATGGCCGCGCTCAGTCCACGTAGCGCAGGCCGGCGGCGGCCAGCGGCTCGCGCATCCCGTACATGTCCAGGCCCAGCACGCCGCTGGCGAGCCGGGCCCGCTTGTCGGCTTCGAGCGATTCGCGCTTGCGCGCCTTCTCCAGCGTGGCCGCGGCCTGTGTGCGCGGCACGCAGACCACGCCGTCGTCGTCGGCCACGATCACGTCGCCCGGCGTGACAAGCATGCCGGCGCAGACCACCGGGATGTTGACCGAGCCGAGCGTGGCCTTGACGCAGCCCTTGCTGCTGATGTGGCGGCTCCAGACCGGAAAGCCGATCTCCTCGAGCGTGCGCACGTCGCGCACGCCGGCGTCGATGACGAGGGCGCGCGCGCCCTGCGCCTGGAAGCTGGTGGCCAGCAGGTCGCCGAAGAAGCCGTCGCTGCTGGGCGCGGTGAGCGCGGCAACAACGATGTCGCCAGGGCGGATCTGTTCGGCCGCGACGTGCAGCATCCAGTTGTCGCCCGGGTGCAGCAGCACGGTCACGGCCGTGCCGGAGACGGGCTGGCCGCGGTAGATCGGCCGCAGCGCCGGCGACAGCAGGCCGGTGCGGCCCTGGGCCTCGTGAACGGTAGCCGAGCCCAGCGGGCCCAGGCCGTCGGCGACCTGGGGGTCGGCCCGGATGATGGTGCGGTGGACGACGCCGAGTTCATACATGGCGGGGCTCCTTGGATGCGTTGAGGCGGGCTCCAGGCGCGGGAACACGCGGCGGGCGTTGCCTTCGTAGATCTGCGCGCGCTGCGCCGGGTCGATGGCGGCGGTGTCGATGTAGCGGCGGGTGTCGTCGAAGTAGTGGCCGGTCTGCGGATCGATGCCGCGCACCGCGCCGATCATCTCGGAGGCGAACAAGATGTTGTGCACCGGAATCACGCGCGTGAGCAGGTCGATGCCCGGCTGGTGGTAGACGCAGGTGTCAAAGAAGATGTTCTTGAGCAGATGCTCTTCGAGCAGCGGCTTCTTCATCTCCTGTGCCAGGCCGCGGAAGCGGCCCCAGTGGTAGGGCACGGCCCCGCCGCCATGCGGGATCACGAAGCGCAACGCGGGGAAATCCTTGAACAGGTCACCCTGGATCAGCTGCATCACTGCCGTGGTGTCGGCATTGAGGTAGTGCGCGCCGGTGGTGTGGAAGCAGGCGTTGCAGCTGGTGCTGACGTGGACCATCGCCGGGATGTCGTGCTCGACCATCTTCTCGTAGAGAGGGTACCAGCTGCGGTCGGTCAGCGGCGGGCTGGTCCAATGGCCGCCGGACGGGTCGGTGTTGAGGTTGAGGCCGACGAAGCCGTAGTCGCTCACGCAGCGCTCCAGCTCGGCGATGGAGGTTCGGATGTCGGCGCCCGGCGACTGCGGCAGCATGGCGGCGCCGGCGAAGTGCTCGGGAAACAGATCGCTCACCCGATGGCAGAGCTCGTTGCAGATCGCGGCCCAGGCCTGCGAGACGGCCAGGTCGCCGATGTGGTGGGCCATGAAGCTGGCGCGCGGGCTGAAGATGGTGAGGTCGATGCCGCGCTCCGTCATCAGGCGCAGCTGGTTGCCCTCGATCGATTCGCGCAGTTCGTCGTCGCTGATGTGGAGTTCGCAGGCGCGCGGCGGCGTGGTGCCGGCCTCGTAGGCTTCGATCTGGCGCCTGCGCCAGTCTTCGAGCGCCTTCGGGGCAGTGGTGTAGTGGCCGTGGCAGTCGATGATCATGGCGTCCGTGCTCAGTCCGGCTTGATGTTGGCCGCGCGGATCACCTGTTCCCACTTGGCAGATTCGCTCTTGAGGAAGGCCGCAGTCTCGGCCGGGCTCGACGGCGTGATGACCGCGCCCAGGCCGGTCAGGCGTTCGCGCACGCCGGCGTCGGCCAGCGCCTTGCGGGTTTCGGCGTTCAGGCGGGCGACCAAGTCGGCCGGCAAATGCGCCGGGGCCAGCAGCGTCCACCAGACGCTGGCGTCGAAGCCGGCCAGGCCGGCCTCGGCCACGGTGGGCACGTTGGGCAGCAGCGCTGCGCGCTGGGCGCCGGTGACGGCCAATGCGCGCAGGCGGCCGGACTGGATGTGCGGCAGCACCTCCAGTGGATTGAGCAGCATGAACGAGATGCGCCCGGCGATCAGGTCCACCAGCGCCGGCGAGCCGCCCTTGTAGGCCACGTGCAGCGCATCGATCCTGGCGACCGAGGCCAGCAGCGCGCCGGCCAGATGGCCCGAGCTGCCGTTGCCGGCCGAGCCGTAGGTCAGCTCGCCCGGCTTGGCACGCGCGGCGGCCAGCAGGTCGGCCAGCGACTTGTAGGGCGCGTTGGTAGCAGTCACCAGCACCAGGGGCGCGGAGCCGATCCTGGAAATCGGTGTGAAGTCGCGCAGGCCGTTGAAGCCGAGGTTGGGGTACAGCGTGTTGTTGGTGACGATGCCATTGGCCGCCACCAGCAGCGTGTAGCCGTCGGCCGGCGACCTGGCCACGGCCTCGCTGCCGATGTTGGCATTGGCGCCCGGCTTGTTGTCGACGATGACCGGCTGGCACAGCTGCGCGCCCAGGCGGTCGCCCAGACTGCGCGCCACGGTGTCGACCGCACCGCCGGCGGCGAAGGGCACGACCAGGCGCACCGGCTTGTTGGGATAGCTGCCGCCTTGCGCCATAGCGGGCGCGGCCAGGGCGGCCAGCAGCAGGGCGGCGGCGTCGCGCCGGCGCAGGAAGGTGGGAAAATGCGAGGTCATGGTGGATGTCTCTCCTGGGGATCGGGGCCGCGGCAGCCCGCTGCGGGGAAACTGCCAAGCGTAGACAGCCGCTTTCCGGTCCACAATCTCGTTCCATGGAGTGGAACGCCACTGCGTTCCAGCGTCCTCGCCGTGGTTCACATCGCCCGCCCTGCTCCGCCTCGATCGATGACATCGCCGCCCCTGCCGCCTGCCGCTGCCGCCCCGTCCGCCGGCGGGGTGGCGGCCGTGGCGCGCGCGCTGGCGCTGCTCGACGCTTTCGGCATCGCAGACACGTCCCTGCCGCTGGCCGAACTGGCGCGGCGCACCGGCCTGGCCAAGCCGACCGTCCTGCGCCTGGCCCGTACGCTGGCCGCGTCGGGCTACCTGGTAGGACGGGAAGGCGGTGCCTGGCGCCTGGGCCCGGCGGTGGCGCGACTGGGCGCGCGCTACCAGCGCGCGTTCGACCTGCGCAACGTGATCGAGCCGGCACTCCAGACGCTGGCCGAGCAGACCGGCCACAGCGCCTCCTTCTTCACGCAGGAGGACGGCCAGCGCGTGCGGTTGCTGCGGGTGCGCGGCGCCGACGGCTTCGTGAGCCCCGGGCGCGTGGGCGAGCCGCTGCCGCTGGACCGCGGTGCGGCAGGCCAAGTCTTCCTGGCCTATGCCGGTGCTGCGGGCCAGGCTGCGCAGACGATCCGCAAGCGCGGCTACCACCTGACCATCGGCGAGGCCGATGCCACGGCGGCCAGCATCGCCGCACCGGTGTTCGCGGCCCGTGGCGGTGTGCTGGGCGCGGTCAGCATCGCCGTGCCGGCGGATGCCGGCGCCGCGGCCGAACTGTCGCGCCATGCGCAACCGTTGGTGGAGACGGCGCAGCGCCTGTCACAGACGCTGGCGGCAGCGCGCTATGCCAGCGACGACCACCCGGCGCTGCGCAGCCACTGGCATCCCTGAGGCGCAGCCTCAAAGCACGTCGAGCGGCTCCCGTCGCGCTGGCGGCGGAAAGGCCGCATCGATCGCTGCCAGGTCCTCGGCATCCAGCGTGACCGACAGCGCCTGCGCGTTGTCGCGCACATGGCCCGCGTCGCCCGATTCGGGAATGGCGAGGACCCGGCCGCTACGCACGGCCCAGGCCAGCACCGCCGCGGGCGGGCCGATGCCGTGGCGGCGGGCGATCGCGGCGAAGGCCGGGTGTTCGTGCAGCCCGTCGGCGCTGCGGCCTGCGTTGCCGAGCGGCGAATAGGCCACCACCGGCAGGCCACGCGCGGCGCACCAGGGCAGCAGGTCGTATTCGATGCCGCGGCTGGCCGGGTGGTAGAGCACCTGGTTGGTGGCGCAGCGGTCGCCGCCGGGGATGCGCCAGAGGTCGTTCATGTCGTCCATGTCGAAGTTGGACACGCCCCAGGCGCCGATCAGCCCTTCGTCGCGCAGCGCCTCGAAGGTGGGCACGGCCACATGGAGGTCGGCGTTGCCGCGCCAGTGCAGCAGGTACTGATCTTGCCCCCGTTTCACGGACACCCCTATAAGCGATTAACTATCGCAATAGGAGGTGGACGATGACCAAGAGCAAGGCAGGCAGAAAGGGGCAGGAGTTCAGCCTGGAGTTCAGGCAGCAGGCA
>WNDY01000111.1 GCA_009914555.1 Xylophilus sp.
AGGTGACCTCTGGGCCTGGCATTGCGACCATCACCTGTTTTACCAGTGCCACCATGGTTACGGTCGACATTACGGCCGAGTTCCTGGGCACGGCACTGACAGCCAACGACTGGACCCTCGCTGACTCTCCGCAGGTGCCGCTGAAGCCGTCGGCAAAGGGCACGACTGGCCAATCCATCACGCTGACGCTCACAGGCCTGGACGGCTGGCGCAGCAATGATGTGGGCAAGTACGTGCGCATCAATCGCGGCCTGGTGCTGCTGACGTCGGTTTCCAGCGCTACGGCGGCGACCGGTATCGTTAAGGCTGACCTGGATTCAGACGTGGAAGCGCCGGCCAGTTCATGGACCTTGGAATCGTCGGTCTGGGATTCGTCCAAGGGCTATCCGAAGGCCACGACGATCAACCAGCAGCGCCTGGTTCTGGCCGGCACCACCCGAGACCCCAATGGCGTATGGGGCAGCCGTTCGGCGCTTTACTTCGATTTCACCCTGGGCGACGAAGACACAGACGGGTTCTTCTATGCGCTGGACGGGGAAAGCAACGGCATCCAGCACCTGGCCAGCGTCCGCGCATTGATCGCGCTGTCTTTGGGTACCGAATGGACGATGACCGGTGGCGTCGAAAAGCCGCTCACGCCTACCAATGTCCAGGCCAAGGACCAAAGCGTCTATGGCACGACCGACGTGCGGCCGGCCCGCATTGGCGACGAGCTGGCCTATGTGCAGCGCGCCGGCACCAGCGTCCTGGCAATGGCTTTCAACGTGGCCACCGATTCCTACCAGAGCCAGGAACTCAGCACGCTGTCCGAGCATTTGCTGTCGATGGGCGTGGTGGACATGGCCTTCCAGCAGCGGCCTATCCCGGTTCTGTGGTGCATTTGCAGCGACGGCACCATGGCCACTATGACCATCAGCCGGTCGGAGGGCGTCATTGCTTGGACCTCGCAGGATACGCAGGGGGGCTTTGAGTCCGTCGCTGTGATCCCGGCCGGCGACTTTGACGAAGTCTGGGTAACCGTGCGCCGCACCATCAACGGCCAGACGCGCCGGTATGTCGAGCGATTCAACGCTGACGCCTACACCCATTCCGCCGCCTTTGGATCCGACCCGACCGGCAAAGCTACGTGGACGGGCCTGGATCACCTTGAAGGCATGACGGTTTCTATCCGCGCCGATGGCACGGTGCAGCCGGCGCAAGTTGCGACGGGCGGGCAGGTCACGCTGGCCCGCAATGCAAAAGAAGTCGAGTTCGGCCTGGCTGTCGTGCTCGAGGTCGATTTGCTAAGCCCGGAGGTGGTCACGCAGACCGGTACTGCCCAGGCCAGACAGATGCGAGCCCACGAGGTTGACGTCCTTTTCCTGAACACAGTGGGGGCCACGATCAACGGCACAGCGGTAAACCTGCGCGTGTTTGGCGACAACGTCCTGGACAAGCCGCCACCGGTGAACAGCGGCTGGGGCTCCGTGGGCGCGACTGGATGGCGCAAGGGTGAAATGGACACGACCATCACCCAGCCCGACCCGATGCCGTTCCACGTCCTGGCCGTCGTTCGCAAGTGGACCACCAATGATTGAACACGCAACCCTCGCCGACGTGCCCGAGCTGGTTTCCCTGGGGCGCCTAATGGTGGCTGAAAGCCCGCGCTGGCGTCGACTCGAATACAGCGCTGACCGGGTAGGGCGCACGATTACCGCCCTCATTGAATCGTCGTCGGGTGCGGTTTTTGTGGCCCGACAGGAAGGCCAGATCATCGGCACGATCCTGCTGGTGGCAGAGCCCAATTGGATGAGCGACGAGGTGATCTGCCAGGAAATGGCCTTCTTCATGCACCCGGATCACCGCGGCGCTTTCGCTGCGAGTCGCCTTATCCGCACGGCCATCGCGTGGTCGGAAATCAAAAAAGCCCGCTGGATTGAAGCGGGCTCAAGTACCGGAGTCAATGCCGAACGCACAGCGCAGCTGTATGAGCGGCTTGGCTTCACCCGTTTTCAGATCGGACTGGAGTGTGAACATGGGACTTAGCACGATTGCCCCTTATTTGATGATCGGCTCTTCTGTCTTGGGAGCGGCCGGCTCCAATTCTCAGGGCCAGCAGCAGGGCGCGCTGGCTGACGCGCAGGCGCAGCAGCTTACCAATCAGGCTGCCGGTGAGCGTGATGCCGCCCTGGCATCAGCCCAACGAATCCGGCGCGCCGGCGTGTCGCAGCGGGCCCAAGCCAATGCAGCCTACGCGGCGGCAGGTGTTTCGCTCGATCGTGGCACGCCGGTTCGGGTTACTGACCAGATCGACCTGGATGCCGAGACGGACGCCTATACGGCCATCCTTGAGGGTGACCGCCGTGCCCGCACGCTTGACTATGAGGCCAAGGCCGCGCGGCAGGCGGGCAAGAACGCACGCAGCGCGGGAGGTGTAGGTGTCCGGCGCAGCGTCTTGGGCGGGGCCGCTGGCAATGGCATGTGGGGCGGCGGCGCAGCTTCGCCACTCTCTGTGTCGTCCCTGTTCACTGGCGGCGGTAGCGCCCTGGGTAGCACGGCCGGCATGAACATCCTTTCCGGGGGCTTGGTCAAATGAAAATCCCGACTGGCAAATTTGGCAACGCAGTCGCCGCGCCGCAACAGGCCGCCAATATTCCTGCTGGTGCTGCCGACGTGGCAACCGCCCGCGAGGTTCAGGGGCTGGGCGCGCAGGTCGGCGGCATTGGCCAGGAACTGCTGGATACCCAGCGCCGTGCCCAGGATATCCGCCGCATGGCCGATACCGAGGGAGCCCTGAGCGCACTGCAAGATGAAATTGGCCAGGGCTTGCAGGCCGGCGTCATCGACCCCACCAAGGCGCACGGCCTCTATGGTGAGAAGGCCAAGCAGATAATCAGCAGCCAGGTCGGCAACGTCGGGCCGCTTTACCGAGACGCGGTGCAGGCCCAGCTCGAAGGCGCTGCCATGCGAGTCGGTGGGCGCGTGCGCGACATGGCCACCCGCCAGGTGCAGCAGAACATCGGCGGGGAGCTGACCGCTCTGGGCAATGCCCTGGAGCGTGAGCCCGATCCGAAGCTGGCGTCGCAACGCTACAACGATGCCGTCCGCGCCATGGGCCCGGCCGCTGGCATGACGCCCGCGCAGATCGAAAGCAGCACCAACACGTTCCGCGAGAAGGCGTATTCCACGAAGGCCTACACCATGCTGTCGGCTGCCAGGAACGACATGGGTGCACTGAACAAGGTGCAGGAAGCGCTCAGCTCTGACGAGTTTGCCGCTCTCGATCCCCAGCGGCGCGCCCAGCTGATTGCCCAGGCGGACGGCTACAAGGTGTCGCTGGAGCAGCGCGCCGTGGCAGCCGCCCAGCGCGAGGAAATCCGCGCCCAGGCCAGGGAGCGTAAGGCCGGGCAGCTGGTCAACGGCGTTTACAAGCTGGCAATCGACGGCAAGAAGATCGACCCCGAATATGCCGCCGAGGTGACTCAGGCCGCCGCCGGCACCGCTTACGAGTCGATGCTGCCCGGCATCCTGAAGGCGGCGCCGGAAGGCACGGCCTTTGCCACCCAGCCTACGGCGCAGCGCGTGGCCATCCTTCAGCAGCTCACGGCACAAGGCAACCGCGATGGCTGGACGCCGGAAAGCTCGCAGCGCTTCGAGAACCTGCAGAAATCCCACGATGCTGCCCTGCGTGACGCACAGGCTGACCCGCTGACCGCAGCGGCTGAGCGCGGCGTAATCCTGAACGTGACGCCGCTGGACATGTCTGGCGGCATGGCCACGCTGATGCAGGGACTGCAATCCCGCACGATGCAAGCGGCCTCGGTGGAGACCTGGACCGGGCGGCCAACCTCGCCATTCACGGCCGACGAAGCTCCCCAGGTGGCTACCTTCCTTACGTCTCTCCCGCCCGATCAGCGGGCATCCGCTCTGGCCGACATGCAGCAGATGGTAGGGCCGCGAGTGATGGGCGCCATCGCCACCCAGATCAACAGCAAGGACCGCGCGCTGGGCCTGAGCGCCGGCCTGGGTGATTTGCGCATGGCTGACGGTGGCCTGCTATCTCAGCAGCTTCTGCGCGGCGACCAGGCCATCAAGGACAAGCGCGTCCCCGAGTCCGACCTGAACCGCTGGCGCGCCGATATCGCCAAAGAGGTGCGCGGCACGATGGCATCCCCTGTAGTCGAAGATGCAGCCATTGATGCTGCGGTGCTGCTTCAGGCCAGCGGCCAGGCCGGAGGTAACCGCATGAACAGCCGGGAAGCAGTCGCGGCAGTAGCCGGTGAGATTGTCGAGCGCAATGGCAGCCGCATACCACTGCCGCGCGGCATGTCGTCGTCTGACTTCAACTCGGCGCTCAAGGCCCCATCGCCCGGAATGATCCTCACCCCGACACCTGACGGCTTTGTCTATTCGAGCGGCAACAAGATTCCGATCAGCAAGTTTCTGGGCGGCCTGCGCGATGCCCCGCTGCGCCATGCCGGCCAAGGCCTGTACACCGTGTCGGCGGGCGCTGGCTCCGTGCTGAACGAAAACGGCCAGCCGGTGCTTATTACTGTGTCCAGCGCGCCGGCCCTGCCACCGGCGAAGGACGCGAAACCGGCCGGGCTTGTCGAGCGCGGAAACATCAACCTGAACAATCGCCCTGTGGTCAAGAACTCGGACGGGACGATCAGCACGGTGCGCTCCATGTCCTTTGAAGAAGACGACCGGGAGGTGCTGGTGCCGACCGTCAGCGACGACGGCCGAATCATGAGCGATGACGAGGCGATCCAGACGTACCGAAAGACTGGCCGCCACCTCGGTAAGTTCAACAACCCCCAGGATGCGGACCGGTACGCCGAGCAGCTCCACCTGCAACAGGAGGCGCAATATGGCTCTCGATGACATGTACGCCGACTCGATCCAGCGCGCTGTCATCAACCGAGCGCAGCGCGCGCCAGTGGCCCCGATGCCTGAACGGGGCTTCAGCTTTTGGGGAACCGTCAAGGCTCCGTTCAAGGGCGCCGGCGTCGGTCTGGCTGAATCCGCTGCTTTCGGTGCCGACATGGCTGGCGCTTTCGGAGACGTGCAGGCCAGCTACAACTACGCCGGCATGACCCCGGTGGGCGTCGACACCTATCAGGAATGGGACCCCGAGGAAGCCAAGGCAGCCCAGAAGCGGCTACTGTCTGGCGAGTCGTTCAGCTCTGAGGTGGGCGACGATATCCGCCGCGGCGCGCGCAGCTTCATGCCGAACCCGGAGACGGCTGGCCATGCCGAGCAGATCCTGTTCCAGGCATCGCGGGTGATTACCAAGGCCGTGGGCTACTCGATTGCCGGCGGCGGCGTCCTGGCTGGCGCTGTGGCAACCGGCGCTGATGAGGCTGCAACCGCCTCGGATGAGCTGCGGCGCCAAGGCGTGGACGTCGGCACGCGCATGAAAGCGGGCGCGCTGACCGGCGCGGCCACAGCGG
>WNDY01000112.1 GCA_009914555.1 Xylophilus sp.
GGCTGCACTCGTTTCGGCGCCTGAAGATTCGTTACGAACGCTATGCTCATATCCACGAAGCCTTCCTGTCATTGGCTTGCGCCTTGATTTGCTGGACCCGGTTAAAACAACTTTTAAAATAATTTCGCAACAGCCTCTTAATCGCTTATAGGGGTGTCCGTGAAACGGGGGCAAGATCAGGCCTTGACGTTGGTGTTCTACTCGACCAAACGCACCGGTCGCTGGTGGGGGTTCCTCGTCGATGGCGAGGTAATCCACTGGCGCACTTACCTTGGCCTCGGGACGCCAGAGGAGACACCGGAATGATGAAGAACAGTGCTCAGCTGGATCTCTTCTCGCAGATCACTTCCGCTTACGTCGACGCGCCAAGTGGCACGCTGTCGAACGCCGATCTCTATGCGATTGTGGCCGCACGCGCCGAGATCAGCGACGCCGATCTCCACGCGAAGCGCCATCTTGGCGAGAACGGCCCGCTGTTCAAGCCGGCAACCCGCAGAATTCGCTGGTTCCAACAGACGCTCAAGCAACTGAAGGTCATCGAGCGTGTACCGGGCGAGCGCGGGATTTGGCGCTTGACCGAACCAGCCGGCCGAGACCTCGACCGAGCTCTCCCGGACGTGAAGCTGGTTGCGTTCAGCACGGATCTGGGCGTCGCCGTCTGGGCACGCGGCGAGAGCGTTATTCCACACCTGCAGGAGAAGATCACGCTCTACTTCTCCTCGACTCCATATCCGCTCCGCACACCACGTGCTTACGGCAATCCGGACGAAAGCGCATTTGTTGATTTCGCCTGCAAAGCAATTGAACCGGTCGTTGCAAACCTGGTGCCCGGCGGCAGCATCGTGCTGAACCTGAGCAACGACATATTCATGTCGAAGTCGCCGGCGCGCTCTACGTATTTGGAGGAGTTGGTCCTTGCGTTGCGAAAGCGGCTTGGACTTTGGCTCATGGAAAGGCTTCCATGGGTGAACTACAGCAAGCCGCCTGGCCCGACGTACTGGGCATGCGTTCAGCGAGTGCAGCTCACGTCCGCATACGAACCGATCTACTGGTTCACGAACGACCCAACGCGCGTCATCGCGGATAACAGGAGGGTCCTGCAGGCTCATTCTGAGCGCCATATGGCGTTGATGCAGGCGGGTGGCGCGCAGCGCACTGCAGTCTATGGCGATGGCGCGTACCGACTCAGGCCGGAGTCGTTTGGGCGCGTAACGGAGGGCAAAATCCCGAGGAATGTCATTGAGCGCGGCCACAACTGCGCCGACACTCGCGCATATCGGGAACACGCCAAGCGCCTCGGTCTGCCCATTCATGGTGCGATGCAGCCAACCGATATTCCGGAGTTCTTCATCAAACTGTTGACCAGGCCCGGCGACCTGGTCGTGGACTCGTTCGGAGGAACAATCAGGACCGGCCTTGCCGCCGAACGACTCGGCCGCCGGTGGCTGGTCACCGAATGGATGTTGCAGTATATCCGTGGCGCGGCCGAACTCTTCCGAGATGCCAATGGCTTCTCGATGCATCCAGGCCTGATGTCAGTTGGGAGCAATCGATGAGCGCCATTGAGAAGCAAGGGGGCGCAAGTTCGGAGATGGCCACTGTGGTCGCCGCTCTGAGAACGATCCGTCTGAGCAAAGCCGGTGGCTCCGAAGAAGAGATCTGTGTGGAGATCGCCAACGCGTTTTCACGCGCCGGCGTTCCGTTTCGTCGCGAATTCAATCTGGGCTCGCGATCCCGCGCCGATTTCTGGATCCGGGGGATTGTCGTAGAGGTCAAGAAGGACCGCCCACCTCGCGTCGCGCTACTCCAGCAAGTGGCACGGTACGCGTCCATCGAGCATGTCCTTGGCGTGGTCGTCGTATTGGAGCGCAGCGTTCCCTTGCCGCAGCAACTGCACGACAAGCCTATCGCTTGCATCAGCTTGAATGCTTCGTGGGGGATCGCGCTGTGAATGCCCCCTTGCCTCAATACCTGCATCGACCAATGCCAGCGGCGCATACCTTCGGCCAGCTGCGCAAGATCTCTGACAACAATGGAGCCTATTGGCTCATCGAGGGCGACCCGCAGGTCGCTGTCATGGCCAAGCGGCTATTCCCAGGAGCAGAAGGGCGTGGAGCTGGTGTTGCGAAGTTTCCAGCCAACCGCAGGGCCTTCGGTGACTTGGTCTGGTTCCTGCAGCGGTGGCCGCTTCACATCGAGGACGAAGGCACTTTCGAACGGGATTACCAGGAGGCCTGCGAATACGCTGCTCGCAAGGAGCAGTTGTTGGCCTCCCCTGTGACGGCGCTGCCTGGTGTCCAGTTCATGGGGAAGCTAAAGCCCTTCCAGCAGGAAAGCCTTCCGTGGATGTTGACGCACCGTCGGACCCTACTGGCGGACGAAATGGGGCTGGGAAAGACGGTTCAGGCTCTGGCATATCTCGCGACAGAGCAGGCCTGGCCTGCCTTGGTTGTCCCGCCTCCGCACCTGGTCATGCACTGGATGGACAAGATCCCAGCGTTTCTGGATACCGATGGTGGCGATGCTGGGCCCCTCTTCTCGGCCGGGAAAATCACAGTGCATGTGATCCGCGGAACGAAGCCATATCCCCTGCCGGCGGCGCACATATACGTGTGCCATTACCTTCTTTTACGCGCCTGGCGGCAGGCACTGCTGGCGGTCGGCATCCGGCGCATCATTTTCGACGAGATCCAGGAGCTACGCCACTCACGCACAGAGAAATATTCGGCCGCCAGCGAGTTGGCCGGTGCCGCAGACGCGGTGATCGGCCTATCCGGCACCCCGATCTACAACCATGGCGGCGAAATCTGGAACGTCCTGAACATCATCGAGTACCACTGCCTGGGCGACTGGGATTCGTTCACGCGTGAGTGGTGCAATGGATATGGGAACGACACGGTCAAGGATCCCGTGGTGCTGGGCGCGCATCTGCGCAGGGAAGGCTTGATCCTGCGTCGACGCAAAGAAGATGTACTCCAGGAGTTACCGGCAAAACGGCGGGTGGTCGAGCGGCTCGACTCGAACGAGGGGCTGTTCAATCAGCTGATCCAACATGCAGTGGCCTTGGCCAAGGGAGCAGTTCAGCTGGAAGACGTACTTGCGCGCGGCCGCGCTGAATTAGAGGCCCTTGCTGAGATCCGCCGCGCCACCGGCCTTGCCAAGGTTCATTCCGTCGTTGCGTTTCTTAAAGGGCTCCTTGAAGCGGGTGAACCGACGCTGGCTTTCGCCCACCACCACGACGTTTTCGATCAGCTGACCTCGCAGCTGGCCGAGTTCAAGCCTGTCTGTATCAGCGGTCGTCAGTCCGCCACCGAGAAATGGGCATCCAAGGAAGCGTTCCGGACCGGTCAATCCGATCTTTGCATTGTGTCTCTTCGCTCGGCCACCGGCATTGACGGCCTGCAGGAGCGCGCCCGCGTCGTCGTCTTCGCAGAGCTTGATTGGTCGCCGGCAATTCACAGCCAAGCAGAAGATCGCGCCCACCGAGATGGCCAGCGCGACTCCGTCCTCTGCTACTACCTGGTCAGTGATCAGGGCACTGATCCAGAAATGCAGGAAGCACTGGGGCTCAAGGTCTCCCAGTTCATAGGTCTCATGGGCGATGTTCCCGAGAGCGCCGAAGATCAAGCGCTTTCCGCCCAAGCCTCGACGCAGCACATGAAGAACGTGCTGGCGAAGCTCAGGGCACGTGCCTGATGTCACTTCACATCAAGTAGTTCAACTCAACTTCAAATAGGAGCACCAAATGGCATCGGTCAACAAAGTTATCATCGTCGGTCACCTGGGCCGTGATCCGGAAGTCCGCTACATGCCCAACGGTGATGCCGTGGCCAACATCAACGTGGCTACCACCGAAACCTGGAAAGACAAAAACACCGGTGAAAAGAAAGAGCTCACCGAGTGGCACCGCATCACGTTCTACCGCAAGCTGGCCGAGATCGTCGGCCAGTATGTGAAGAAAGGATCGCAGATCTACGTCGAGGGCCGGCTGATCACGCGCAAGTGGACCGACAAGGAAGGCGTCGAGCGTTACACCACGGAGATCATCGCCGATACCATGCAGATGCTGGGCTCCAAGCAGCAGCCAGACAACGAACGGCCGCCGGCCTCGCGCGGCAGCGCCGGCGGTGCGCAGCCCGCTCCGAATTTCTCGGATATGGACGATGACATTCCCTTCATCGGGATGGCCCTCGCACTGGACATGGACCCGGTGCAGCGCCGCATGGCCAAGTACCAGTAAGCGCATCGCTAGACCGCTCCGGCTCCTGCCGGGGCGGCCCTCCCTTTCTCCAATCGCTAAGGAATCAAAAATGTGGTTCAAGAACCTGCAGATATACCGCCTGCCCGCGCCGTGGCCCGTATCGGCCGAGCAGCTGGCCGGGCATCTCTCCGCACAACAGTTCACTGCGTGCACCAGCGCTGAAATGCAGTCTCAAGGCTGGGTACCGCCGCGACCGAATGGTGACCTGGTCCACATCGTGAATCGCCAGTATCTGCTGCAGCTGGACACCGAAAAGAAGCTGCTGCCGGCGTCGGTGATCAATCAGGTCGCCAAAGCACGTGCGGCGGAGCTGGAAGAGCAACAAGGTTTCGCCTGCGGCCGCAAGCAGATGAAGGAACTGAAGGAGCAAGTCACCGACGAACTGCTGCCCCGCGCGTTCAGCATCCTGCGCAGCACATTCGCCTGGATCGATCCCGTCAATGGTTGGCTGGTGGTCGACGCGGCATCGCCGGCAAAAGCAGAGGAAGTGCTGAAGCTGCTGTTCAAGGCTGTACCCAAATTCCCGCTCGAAAGCCTGCGCACGCAGATCTCGCCGGTCGCGGCTATGACCGACTGGGTGGTCTCCGATGAGGCCCCACAGGGGTTCACCGTCGACCAGGATACCGAGCTGCGTTCGACTGCTGAAAGCAAGGCCACCGTGCGTTACGTTCGCCACACGCTCGAAGCAAACGATCTGCGCCGGCACGTCGAGACCGGCAAGCAGTGCACTCGCCTGGCCCTCACCTGGGCGGACAAGGTGTCGTTCGTTCTGACCGAAAACCTCACCATCAAGCGCATCGCCCCCCTGGACGTGCTCAAGGAAGACACTGACGCCGCCGGCAAGAACGACGACGAACGCTTCGATGGCGACTTCATGCTGATGACCGGCGAGTTCGCCCAGCTGTTGGCCGCCGTGGTTGACGCGCTGGGTGGCGCATTGACGGAGCCTGACCAACAGCTCAAAGCCGCATGAGCGGCTCTCCATGGGACAAAAACATGCGCCGCAACACATCAATCCTCCCGGCCAAGCTGCCCCCCGTGTCAGAATACTTGTCGCCCCAATAGGACCCGAGTCTTTAGCTCTGGTCAATTGATGGAGGCGGGCGGCGCCGTAGGCGCTGGCCCCCACCCCGTCGTTTCTTTGGTTAGGGGGCGC
>WNDY01000113.1 GCA_009914555.1 Xylophilus sp.
ATGGTGATTCGCCCGAGCCGTTCTTCGGCTTGAAGCTCTTGATCGACGCCCAGGCTTCGATCAGCGTGCCATCGACAGAGAAGTGGTCCGTTGACAGCAGCCGCTTTACCTTGGGCTGCGAAAGGATCGCACCCAGGAACTTCGCGGCGATGTCGCCTTCCAGCAGCCGGTCGCGGTTCTTCGAAAACACCGAATGGTCCCAAGCTGGATCGTCAATGCCAATGTCGACGAACCAGCGGAATAGAAGGTCGTATTCCAACCGCTCCATCAAAAGTCGCTCAGAGCGGATTGAATAGAAGGCTTGCAGAAGCATGGCGCGCAGAAGCTTTTCAGGCGCGATCGATGGCCGCCCGATCGGCGAATAGAGCGCTGCGAACTCCCGTTCCAGCAAAACGAGCGCGTCGTTCACGATCTGCCGGATTGCCCGCAGCGGATGATCACGACGAACACGATCCTCCAGATCGACATAACTGAAGAGTTGACCTGTCCTCACATCGCCGCCACGCATCCATCAACTCCGAATCTCCACAAAGCCAATGAATCACGACCAAAGTCTTCACGCCAGGCCTTTTTCAACAGCCTGCTAAAACAAAACAAGGTGTTCACACTTTGTATATTTCGCCGCTAAAGGCACTTGCGGTCGATATTCATCGAAATCTGACCATACCCGTCGAGGAAATGGGGCTCGACATTACGATTGAGACCCGGACTGGCGATACACCTGCACATAAGCGTCAGCGCCAGAAGCTTGTGCCGCCTGACATTCTGCTGACGACGCCGGAACAGCTTGCACTTCTGATTGCCTCAAAAGAGGCAGAGCAGTTTTTCAAGGGCTTGCGTTATGTCGTGCTTGATGAGCTACACTCGCTGGTCATTTCCAAACGCGGTCATTTGCTGGCGCTGGGGCCTGCGCGTTTGCGCCGACTGCAACCACAATTGCAAACCATTGGACTGTCGGCAACTGTGGCGCAGCCTGACGAATTGCGTCGCTGGTTGGTCGAACACGATGGCACAGAGCCGAAATCCGGTCTGGTCACGGTTGATGGTGGTGCCAAGCCTGAAATTACCATTCTCGATTCAGAGGAGCGGGTGCCGTGGGCAGGGCATTCCTCCCGCTATGCCATCCCGGATATTTATGAGGCGGTCCGCGCCCATCGCACGACGCTGCTGCTGCTGTTCGTCAATACGCGCAGTCAGGCAGAGATGCTGTTTCAGGAGCTCTGGCGCGTCAACGAGGATACATTACCAATCGCCCTGCATCACGGCTCGCTGGATGCCAGCCAGCGCCGCAAGGTGGAACAGGCGATGGCTGCCAACACATTGCGTGCAGTGGTTGCCACCTCGACGCTTGATCTTGGCATCGACTGGGGCGACGTCGATCTGGTTATTCATGTCGGTGCGCCAAAGGGGGCGAGCCGTCTTGCGCAGCGTATCGGTCGCGCCAATCACCGTATGGATGAGCCGAGCCGCTCCATTCTTGTGCCCGCCAATCGTTTCGAGGTGATGGAGTGTCGGGCAGCACTCGACGCCAATTATCTTGGCGCACAGGATACGCCGCCGCTGATCGATGGCGCGCCGGATGTGCTGGCACAGCATGTGCTGGGTATGGCCTGTGCCGAGCCTTTCAACGCCGATCAGCTCTATCGGGAAGTGCAAAGTGCTGCGCCCTATTCAAATCTCGCGCGCGAAACCTTTGATCAAATTCTCGATTTTGTGGCAACTGGCGGCTATGCGCTCAAGACCTATGAGCGCTTTGCCAAAATCCGCAAAACTGTCGATGGCATATGGCGGGTTTCAAACCCGCGCATCGCGCAGCAATATCGCCTTAACATCGGCACGATCGTTGAAGCGCCAGAGCTGAATGTCCGACTCACGCGTGGCGGTAAGGGAGCCAATGCCCGTGCCGTTGGAAGGGGCGGGCGTGTTCTGGGGCGCATCGAGGAATATTTCCTCGAAACGCTGACGCCGGGCGACACATTCCTGTTCGCAGGCAAGGTGCTGCGGTTTGAAGGCATTCGTGAGAACGAATGCATCGCTTCCAATGCTGCGGGACAGGACGCTAAAATCCCAATCTATGCTGGCGGTAAATTCCCGCTTTCCACCTATCTCGCATCGCAGGTGCGCGCGATGCTGGCAGATCGTTCGCGCTGGCAGTTTCTGCCGCAACAGGTGCGCGAATGGCTGGAAGTGCAGGCATTCAAGTCGGTTCTGCCGCGTGAAGACGAGTTGCTGATTGAGACTTTCCCCAAAGGCGGGCGGTTCTATATGGTCGCCTATTCCTTTGAGAGCAGGCTTGCGCATCAGACGCTCGGCATGTTGCTCCCCCGTCGTCTTGAGCGCATGGGCGCGCATCCGCTCGGGTTTGTCGCCACCGATTATTCGCTGCGGCTGTGGGGCCTCAAAGACATGGGCGCGATGATCGGGTCAGGCAAATTAAGCCTTAAGCGGCTGTTCGATGAAGACATGCTGGGTGACGACCTCGAAGCCTGGCTTGATGAAAGCTATCTTCTGAAACGCACCTTCCGCAATTGTGCCGTGATTTCGGGGCTTATCGAGCGACGGCATCCGGGGCTGGAGAAGACAGGCCGTCAGGTGACGGTCTCGACCGACCTGATCTATGATGTGCTGAGAACCCACGAACCGAACCATATTTTGCTACAGGCAACGCGCGCCGATGCTGCGACCGGGCTTCTGGATATCAAGTGTCTTGGCGACATTCTGGCGCGTGTGAGGGGTCATCTGCTGCATAAGCCGCTGGACCGCATTTCGCCGCTGGCGCTGCCTGTGATGCTTGAAATCGGCCGCGAGCGTGTGGCTGGTGAGGGTGATGAAATGCTGCTTGAAGAAGCAGCCGATGATCTGATCAGAGAAGCGATAGGATGAGCACAGCAGTCTGGGGAAATGGTGAAGCTTATAGTCTGGCGCATGCGGAATTGCGCGGCGTTGCGACGATCTATGATCCGTGTGGCGCGCTTTTCCTGCCAGACCTGCATATGCTGGTCGTTTCCGATCTGCATCTTGAAAAAGGTTCGTCTTTTGCCCGACGTGGCCAGCTCATACCACCTTATGATACGGCCGCGACGCTCGACATGCTGGCTGCTGTCATTGCTCGCTATCAGCCGCGAACCGTTATCAGCCTTGGCGACAGTTTTCACGATCCAAAGGCCAGCGAGCTGCTGCCGTCGCTATATGCAATCCGTCTCAAATCGTTGATGGAACGTCGGGACTGGTTCTGGATCACCGGCAATCATGATCCTGATCGCCCTGCTGACTTGCCCGGCGACTGTGTTGAGGAACTTGCAATTGGACCACTGACTTTCCGGCATGAGCCATCGCGCATAGAAGCGAAGGGTGAGGTGGCAGGTCATCTTCACCCGGCAGCGCGCATCGTCCGGCGAGGACGGGCGGTGCGACGTCCATGTTTTGCAAGCGACGGCGAAAGGCTGATCATGCCTGCATTTGGTGCTTATACAGGAGCGCTCAATGTGCTGGATCGCGCTTTTCGCGGGCTGTTCGTTGATGCAAGCCTGCGCGCCTATATGTTGGGACAGGGTAAGATTTACCCGATTGCGCATGGCGCGCTGGTTGGTGGCTGAAGCATTTTATGGGCACAGGATTCCGAAAAACGATCCCCGCTTTTTGGGATGTGCATTAATCTTTTCTGAAAAGAATACGCCCGGCCCAGCCTGTGAAGACAGCCAGGAACACGGCAAACAAGCCGTAATAAAAGCTGTATTTATGGGCAGCATCATAGATGCTTTGCTCGACACCGGCTTTCACGATTTCAAGGCTTGCATTGGCTTCGCGCAGGAAAACACCATTGCGAAACAACAAAGCCCGCGCCTTGTGACGCCCAACCGGCACATTGGCCGAGAGGTTCAGCGTTGCGCGAAACAGGGTGCGTGAGAGAAACTCAACGCCGCCAATGCGCTGGCTATAAAGCCCTTGCCGCATTTTCATCTCACGCAATTCGTTTCCGAATTTGGGGATGTTGCCTGACAGGCTGGATGGGTCTTCCGGTCGAAGGTAGAAATTGCGCACACCGACCGAAAGCTGGCGGTAAAGCTTTTCTTCTGCGATGTCCTGCAGATTGCGGGTTGATGCGAGCGAGTAGGACAGCGGTACGCCGAGGAAGGTTTCGGAATCCGCATTCACCCAGACACCGAGATAGCGTTCCTTCTTACGCACGACAAGATCGCGCGAAGGGCCTTGCAGCACGACGATAATGTCGTAGCGACCCTGACGCTGGATCAATGGATCGGCATTGTCGAGTGCGCCGAAAATCGTGAGATCTGTGCCGCCGAAATTGGAAGTAATGGCAATCGTTTCGGTCGAAAGGCCGATTTCGATTGTTTCTTCAGACGGGTTCTGCAACTGCGGCACGCCGTTGCCATCGCCGCTTGAATTGGTCTGGGCCGATGCTGCCGTAACGCAAAAAAATAATGCAGATATGAGCGTGAGTTTCCTCATGTCACATATCCGCAATTGAGATCGAGAACAGATTGTCAGGCCGCACGAAGAGGCCGAAAGCGAGACGCAGGCCCACCGCAAGAACCAGCAGTGCCAGCAACAGGCGCAGCTGTTCACCGCGCAGTTTCTGTCCGGCACGCGCACCATATTGCGCACCGATCACGCCGCCAAGCATCAGCAGGAACGCCAGCACAATGTCGATGGACTGATTGGTCGTTGCCTGCATGACCGTGGTAAAAGCCGTAACGAAGGTGATCTGAAACAGCGACGTGCCGACAACAACATTGGTCGGTACATGCAGCAGATAGATCAGCGCGGGCACCATGATGAAGCCGCCACCGACACCCATCACAGATGACAATAAGCCGATGAAAAAGCCGATGCCGAGCACTGGAATGATGCTGACATAGATGGTTGAAGCGCGGAACCGCATCTTGAATGGCAGCTTGTGTATCCACGTATGCTGGCCCGGGCGGCGGATTGCGCCTGCCTGTCCTTTTTTCACACGGCGCAGCGCACGTACGCTTTCAACCAGCATCAATCCACCGACCGTGCCCAAAAAGAAGACGTAAAGGATCGAAACAATCAGATCGAGCTGACCGAGATCACGCAGCCACGAGAAAACAAAGATACCGAGCAATGATCCAACAATACCGCCCGCAACCAGAAATAGCCCGAGCTTGATATCAAGCGTTCGTCGTTTGAAATGCGCTAACGCGCCGGAAACCGACGATGCGATGTAAGCGCCCCAGAATGGGTGGCGGATAACATAGCCCACTAGATTCACAGAATGAGCAAATCATGATTCACTCTGGTGATGAAGAAGAAGCTGCCTTCGGTTGAACACGTTGAGACGCTCTCGCTTT
>WNDY01000114.1 GCA_009914555.1 Xylophilus sp.
TGGCACCTGCTGCCAAAAACCAGAAGGCTCCAATCGAGAAGCCATTCTTCAGCGATCTTCGCGTTAGTGGAAAATTCGATGCAAACAAGAGCCGTTTCGATGCGAGCGAGTTTCGCATGGAGCAGGGACCTGCCGACAACCCCTATGTTGTGAACGGCAAGGCGCTGATTGATTACGGTGATACGCCGCGCTTTGAGATCAGCGCTGATGGCCAGCAGATTTTTTGGGGTTCGGTCGATACGCAAGAGAGCCAAGCGGAAGTGCAGACCATTCCGATAGCCGATCGAGTCGCGATTGCCCGGCGAATACTGGAGCAATTGCCGATACCTGGCATGCCTGGCAATGTCGATTTGCGTCTGCCTGCGGTAATTGCAGGTGGTACCACAATCCGTTCCGTGACCGTCAGCGCCGAGCCTGATGGCAATGGCTGGAATATCCGCCAGTTCGCAGCCGACCTTCCAGGTCGCACAAAGGTTGAAGCCAAGGGCAGGCTTTCAGTGGGACGCGATTTCGGGTTCGCGGGTGATATGCTTGTGGCCTCACGCCAGCCATCCGGTCTTGTTTCGTGGCTCAATGAAACAGTCGATGAATCGATCCGCAAACTCGATGGCGTCGGTTTTTCAGGCAAAGTCGATCTGCGCGACGGAATGCAAAGCATCGATAATCTCGAAATCGGACTTGGCAAAACGACACTCAAAGGCAGTTTCTTGCGTCAGATAGCAGGTTCAGCTGAACCTGCTATCACTTTGCGCCTACAGGGTGGTTCTGTCGACAGCAATGCTTTACGGGCGTTTACTGGCTTTTTCTCGGACGGCCACGGCATGGCCTCGCTTGATGGACAGGCGCTTGATATCGGCTTTAAAGCAGGCCCAGTCCAGTATGAGGATATGGAAGCAGGCAGCGTCGATCTTGCTGTACGCGTGCATGGTGGCCGTTTTGATTTTGATCGCTTGATGATCAATGACGTCGCGGGCACAACGCTCACTGCAACGGGAACTTATGAGCCTTTTGCGACTGCGCCATCTGGCTCGCTGGATGCGACCTTGTTGTCTTCCGATCTTTCGCAATTTCTGACTTTGGCTGCGCATCGCCATCCGCAGGTTCCGTTCTTCCGCTCGCTTTCAGCGCGCGCGGATAACTATCCGGGCCTGTTCGAAGACACTGAAATCAACATCATAGCAAATGCGGTTGCACCGCCCAGCAACGTTGCCACATCGACAACCGCCGCGAGTAAAAATGCGGGCAAGGATAAAAGCGCGCGCACCAAAGAAGCGAACACAAAGACACCAGCCAAAGGTGGAGAAGCCTCGTTCAGTGTGACTGGCAAAGCGGGCGGGATGAAGCTTGATCTATCCGGAACAACGAGTGGTGGCAGCTCCGACAGTGATCCGATGCAAATGCAGCTTAATGGCACAGCATCGTCGCCGAATGGCGAGACAGTGCTGGCATTGCTGGGAGTTCCATCTTTGCCACTTGGCCTTGCTGGTGAATTGACCGCTGATCTGACGATGCAGGGTGCACCAAGCGCTGGTATGCTTACTCAACTCAAGCTTACCGCGCCTGACGGTAACGCGGTCGCCGATGGTATTCTCTCATTGGTTGGCGGCGATATTGCTGCGAGCGGCAAGGCTCAGTTGATATCGGCCGATTTGCAGCCCTTCATTGCGACGGCCGGTTACACACTTCCTGGTTTTGGGGAAGGGCTTTCTGCCGATCTCTCCAGTGATTTTCAATTCGCAAAAGGTTTGCTGCGCTTCCCAAATTTCACAGGAAAACTTGGCGGCGATGACATCTCTGCACGCATAGAGGCGAATTTTTCTGACAGTGGTCTGCCGCAGATCAAGGGTGAAGCAAAGCTTGCATCAATTGAGCTGGCGAGCCTTGCTGGGATCATGCTTGGGCAGGATGCGATAGAACCGACAAAAGCGGGTAAAGGGTCTGTGTGGCCGAAAAACACTTTTGCTGTTCGACCGTCATTGCCGTTGCTCATGGACATGAAACTGACCGCAGCCCAGGCGCATATGGATGGATTTGGAACAGTCAGTGATTTTTCCACGCGGCTGCAAAAAAGCATTGATGGGCTCACGCTTGGTGAACTGACTGGAAATTGGGCTGGTGGCTATCTGGTTGGTAACGTTTCGCTGCGCAATAACGACAAGACTGCACTGTTGACCTCTGACCTCAAATGGAGTGGCGCTGCATTTCAGGACTTCTGCCATCTGCCAGATGGTGGCATCCCGCTTGCCGGGACAGTGAAGGCCGCATTGTCGCTGAACGGTAGCGGCACAAGTGTCGCGGAGCTCGTGTCATCACTTGCGGGCACGGGAAGTGCAGATGTTGAAAACTTCGCCATCAACGGGCTTGATGCTGCTAGTTTCCCTGCGATGTTGACAGCAGCTGATACACTGGCAGATCAGCCTACAGGTGCCACGCAGATTGATGCGAAGCAGTTTGTGGCAATTGCCGATAAAGCAGTTGGCCAAGGGCAGTTTATTGCAGGCATGACCAGATTTGATTTCACCGTCGCCGGTGGCATCGCGCGACTTTCGCCATTTAGTTTGAGCGCTGGCGATACGGTGCTTTCTGGTGACTTGCAGTTTGATCTTTCCACGCTTGCTTTGGGTGGTACTGGCAGCTTGTCTTTCAAAAACGCAGATAATGCGGAAGCTGATGGCGCTGCCAATTTGCGTTATTCAATCGGCGGCACTTATGACGCGCCTTCGGCTCAGTTTGACCTTCAGCCGCTGGTGCAATTCCTCACACAGCGTGCGCTTGAGCGTGAGCAGGAGCGCGTTGAAGCGATGCAGGCAAGCATCGTTGAAAAACAGCAGCTGCGTCGCCAACTTGATTTGCTTACTTCCGATGAACAGGAACGCGAGCGTGTGAAGCAGGAAGAGGAAGCGCGCAAAAAAGCTGAAGCCGATGCACGGGCGGAGGCCCAACGCAGGGCTGAGCAAATGCAAAATGATGGGGCTACCATACCTGTGCCAAGTGGCGGCGGAGCACCTCTCAATGGCCAGAATGGTCAGTCGCTTAATGATTTCCTGAAGAGTCTAGAGCCTTCGCCAGATACGCAGCCCAGCCCACAAACTCAGCCTTAAATTAGGTTAATTTGTTACTGGCAGTTTGGCTTTAAGCCATTCAAGCGCATGAAGACGCAAAGCTGATGAAAGATTTATCATTCGGTCGCGTTGACTGTCGATTTCCGCGATGAGAGCGGCAACGGCCATCTCACGTTCTTGAGCTATCTCTTCTATGATTTCATAGAAAGGGTCCTCCAGCGTGTAGCTGGTGGCATGTCCACGAATGCTGACGGAATGCTTGCGAAGCCGGGCAGAGACACTCATGCTCCGTCATCCGGTTTCTTGCTCGGCTCCAGCCGATTGAGGGTGAGGAATTTTTCAGCTTTTCGCGTTTCTTCTCGCGCGAATTCTTTCTCGGCTTTCGTGCGTCCATGAAGAATACGGTTCTGCTCGGCCTGCTGTTCTTTCGACTGGCGAGCCTTCTGTTTCTTGAACTGGCGCAGATTGACGATATCGCTCATGAAAGCCTGTTATTCGATTAGTGGGTTAGGCTTGTAACCGCCCCTGTTATTTTCTTGGCGTTCTGGGGTTTGTAAACCACCAGATGGCCAATGACAGCACAACAAGCATAAGCAAGCCGAACGTCATTTGCCAGAGCGGAAAATTCGGCTCATCCTATGCAACGAATACCGCAGCAATAAGCCCGCTGAGCCACAAGACTGCCTGTGCAATTAAACGCAGCATAAAACCACCATCCAAATCGTTGCCAATATTTGTATAATTATCGCCTAATTGTCCGTATGCCTTGATTAAAGTCAATTGGGCAAAAAATCTGGCTTATGGGAAGGTCGCTTTTGAGCGCGCAAATGAAAACGCCAGAGAGGAAAACCTGCTCTGGCGCTGATCTCATAAGGAAGGCTTAAGCTTACTTCTTGCGGAAAGAATCAAGCGAAACGACATCCGCAGATGGCTTGGATTCTGCATCATCGCCTTCTGACGCTTCGGTTTCCTTGGCGGCTGCATCTTCCTTTTCCGCAGCAGTTTTGCGCGGTTTTGACTTCGGCTTTTTGGCCGGGGTCTCTTCAGAAGAAATCAGCTCAATCGAAGAAATATTACTGCCTTCGTCATTGTCACTGGTCGGCTGGACGACGGACACATCGAATTCCAGCTCGAAGTTCACGGAAGGATCGTAAAAACCGCGGATAGCCGAGAACGGAACGGTGAGCTTTTCAGGGACATCACCGAAGGACAGACCGATCTCAAAAAGCTGGTCTGTCACTACCATATCCCAGAACTGGTGCTGTAACACGATCGTCATCTGCTCAGGGTATTTTTCCTTGAGGCGCGATGAAATGCGCACACCAGGCGCTCCCGTCAGGAACGTGATGAAGAAGTGGTGGTTTCCAGGCAAGCCAGTTGACGCGACCTCCCCAAGAACCTTGCGAATGACGCCGCGGAGGGCTTCCTGAGCCAAAATATCGTAACGGATCAAATCCTGCACCATGATTTGCTTATCCCACGGATTCGCAGGTTGATGTCAAGTTTGTTCTCAATTGAATTGAAAATTATATCGTGAAAAAACTCAACTCCCACGAGGGTGGGACTGTAAAAGCAATCAAGGCGCGAATGTGAAGGGGGAGGAAGACCTAACAGGCTGTTGAAGAAGTCTCTGGTTTGGCCTTCAGCACGGCCTCGTCTCCGCTATCGTATGCGAACGTGATCTCGATCGCGCCATCATCGAGTAACTCGGCATGACCGTCGCCCGATACTTCGTCCATTTCATCGCTTCCGCGCCATCTGAAGAAGACCATGGACGTGCTGTAGCCGAGATCGAGGCTCGCTTGCATCGCACCGAAGGCGATTTCGCCATGCCCGTTGGCCCCGATGGTGATTGTGGCGGGGTCAACCAGGTCGAGATAATCCCGATCCCATAGATCGGCCTCGACGATCCGCCAGCGGCCAATCAGGCGGCAGTTCGGGGCCGCGCTCATGACGACACCGCCAACAGTTTCGGCAGCCGCACCAGATCATAGGCGGCGGCCGCGAAGGTGAAGGCCCATCCGACGCGGTCGCGGCCACGGAACTTCGTCTTGTCCTGCCCCGCGACGGTCTTGATCCAACCGAACGCCTCCTCGATGCGCTTGCGGATGCGCAAGCTGACCCCATAGCCGGAATGGCGCGTCGTGCGCCCGTCAATGGCCGAGCGGCGACCATTGACGTTCTGCGCCAC
>WNDY01000115.1 GCA_009914555.1 Xylophilus sp.
CAGCAGCCGGTCGCGGTTCTTCGAAAACACCGAATGGTCCCAAGCTGGATCGTCAATGCCAATGTCGACGAACCAGCGGAATAGAAGGTCGTATTCCAACCGCTCCATCAAAAGTCGCTCAGAGCGGATTGAATAGAAGGCTTGCAGAAGCATGGCGCGCAGAAGCTTTTCAGGCGCGATCGATGGCCACCCGATCGGCGAATAGAGCGCTGCGAACTCCCGTTCCAGCAAAACGAGCGCGTCGTTCACGATCTGCCGGATTGCCCGCAGCGGATGATCACGACGAACACGATCCTCCAGATCGACATAACTGAAGAGTTGACCTGTCCTCACATCGCCGCCACGCATCCATCAACTCCGAATCTCCACAAAGCCAATGAATCACGACCAAAGTCTTCACGCCAGGCCTTTTTCAACAGCCTGCTAGATCCCATCTCGACTAGCTTTTGAGCTTTCTGATCAAACACTGACCAAGTGTCATTTACTCCGTTCGATGTCTTGTAGCGTCCACCGATGTACCGTCCACCCATTAATGTCGATCTGCTCATGCGAGTCCTTTCAAGGAACGAATCAATTGAAAACAATGAGTACAGCTATGGTTAATTCAGTGCAACCTTTGGTCAATGATGCTGACCCAATGCTCGACGTTGCGCTGTCGTATCAGGCGCAAAACTGGCCAGTGTTTCCTTGCCGCCATCGCGACGATGAATATGTCGATCAGGACGGCTGCATTGAGATCCTCGCCACCAAGACCCCGCTCACAAGCAACGGGTTTCGTGGCGCGACACTCAATGAGCGCATCGTGCGGGAATACTGGCGCCGCAATCCATCCGCGATGATTGGCGTGCCAACCGGTGCGCCTATTGGTGCATGGGTTCTCGATATTGATCCCAAGCACGGCGGCGACGAAACGCTGGCAGCGCTTGAATCAGCGCACGGCGCGCTGCCTGCAACCCTGACCGCAGAGACCAGGAGCGGCGGCCGTCACTATTTCTTTCGTCACCGTCATGGCGTTCGCAACCGCGGCGCGCTTGGCTCCGGTGTCGACGTTCGCGGTGACGGCGGTTATGTCATTGCGGCCGGGAGCGTGCCGGAGGTTGGCCTGCCTTATCGCTGGGTATCCGAACAAGAGCCGGTCGACGCGCCAGAATGGTTGCTGGAGCTTGTGCTGCCACGCTCGTACGAAAGCACTTACACTGCAGCGCCATCCGTTAGCGGCAAGATCAACGACCGTTATGTCGAGCGTGCAGTTCAATCCGAGCTGGACGATCTTGAGCTTGAACCTATGGGCAACCGCAACAACCGGCTGAACGACGCAGCGTTCCGTTTGGGCACTTTCGTCGGGGCTGGCGCTCTGGCTGAATCCGAAGCACGCGCTCTGCTGCAGGATGTAGCCAGAGGCTGGGGCCGCGACTGGCCACGCTGCGTAAAGACGATCGACAACGGCCTTGCTGCTGGTGCAGGCAGCCCACGCAGTGTGCCGCAGAATGACAACGACAATACACGTCTCGTCGATATCAGCCGCATGATCGCCAATGGCTTGGCTAAAGCTGAGGCGCGCACCGACGTTGTTGCAGAGCCCGTAGCGGACTTCGATGCTAATATTAGCACTAGTGAACAAACTACTGAAAACAAACGAGCAATCATTGCGACGCCGTTCGTTTGGAAAGACCCGTCGACGCTTCCAAGGCGCGAGTTCGCATTCGGTAAACACTTCATTCGCAAGTATGTTTCAGTGACGGTCGCGCCGGGTGGTCTCGGAAAAACTGCGAACAGCATCGTCGAGGCGCTCGCCATGGCATCGGGTAAAGCGCTCAATGGCACGAAGCCTCCGAAGCGTCTGAAGGTCTGGTTGTTCAATGCCGAAGATCCGCGTGACGAACTTGAGCGCCGCATCATGGCCGCCTGTATTCATTTCAATTTGAAGCCAGCCGATATTGATGGGCATCTGTTTCTAGACACAGGCCGCGAGCAGGAATTGGTCATTGCGATCGATGACAAGAAAGGCGTGCGGATTCAGGAGCCGGTCGTTGAAGCAGTCGTCGAAACGATTTCTGAGCTCGGCATTGACGTGATGGTTGTTGACCCGTTCGTGTTGACGCACCAGGTCAATGAAAACGACAACGGCGCAATCGACAAGGTGGCCAAGCTTTGGGCGCAGGTCGCTGACCGAACGAACTGCTCAATCGATATCGTGCATCATCTGCGCAAGGTGAGCGATCGTGAAACGACTGTCGAAGACGCTCGCGGTGCAGTTTCGCTGATCGGTGCGGCACGTTCGGTGCGCGTGCTTAACCGTATGTCGGAAGCGCAAGCCAGTGAGGCTGGCCTTACACACGAAGCGCGCTTCTCATATTTCAGCGTGGTCTATGGCAAATCTAACTTATCGGCGCTGTCGCACAAGGCTGACTGGCGGAAGCTGGAGAGTGTCGCGCTGGGGAAGGGCAGGGCCTGACCAAGCCTCAAGACCATGCGCCGGTTGTGACGTCATGGGCATGGCCGACGAGCGAGGAAGTTGCCGAAACACTGACCGAGGACGAACGCGACGCAATACGAGGGGTTGTGAACGGCGGCATGTACAAACCTGCGCCACAGGCCAAGGATTGGGTAGGGCGTGCCGTTGCTTATGCACTGCAGCTGGACGTCGATGAAGAGACCGACAAGAAGCGTGTCGGGATGATCACCAAGGCGCTATTCGCCGAGGGCTTTCTAATGAAGGTGGAAGACCGGGATCCTGTTCAGCGCAGGGCGACGACATTTGTGAGAGCGATGTAGAAAGGCGGCCGAAAGGCAAGCGGGGCTTAGGCTCCGCTTTTTGCGTTTACTCAACATTAACTATGTAACTTGCTGATTATTGGAGAGTCTATGAGTATGAATGGTTTAAGCTGGGCATCTATCCGGCAAATGGTTGCGCCAGCCGTTAAGGCAAAAACTAACGGGAAATGCTATTACTGTGGTGTCAATCTCGATGACGTATTTGACGTTGAGCACTTGGTGCCACAAGCCAGAGGTGGCACCCATGCACTTAAAAACCTTGTTCCTTCTTGCAAACCGTGTAACAGGGGAATAGGGGCAAAGTCGCTCGAAGATTGGCGGGATTACAAGCATATGCTGATTGCATGTCGAGACTTCCGCTTACCATCTTTCAATGCCCGCCAAGTGTCATGGCTACGCTCGCAAGGTTTCGAACCATATGAGTCGGTTCCTAAGCCAACATTTTGGTTTGAAATGGAGCGGTCTGCTCACAACGATAACGGTCCAATGTCAGAGAGTGCAGCTTAAAATACAACTCGCTGTCACAATAAAAGTACAACTAAAAGTTTGCGTAAGTCTTGTTGCGTAAGTCTCAAAAATCCTAAAAAGACTTGCGCAAAAGCACGCTGCTTTTAGTGCGTAAGAGTTCTTATATAGAAACTTACGCAAAAAGCGCGCAGCGCGTAGTTCTATGCGTTTGAGAACTACGCACTTTTTAGAAAATTTCCTGATTGAAAAATACAACCTGATTTTAGGTTGGTTGAAATTATGCCGGTCGACGCTTGACCGTCGTGTCACTCCCACCATGATGTGAATTGTTCCGCTAACAACGGGACAACGCCAACGGAAGCCCACCAAGCTGACGCGCCATGAACACGAGGAGAGACCATGACACGAAGACGTGCGCTGAAAGGTGCGTCATCCAACGAGCTCAATCCAAACAAGCTCAATTCGAAACCCGCAGCGAAACAAAAAGCCACAAGTCAAACCGTCCGCATTAATGGTGTCCGAAGAATCATCTCGACACGCGATGGCAAAGTGACGACAAAAGCTGCCCTGCCTCTGGAATGGGAACTGCAAGCTGCGCAGGTCCGGGCATTACGCAGATTGCCAGAATACGTTCACACAGCGCGAGAAGTGTTGCCGGTCACATTCACACTGGCTGGAGATCAGAACGCAGCGAAGCGCGGCCCCAAGGCGAGAGCAGAGGCATTAGCGGCAGGACTGACGCCCGGAGAAGCAGACGTCCGGATCTATCTCTACGGCGGTGTGCTGCGGCAGATTGAAAACAAGGTCGGCAAGGCAAAGCTCGAACCAAGCCAGATCACCCGTCATCCGTTGCTTGATGCTCTTGGCTTTCCCGTCGTGGTCGACAGGGCTGTCACCGAAGAAGATGCAGCAGAGCAGGCAGTGAGGCTGGTTAAAGGCTGGCTGAGTGAAAGCGCGACAAACCAAGCCGCGTAAGTGACAAACCAAACACGAGGAGAATTGTATGAGCAACGCAGTAACAAACAAAATCATCCCTGAAGGCTTCTATTGGTCAAAGTTGTGCGGAATGGCTTCAAAGAAGAGACACCTTGGATCACCGGTCACGGTAGAACGGCACAGCATGGCCCCAAGTTCTTTGTTGAGGCGGGTACTTGCAGAAATATCGCCTGTTGAGAACGACGCGAATGAAGCCAAAAAACTGACATCAGAAGACGCTTCCCGTTACGGTTGCGCATTGTGGTCTGGTAAATTGAAAGAATATTTCTCTTGGAGAGACGAGCAGGGCTTGTCGTGGTGGCATGAACAAGAGCGCCTTTATCCATCCGCAGCCAATGATAATTCGGCTGTAGCAGTCAGGAAGGCAGCATGAGCAGGCACAAGTCCCTTGCCGGAGCCATGACTGCTTTGATGGCTCACAAAAAACGGCCTGAAAGCGAAATCATACCCGTTTCAACAAACTGGAATGTGGTGCCCGAGAATAGCAACGAACCCGAAGTGATATCCCAGATGCATACTGAGCGACGCATTCAGATACTTCCGACCGTTGAGGAAATCATGCGGAATGTCGCCAGTGAGGATATCGAGCGCAATGATCTAGCAGGCTGTTGAAGAAGTCTCTGGTTTGGCCTTCAGCACGGCCTCGTCTCCGCTATCGTATGCGAACGTGATCTCGATCGCGCCATCATCGAGTAACTCGGCATGACCGTCGCCCGATACTTCGTCCATTTCATCGCTTCCGCGCCATCTGAAGAA
>WNDY01000116.1 GCA_009914555.1 Xylophilus sp.
TAAAGCTAAAACAGGTGGGGAGCCACGCTCCCCGACGGCGTCATAGCACCAAGTTAGAAACGGTCTCCCACCTGAACAAAGACATCATTTCGCAGATCTATGCCGAATGCCAATAAGAACATACAAGATAGAAAATGAAAAAGTTTGCTCTTGCTGCCGTAGCCGTTGCCCTTAGCGCCGGTGCTGCTTTCGCTGAAAATCCAAATGTTGGCACCCCTGCCGATCTTTATGCAAATGACCGCACACCAGTTGCAGCCCAGCAGGTTGATCACACTGCAACCGCTTCGATTGGCCAGTCTTCGTTCCAGGACGGTTCGGCTCATCGCTTTGGTGATGCATCGCCTTCGAGCTTCCAGAACTAAGCCCAGCTTACCAAACCGCGTTTCAATCTGACTACATCAGATCAACGCATACGAGTTATCTCCCCGGTGGATGGCTTTGGTGCCACCCCGGTGCCCCGGAAGCACTGATGCCATCCAAAGGGCGATGAAGAAGGAATAGAAAAATGAAAAAGTTTGCTCTTGCTGCCGTAGCCGTTGCTCTTAGCGCCGGTGCAGCTTTCGCTGAAAATCCACATGTTGGTGAACCTGCCGATCTTTATGCAAATGACCGCACGCCAGTTGCAACACAGCAGGTTGATAATACTGCGACCGCTTCTATCGGTCAAACGACCACCTATCAGGACGGCTCTGCTCATCGCTTTGGCGACGCATCGCCTTCAAGCTTTCAGAACTAATATCGGCGCAAGCCGGTAGAATACAAAAAGGCGAAGCCCTCAGGCTCCGCCTTTTGTTGTTTTTGGTGGTAAAATCTGATGCGGAAGCCGGATTGGCTTGAGCTGTTTCAAGGCAGCACCTGGAACACCTCCATCCCGGATTAAGGGTCGAATTGTTGCGACGGGCGCCAGAAGCACATTATCGAGTGAAGGTTTCGCGCCCAAAAGCTTACCCATCAGGCCTAAATCCTGAGGCGATGAAAACCGCGCAGGCGATTGGCTCATTTCCATATGCCGACGCACCGCGTCTTCCCAACCGTCTGCAAGAATAGCACCCGGTTTCAGCAACAAAAGCCAGTCCGTTCGCAGATCATCAAAAGCCGACTGCAAATCCGTTTCGTCGTAAAGTGAGCAACCTGCCCCCTCTGCAACCAACCTTGTCTCGTCAGTGGACGACCTATCCACAACGACAACACGACGCAATAGCCCTTCCACAACTGCCGGCACCAGTGCTGAGAGTGTTTGAGCCAGAAGCCCCTCAGAATTTCGCGTGAAAATCAGAACTGATAACATGCTTTCTTTTATATCAAGACCGCGTTATCGAAAAGCTTTCGGATTATATGTTCTTGATTTGTTCCAATCATTGGATTACGAGAGATTCTGAAACGAGAGAGTCGGTTATGGAAATTATCCAGCAGGCAGACAAGGCAGCATTCGGAACAGGACGGGCGGAACATGCCAACGCTCTTATCGGTGAAGCAGGCCTGCGCATTGACCACTCGCGACGTCGTGGGCGCGGTGCGGGCATCAATCCTACCGGCCGGTTCGAACCAACCACACGACACGAATTTGATGATGGCTGGGAGACACTTGAAGACCTGCCGCCTTTCAAGACGGATGTTCAAGTTGAGAAACCTCGTACCATCATCACGCGCAATGATTCACCAGATATCAGCTTCGACCGTTCGATTAACCCTTATCGCGGTTGCGAGCATGGTTGCATTTACTGTTTTGCGCGGCCAACACATAGCTATATGGGGCTTTCAGCCGGGCTTGATTTCGAGGCACGTCTGTTCGCCAAACCGGATGCACCACGCCTGCTGGAGCGCGAACTGGCAAAACCCGGCTATCAGGCCAAGACCATAGCAATTGGCACCAATACCGATCCCTATCGGCCCATCGAGAAAAAATGGCGCGTAATGCGCAAGATTCTTGAAGTGCTGGAGGCTGCCAATCATCCTGTCGGCATCGTCACCAAGTCAGCTCTGGTCGTGCGGGATATTGATATCCTGTCTCGCATGGCTGAAAAAGGGCTGGCCAAGGTAGCGCTTTCAGTCACCACGCTTGATGCCAATCTTGCGCGCACAATGGACCCCGCGCATCAACGCCGACTTTGCGCCTGCAGGCCATTCGCAAGCTCGCCGATGCCGGCATTCCGTCGAATGTGATGATGGGACCGATCATACCCGGCATCAACGATCATGAGATTGAGCGTATTCTGGATGCAGCTTACGCACAGGGTGCACGCGAAGCAGGCTATGTACTGCTCCGTTTACCGCTTGAAGTAGCCCCTTTGTTCAAAGACTGGCTGCTGCGCAATTATCCTGATCGCTACCGCCATGTCATGTCGCTCGTCCGCTCCATGCATGACGGGAAAGACTACGATGCCGAATGGGGCAAGCGTATGCGTGGGACAGGCCCTTATGCTTGGCAGATTGGCCGTCGCTTCGAGATCGCTGCACGCAAGCTCGGCTTCAATTCAAAGCGTATTCCCCTGCGCACGGATCTGTTTGAGCCTGTTGAGAAGGGTGGCAAACAGCTTTCGCTTTTTTAAGCGGCGCTACTTCTAGATATCGGCGTTTCCATCATCAAAGTGAGGTGAGAGAGCCGTGTATCTCATTGGCTTTAAGTGTGCATGAGTTGTCAGTTGTGAGTTTGATCCCCGTCTGGTTTTTTCAGGCGGAAGGCCCCTGCTTTTACGCCACTATCCTCGGCAGGGACCTTGCGGAGAATCAGAAGCAATGCGAGCATTGCCGCCAAATGAAACGCTTGAGTTCTGATTCTCCGCTCCTCTTTGAAATCCCGCTTGCCCCCGACTTCTCCGAAGAGAGAAGGCATATGTCGCGAGGGCTTCGCCATATTGCAGGCATTGATGAAGCTGGCCGCGGCCCACTCGCCGGTCCGGTCGTTGCGGCGACGGTGGTGCTTGATCCGAATGACCTGCCAGAAGGGCTAGATGATTCAAAGCGGTTGAAAGCCGCCAAGCGCGATGCGCTTTACGAAATCATCCTCGCCAAAGCACTGACCGTTTCTGTTGCAAGCCTTAGTGCGCGAAGCATAGACGCCAGTGACATTCGCAAAGCAGCGCTGGAAGCCATGCGTCGCTCCTTCATGGGGCTGACACTCAGCCCGGATCATGCCTTGATTGACGGACGCGATGTGCCGCCTGGTTTGCCCTGCCCTGGTTCTGCATTGGTGAAAGGCGATCAACGTTCTATCTCAATTGCGGCCGCATCCATCGTTGCGAAAGTTACGCGTGACCGAATGATGATCCGTGCCGGTCTAGCCCATCCACCATACGGTCTCGAGGTACATGCTGGTTACGGTACGGCCAAGCATCGAGCGGCTATTGAGACAGATGGGCCGGTGCCCGGCATCCACCGCTATACCTTCGCGCCGATCAAAGGGCGCTATAGCGTCTAAGTCATAGATCAATGAAAGGCTTAAACGGTCGCCAGTTTGGCTGCAAAGCCAAAAAGCAGAGCCGCAAAGCCCCAACGCTGAATAGATTGTATGACCGGATATCGCTTGAACAGGTTGCCGAGTGACGATCCTGCAAAGGCATAGATCGTATCGAACGACAGCCCGACGATGGTCATTATCCCACCCAGAAATGCAAACTGCATCATGATACTGCCTCTGTCTGGATGCACGAACTGCGGCAATAGAACCGAGCAGAAAAGCAAAGCTTTTGGGTTCAGCAGATTGGTGAGTAAACCCTTACGGGCGGACGCCAAATAAGAGCGTCGTTCGATGCCGTTGGTTGCTGTATCGAGGGCCGCCAATGGGTGACGCAAAATGCCGATCGCAATCCAGACCAGATAACAGGCACTCACGATCCGCACGAATTGAAACGCGATTGGAAATGCGTGCAGGAGAGCGGCCAACCCAAATGCAGCGAGCAGGACGTGGCAAGCACGGGCCGTTGCAAGCCCTGCGGCAGCAGCTAGTGCATGAGCTCTGCCCTGCGCCGCTCCCGTCTGTAGAAGCAGAATCATGTCCGGCCCAGTAAGAAGAAATGCAGCCGCCAGTGCGCTTGCAAATAACCATGTCTCGCTCATCAATATCGCCCCGAACAGCTAAAATTCACACAGCTGCCATCGGGTTAGCTCATTGCATATGATGAATGAGCTACAGCTGATAGAGCTTTCCGAAGCTAACTCGTAAGTGCAGTCCGTGTCCTTGCGTTTTATGGTGCGGAGTGGATTGAAGTTGATATAATCTGCCGATATGACTTTTCAGAATGGTGGCTTATGCCAAAATTAAAACTAGACGCAACGGACCGTAAGATACTCGCTGCACTGCAAGACGATGCGCGTCTTTCAAACGTTCAGCTTGCCGATAAAATAGGGCTATCCCCTTCCCCGTGTTTGCGACGAGTCAAACTCCTCGAAAAAGCTGGCGTCATTCAAGGCTACCACGCGGCACTCGACCGCAATGCCGTAGGACTGGGACTGACTGTCTTTGTTGGCATCCGTGTAGAGCGCCATCATGAGGAAACAGCAACAGCATTCCGTACTTCAGTGCAGAACCTGCCTGAAGTCTTTTCCTGCCATCTTGTATCGGGAGAATCCGACTTCCTGTTGCAAGTCGTTGTGGCTGACCTCACAGCCTATGAACGTTTTCTAACCGGCACTTTATTACGCCTTCCAGGCGTTATAGATAGGTGGGTTCTAGTTTGAAGTGCGACTTGCAAATGATAACAATGAGTTATCCAATGCAAGGAACCTGTCATGGACCGTACCTATTCGCATATTGATTTGGATAAACGTCGCAGAATAGCCCGCTGGCGCACTGCAAAGCTTTCCGTCGACGTTATTGCTGAGAAGCTTGGAAGGCATCGCTCGACCATTTTTCGTGAACTGAAACGCAATCAGTTTACCGATGATGAGATCAAGGATTTAAACGGCTACTATTGTACGATAGCTGACCAGAAATGCCGCGAGCGGCGTTCGAAGCAACGCAAGCTCATCCGGTATGATGAGCTACGGCAGT
>WNDY01000117.1 GCA_009914555.1 Xylophilus sp.
GGACGCGAATGCACTTATCAACATCGTCATAGGCGTTGATGCCGAGATAGCATTCAACCACAGGCACAGATCGGTAGAAGAAAGGAACCTTGACCGGGTCGACGCCGCGACGGCCTAGATTTTCCTCAAGATACGTGATGCCGGTTCCTAACCCACAGGTAGCGCGAATAGCCTTCTGATTGGCAAGGGCGAAGTTCGACTTCGTATTGTACCGCGCCGAGAAATGATAATCGCGCAGATGGTCAAGCCATTCTTCCTCAAGATCGGTCGGCTCTGGCGAGAACGGGCCATCTAGCGAGAACAAATGCCACTTCTGAACGCGTGGCGTAATCAGGCTTTCCATGCCAGCAGACAGACGAGTAAGCGCCCATGATGCTGTGTTGTCGAATATCTCTTTGCTGCGCTGTGCGGCCTGCGGCTGTTGCGCTGTGCCAGTCAGAGACGACGATAGTGTAAGCCCGTTGATCTCATACTTGTGCGAAGCATAAGGCATGCACAGATTGACGACATCACGCCATACCGCTTCCCACGGATAGCGTTCAGCCGCCATCTGTGACTGCTGCTGCATGATATAGTCTGCAATGCCCATGGATCAAAACCCGCTGATTGTGGTGCGACGGCGGTTTTCTTCATTCCCATAATCCTGAGCGCCTAGCGGCGTAGTGATAATGGTTGAAGCGCGGCCTTGTGCCTGACGGCTTGCATCCAGCTCCGCTGCACGGCGCGTCTTTGCTGCCTCTGCATCTTCGCTTGGCACGGCTGGCGCGTCGGGCACCTTCGGTGTATCTGGCTTAAAGCACATCTTCAAAATCCTCTTTCAACCAAGCCCAAAGCTGGAATGTCTCGCCGTTAACGCCATAGTTCGGCATATCGGCCTCGTGTTTCGCTCGAATGGATTTCAACCACTTATGAGCAAGGTCATGATCTGCAACTGATCTAATCTCGACCCGCGTCACACCTTCTGAAATGAGACGCTTCGGCCATTCCTTTAGGCAAAATCTTGTTATTGTCGGCGCAGCACGTTTGAACTTGTTCGTTCCGTAGGCCCACGCAAACCGAATGTGCGGCTGATATGGGCTTGCGGACGATACGCCAAAAGCAGCGACCGGCTGTCCATCAATCCAAGCTGTCCAACAGAAGTCAGGCGATGTAAGGAATGACATAGCGCCAGCCTGCGAACCGCTCTCAAGCAATGCCGTTGCGAAAATCTCCCGCCTGTCCTGATCGCGTAAGTTCGCCGCCACGTAACAAATATCACGCAGCGTGCCGTCTCTGATTTCGACTCTCACCAGCTGTCCAGTATGTTTTCGTCAGGTGCTACAGTCTGCATCTGACCAAGCGGAATGTTTTCTGGCCGTTCCTCGATCAAACCGGGGAATAGCTCTGTGAAGCCCCAGACAAGCGCGTCGACACGATCAGGCGAATAACCGGCGCTTGACCTGTCAAAGCCAGTCGTGAAGCTGCACATCTGATCTTCAAGTTCTGTGAACTCTCGGACGTGACGAACGCGTCGACGGGCATAGAGCGCAATGATCGGCTCTGCTCGAACGACCTTGCCGCGCGATGCATGAACCAGCTTGACCGGAATCCACCGGCCTTTTGCCTGCGCCTGAATGGTGCTTTCGACCATCTCGCCGCCTTGGTTCTTTTCAGCGACGATGCTGTCAGCCTTGTAGTAATTGTAGAGCGTAACAGCGCGTTTTGCCCATTCTTCGGGCTTCATCACACCGCTGGCATCTTCAAGAACGTAGCCGTAACCCTCTTTGTCGAGTGCGCAGACGACAATGCCTGTTTCATCGCTACCCGGTTTAGAACTTGTCGCAGGGTCTACAGCAACAACAATCTTCACAAAGTCCGGCAACTCATCGTCACCAAGAACATACAGACGCTCAATAACGCCACGCGACCAAAGAGCATCTTCTGCATCGCCCGAGAACTCGCCGAGGAAGAAGCGCTTGCGCTTTGCCTCTGGCAGATATTTCAGGCTTTCCAGATAGTCAGGCGGCAGATTGAGATGGTTATCCATCGGATTAGCCACATAGTGGCTGTAATCACCGCGATTGATTGGCCGCTTGCTTTCAGGATCAACACCCTGGACGAACAATTTGTAAGTCCAATGACTCTGAGTTGTAGGGTTCAAGTCCACATAGTTGCGTAATGGCAGTGGACCAGGATGCCCAACATTTGCCTGCACGTTCTGTGCAAGGCGCGTCATCAGCGTAGTGTGAGCATCGTAACTAAGCTCTGAAGCTTCGTTCTCATAAACGGTGGCGTATTCTTTACCCAGAACCTTGTCGACGCGCTCTTTGTCATCAAGCCCGGCGCACCAAACTTCTGAGCCATTGCCGTAAACGAAAACACCGTCCTGCTCATACCATTTGTATGCAGCGTCAGGATAAGCCAGCCGCATGACCTTCGGGAAGGTATCGCGCCCGACAGACTGCTTCACCGCAACAGCGTGCTTGCGGAATACCCCATGTCGAGAACCTTCGGCACGCAATGCCCGTGTAGCAATCGCGTAGCAAGTCAGGAATGTCTTACCCGAACGCGACCCGCCGTAGATCAGCGTGTGCTTTGTACCCTGACGTCCGAGAAGAGGAAGCAATGCCTGCTGCTTCTTCGTCAACTGGATCGTCATAGATCCGAAGCCTCTGGAGCAATCATGACAACCTGCCCTGTATGCTCAACTTCCTGCTTATCGCCGTACTTTTTAGGAGCCAGTTTAGCCGCGCGCCATTGAAGCGCTGAAAGCTTCACCCGCATTGCAGATGCGTTCTCGACATTAACATCTTCGATCAACTGAATGATCTTGTCATCCATCAGATCGGCTTGGATTTTCCTCGCACGCGCGCACCTTGTGGCAAAAGCTTCATCATCTTCCATCCAACGGAGAATAGTCCGACGATTTGGCATACAGTCGTTCGCACATATCTGCACGAGACTAAACCCATCCATCAAACCGTTGATGATTGCTTCTTCCATCTCTGGTGTGCGCTTTGACGGGCGACCAGTCGTTACAGGTTGCCCTGCTCTCGCTTCTGCCCGGTCAGCAATTTCTTTTACACGCTCTGGTGAGAGAGCCATCACTTACACCACGTCTTTGTCAGGTAATCGTTGAATGAGCAGTGGCGCTCATAAGGTAATGCGCATGAGGCAAGCAGGATAAACGCAGAGAGAGCGAGAAGCTTAGTCATCATAACTTGCTATCAACCTCGCCTTTGCGCGTTCAAGCAGAGCAGTCGTTTCTGGCCTGCCGTCTGATGCGCTGCCCCATAGATCGTCATCTTCATCAATCCCGACCACGACAACGCTTTTCAGCTTACCAATGCAGCCCTGAAGAACTTCATCTGGATCAACCGTAAAACCATCGCCAACGATATCAGGTGTGAAGCCAATGATCTGCGCGCTCATCCAAACTCCTCAAGCTGGTCTGCCTGCTCTCTGAGTATCTGCGCCACGTCTTGCGGTGTGTCGCTATCCATGAAAGCGGCTATGACTGCTTCAAGCATGATCATGTTGCGCGCGCGCCAGACAGCGACTGTCGATTTGATCGCTATGTCGTCGAGAGCCTTAAGCTCTTTCTTGGGTGGCTTGGGCATCTTGCACGCTCCAAACTGGAGACAACAAAAAAGCGGCCCGAAAGCCGCTGTATTCTCTTAAGTGAAACAAATAACCTACCATATTCAGGCTGACTAAATGTCATTCATTAGTCAAGTCTTTTGGTTTAGCCTTACGATCTATCCCGTAGAAATCCACAAGTGCGTCTAAGCCTGTGGCGAGGAATCGAACCATGTGCGGCAGATGCATTCCTGTGTCTTCATCGAGAATGCAGACTTTCCGAATTGTTGACTGGATTGGTCGGCCTGATTGATCGACCTTGCGGATAGCCTCACCCAGATCAAGAACACGCTCACGCGCCTGCCCTGCGGCTTCTGACTTGTCCGTTCCTACACCATGAACGCGGGTCATGTCGTGGGCGCGTGCTGATGGATAAGGAATGCCGCTTAGAGCGTAGTACCGGCAATAGTCGGCACCGTATCGCAAACCCGCCTGATAATGCGCATAGGTGACACGATCAGGGAACAGGATATGAAGGCGACCGAGTACGGAACCCGCTTCTGGTCGCTCTGCGATCGATGCTGACATTCCCATTTTCATGCGGGCAGAAATGACAACCAGCTTTGTCTCTGCTTCCGTTTCATGTGTTCTGCGGACGATTGAGGACTTGCGTCTGCTCTTTCGCCCGTTTGGCTCCCGCTCTGCCGCTGGCAAAACTGGCCTTCCCTTTTTCAGTCGTCGCTTTTCAGCCTTTGAATATACCGCCATGCCTGTTTCCTCATCGCCTGGGGTTATTGCTTCGCCTGTTCAAATGAATGGACCACTTTTCCAAAATACCCGCCAACCTGCTCCGGCTTGGAGAACACCAAAGCCATGACCAGCATAAATATTCCGAACCCAATCACTTCCTTCATCGCCCTCTCCTATGCCGCTTTACGAATTGCAGCTTGCTTCCTGCGCTTAATGCCTGCGTCTACATGGGTTGATCGGGCGTAGAACATTACGCGCCCCTCCCTTCCTGCTGTGGGAATGAATAACCTCTGGCAACGCCTTGATGCTTGATGAGC
>WNDY01000118.1 GCA_009914555.1 Xylophilus sp.
CTCGCTGGCGACAAGGTTCTGGTCGAAATGACCCCTTACGACCTGACCAAGGGCCGTATTACCTACCGCTTCAAGTAAGCCTCAACTCGCTTCTCAGGAAAACTGGTGTCTATGATCGCGCAACATAAGCTGGTTCTTGCCTCCGACTCTCCCCGCAGGATCGAGCTTCTGGGGCAAGCTGGCATTGAGCCGGATCATATTCAGCCGGCTGATATCGACGAAACGCCTGAGCGCGCGGAACATCCGCGTTCGCTCGCGCATCGTCTTGCTCGTGAAAAGGCAAAGGCTGCTCAGGAACAACTCAAGAGCGACGAAAACTTCACCAGTGCTTTTGTTCTGGCGGCTGACACAGTTGTTGCCGTTGGAAGGCGAGTTCTGCCCAAGGCAGAAATCACCGAGGAAGCACGGGAATGCCTGCGTCTTCTGTCGGGGCGTACGCATAAGGTTTTCACCGGCGTTTGCCTTGTTCTGCCCAATGGCAATCTGCGCCAGACGCTCGTTGAAACACGTTTGCGTTTCGAACGCCTGTCACGCAAGCAGATTGACGCCTATCTCGCTTCCGGTGAGTGGCGCGGTAAGGCTGGTGGCTATGCCATTCAGGGCCTTGCAGGCAGTTTCGTGGTCACGCTGGTTGGCTCCTATACCAATGTGGTGGGCCTGCCATTGCAGGAAACTGTAAGCCTGCTGGCCGATGGTGACTATCCGGTCTATGCTAATTGGGAAAGCGGCAAGGTCTGAAAATCCCATGAGTGACAAGAAAGACATATCCACCGCACCGGATGCACGCGTAACGCCGATACGGCCCACTCGCCCCTGCCCTGAGTGCAGCAAGCCTTCGTCTCGCGATTCTTATCCGTTCTGTTCACCGCGTTGCAAAAGCATCGACCTCAATCGTTGGCTTTCGGGAAGCTATTCATCCCAGGAAAAACCATCGAAGAAGAGGAAGAGAACGACAACTGAGCCTTATTGGCTCAGATTTCCACTGTGAAATCGGTGCTTTAGCAAGTTTATAAGAAATCTTATAAAAAGTGCGATAGGGTGCTGGACAGCGCGAAATTTAATGCTATAACGCACCCACTTCCGGCGGACACCAACACCGCCACACGGTGAAAAATCACCTGCAGGATGCCCGGATAGCTCAGTTGGTAGAGCAGCGGATTGAAAATCCGCGTGTCGGCGGTTCAAATCCGTCTCCGGGCACCATTACAGCTATAATCCATTGAAATTGTTTAACTAACTAATTTTGTTAGAACTTTCGCTCACCCACTGCTACACATGGGTGAACACATTGCTTATCAGAATGGCCCGACCAATGCGCCGCCAAGGTTCTAGCTTTCATCAATTCCGTAAGCGAATACCGCTTGATATTCTGGACAAGGCACGAGGTCTAACGCTGGCCCTGCCAATCGGCAACGAAGTCATCCAGAACACAATCGGCGCACAGGCAGTCGAGATTACAGCTTCGCTCAGAACACGTGATCCTAACGAGGCCAAAGCGCGTCAGGCTGCATTACTCGCTTATCTCGAAGGAGTGTGGAATTCCATTCGAAACGGCCCAACTCGCCTCACCCATAAGCAAGTCTTGGGCCTCGCGGGTGAAGCCTATAAATCCCTTGTCGGTGATTTTGAAGATGACCCCGGCGAAGCCAGTCTATGGTCTACGGCTGCAAAGACGAATGCCGCCGTTCTGGCTCAAGGCGATGCTGCTGTAGAAAAATGGTTTGGCTCAACTGTCGATCAGCTTCTAGCACTTCATCGTCTGCAAGTGGACAGCGATAGCCGTAAAGCCGTCATCGACCAAGTGAGCCTTGCTTTGACAAAGGCGTCCGTCCGTGTCGCTCAGTACGCCACTGCCGATTACAGCTCTGACCCTGTAGTGGATCATTATCCTGCCTTTGCACGGCCACTAGAAGCGGCACCTAAACCGCAGCCAACTGCAACCGCAAAGCAGACCATTTCGGGACTTGCTGGGGGGGGTGGTGGCGTGAAGCCAAGGCAGCGGGTCGATCAATCAGCACATATGAAGCTTACGAACGCTCTGCACGTCTTCTGGCACAGTTCTTGGAACATGACGATGCACACGCCGTTACTAAAGAGAACATTCTAGCCTTCAAGGATCACCGTCTTGCGGAAGGCATGAGCCTCAAAACAATTACCACATCTGACATTACGGGCCTAAGGCAGATATTCCAGTGGGGCATCGACAACAACAAGTTATCGAACAACCCAGCGGCTGGCGTGAAAGTTGCGAAGGTAAAGAAAGCCCGAACACGCCAGAAAGGTTTCACCGACGAAGAAGCTAAGACCATTCTAACCCATGCCTCAAACCACAAACAGGGCAGAGAAAGCAGAAGTGTGTTCAATGCTCGTCGTTGGGTTCCTTGGCTTTGCGCTTATACTGGCGCTCGTGTTGGTGAAATGGTCCAACTTCGCAAACAGGACTTGCGCCATGAAGACGGCCTATGGATCATCACGATCACGCCGGAAGCCGCAAGAGTTAAGGACGCTGAATATCGGGAAGTTCCTCTTCATCCCCATCTAGTCGAATTAAGCTTCCCTGCATTTGTCGAAAAGTCCAAAGCCGAATACATCTTCATGAACCCCTCTTCTGCCACTGAAAAGGCGATACGCGGCGCATGGCGCAAATCTAAAAACCGTGTAACCGACTATGTCCGTGAAGTTGTGACAGATGCCGCCGTGCAACCGAACCATGCTTGGCGACACAGGTTTATGACTGTTGGTCGAAACTTGCAGATACCAAGAGACATCCGTTTCGCAATCACAGGTCACGCTTCCAAGGACGAAGGCGATGATTATGGCGAAGTGTCGAATGAAGCGAAGGCTGCGGCATTGGCGAAGTATCCACGTTACGCGGTCTGACACCGGGAGTGCGGTTGCGCAACGTATCTAACCACTAAAAGTTCATTCAGCTGAAGCAATAGAGAAAACGAATATGCTGCATCAACGACTTCACCAACCCTTGGCTGACACCGTTCTTTACCATTACTGCTCCGCCGATACTTTATTAGCTATTCTTCAATCCAAGTCTATTCGGATGAGTGATGCTAATATGATGAACGATTATGCAGAGGGGCGATATGGATATGGCGTCTTTGAAGAAGCTGCCTCGGAAATTCTAAAGGATGAACTAACTCAAAAGGTTTTCCCTGACTTTAACGTAGAATTTTTCGATAAGGTCGATGAAGTGGTCTCTGGGTTGCAACTTTCCCTTCATCCGGTGATTGCCTCGTTTTCAAAGAAGCCAGACGTTTTAAGCCAATGGTTTCGTTATGCGGATCGAGGAAGAGGCTTCGCACTGGGCCTTGATGCAAATATCTTGCTCGATATGCCAGCTACACTAGTTGAAATTGAGTATGATCGGGCAATTCAAATTAATGAAGCGCGTGAGACTTTGGCGGGTATTTTCATGCGCAACAAGACCGAGAGTTTGAATTACGGAAGAGCCTTTCGAGACGATTGCGCAGTGTTTGCAACGATGCTCCTTTCCTTCAAAAGTAGCGGATTTCGCGAAGAAGAAGAGGTGCGGCTCATCCACCTTCTTGACGTGACCAATGACGACGACAGGCCACGGCTTAAAGATGAAGGTGGAATAGTGAGAAAGCGGAAAGTTAAGGGACAGCAGGTGGAATACAGAGTGACGGACGGAGCATTCATCGCGTATATCGACCTCCCTTTCCCCCCAAAATCAGAGAAGTCCCTAGCAAAACAAATTTGGTTCGGCCCAAAGAATGAAAATGCCTTCGGTAATGTTCTGTATTTTGCTAGTGAAAACCGTTGGAAAGTTGGCGCCTTCCACAATTCTGAAGTCACTTTCAGATGAGCGCGGAATACTGAGAACACAGTGCAACAGATGATTTGAGTTCAATTGTCAAATTTGTCTTTGTCTCGTGGTCTGCTCACGAGAACGTTCAGACGCCTGCTTACATCGGAAGGCGCCCTACTCCGCCTAGCAGGCTGTTGAAGAAGTCTCTGGTTTGGCCTTCAGCACGGCCTCGTCTCCGCTATCGTATGCGAACGTGATCTCGATCGCGCCATCATCGAGTAACTCGGCATGACCGTCGCCCGATACTTCGTCCATTTCATCGCTTCCGCGCCATCTGAAGAAGACCATGGACGTGCTGTAGCCGAGATCGAGGCTCGCTTGCATCGCACCGAAGGCGATTTCGCCATGCCCGTTGGCCCCGATGGTGATTGTGGCGGGGTCAACCAGGTCGAGATAATCCCGATCCCATAGAT
>WNDY01000119.1 GCA_009914555.1 Xylophilus sp.
GGTCGATGAAGGTGACGCCGCATGTGGCGCAGAACGTCAATGGTCGCCGCTCGGCCATTGACGGGCGCACGACGCGCCATTCCGGCTATGGGGTCAGCTTGCGCATCCGCAAGCGCATCGAGGAGGCGTTCGGTTGGATCAAGACCGTCGCGGGGCAGGACAAGACGAAGTTCCGTGGCCGCGACCGCGTCGGATGGGCCTTCACCTTCGCGGCCGCCGCCTATGATCTGGTGCGGCTGCCGAAACTGTTGACGGTGTCGTCATGAGCGCGGCCCCGAACTGCCGCCTGATTGGCCGCTGGCGGATCGTCGAGGCCGATCTATGGGATCGGGATTATCTCGACCTGGTTGACCCCGCCACAATCACCATCGGGGCCAACGGGCATGGCGAAATCGCCTTCGGTGCGATGCAAGCGAGCCTCGATCTCGGCTACAGCACGTCCATGGTCTTCTTCAGATGGCGCGGAAGCGATGAAATGGACGAAGTATCGGGCGACGGTCATGCCGAGTTACTCGATGATGGCGCGATCGAGATCACGTTCGCATACGATAGCGGAGACGAGGCCGTGCTGAAGGCCAAACCAGAGACTTCTTCAACAGCCTGTAAAAACGCCGCCCCAAAAATGGCGGCGCTTTCCAATTTTATTGCTTCAGAGGCTCACCCATCCGCCATTTTTGTTTGACGATCGGACGCAGGCATCGATGAATGCAACGCCTTTGACGCCGTCGTCGACTGTTGGATAGATGATTGCACTGTCAGGGTTGGTGTTGTCCCGTCTGGCCTGAATAGCGTTTGCTGCTTCACTGTAGATCGTTGCAAAGGCTTCGAGATAGCCTTCCGGATGGCCGCCCGGCACACGGGTCACACGAGTTGCCGCATCGCCAACACCTGCACCGCCTCGGGTAATCAGCCGCTTCTGCTCACCAAACGGCGTGAACCAGAGCCTGTTCGGATCTTCCTGCGCCCATTCAATGCCGCCTTTGGTGCCAAAGACACGCAAACGCAGCGCATTCTCATTGCCCGGTGCCACCTGACTGCACCAAAGCATACCCTTGGCACCACCTGCAAAACGCAGTATCACATGCGCATTGTCATCCAGACGACGACCCGGAACGAAGCTATCAAGATCAGCCGCCAGACTTTCAAGCGTCAGGCCGGTGACAAAGGATGCCAAGTTAAAGGCGTGAGTGCCGATGTCACCGGTTGCGCCACCAAGACCGGATTGTGCTGGATCGGTACGCCACACAGCACCCTTGGCGCCCGTTTCTTCAACCGCTTCCGTGAGCCAGTCCTGCGCATATTCAACCTGCACCACGCGCAGATCACCCAACGTGCCATCGGCAATCATTTCGCGCGCCTGCCGGACCATCGGATAGCCGGTATAAAATTATGCGTCAGCACAAACAGCGCACCGCTTTCGTCGGCTTCTTTCTTGAGCTTCTTTGTATCAGCCAGGGTCGAGGTCAGTGGCTTATCACAGATCACATGAATGCCACGGCGCAGAAACTCCTTCGCGGCGTCATAATGCACATGATTGGGCGTAACGATTGCGACCGCTTCAATACCGTTCTTGAGACGCGCTTCGCGGATCGCTATTTCCTTATAGCTTGAATAAATGCGGTCTTCTGAAAGCCCAAGCTCGCGCCCCGAGGCTTGCGCTTTATCTGGCGATGACGAGAGTGCGCCTGCCACCAGTTCAAAACGATTATCGAGGCGTGAGGCCATGCGATGCACACCGCCGATAAAGGCCCCTGCACCGCCGCCAACCATGCCAAGTCGAATACGTGGATTGGCTGTTTCTTTGGTTTTTGCTTCAATGGTCATTGAACTACCTTACAATCCCAGCATACGGCGATTGGCAGCGTCATCGGTGCCGCCAGCAGCAAAGTCATCGAAGGCTTTGTCGGTCACGCGGATAATATGGTGCTTTACAAACTCAGCCCCTTCACGCGCACCGTCTTCCGGGTGCTTCAACGCGCATTCCCATTCGACAACAGCCCAGCCATCAAAATCATTGGCCGCCATTTTTGCAAACACTGCGCCAAAATCGACCTGACCGTCGCCCAGCGAACGGAAGCGGCCTGCGCGGTTCACCCAGCCCTGATAGCCGCCATAAACACCCTGACGACCGGTCGGATTAAACTCGGCATCCTTGACGTGGAACATCTTGATGCGGTCTTTATAGATGTCGATATTGTCGAGATAATCGAGGCATTGCAGCACGTAATGCGATGGATCATAGAGCATGTTCGCACGCGGGTGGTTCTTAACGCGTTCAAGGAACATCTCGAACGTCACGCCGTCATGCAGATCTTCACCCGGATGGATTTCATAGCAAATATTCACGCCATGCTCATCGGCGTGGTCAAGGATTGGCAGCCAACGATGCGCCAGTTCATCGAACGCCGTTTCGACCAGACCTGCAGGACGCTGCGGCCACGGATAGATAAACGGCCATGCCAAAGCACCGGAGAACGTTGCATGAGCGCCGATACCAAGATTGCGCGAGGCACGGATTGCCATCTTTACCTGCTCAACAGCCCAAGCCTGACGGGCCTTCGGATTGCCACGCACTTCCGGCACAGCAAAACCGTCAAATGCCTCATCATAAGCCGGATGAACCGCAATAAGCTGACCCTGCAAATGCGTTGAAAGCTCGGTCACTTCAACGCCATTCTCGCGCGCAACGCCTGCAAATTCGTCGCAATAATCTTTCGATTCAGAAGCCTTCTTCAGATCGATCAGCTGGCTTGCCCAGGTTGGAACCTGCACACCGGCATAGCCCTTTTCTGCAGCCCATTTCGTGATGCCATCCCAGGTATTGAACGGCGCTTCATCTCCTGCAAACTGCCCGAGAAATATCCCAGGCCCCTTGATCGTCTTCATCAAAAGTCCTCCGAATGAAATTCAAAACTGTATTGGGGTAACTCAAATACGCGTCCGACAAAGCGGGCGCGCAGAAGGATATTAAAAAGGAGAATCCGGGAAGTAGAACTGTTCGGCATTATCCTTGGTCACCAAAGTAGCGTCGAGGATGTAGTTGCCGCTCACCGGAATCTGGTCGTAGAAATGACCAGCAGCCAACTGCATAGCGGTGGAAACCATTGCAGGCGGATAAAGTACGTCAACCGGCATAAGCTTATCGCCATCCATGACCTTCTTGATCATGTCCTTGGATCCGGCACCGCCGATGACATATTGGATGTCTTCACGGTTGGCCTGCTTGATTGCTTCAAGCACACCGACAGCCATGTCGTCATCCTGACACCAGACAACATCGATTTTAGGGTACTTTGTCAGGAAGTCCTGCATGACACGGAAGGCGTCGTCACGGTTCCAGTTGCCATACTGGCGATCAAGAATCTTGACGTTGGAGCCTTCGATACCCTTGTCAAAACCGTCCTGACGTTGCTGATCAATCGGGATCGGAAGGCCGCGAATAACGACGACCTGTGCATCAGGTGTGGTCTTCTTGATGTACTCGCCAGCGACCTGACCCAAGGCCGGATTGTTGCCCGCCACATAAAGATCACGGATCGAATTGTCATTGCTACTTGGTGCGCGATCAACGAGCGCTACAAAAGTGCCCTTATCCTTGATTTCCTTGATCGCATTGACCCGCAGATCTGGATCGGTGGGCAACACGACAAGACCATCAAGCCCCTGAACAGCCAGATCCTGCAACGCATTTGCCTGGCTGGCTGCATCTGGTGATGTCTTGACGATCACGTTGAGGCCGGGATGCTCCTGCATCAGAAGCTTGGCAACGCGTTCGGCATGATAAACAACACCAGCAGTCCAACCATGGTCAGCAGCAGGGATCGATACGCCGATCGTCACCTTCTTATCCTGCGCACTTGCTGCGCCGGTAAAGGCCAAAGCTCCAGCCGCCAAGGCAGCAAAAGCAACACCTAGAAATTTTCCTCGCATTATTTCCTCCCAAATGTTCAGGGGGCTTTATCCCTGAGTGACCGGACCGCCCCTTCAATCCCGTCAAACTTGTCGTCGGGGCGCGATAACGCTGTGCGTTACGCCCCAGTTTTCATCGTCGCGAGAGCGACCGTTGCACCAGCATAGCAATGATGATGATCGCATGTGAGGTCAGGCTGAAGCGCGACTTTTCGGTTTGAGTTTACGCATAACCATGTCTGTTTGCGAAGAGTTTCTGCCGAAAGACTTCTGCGGGCGTTTTGTACCCCAAACATTTACGCGGTGTATT
>WNDY01000012.1 GCA_009914555.1 Xylophilus sp.
TCGCAACAGTGCCTGCTGCCTGAACTCCAGGCTGAACTCCTGCCCCTTTCTGCCTGCCTTGCTCTTGGTCATCGTCCACCTCCTATTGCGATAGTTAATCGCTTATAGGGGTGTCCGTGAAACGGGGGCAAGATCATCAATCCTCGCATCACCGCTCGGGCCATGAAGAGTGGATAGCGATTCTCGCTTATGCAATCATCCGGGATGCGACAGCTAGCCGTGGCGCAGCAGCGCACAGAGGCGCGCGAAGCGCTCGTCGTCGAGCCAGGGGCTGTTGCTGATGGCCAGCAGCCGGGCGGCCAGGTCGCGGGCGTGTGGCAGTTCCTCACTGGCCGCCGGCGGCACGCAGGCGCGGTAGCGGGCATAGTCGGGCAGGGCGCGGACGAAAGGCACGGACAGGCCGTTGCCGTCGCCCCAGTGATCGCGCAGCAGGCCGTCGCGGCGCGCGGCGCCGTCGAGCAGCACCAGCAGCACGGGCCAGGTGCCCCGTGCGCCGGCGGGGCTGTCGTGCAGGACCGTGCGCAAGCCGGGCAGCCCGGCCAACTGCGCGGTGCGGCGGTGGGCCCGCGCCTGCGCTTCGGCCAGGAAGGCCGGCAGTCGGCGCAGCGCCTGTACGCCGACCGCGCGGCGCCAGCGGCCGACGCGGTGCAGGGGAATGGCGGGGTCGAAGTCGTCGCCGGCCGCTGCGGTCCAGTCGCCGTGCGCGAGTGCGCTGCGCAGCGGGCGGCGGTAGGCCCAGCTCAGCGCGGACGGACGGTACAGCGCGTGATACCCCAGGAGTTCCACGCTGCGCCGGGCGTCCATCAGGCACCTGGAGAAGGTACCCCCGTGAGTAACGTCGGCGAGTGCGCTGCGGCAGGCGGCTTGCAGCTTCGCATCGCGGGCTACCAGCACGCCTCCTTCGAACAGCGTGAGGCCCTTTCCGACCGCCAGGCTGAAGAAACCGATGTCGCCGGCCAGGCCGACGCTGCGGCCATCGGCCGCGCGCGCGCCGAGGGCCTGGGCCGCGTCCTCGATGACGAAGGCGCCGCACGCGCGGGCGATGGCCAGCGCGGGCGCCAGGTCCACCACGCGGCCGCCCAGGTGCGTGGGCACGATGGCCAGCGTGCGGTCGCCGCACAGCGCGGCGAGGGCCTGCGGATCGAGGTCGAGCGACGAGGGCCGCAGGTCGCAGCAGCGCAGTTGCAGGCCGCAGTGGGCGACGGCGAGCGCGACCAGCGGGCAGGTGTAGGCCGGCACCACGACGGTGTCGCGGCCGGGCGCCAGCCGGCGCAGCGCGGTCAGCGCGGCGACGAAGGCCGCCGTGCCGGAGCAGGCGATCTCGGCCGCGTCGGTGCCGAGGAAGCGCGCGAGCGCGGCGCCCAGGTCGGCGTCGCGCCAGGCCCACAGGTCGCCGGCGCGCGGCGGCAGGCCAGCGGTGGGCGGGACGGTGATGTCAGCCGCGCTGGCCATCGTGGAGCTGGGCGAGCGCGGCCGTGTGTGCCGCTGCGCCGGTACCCGCGTGGCCCGTGGCGTCGGCCGAGGCTTGCGCGTCGTCGCCGGTCTCGCTGATGGCCAGGCAGGCGATGCCGGCCACGATGAGCAGGCCGCCGGCGACCTGGGGCCAGCCGATGGTCTCGCCGAAGACGAGGACCGACACGGCCAGCACCGAGATGATCTCCAGGTGCGATGCGGCGAAGGCCGGGCCGATCGGCGCGCGGCGCAGCAGCGTCATCCAGGTGAAGAAGGCGCCGACGTAGCCGACAAAGGCGCCGTAGATCCAGGGCCGGCCGAACACGCGTGCGATCCAGGCCGGCGACAGCTCCAGCGGCAGCGCCTGCTCGCCCGCGATCTTGAAGCTGACCTGGGCCAGGGTATCGAAGGCCATCAGCACGAGAAAGCCGATGAGGTAGAAGCGCTTCATGCCTTGAGTCCCACGACCGCCACACCGAGCGACACCAGCAGGATGCCGGCCACGCGCATGCGCGAGAGCTTCTCGTCGAACAGCAGCCGGCCCGCGACCATGATGGCCACGATGTTGATGGAGCCGAGCAGCACGCCCTCGGACAGCGGCACGAGCGACAGGAAGGCCAGCCAGAGCAGGAACTCGGCCACGTAGCAGACGATGCCGATCCACAGCCACGGCCGGCGCGCCATCCAGATCCAGCGGGCCAGGCCGTCGCCGGCGCGCGGGTCGGCGGCGGCGGCCTTGAAGGCCAGCTGGCCGCCGCTGTCGACCAGCACGTTGAGCACCCAGAGGGTGATGACCAGCGGCGACAGCGCCGCCGCCGTATCGGCTGCGGGCATGGGGTTACGCGCTGTGCGCCAGGGCGCGCTGCACCGACTGCGCGGCGGCCGGCGCCGCGCGCCGCGGCGCGATGCCGGCCACGCGGCCGACGAAGTCCGCGGTGCGGGCGATGACGGTGCGGCGCTCGCGGTCGATCACGATCAGGTGGTAGCTGTCGTGCAGCACGACCAGTTCGGCCTGCGGCACGCGGCGCACGATGTCCTGCGCGTTGCTGAGCTTCGCCACGTCGTCCTCGGCCGCGTGGATGACCAGGCAGGGCTGCTGGATGCGGCGCAGTTCGTGGTGCAGCACGTCGGCGGCCAGCTTGTGCATCTCGGCCACGGCCCACCACGGGTTGCCCGGCAGGCCGGCGGCGGTGCTGTCACCCGAGTTCATCTGCGCGACGATGCGCGCGCGCAGGGCCTCGTCCTTGATGCCGTAGGGCGGCTGTTCAGTGAAGCAGCCGCGGCGGCCGATGCGCAGGGCCTTGAAGGCGCGCAGCAGGAACGACAGCCGGGTATAGGCCGGCATGCTCCAGCCGTCGTGGCGGAAGATCGGCGCGAGCGCGGCCACGCCGGCGATGCGTTCGGGCTGCCGCGCGGCCAGCCGCAGGGCCAGCAGCGCGCCCATCGACAGGCCCGCCACCAGCACGCGGTCGACCCGTGCGGCCAGGCGCAGCGCGCCGGCCTCGACGCTGGCGTACCAGTCCTGCCAGCGGGTGGCGACCAGGTCGTCCTCGGTGCCGCAGTGGCCGGCGAGCTCGACCGCATAGACGGTGAAGCCGGCGCGATGGAGGCCGCGGCCGAGCGTGCGCATCTCGTTGGGCGTGCCGGTCAGCCCGTGGACCAGCAGCACGCCGGTGCGGCCGGCCTCGCCTTCGCCTTCGAGGAAGAATTCGTTGGCTGTCACGCACACCAACGAATGGGAGCTGGCGGCCATCATGCCGCCACCGCCAGCGCGTGCCCGGTCGCTTCGGCCAGCAGCGGCAGCGCGTCGGCGAAGTTCACGAACGGCGCGTGGACGATGCCGTTGGCGCGGCAGTAGTCGATCAGGCGGTACTTGGCGAGCACGAAGTCGGCCTTGCCGCTCACGCAGAAGTCGGAGGTGCTGTCGCCCACGAACACCACCGGGCCGTGGGCGTTGCGCTGTTCGCCCAGGCGCTCGCACTTGCAGTTGCCGCTGGCGCGCACGCAGGCGCTGCTGGCCCAGGGCGAGTCGAGCCGCCAACTGCGCCCGCCGGTCTGCACCAGGCGGTTGGCGATGACCGGCAGGTGGCCCAGGCCGTGGCGCGCGAGCACGTGGCGGATGGCGAAGTCGATGCCGTCGCTCACCACCGACAGCGGCATGCCCCAGCGCGCTGCAGCGGCGGCGAAGGCCGGGAAGTGCGGGTCGATCGGAAGCATGTCGAGGTGCGCGCGCAGCTCGGCGTCGGACATGTCGAGCAGCGCGACCTGGCCCTTCATGCATTCGCGCGAGCCGATTTCGCCGCGCTCCCAGGCGTCTTCGAGCGCCTGCCAGCCGGGCTTGCCGAAGCGCTGGAGCAGCGTGTCGGTCACGTCGTCGATGCTGATGGTGCCGTCGAAGTCGCATTGCACCGACCAGCCCAGGGGCTGCGCGGGCTGTGCCGCGATCGGGATGACCTGGCCGGGCAGGTGGATGGCGATGGTGGTATCAGTCATGAAGAAAACTCACTCTCACGTTCTGGCCCGGGCGGGCCGTCAGGGCGTTCCTGCCCTGGGATGGGTCGAATTCGAGGACGCACTCAATCACACGCTGCGGGCCGCGCTGGGCGTCGTCCAGCAGGCGGGCGGCGCCGTACAGCGGGCTGATGCGCACCACGCGGGCCGTGGGCAGCGCGGCGCCCGCGGGCGCGTCGCCGTCGGGCACGACGGTGGCGCGCATGCCGGGGCGCACCGCGTCGGCATAGGTTTCGTTGAGTTCGGCGCGCACCACCAGCGGCCGCTTCGGCAGCAGCACCAGCGCTGCCGTGCCGCCGGTGGGCGTGGTGTGTGTGCCGGGCTGGGCCTGCACGCGCACGACGGTGCCGTCCTCGGGCGCGTGCAGCGCAAAGCGGGCGAGCTGCGCGCGGGCCTGGGCCAGCGTGCTGCGGGCCACGGCGGCTTCGGCATCGGCGACGGCGAGTTCGGACTGGGCATCGCGCAGCGCCTGGGCGGATTCATCGCTGCGCTGGGCGTCGGCCGCGCCGGCAGCGGCGGCCTCGCGCAGCCGCGCGGCCGCCGCCTGGAGCGCGGGCAGGCGCTGGGCGCGGGCCTGGCGGCGGGCGGCGGCGAGGCGGGATTCGGCCTCGGCCACGGCCACGTCGGCCTGGGGCCCGGCGGACGACAGGCGCAGCAGCAGCTGGCCGCGGCGCACCGTATCGCCCTCCCGCACGGCCACCTGTTCGACCGTGCCTTCGGCCGCGGGCGAGAGGGCGACCAGGCCGCCCTGCACCTCGACCGTGCCGCGGGCCACGGCGACCTCGCGGCTGGCCGGGTCGGCGAGGGCGGCCACGGCCGCGGGCAGCGGCGTGTGGCGGCCGTCGGAGCAGCCGGCCAACCCCAGCGCCGCCGCCAGCACGGCTGCCATCGCAGGGAGGGGTATATGCCCATACTGGGCATGCAATGCGCGCATCATGGTTCTACAGGGTGGGGTATCTGCGCCGCGGGAGCTGGCGTGCCTGTTGCAGGGCGCCAGTCGCTGCGGATCGCGCCGTCTTCCATGCCGAGCACGCGGTCGGCATGGCGTACCAGCCGCGGGTCGTGGCTGACGCACAGCACCGTGGTGCCGTGGCCGCGGGCGATGCGGTGCAGGATGTCGATGACGCGCTGGCCGTTCTCGGCATCGAGCGCGCTGGTGGGTTCGTCGGCGAACAGCAGCTGCGGCTCCTTGGCCAGCGCGCGGGCGATGGCCACGCGCTGCTTCTCGCCGCCGGAGAGCTGGGCCGGGCGCAGCGCGGCGCGGTGGGCCATGCCCACTTCCTCCAGCGCGGCGAGCGCGCGGCGGGCGCTGGCGCGGTCGTCGATGCCCAGGTAGCCCAGCGGCAGCTGCACCTGCTCCAGCGCGGTCAGCGCCGGGAACAGGTTGAAGCCCTGGAACACGAAGCCGGTGTGGTGCAGGCGGAAGCGCTCCAGCGCGCGGGAGCCCAGCGTGCCGATCTCCTGGCCCAGCGCGCGCACCCGGCCGGATTCGGGCCGCTGCAGGCCCGACAGCAGCGACAGCAGCGTGCTCTTGCCGCAGCCCGAGGGGCCGGAGATCAGCGTCAGCTCGCCGGGCTGGATCGCGAGCGTGAGCCCCTGCAGCACGTGCATGCGCACCACGCCGGTCACGAAGGACTGGTGCAGGTCGACGGCCTCCAGGCTCGGCGGCGTGCTGTGGGAGGCTGCGGTGCGCGGCGATGCGGTGGTGGGATGCGGCATGGCGATGTCGTCCTTCAGCGCAGCAGCAGCGCAGGATCGGCCCGCAGCAGGCCGCGCATGGCCGCCAGCCCCGACAGCAGCGCCAGCGCGCCGACCAGGACCGCGCAGGCCAGCGCCACGGGCCAGTTCATGGCCACCGGCACGCTGTAGGCCGAGGCGGCCGACAGCAGCGCGCTGCTGGCCGCCAGCGCCAGCGCCAGGCCCAGGCCGCCGATCCAGAACGACTGGCCCAGCACCACGCGGCCCAGCGCGGCGCGGCTGGCGCCGAGCGCATTGAGCATCGCATATTCGCGCGCCGATCCGGCCGCCACGGCGGCCAGCGACTGGCTGGTGACCACGGCGCCCACGATGCAGACGATCACCGCCATGAACAGCACGGCCGCGCCGGCGCCGGTGTCGAGCATCCAGTGCAGCTGCGAGCGGCGCGCGAAGTCGTGCGCCGTCCACACGGCGTAGGCGCCGAAACTGCGGCCGGCCGGCGCCAGCCGCGCGGCGGCGGCCCCGGCGTCGGCGCCGGGACGCAGGCGGGCGACATAGTAGGTGGCGCCGGCCGGGGCGTCCGGGCCGCCGATGTCGCGCGCCGTGTCCAGCGAGGCCAGCACGTTGGCGCCGCCCAGGCCGCGCAGGCCGTCGACCACGGCGGCCACGCGCACGCGGTGGCCGTTGATGAAGGCGGTGGAGCCCTCGGCCGCGCCGAGCGTGGTCAGGTCGGCCCGGTCCACGATCACCGCGCCGGGGGCGCGCAGCAGGGCGCGCTGCCAGGGCGCGAGCACCTGCGAGAACAGCAGCGCGTCGCCGCCGGTGCGGATGCCCGAGAGGTAGACCGAGACGCCGCCGGCCGCGGCCGCATCGGCGCTGCCGGTGCGCCAGTCGCCGTCGATCCAGACGTAGGGCTCGACGGCGGTCACGTCGGCGTCCATGCGCAGGCGCATCTCGACGTCGGGGCCGATGGCGCGGCCGAAGTTCACGCTCTGGGTGCCGGGGTAGCCGGCCCAGAGGTCGGCCGACGAGGCGGTCACGTAGACCGCAGCGCTGCCGAAGATGCCCAGCACCAGCGCGGCCTGCACCGCCAGGAGCAGGCCCGAGAAGCCCACGGCCACGACGGCGGGCACGAAGCGCCGCCATTCGTGGACCAGCGTCTTGCGGGCCAGGGCGATCATCGTGCGGCTCCTTCGGCGCTGGCGACGGGGGTGTCTTCCCCGGCCGGCAGCGGTGCGCCGCCGAGCGCCTTGTAGAGCGCGATGAAGGCCAGCGACCGTGCGGCCCGCGCGGTGGCCAGGTCGGCCTCGGCCTGGAGCAGGTCGCGGCGCAGCGGCAGGCCGTCGTATTCGCTCGCGAGGCCGAGCGTTGCGCGGCGGGCCTGGGTGCCGGCCTGGGCGGCGAGCAGGGCGCGGGCCTGGTCGAGCGCGGCGGCGCGCTCGCCCTGGCGGGCCAGCGCGGCGAGGGCGCCGTCGGCCTCGGCCACGCCGTCCTGCACCGCGCGGCGCCAGGCCAGGGTGGCGTTGTCCAGCCCGATCGCGTCGGCGTCGGCCTGGGCGCGGCGGCGGCCCCAGTCGAACAGCGGGATGTCGATCACCGGGCCGAGCGCGGGCTGGTTCTCGGTGCTGTTGCGGCGGTTCTGCGTGAGGTTGTACGAATAGAGCAGGCGGCCCGAGAGCGCGAGGCGCGGGTACAGCTCCGAGCGCGAGATGCCCAAAGCGGCGGCGGCGCGTTCCACGTCGGCTTCGGCGCGCCGGATGTCGGGACGGGTGCGCACCAGGTCGCCCGGCAGCGCATCGACGGTGAAAGCGGCGAGCACCGGGGCGGGCTGGACCGGGCCCTGGGTCCAGGCGGCGTCGGGCGCTGGCCGGCCCAGCAGCACGGCCAGGACCAGCGCGGCGCGGGTGGCGGCCTCGCGCGGCAGCGCTTCCTGGGCATGCGACTGGGCGGCGCGCGCGCGGGCCTGGGCCAGCTCGTCGCTGGTGCCCAGGTGGGTGCGCAGCCGCACCTCGGCCAGTGCCGCGGCGCGGTCGTCGAGGGCGGCGATGCGGCCCGCCAGCGCCTGCTGGGCGCGGGCGGTGCGCAGGTCCAGCCAGTGCCGCGCCACGTCGGCCACCACGGCCACGCGGACGGCCTGCAGCTCGGCCGCGGCGTCCTGGATGCCGGCGGCGCCGGCGCGGCGGGCGGCGTCGGCCGCGCCGAACAGGCCGAACTCCCAGGCCATGTCGATGCTGGCCTGGAAGTAGTTATCGATGGCCGCCACGTCCTGCACCGTGCGGGCGCCGGCGCTGAAGGCCGGGCGGAACTGCGCGTCGGCCCGGCCGGCCTGCAGCCGCGCCTGGCGCAGCCGGCCGGCGGCCTGGGCCAGGTCGAGGTTGCGGGCCAGGGCTTCGTCGACCAGCGCGTCGAGCGCCGGGTCGCCGAACTGCTTCCACCAGGCGCGCAGCACGGGCGCCGCGGCGCTGCCGGCCGGCGCGGGCTGCGACCAGGCGGCCGGCGCGGCGTCGGCCGGCAGCGGGGCCGGCACGGGCGCGGTGCAGCCGGCCGCCAGCAGGACGGCGAGCACGGCGGCGGCGCAGGAGCGGGTGGGCGGGACGGAGCGGATCACGCGGAGGGCAGGGGGCAGGGGCGCAGGCGACAGGGAGGAGACAGTGACAGCAGGTTGCAATTGGGCACCGCCGGGCTTGCGTGGTGGTGCATGGTTCATGGAGATCGCGTGGAGACCGAAGGCTGATCTGTGCCTTGGGGATAATCCTTCGGCCACCCGCTTCGCACCTGCCCATGCCCTCCAACAGCCCTTCCAGCGCGCCGACCGGGGCCCTGGTCCTCGTGGTCGAGGATGAGCCCGGCATCGCCAGCATCCTGACGGCCTACCTCCAGCGCGACGGCCTGCGCAGCCAGCAGGCCGCCGACGGGCTGGAGGCGCTGCGGCTGTTCCGCCGGCTGCGGCCCCACATCGTGCTGCTCGACATCCACCTGCCCGGCATGGACGGCGTGGACGTGCTGCGCGAGATCCGCAACGACGGCCAGACGCCGGTCATCATGGTCACCGCGCTGGCCGACGACGTGGACAAGCTGCTAGGCCTGCGCCTGGGCGCCGACGACTACGTGGTCAAGCCGTTCAGCCCGGCCGAGGTGGTGGCCCGGGTGCGCGCCGTGCTGCGCCGCACCCAGGCGCCGGCGGCCGCGCGGCCGGCCGCGCCGATCCGCGTGGGCCGGCTGGAGATCGACCAGGAAGCGCATGCCGTCCTGGCCTACGACGAGGCCGGCAACAGCACGGCGCTGCCGCTCACGCTGACCGAATTCCGCCTGCTGGCCTGCCTGGCTGCGCAGCCGCGGCGCTGCTTCTCGCGCAGCTACCTCATCGAGCACTGCCTGCCCGAGAGCGACGCGCTCGACCGGGTGATCGACTCCCACCTCTCCAAGCTGCGCCGCAAGCTCCAGCAGGCCGGCCAGGGCGAGCTGATCGAGACGGTGCGCGGCATCGGCTACCGGTTGTGGCCGGAATGAGATGGCATGCATACTGCCAGGGATATGCCGTTGAAGCGGGCGAATGTCAAACGCTATGGGATCATATCCCTGGGGGTATGTGATTGCTGAAGCATGTGCTCGACAAGATCTGGGTGCGCTTCGGCCTCAGTGTGGCGGCCACGGTGCTGGCCACGATGGCGCTGCTGGCGGTCAGCGTCGCGGTGTTCTCCGAATGGCAGTACCGCGACTTCTACCGCACGCTGCCGCAGGCGGTGCAGGTGGAGCTGGACGATCTGGAGGACCGCGACCTGGAGGACAGCCCGCGCGCCATGCAGATCTACGGCCAGTACTGGCGCGGCGACCTGCTGTTCGGCGAGAAGTGGTCGCTGGTCGTCGGCCTCGTGGTCTGCCTGCCGTTCGGTCTGGCCGTGGGCTTCTGGGTGTCGCGGCTGGTGACGCTGCCGGTGGCCTCGGTGGCCGAGGCGGCCACGCGCGTGGCCACCGGCGACTTCAGCGTGCGCGCCCAGGCCGGGCGCTACGGCGGCGAGATGGGCGAGATGGTGCGCCACTTCAACGAGATGACCGACGCGCTCGAAGCCTCCGAGCGCGAGCGCCGGGCCACGGCCGCCTCGATCTCGCACGAGCTGCGCACGCCGCTGGCCGTGCTGCGCGCGCGGCTGCATGCGATCGTCGACGGCGTGATCGAGGCCGACGCGGCCGAGTTCCGCACGCTGCTCGACCAGGTCGAATACCTCGGCCGGCTGGTCGGCGACCTGCACACGCTGTCGATGGCCGACGCCGGGCAGCTCTCGCTGCGCCACGACCATGTCGACCTGGCCGCGCTGGTGCGCGAGGTGGCCGCCAGCCACGCCGCGCGCCTGGCCGACCACGGCATGGCGCTGGAGCTGCAGGCACCCGACCGCGACGGCGCCGCCACGATCGAGGCCGACCCCGACCGCATGCGCCAGATCGTCGTCAACCTGATCGAGAACGCGCTGCGCCATGCGGGTGCCGGCGGCTGGCTTGGCGTGGGCGTGGCGGTGCAGGGCCGCAGCGCGGTGCTCACGGTGAGCGATGCCGGCCCCGGGCTGCCGCAGCGCATGCGGGCGCGGCCGTTCGAGCGCTTCCAGCATGCACCGGGCCAGCGCAGCGAAGGCTCGGGCCTGGGTCTGTCGATCGTGCATGCGCTCACCGTGCGCCAGGGCGGCACGATCGAGGCGGGTGCGTCCGAACGCGGCGGCGCCCGCTTCACCGTCACCTTCCCGCGCGTCCGCTAGCATCGCCGTTGCTGCGCTGCACCATCGGGGCGCTGCCGCGGCACGGTTGAAAGGACGATGCATTGGATTCGGTCGAAGCGCTGCTCACCCACTCCTGGAGCGGCATTCTCGCGGCCGCCGCGCTCGCGCTGGCGGCCTCGCAGGTCGCCTACCGCGTGGGCCGGCTGCTGCTGGGGCGCATGACACAGCACACGCGCATGGGCCAGGCGGTGGTGGGGGCCATCGCGCAGCCGGCGCAGTGGGTGCTGCCGCTGGTGGCGCTGCAGCTGGTCTGGCAGGGCGCGCCCGAGGGGCTGCGCTTCATCGGCAACGTGCGCCATCTCACCGGGCTGCTGCTGATCGGCGCCTTCACCGCGCTGGCGCTGCGCGCGCTGGCCGGCATCGCCGACGGCGTGGTCGCGCGCAACCCGGCCAACGTGCAGGACAACCTGCATGCGCGCCGCATCCAGACCCAGGCCCGGGTGCTGTCGCGCACCGCGCAGTTCGTTGTGCTGGTCGCAGGCGTGTCGTTCATGCTCATGACCTTCCCCGGCGCGCGGCAGGTGGGCGCGAGCCTGCTGGCCTCGGCCGGCGTGGTCGGGCTGGTCGCCGGCATCGCGGCGCGGCCGGTGTTCAGCAACCTGATCGCCGGCCTGCAGATCGCGCTGGCCCAGCCGATCCGCATCGACGACGTGCTGATCGTGCAGGGCGAATGGGGCCGCGTCGAGGAGATCACCGGCACCTACGTGGTGCTGCGCATCTGGGACGACCGGCGGCTGATCATCCCGCTGCAGTGGTTCATCGAGAACCCGTTCCAGAACTGGACGCGCACGAGTTCGGACCTGCTCGGCAGCGTGTTCCTCAACGTCGACTTCGGCCTGCCCCTGGCGCCGCTGCGCGCCGAGCTGGAGCGCATCGTGCCGACCTTTCCCGAATGGGACGGCCGCGTCGTGCTGCTGCAGGTGACCGATGCGACCGAGCGCACGATGCAGCTGCGCGTGCTGGTCACGGCGCAGTCGTCGGGGCTGGCGTTCGACCTGCGCTGCAAGGTGCGCGAAGGGCTCATCGACTTCATCCAGCGCGAATACCCGCAGCACCTGCCCCAGGTGCGCTTCATGCGCTTCGACGGCGAGGGCGGGCCTCAGCCCTCCGTAGCCCAGTACGCCAGCGCCAGCAGCGGCAGCGCGCAGCCCAGCCCCGCAGCCCAGGGCCAGCCGCCGCGCGCATAGGCCCAGCCGCCCAGCGCCGAGCCGAGCGCGCCGCCAAGGAAGAAGGTCGTGAGGTACAGCCCGTTGAGGCGGCTGCGGTGCTCGGCGCCCAGCACGAAGATCGCGCGCAGGCCCAGCGTGACGTTGAACGCCACGGCGAAGTCCAGCAGCAGCGCCGCAGCCACCAGTAGCGGCAGCGCCGGTGCGCCCGGCAGCAGGCCGGGTGCGAAGGCGGCCGCAGCCGCGAGCATCGCCAGCGCCGTCGCAGGCCGGGTCCAGCCCCGGTCGGCCACGCACCCGGCGACCGGCCCGGCCGCGCCGGCCAGGCCGAACAGGGCGAGGCCGCCCTGCGACAGGCCGAACGCCGGCCCGGCGAGCAGCAGCGGCGCGGTCGTCCAGAACAGGCTGAACGCCGCGAACATGCCGGCGTGGTAGAGCGCGCGGCGGCGCAGCATCGGCGTGTGGCGCCACAGCGCGGCCATCGACAGCAGCAGCGCGCCGTAGCGCAGTTGCGCCGCGGGCCGGCGCTCGGGTAGCGCGCGGGAGAGCACCGCCGCCAGCAGCAGCATCGCCGCGGCCGACAGGCCGAACACCAGCCGCCACGAACCGGCCTGCGCGAGCAGGCTGGCCAGCGGCCGCGCCAGCATCACGCCGAGCATCAGCCCGCTCATCACGCTGCCCACCGCCCGCCCGCGCATCTGCGGCGGCGCGAGGTGGGCGGCATAGGGCAGCAGCACCTGCGCGGCGACCGAGCCCAGGCCGATGCCCAGCGATGCGGCCAGAAAGACCGGCGCCTGGCCGGCCGCGCCCGCCAGCGCCAGCGCGGTGGCGGCCAGCGCCAGCAGCGCCAGCGTGAGCCGCCGGTTCTCGACCCGGTCGCCGAGCGGCACGGCCAGCAGCAGCCCCAGACCGTAGCCGAGTTGCGTGAGCGTCACGATCAGCCCCGTCGCCGTGTCCGGCAGGCCCAGGGCCGCGCCGATGGGGCCAGCCAGCGGCTGCGCATAGTAAATGTTGGCCACGGTCAGGCCGCAGGCCGCCGCCAGCAGCAGGATTAGCCGCGGCGAGGGCGGGGTGGTGGAAGGGTTGGACGCGGTCATGGTCGGAATATGGAAACGTTCATGTCCAAATTTCGGAAAAAAAGGAAGGGGAGCGGGTTCAGTCGAGCAGCTTCATCGCGGCATCGGCTACGGCCTGCATCTCGCGCCGGCTGCGGCCCGTCCTGCCGACCACGCGCATGCCTTGCAGCAGGCACAGGAGCAGCCGCGCGGCCGTGTCTGCGTCGAGCGTGGAGGCGATCGAGCCGTCGGCCTGGCCCTCGCGGACGAGGTCGCCCAGCAGGGCCTGGCGGCGCTCCAGCGCCGCGGTGACGCGGCGGGCGGCCTCGGCATCGAGCGTGGCCAGTTCCGCCGCGCCGTTGACCACGAGACAGCCGCGGCGCCCGGCCGCGCCGTGGGAACCGTCGGCGTAGTAGGCGACCGCGATGCGCAGCCGCTCGCGGCCGTTGGCGCCGCGGGCGAGCGCCGCGTGCAGCGCGGCGTCGCCCAGCGCCTTGTAGCGGTCGAAGGCGGCGAGAAAGATGCCGCGCTTGTCCCCGAACGCCTTGTAGAGGCTGCCGGACGTCAGTGCCGTGGCGTCGCTCAGGTCGTCGATGGAGGTGGCGTGGTAGCCACGCTCGCAGTACACGCGGATGGCCCGGTCGAGCGCCGCGTCGATGTCGAACTCGCGCGGCCTCCCGCGGCCTCGCGCGGGAACGGAGACGTCGGTGGCATGCGTGGGGCGCGGCATGCGGCCATTGTAGGAACTATTTGGAAATATGCATTTCCAAAATAGTGAGGCCCCGGCGGGTCAGCGTGCGGCGAGGATTGCCGCGGCCACCTCGGCGAAGCCCGCGCCGCGCTCGGCATCTGCCACGTAGCGCGGCAGCTGCGCCATGCGCGGCACGAAGCGCGCGATGTTGGCCACGCCGATGCTGTGGGCAAAGCGCGCGAACATCGCCTGGTCGTTGGTCGAGTCGCCGACGTAGGCCCAGCGGTCGAGCTGCGCGGCGAGGTCGATGCCCCAGAGCCGGCGCGCGATCCAGCAGGCGCCGCTGAACTTGTCATGAGCGCCGAGCCAGCCGTTGATGTGGATGCTGCTCACCGTGGCATGCAGCCCCTCGTCGCGCAGCACCGCGACCACCGTGTCGATCGCCTGCTGCGGCAGGTGGGCGAACTCGCTGTGGTCGATCGCGATGTCGGTCTCGCGTCCGGTGCTGTCGCGCGCCAGCGTCGCACCCGGCACCTCGCGCAGCACGCGCTGCGCGGCGGCCTGCAGCCGCGCGTAACGGTCGCGGCGCGTGGGCGCGTCGTCGGGGTAGACCTTCTCGATGCCGCCTGCGGCCGTGCGCACCCAGGCCGCGCCGCCGTTCTCGGCCACGATGGCCTCGACCACCAGGTCGCGCGCGAACGGTTCGCTCCAGCCGATCGGCCGGCCGGTGACCGGCACCACGTGCAGGCCGGCCGCGGCGAGATCGGCGATCGCCCGCGTGGCTGCGGGGCCGATGGCACCGTGGTCGGTCAGCGTGTCGTCGATGTCGGTAAATACTCCGGCCAGGTTGGCTCTATCATGTACGGCCCATGCCAGCAATGGCAGCATCAGGGCGGGAGTATCCATTTCGTCAACCCTGCTGGAGCGACAACCCGGCGTGCTCGCGCAGCGGATGGAAGTGGATCTTCGGAAACCGCTCCTGCGCCAGCCGCACGTCGTACGGGCTGGTGCACAGGTAGGCCAGCGTGTCGGCCGCGTCGTGCGCCATGCGCAGCGGGTAGGCGTCGGTGAAGGCGCGCAGGTCGGCCGGGCTGTCGGCGGTGATCCAGCGCGCGCCGGTGTACTGGCAGCCTTCGAGCCGGATGTCGGCGTCGTACTCGGTCTTCAGGCGGTGCTGCACCACCTCGAACTGCAGCTGGCCCACGGCGCCCAGCAGCATCGCGCCGCCGGCGTCGGGCTTGAAGACCTGGATCGCGCCTTCCTCGCCGAGCTGGGCCAGGCCCTGCTGGAGCTGCTGGGTGCGCAGCGGGTTCTTCAGCACCACGGTCATGAACAGTTCGGGCGCGAAGAACGGCAGGCCGGTGAACTGCAGGCTGGCGCCGTCGGTGATCGTGTCGCCGAGCTGCACGCCGCCGTGCGTGGTGAAGCCGATGATGTCGCCCGCGTAGGCCTCTGCGACCGCCTCGCGGCGCTGGCTCATGAAGGTGACGACCGAGGTCGGCCGCAGCTCCTTGGCGGTGCGCTGCACCTTGAGCTTCATGCCCGGCGTGTAGCGGCCCGAGGCCACGCGCACGAAGGCGATGCGGTCGCGGTGGTTGGCGTCCATGTTGGCCTGCACCTTGAAGACCACGCCGGCGAAGCCGCTGTCCTCGGGCTGGATCACCTTCTCGACCGGCTGGCGGTTGACGACGAGATGGCTGGTGCGCGGCCGCGGCGAGGGCGCCAGGTCCACCAGCGCATCGAGCACTTCCATCACGCCGAAGTTGTTCACGCCTGAGCCGAAGAACACTGGCGTCTGCTTGCCGGCCAGGAAGGCCTCGTGGTCCCAGGTGGGGGAGGCGCCCACGGCCAGCTCCATGCTGTCGATGGCGGCGTCGAACTCGCTGCCGAAGCGCGCGCGCAGCGTGTCGACATCGCTCAGCGGGATGGTTTCGAAGTCCTGCGGGCGGCGCTCGCTGCCGGACTCGAACACCGTCATCGCCCGCGTGCGCAGGTTGATGATGCCGCCGAAGCTCTTGCCCTGGCCCACGGGCCAGGTCATCGGCACGCAGGGCATGCCGAGCTCGCGCTCCACCTCGTCGAGGATGTCCAGCGGCTCGCGTACCTCGCGGTCCATCTTGTTGACGAAGGTGATGATCGGCGTGTCGCGCTGGCGGCAGACCTCGATCAGGCGGCGCGTCTGCGCCTCCACGCCGTTGGCCGCGTCGATCACCATCAGGGCCGAGTCGACGGCCGTCAGGACGCGGTAGGTGTCCTCGGAGAAGTCCTTGTGGCCCGGCGTGTCGAGCAGGTTGACCACGTGCTCGCGGTAGGCCATCTGCATCACCGACGACGCCACCGATATGCCGCGCTGCTTCTCGATCTCCATCCAGTCCGACGTGGCATGGCGGCTCGCCTTGCGGCCCTTGACCGCGCCGGCGATCTGGATCGCGCCCGAGAACAGCAGCAGTTTCTCGGTCAGCGTGGTCTTGCCCGCGTCGGGGTGGGAAATGATGCCGAAGGTGCGGCGGCGGCGGGTTTCGTCGAGGAAGGGGGAGGCGGAGGTCACGGGTGGGTCGGGGGCAGGAGAAGGCGCCGCGCGTCGGGAAGGATCGGCAACGCAACCTATTATTGTCGCTGCTTCAGAGCGGCTACAGCAGGGTGCCGCGCCAGACCAGCCGCCCCAACACATTGAGGCTATCCACGGGCCGCACGAACTCCCGGTGCGCGCAGTTGTCCGGCGAAATGCGCACACTGCCGTCAAGTTCGAGCCGCAGGCGGCGCAGCATGATGCGGCCCGTGTCGCGGATGGCATGGATCTTTCCGTCAGAGATAGCGCGGGCCGATGTATCGATCAGAACGACGTCACCGTCCTCCAGCGCCGGTGCCATGCTGTCGCCATCAACCCTGCTCGCTGCCAAGTGCTTGTCGTCCAGACCACGGTTGGCCAGCCAGATGCGGCAGAACGCATGCGTCGTCAGGTCGGCGGTGGGCGCGGCAGCCGGCGGCGCAGTGGCATCGATCAGCGGTAGCAGCGTGAGCGTGCCGGCGACAAGAGGCTCCTCGGCGGCGCTCCCGTGCATGGGCCCGGTGCCGCTGGCCAGCCATTCCACGCGCACGTCCGCAGCCTGGGCCAGGCGTACCAGCACCGTGCGTGTGGGCTCGCCGCCGGCCAGATAGCGGCTCAACCCACTGGCCGAGATTCCTGCGCGCCGGGCCAATTGGCTGGCACTGCCTGCGGCTTGGCAGATCTGAAGCAACCGTTGTCGAAAGTCTCCGTCGCTAGAAGTCATTTGATGTTTTTCATTCGCTATATGCAAATAGGAATTTTGAAGTTTGCGCTATGGAGAATCAATAGTAAAAACGATGTATTGATATGCAAATTTGGCGGTCTCGTTGGTGAGCATCCGCATTAAGTGATGCGTAAGACGGTGTCCGTTTTTTTGCCGTGGGTCATCCCGGTGCTTCTGCTTGCTGCATGGCAGGTGCTGCCGGTCTTTTCTCCGCTGTCTTCTGCGACGTTGCCGCCGCCTAGCCAAGTCCTGAAGGCGGCGTGGGATCTGAGCCGCAGCGGCGATCTGCCGGGCGGCATCCTCGTGAGCCTGCGGCGCATCGGGATCGGCTTCGCCCTCGGTGCTGCTAGCGGGCTTGTGCTGGGCTTTCTGGTTGGCATGTCGCGCACGGCGGAAGGGCTGATCGACCGCAGCCTGCAGATGGTGCGCGTCATTCCCCACTTGGCGCTCGTTCCGTTGATGATCGCGTGGTTTGGCATCGGCGAGGAGCCCAAGATAATCCTCGTGGCGCTGGGCACGCTGTTCCCGGTCTATCTCAACACGGTCAACGGCATCCGGAACGTGGATGGCCGCTTGATCCAGCTGGGCATGTCCTACGGGCTCGGCCGGCTGGCATTGGTGCGCGACATTATCCTGATGGGCGCCATGCCATCGATCCTGACAGGCATCCGGTATGCGCTGGGCGTCGCCTGGCTCACCCTCGTGATCGCCGAAACCATCAATGCCAAGGATGGCGTGGGCTACATCGCTCAGAACGCACGGGAAATGCTACGCAACGACCAGATCATCGTTGCGATCCTCGTCTATGCGCTGGCCGGCCTGCTGGCCGACCAGATCACGCGGACGATCGAGCACCGAGCACTTCGCTGGCATGCCGGTTACCAGACGCAGAGGTCGTGATGGCCGGTGACTTTCCGATCGGCATCCAGGTGAACGGGCTGCGCCACGGCTACGGGCCACGCAGGATTTTCGATGGTCTGGACTTGAGGATCGAACCCGGACAGTTCGTCTCGGTGCTCGGAACCAGCGGCGCGGGCAAGAGCACACTGCTGCGCCTTGTCGCCGGCCTGGAGGCCGCCGACGCCGGAACGGTGCGCCCGCTGGATGATGGCGCTGGCGGCAAGGCTGCAGTGCGTGTGATGTTCCAGGAAGATCGCCTCCTGCCCTGGTGGACGGCCGAGCGCAATGTGCTGCTCGGCCTGCCGACCGACCGGCTGGCGGATGCGCGCCGCCTGCTCGCACAGGTGGGACTGCAGGGGCTGGAGGGCCTGTGGCCAGCGCAGCTCTCGGGGGGGCAGAAGCAGCGCGTCGCGCTAGCCCGGGCGCTCATCCACCAACCGGACTGGCTTCTGCTCGACGAACCTTTCGGTGCGCTCGATGCGTTGACCCGCGTGACCGCGCAGCAACTGCTGGAGCGGCTGTGGCGAGAGTCGCCACGTACCGTGCTCCTGGTCACGCACGATGTCGAAGAGGCGCTGGTGCTGTCGGACCGGGTGATTCTGCTGGGCCGTGGCGGGATTGCCCGCGACATCGCCATCGCGCAGCCGCGCCCCCGCCACCGCAGCGACCAGGGGCTGGCGATGCTCAAGGAGCAGTTGCTCGATAAGCTGGTTTCCGTTCATTCCGAATGACGGCTCGGCAGGTGACTGGTTCCGTCGTTTTCCAACCTCCACTTCTACGAGAAAGCAAACATGTCCGATACATCGGCTCCTTCTTACCCTGTGCCGACGCGGCGGCGGCTCCTGTTTTCGGGCGGCAGCCTGGCCGCCGCGCTGGCGCTGGGTGTTCCTGCGGGCGCAGCTCGGGCTCAGGCAGGCCCGGCATTTCCGAAGGTCATCCATTGGTCGCAGATCGGAGAAGGCAAGACCGAGCCGGCGACTGTGGTCCGCTACGGCCTCGGCAACATCGACGTGGCTGGCCGCCTCCACGGTGCAAAGATTGACTGGAAGCCTGGCTTCCAGGCTTCGCTGCCCGTTGTGGAGGCGATCCGGGCAGGAGCCATCGACTTCTCCTTCCTCACCTCCACCGCGCTGATTTATGCGATCGGTGCCAACGTGCCGCTGGTGCCATTGGTCTCGTATGCCATGCCGCAGGACGAAGTCGACATCCTGGTGTCTGCGGATTCTCCCATCTGATCGGCTGCGGACCTCAAGGGCAGGAAGGTCGCGGACCACCGCGGTACGACCAGCACCTACAGCCTAGTCCGATACCTGGAGACCGCCGGACTCACGCTCAAAGACATTGATTACGTCAACTTGACAGCGCCTGATGCGGAAGCCGCCTTTGCCAACCGGCGCGTGGATGCCTGGATCAGCTGGCAGCCAATGATCGAGCTCGCCAAGCGTCGCCACAAAGCACGCGCGCTGCCCGACGTCAGGACGTACGATTACGCGTTCTTTGTCGCGGGCGAGAAGTTTGCCAAGGACTATCCACAGGCGGCAGCGGCTCTGGCGCGGCTGGTGCGGGACGCAGCACGGTACATTGAGGCGCGGCCCGACGAGGCAGTGCAGAAGTTCGCCGAGCTCGGCGGTGTCGGCTCCGACCCGCTGGAGCGCCAGGTCTACCTCGACATCGTCAAGGCGCACCGGACCTCGTATTCGGGCGCCGAGAAGCTTGATCTGGTGGATGCCACGACCCGGCAGAACGTGCAGAAGCTGGCGGACAGCTTCCATGCGCTCGGCATCTATCCGCAGAAGGTCGGGGTCGCGGATTGGCTTGGCAACAGTCGCGTCGACGGTATCCGCGGTGTACTGGCGGCCGAGCTGAAGGCACGCCCCTGAACGGAGCCACCATGGGAACACGCAACGAAAAGATGAACTTGGCCGCCTTCGTCACGGCCGGGCCCGGTCGCGCCAGCGGCTGGCTTGACCCGCGCGCCGAGCATGGCTGGCTCAGCGCGGCCTATTACCAGAAGATCGGCCGCATCCTCGAGTCCGGCCGGTTCGACCTCGCCTTTTTTCCGGACATCCTGTCCGTGCCCAATCGCTATGCCGGCAGTATTGAGGGGCAAGTCCGCTATGGTGCGCTTGGATCGCTGCGCCTGGACCCAGTGCCGATCCTGTCCAATATCGCGGCCGTCACCGAGCACCTGGGGCTCGCTGCCACCGTGTCGACGAGCTATCAACAGCCTTTCCACGTGGCGCGCAGCTTTGCGACGCGGGACCACATCAGCGCCGGCCGTTCGGCATGGAACATCGTGACTTCGTTCCAGGAAGCCGAAGCCCGGAACTTTGGCCGCACCGACCATTTCTCTCGCGAAGAGCGCTATGCGCGCGCCGACGAGTTCCTGGGAGTGGCCGCCAAGCTCTGGGACAGCTGGGCGGCCGATGCCTTGCAACTGGACCGCGAGCGGGTGCAGTTCGCCGACCCGGACAGGATCCGTGCGATCGACCACCATGGCCGGTGGTTTGACGTGCAGGGCCCGCTCAACGTGCCGCGCCCACCGCAGGGCTGGCCAGTGCTGATCCAGGCCGGCGCCTCGAACGCAGGACGGGATTTTGCGGCGCGTTGGGCCGATGTGATCTTCTGCAGCCACGCCTCGTTCGGATCGGCGCAGGAATTCTACGGCGACGTGAAGGCCCGCGCCGTGCGGCATGGCCGCCAAGCCGGGGACATTCGCATCCTGCCCGACATCACCCCGGTGATCGGCCGGACCAGCGAGGAGGCGCAGCAGCGCAAGGCACGGCTTGCCGAACTCGTGCCGGATGTTGCCGGCCTCTCCACGCTGGCTTACCACCTGGACATTGACCTGTCGCAGTTCCCGCTGGATGAATATCTGCCTTCGCTCGCCAACCCGAGCATCGTTGGCCACTATGAAGAGGTCGTGGAGATCACCCGCCGCGAAGGTCTCACGCTGCGGCAGCTGGGCAAGCAGTACGGCGGCCGTACAGAGGGCAACTTCATCGGAACCGCGCCGGAGATCGCAGACGGGCTGGAGCGATGGTTCAACGAAGGGGCGGCGGACGGCTTCACGGTCACGGCGACGGACCAACCTGGCGCTTTCGAGGAGTTCGCCTCGGAGGTCGTGCCCGAACTGCAACGCAGGGGCCTGCTGCGCACCGACTACGAGGGCCGCACCCTGCGCGACAATCTGGGCCTTGCCGTTCCGCAACCAGGTGCCTGGCGCGAACGCGTCTCTCGCGAGCGTTGAGCCATGCCCGCAGTCAGGCTTGGCGCTACGCTGCAGGCGGGGCGTTTCATCGCATCGGCGCGCGACCACCACCTCGTGGCTGATGCCACCGCGGTGCGTGGCGGGCCGGGCGAGAGCTGGGCCGCCGCCGAGTTACTGCTAGCTGGCTTGGCGACCTGCGCGGCCGCCTTGGTGCAGTCTGCGGCGGCGAGCGACGGTGTGCGGAATCTGCAAGTGGCGGTGCATGCCCAATCCGAGGCGCATGCGGATGAAAGCTGGCGCTATGAGCGTATCGGCCTGGAATTCGGGATTGAAGAAGCCATGGCCGCGCAGACTCACGTGTGGGTCGGGGAGTTCCAGCGCGTGTGTCCGATCTATAACACCCTGGCGCTAGGTACCCGGATCGAAGTGGCGATCAACGGTGTTCCCGTTCGTTGATCCGGGCACGGCCGCGCGGGAAGTCCTCAGCCTTGCCCCCACCTTGGACCTTCAACCGGATTGCGGTAACTTCCCAACCCTTGGTCCGCAGGTGGGCTGCCAGCGCGGGCAGCAGCTGGCGCACCTTGGCGGCCGCCGCATTGCTGTCGACCAGCAGGCACCACGAGGTGCCCTCGATCGGCCCGGCCTGCAGCCGGGGCCGCAGCAGCGGCGGAATCAGACCTTCCACCGCGCGCAGGCGTTCCTTCGAATCCCGGGTCAGTTCCACTAGGCGCGCCAGCGTCGGCGATTCCTCGCTGGCCTGCTGGAGGGTGATGGCATGGTGGCGACGTTGCATGGAACCGGAAAGGATGGAAGACGCTGACGCGGCGGCGCGATGAAGGACGAGCTGACTGGAGCGACGACGGCAACGCACCTGATTATCGCGGACACCTGGCTCGGCAAGAGCGCTCCCGTTACCCTGATCGGCCCACGCCAGCTGGCCGCAGCGATGGCGTTCGTGCTGGTGACCCTGCTGATGGCAGGTACGGTCTCGCGCTGGAGCGGCGCGGGCCGGCTGGCCGGCGTTGTCCGCGATGTCTGCCGGCGAGGCCGAGGACGCGCAGCGCGAGCGCTTTCTGCGCGAGCACCTCGACGCGGTGACCCGCAACGTCGGCGAGATGCAAGCAAAAGGTGATGCAGCCGGAGTCGCTTGGCGAACGCCTTCGGATCTGGCCGGTATGAATCCGGCCGATTTCTGCCGCCTACCGGGGCAGCCGGTCTCGGGCCGGCCAGCCACCGTCGAGGAGTTGCCGGCCACGCTGGCCGACCTGTAGGCGCTGACCTCGCAGCGGATGGACCTGCTGACGGCGATGGAGTCGGACCTCATGGGCCAGAAACTGCGGACCATGCTCGTGCCGTCGCAGCAGCCGGTGCCCGGCCGGCTGCTGGGCTCGCCCTTCGGCTGGCGCATCGATCCGCTGCCCGGCTGCTCGACCCTGCACACCGGGCCGGGCTTCCAGGCCGAGGCCGGCACGGCCATCCTGGCCGCGGCCGCGGCATCGTGGTCGCGCAGGAACGGCACCCGGCCTGCGGCGATCGGTACGACGCGGCCGGAAGATCGCCGAGGCGGACACCACCGGCCGATCCACCGTGCCGCACCTGCATTTTGAGGTGCCGGTGCAGGGCCCGCCGCAGGATTCCGCGCGCCTTCCCGGACACCCGCCGCGGCAAGGGTGCGCCGGTGCCGGCGGCGCAAGCCCCCGCCTCAGGCCAGGTGCATGCCGGCAGCATCCCTCCAGGCATCACGGTGCGCAGGTAAACTCCCCGGTTTGGCCGCGGCAGGCCAGGGGCCGTGCGGTGTGCGGCCCGTGCGCGCCGCGGCTGGCTGATCACAAAACCCTTATTCAGGAATTTCGGTCGCCCCGTGCGAGGCCGCCCCCGCCCACCGTCCCGGTGGGCATGGATGCCACCGCGGTGGCGGCGCGGTATGGACGCATGGCCACCAACTTCCTCACCAAACTCTTCGGCAGCCGCAACGACCGGCTCCTCAAGCAGTACCGCAAGACGGTCGCGCGCATCAATGCGCTGGAGCCCGAGTACGAACAGCTGACCGACGAGGCGCTGCGCGGCAAGACGCAGGAGTTCAAGGACCGCATCGCCGCGGGCGAAACGCTCGACGCCCTGCTGCCCGAGGCCTTCGCCGTCGTGCGGGAGGGCTCCAAGCGTGTTCTGAAGCTGCGCTACTTCGACGTGCAACTGCTCGGCGGCATCGCGCTGCACCAGGGCAAGATCGCCGAGATGCGCACCGGCGAGGGCAAGACGCTCACGAGTACGCTGCCGGTCTACCTGAACGCGCTGGTCGGCAAGGGCGTGCACGTGATCACGGTCAACGACTACCTGGCCAGCCGCGACGCCACCGCGATGGGCCGGCTCTACAACTTCCTGGGCCTGACCGTCGGCGTCAACCTGCCGCAGGCGCCGCGCGAGGACAAGCAGGCCGCCTACGGCGCCGACGTCACCTACGGCACCAACAACGAGTACGGCTTCGACTACCTGCGCGACAACATGGTCTACGAGGCCGCCGACCGGGTGCAGCGCGGCCTGCACTACGCCATCGTCGACGAAGTGGACTCGATCCTGATCGACGAGGCCCGCACGCCGCTGATCATCAGCGGCCAGGCCGAGGACCACACGGCGCTCTACCTCGCGATCAACCAGGTCGCGCCGCTGCTGGTGCGCCAGGAGGGCGAGGCCGATCCGCGCACCGGCGAGGGCGTCACGAAGCCGGGCGACTTCACGGTGGACGAGAAGAGCCACCAGGTCTTCCTGACCGAGCAGGGCCACGAGACGGCCGAGCGCCTGCTGTCGGCCAACGGCCTGCTGCCGGCCGGCGCCTCGCTCTACGACCCGTCCCACATCACGCTGGTGCACCACCTGTACGCCGCGCTGCGGGCGCACAACCTCTACCACCGCGATCAGCACTACGTGGTGCAGAACGGCGAGATCGTCATCGTCGACGAGTTCACCGGCCGCCTGATGGCCGGCCGCCGCTGGAGCGAGGGCCTGCACCAGGCCGTGGAGGCCAAGGAGGGCGTGGAGATCCAGGCCGAGAACCAGACGCTGGCCTCGATCACCTTCCAGAACTACTTCCGCCTCTACGGCAAGCTCTCGGGCATGACTGGCACGGCCGACACCGAAGCCTACGAGTTCCAGGAGATCTACGGGCTGGAGACGGTCGTGATCCCGCCCAACAAGCCGAGCCGCCGCGAGGACCAGCTCGACCGCGTCTACAAGACCACACGCGAGAAGTACGAGGCGGCCATCGCCGACATCCGCGAATGCCACGAGCGCGGCCAGCCGGTGCTGGTGGGCACGACCTCGATCGAGAACTCCGAGATCATCGACCAGCTGCTCAACCAGGCCGGCCTGCCGCACCAGGTGCTCAACGCCAAGCAGCACGCCCGCGAGGCCGACATCATCGCCCAGGCCGGCAGCCTCGGCGTGATCACCATCGCGACCAACATGGCCGGCCGCGGCACCGACATCGTGCTCGGCGGCAACATCGAAAAAGCCATCGCCGCGATCGAGGAGGACGCCGCGCTGTCCGACGCCGACCGCCAGGCCCGCATCGCCGCGCTGCGCGAGAAGTGGCGGCAGGACCACGAGAAGGTCAAGGCCCTGGGCGGCCTGCGCATCATCGCCACCGAGCGCCACGAGTCGCGCCGCATCGACAACCAGCTGCGCGGCCGCTCGGGCCGCCAGGGCGACCCGGGCTCCTCGCGCTTCTACCTGAGCCTGGACGACGCGCTCATGCGCATCTTCGCGGGCGACCGCGTCAAGGCCATCATGGAGCGCCTGAAGATGCCCGACGGCGAGGCGATCGAGGCCGGCATCGTCACCCGCAGCATCGAGAGCGCGCAGCGCAAGGTCGAGGCCCGCAACTTCGACATCCGCAAGCAGCTGCTCGAATACGACGACGTGGCCAACGACCAGCGCAAGGTCATCTACCAGCAGAGGAACGAGATTCTCGACGCCGCGAGCCTCGACGACGTGATCGCCGGCATGCGCGCCTCGGCCCTGACCGACGTGGTGCGCGCCTACGTGCCGGCCGAATCGGTCGAGGAGCAGTGGGACATCGCCGGCCTGGAGAAGACGCTGGCCGAGGAGTGGCACCTGGAGGTGCCGCTGACCGCCCAGGTGCAGGGCGCCAGCAGCCTGACCGACGACGACATTCTCGAAGCGGTGGTGCAGGCCGGCAAGGCGCAGTTCGACGCCAAGGTCGCGCTGGTCGGCGGCGAGAACTTCACCCAGTTCGAGCGCGCCGTGCTGCTGCAGAACTTCGACTCCAGCTGGCGCGACCACCTCGCCGCGCTCGACTACCTGCGCCAGGGCATCCACCTGCGCGGCTACGCGCAGAAGCAGCCCAAGCAGGAATACAAGCGCGAGGCCTTCGAACTGTTCCGCCAGCTCATCGACCGCGTGAAGAACGACGTCACCCGCGTGCTGCTGACGGTGCGCGTGCAGACCGGCGAGCAGGCAGAGGAGGCCGCCCATTCGTACGAGGAGCGCGCGAGCCACGTCACCAACGTGAGCTACACCGCGCCCACCGAGACCGGCGAGGCCGAGACCACGTGGTCCGGCACGCCGGCGGAGGCCGCGATCGCCGCGGCCGCCGTTGGCGCCGTCCCCGCCCTGCCCGAAGGTGCGCGCGTCGGCCGCAACGATCCGTGCCCCTGCGGCAGCGGCCTGAAGTTCAAGAACTGTCACGGGCGGTTGAACTAGGGAAGGGAAAATCAGGGTCTGGCGTCCGAGGACGGAGCCGTGGGACATTCCCTCGCCCCCAGCCCCAGCCTTTAGTCCCCAGCCTTTAGTAGTTCCCAGCTCCCAGCCTCTTCAGGATCTCTCCATGCCCGTCAACCTCAGCGCCCCCGACGCCGCCGCGCTGCTGCCGATCGCCGGCGTGCGCATCGGCGTGGCCGAAGCCGGCATCCGCAAGGCCCACCGCAAGGACCTGACCGTCTTCCTGTTCGACGAGGGCACGGCCGTGGCCGGCGTCTTCACCCGCAACCGCTTCTGCGCCGCGCCGGTGCAGGTCGCGCGCGAGCACCTGGCAGGCGGCGCCGCGATCCGCGGCCTGGTCGTCAACACCGGCAATGCCAATGCCGGCACCGGCGCCGACGGCTTGGCCCGCGCGCGCGCGATGGCTGCGGCGCTGGCGCGCGGCATCGGCGTCGCGCCCGGGCAGGTGCTGCCGTTCTCGACCGGCGTGATCATGGAGCCGCTGCCGGTCGACCGCATCGAGGCCGCCCTGCCCGCAGCCATCGCCGACGCGGCCGGCAACCACTGGGCCCGCGCGGCCGAAGGCATCATGACCACCGACACCGTGCCCAAGGCCGCCAGCGCCAGCGCGCAGGTCGGCGGCGCCACGGTCGCCATCACCGGCATCAGCAAGGGCGCCGGCATGATCCGCCCGAACATGGCGACCATGCTCGGCTTCCTCGCAACCGACGCGAAGGTCGCTCCGGCGCTGCTGCCGCAGCTCGCGCGCGAGCTGGCCGAAGGCTCGTTCAACCGCATCACGATCGACGGCGACACCTCGACCAACGATTCGTTCGTCGTCATCGCCACCGACAAGGCGGACAACCCGCAAGTCGAGTCGCTCGACAGTCCCGAAGGCCAGGCCCTGCGCGACGCGCTGCTCGGCGTGGCCCGCCGGCTGGCCCAGGCCATCGTGCGCGACGGCGAGGGTGCGACCAAGTTCATCACGGTGCAGGTCGAAGGCGCGAAGACCGCAGCCGAGGCTCGGCAGGTGGCCTATGCGATCGCCCATTCGCCGCTCGTGAAGACCGCGTTCTACGCGAGCGACCCGAACCTCGGCCGCATCCTCGCAGCCGTCGGCTATGCCGGCATCGACGACCTCGACCAGACCGCCATCGACCTCTACCTCGACGACGTGCACGTCGCCGTCCACGGCGGCCGCAATCCCTCGTACCGCGAGGAGGACGGCCAGCGCGTCATGCAGCACAGCGAGATCACCGTGCGCGTGGTGCTCGGCCGCGGCAGCGCGGCCGACACCGTCTGGACCTGCGACCTGAGCCACGACTACGTGAGCATCAACGCCGATTACCGTTCCTGAAAGCCAAGGGGTATAGACCGCAGGCCCTTGTGAGACGGGCATGCTGACCGTATATCCCCTGGTGTATAGAAAAAAGCGCAGCCATGAATCCGACATTCGAACACCTGCTCGCGCGCGCCGAGCAGCTCATCACCCGCATCGAGGCCGTGCTGCCGCAGCCGCTGGCCGCACCCGACTGGGACGCGGTCGCCTGGCGCTACCGCAAGCGCGGCGGCCGCCAGGGCGTATGGGAGGCGGTGCGCCACCTCTCGGTCATGCGCCTGGACGACCTCCAGGAAATCGACGGCCAGAAGGAGAAGATCCGCCGCAACACCGAGCAGTTCGTCGACGGCAAGCCGGCCAACAACGTGCTGTTGACCGGTGCGCGCGGCACCGGCAAGTCCTCGTTGATCAAGGCCTGCCTCAACGCCTACGCGCCGCGTGGCCTGCGCCTGATCGAAGTCGACAAGGGCGACCTGACCGACCTGCCCGACATCGTGGAACTGGTCAGCACGCGGCCCGAGAAGTTCGTCGTCTTCTGCGACGACCTGAGCTTCGAGGACGGCGAGCCGGGCTACAAGGCGCTCAAGTCCATCCTCGACGGCTCGGTGGCCGCGGCCACGCCCAACGTGCTGATCTACGCCACGAGCAACCGGCGCCACCTGCTGCCCGAGCACATGAAGGACAACCTCACCTACACGCGCGGCGAGGACGGCGAGATCCATCCGGGCGAGGTGGTGGAGGAGAAGATCTCGCTGTCCGAGCGCTTCGGCCTCTGGGTGAGCTTCTACCCGTTCAGCCAGGAGGAGTACCTGACCATCGCCGGCCAGTGGCTCTCCTCGTTCGGCCTGAACGCGGAGCAGATCGCCGCGGCCCGTGCCGAGGCGCTGGTCTGGGCGCTGGAGCGCGGCTCGCGCAGCGGCCGCGTCGCCTACCAGTTCGCCCGGGACTATGCCGGCAGGCACGGTCATGGGTGAGCCGCGCAAGCACACCGAGGTCGCCGTCGGCGTGCTGATCGGCCCCGACGGCGCGCTGCTGCTGACCTCGCGCCCCGAGGGCAAGCCCTACGCCGGCTACTGGGAATTCCCGGGCGGCAAGCTCGAAGCCGGCGAGACGGTCGAGCAGGCGCTGCGCCGCGGGCTCGAGGAGGAGCTCGGCATCGTCATCGGCACGGCCCATGCCTGGAAGGTGACCGAGCACGACTACCCGCATGCGCTGGTGCGGCTGCACTGGTGCAAGGTGTTCGACTGGCGCGGCGGGTTCGAGATGCGCGAGGGCCAGTCCATGGCCTGGCAGCGGCTGCCGCTCGACGTGCATCCGGTGCTGCCGGGCGCCTTCCCGGTGCTCGCGTGGCTGGCCGGCGAGACGGGCTTCGCGGGGCCGACGCACCGCGCCTGAGCCGCCGCGGCGGCCGTCAGGCGTTGATGCCGCCGTCCACGTCGATCACCGCGCCGGTGATGTTGCGCCCGCCGTCGCCTGCCAGGTGCACCACGGTCGCGGCGATGTCCTCGGGCCGGCCGTAGTCCGGCAGGGCCAGCGCGGCACGCAGGCCGGCCGCGCGCGGGCCGTCGGCCGGGTTCATGTCGGTATCGGTCGGCCCCGGCTGCACGAGGTTGACGGTAATGCGCCGCGGCCCGAGGTCGCGTGCCACGCCCTTGGTCAGCCCCGCGAGCGCGGCCTTGCTCGCCGTGTAGAGGCTGATGCCGGGACGGCTGGCCCGCGTCGCGAGGCAGCTGCCGATCGAGACGATGCGTCCGCCGTCGGGCAGGTGCTTGAGCGCCTGCACGATCGCCGCGAACACCGCGCGCAGGTTGACCGACAGCGTGCGGTCGTAGTCGTCGCGCGTGAGCTGGTCGATGGTGCCGGCTTCGAGGATGCCGGCGTTGTTCACGAGGATGTCGAGCCGGCCGAACTCCGCCGCCGCGCGGTCCACCGCCGCGGCCACCTGCGCGGCATCGGCCGCGTCGGCGGCGATCGCGATCGCGCGCCGGCCCTGCGCGCGGATGCCGGCGGCCACGGCCTCGGCCCGGTCCTTCGAATGCGCATAGGTCAGCGCGACGTCCGCGCCCTGCGCGGCCAGTGCGCGCGCGATGGCCGCGCCGATGCCGCGGCTGCCGCCGGTGACGAAGGCGGCCTGGCCTGCCAGTGAACTCATGTCGGGACTCCTCGGAAGTGGTTGGGAATGGGAAGGCGATATCTGTACCGATCGATATGAATGTAGACGGCCCGCCCTGGAGCTGTCAACGACTTGTGTACCGATTAGTATTGATCCTTTGCAACGCAAGGAGACCCGCATGGCGCAGATGGGCCGTCCCCGCAGCTTCGACCGCGACGCGGCGGTGCAGCAGGCGATGCACCTGTTCTGGGAGCATGGCTACGCATCCACCTCGCTCGCGATGCTCAAGGAGCGCATCGGCATCGGCGCGCCGAGCTTCTATGCCGCCTTCGGCTCCAAGGAGGCGCTGTTCGGGGAGGTGGTGGAGCGCTACGCCGCCACCCACGGGCAGGTCCATGACTGCCTCTGGGACGACGCGCTCGCGCCGCGCGCGGCCGTCGAGCAGGCGCTGCGCGCGTCAGCCCGCATGCAGACCGGCCGCGGCCATCCGCGGGGCTGCCTGCTCGTGCTGTCGGCCGGTGCCTGCGCGCCCGAGCATGCGCCGGTGCAGGCGTTGCTGGCGCACCGGCGGGCGCGTACGCGCGAGGGATTCGAGCGCTGCGTGCGGCGCGCGGTGGCGGCCGGCGGGCTACCGGACGGCACCGACGCGCCGGCCTTCGCCGCGCTGTTCCACAGCTTCCTGTTCGGCCTGTCGGTGCAGGCCCGCGACGGCGTGCCCGGCCGCGTGCTCGACGCGGCCGTCACCGAGGTCATGCGCCACTGGGATGCGCATGCCGCGGCCGTGCAGCCGGGCGCGTCATGACTCCTGCGTGCGCGGGTCGCCGTAGGGCGCGTCGTCGGGCGGTGCCTCGGTCGGCATCCTGAACTCCTCGCTGGCCCAGGCGCCGAGGTCGATCTGCCTGCAGCGCTCGCTGCAGAACGGGCGCCAGCGGTTCTCGGGCGCATAGAGGCTCGGGCCGCCGCAGGTGGGGCAGACGACGGTGCGGACCGGGGTAGCGGTTGTCATGCGCAGAGCGTCAGTTCGAACGCGGCGTCGCGGTCGGCGGCGAGGTGCAGCCGGCCGTCCTCGTCCTGCTGCATCAGCCGCACCGAGACGATCAGGCGGTTGCCGCTGATCTCCGGCACCAGGTTCAGGCGCGGATCGATGCGCAGGCGCAGCAGCTGGAAGGTGCGGCCCGCCGGCAGGCTCTGCTGGAACTGGCCGCGCTCGGCCATCACCTTTTGCGCCAGGCCCGAGTCGCGCAGCATCTTGAGCAGCTGGTAGATCGACTCGGCCAGCGGCGCGAGCGTGGAGGCCCAGTCCTCCAGCGCGCGCTGGCGCACCTTGGGCGGGCGGTGCTGCCAGGCCGCGTAGGCCGGCAGGTCGAAGCCGCAGGTGCCGCCGGGGATGCTCGCGCGGCTGCGGATGCTCATGAGCCATTCGTTCTCGGCCAGCGCCTGGCCGGCCTTGCCGGGCAGCGCGTTGAGCGCGGCGAAGCAGTGGTCGAGCTGGGCAATCACGCTGTCGAGCACGCCCTCGGCGATCGACGGGTTGCCGCGGTAGCTGTCGAGCAGGTGCTTCTGCTTCTCCAGGTCCTTCATCACGTCGGACTTGAGGTCGGCGCGCGCGGCCACGTCCATCACCTCGAAGATGGTGGTCAGCGCGAAATGGTGGTCGAGCGGATGCTCGCGCGAGATCAGCTCGCCGAGCCGGCGGAACAGATGCTCCAGCCGCAGGTAGGTACGGATGCGCTCGTTGAAGGGGTATTCGTACAGGAGCACGCGGCGGGTTTCCTCGTCGGCCGAATCGGTGTGAAGGTGGTGGCTTCCATGGACGCAGGGCCTGCAACGGAAAAACGCATCATAGTGGCTCGGCAGGCCCTGTCACCCCTGCGTCACCGCTTGAAACCGCCGGGAGGCCGAGCCAGCCTGCCAGCGCATGCACCTGGGCACGCAGCGCCTCGGGCGGTATGCCGTCGTTGAACAGCACCGCATCGGCCGCCGCGAGCCGCTGGGCGCGGCTGGCCTGCGAGGCGATGATTCCTTCGACCGTTCCGCGCGCCAGGCCGTTGCGCGCCATCACGCGGGCGATCTGGGTCTCGATGCTGCAATCGACCACGAGGAGGCGGTCGAACTGCGCGATGCGGCGGCCGCTCTCGACCAGCAGCGGGATGTCGAACACCAGCAGCGGCGCGCCGGCGGCCTCGGCCGCGCGGGCCTGGGCTTCGGACGCCTGCTGCACCAGCGGGTGAATGATCGCCTCCAGCCGGCCGCGCGCCGTCGGGTCGGAGAAGGCCAGGGTGCGCATGCGGGCCCGGTGCATCGCACCGGCCGCGTCGATGAAGTCAGGTCCGAAGGTATCGCGGATCGGACCGATCGCTGCGCCGCCCGCCGCGGTCACGCTGCGCGACACGGCATCGGAATCAATCAAAACCCCCCTCAGTTCCATCAGGAAGCGACCAACCAACGATTTGCCGCTGCCGATACCCCCCGTCAGCCCCAGATGCAGTGCCACGGCCGGCTCACCCTGCGAAGAACGGGAAGGCGAACGGCGCCAGCGCGCGCACCTCGGCCGGTCCCACCGCGAGGCAGACCAGCCCGGCGCCGGCCAGGAAGGGGCCGAACGCGATCGGGATGTCCTTGTGCGCCAGCCGCCCGGCCAGCAGCAGCCCGCCGCCGAGCACCGCGCCCACGAGCGAGGACACCAGCACGATGGCCAGCAGGTACTCCGCGCCGAACCACGCGCCGAGCGCGGCCAGCAGCTTGAAGTCGCCGTAGCCCATGCCTTCCTTGCCGGTCGCGAGCCGGTAGAGGTGGTAGACCGACCACAGCGCCAGGTAGCCCAGCGCCGCACCCCAGACGGCCGAGGCCAGCGGCACGCCGCTCCAGCCGATGGCCGCAGCCAGCAGGCCAAGCCAGAGCAGCGGGTAGTTGAGGTCGTCGGGCAGCAGCTGGGTGTCAAGGTCGATTGCGAACTGCACGACCAGTATGCTCGCGAAACCCGCCCAGGCTACGCCCTGCAGGCTGATACCCCACCTCCAGGCGCACAGCGCGAACAGCGCGCCGGTGGCCAGCTCGACCAGCGGATAGCGCAGGCCGATCGGTGCGCGGCAGGCGCTGCAGCGCCCGCGCAGGAAGACATAGCTCAGCACCGGCAGGTTCTCGTACCATCGGATGCCGTGGCCGCAACGGCCGCAGCGCGAGCGCGGGCGAGCCAGCGAATAGGGCCCCAGCGTCTGCGCGTCGCTGGCGAGCTGGACGTGGGCCGCTTCCAGCAGCGCCGGCGCCGGGCGGCCGAACACGCGCTGGTAGGACGCGGCGTCGCCCAGCGTCTCGCCGGCCGACAGCCACCAGCTGCGCTCCAGCATGCGCGGAAGGCGGTGGATCACCACGTTGAGGAAGCTGCCGACCAGCAGGCCGAAGAGGCCGGCGATCACGGCATCGGCCGTCGGGGAAAGAATCATGCGAAAAAAAGTGCGTGCATGGAGGCGCCCGGGGCACCGTGGGACTCAGACGACCTGCCCGAGCTTGAAGATGGGCAGGTACATCGAGACGACGATGCCGCCGATCAGCACGCCGAGCACGACGATGATGATTGGCTCCATGAGGCTGGAGAGGCCGGCCACCATGTCGTCGACCTCGGACTCGTAGAACTCGGCAGCCTTGCCGAGCATGTGGTCGATGGACCCGGACTCCTCGCCGATCGCGCACATCTGCAGCACCATCGACGGGAACACGTTGGCATTGGTCATCGCGGCCGTGAGGCTCACGCCGGTGGAGACCTCCTGCTGGATCTTCCCGGTCGCGTTGGCGAAGACCGAGTTGCCCGAGGCGCCGCCGACCGAGTCGAGCGCCTCCACCAGCGGCACGCCGGCGGCGAACATGGTGGACAGGGTGCGGGTCCAGCGGGCGATGCAGGACTGCTCGACCAGCGTGCCGAAGATCGGCATCTTCAGCAGCGCACGGTCCATGAAGGCCTGCATGCGCTCGTTGCGCTTCCAGGCCTGGAAGAAGAAGTACAGGCCGCCGCCGATGGCGCCGAAGATCAGCCACCACCACTGCACGAACACCTCGCTGATGGCGATCACGACCAGCGTGGGCGCCGGCAGGTCGGCGCCGAAGGACGAGAACACCTCCTTGAACGCCGGGATCACGAAGATCATGATCACCGCGACCACGACGAAGGCGACGACGACCACCGAGATCGGGTACATCAGCGCCGACTTGATCTTCGATTTGATCGCCTCGGTCTTCTCCATGTAGAGCGCCAGGCGGTCGAGCAGCGCGTCAAGGATACCGGCGGCCTCGCCGGCCTCGACCAGGTTGCAGTACAGCGCATCGAAGTACAGCGGATGCTTGCGGAAGGCCGCGTTGAGCGAGGTGCCGGTCTCCACGTCGGTGCGGATGTCGTTGAGCAGCCGGGTCACGCTCGGATTCGAATTGCCGCGGCCCACGATGTCGAAGGCCTGCAGCAGCGGCACGCCGGCCTTCATCATCGTCGCGAGCTGGCGGGTGAAGAGTGCGATGTCCTTGGGCGTGATCCTCTTGCCGCCCGAGGTCTTGCGCTTCCTGATCCTGGTCGGGAACACGCCCTGGCGGCGCAGCGTGGCCTGGACCTGGTTCTCGCCGCCGGCGCGGATCTCGCCGCGCACCGGTTTGCCGTTGCGGTCGCGGCCCTCCCATTCGAAGACGAACTCCTTGACGCCCTTCGATGCTGCTGCGGCAGTGGCCATGCTGGTTGTCCCTCGGGTGTTGGTGCGTGATGCGTGCCGGGCGATTCTGGCAGGCCCGGGCGGCTATTCGTTGGTCACCGCCAGCACTTCCTCGAGCGAGGTCACGCCGATCGCCACCTTGTGCAGGCCGGACTGCCGCAGGCTGCGCACACCCTCCTCGCGGGCCTGCTTGGCGATCTCCAGCGCGCTGCCGTCGCGCAGGATGATCTTCTGGATCTCCTCGGAAATGGGCATCACCTCGTAGATGCCGACCCGGCCCTTGTAGCCATTGTTGCAGACCGGGCAGCCCACCGGCCGGTAGGGCGTCCAGCTGCCGTCGAGCTCGTCCTCGCGGAAGCCGGACTGGAGCAGCGTCTTGCGCGGAATGTCGGCCGGCGCCTTGCAGCTGGGGCAGAGCCTGCGCGCCAGCCGCTGCGCCGTGATCAGGATCACGCTCGATGCGATGTTGAACGGCGCGATGCCCATGTTGCGCATCCGCGTGAGCGTGGTCGGCGCGTCGTTCGTGTGCAGCGTGGACAGCACCAGGTGCCCGGTCTGCGCGGCCTTGATGGCGATGTCGGCGGTTTCCAGGTCGCGGATTTCGCCGACCATGATGATGTCCGGATCCTGCCGCAGGAAGGACTTGAGCGCGGTCGCGAAGGTCAGGCCGGCCTTCTCGTTGACGTTGACCTGGTTGACGCCCGGCAGGTTGATTTCGGACGGGTCCTCGGCCGTGGCGATGTTGACGCCGGGCTTGTTGAGCAGGTTCAGGCAGGTGTAGAGCGACACCGTCTTGCCCGAGCCGGTCGGCCCGGTCACGAGGATCATGCCGTAGGGGCGGCCGATGGCCTGGAGCAGACGCTGCTTCTCGACTTCCTCGTAGCCCAGGGCGTCGATGCCGACCTTTGCGCTGCTCGGGTCCAGGATGCGAATCACGATCTTCTCGCCGAACAGCGTGGGCAGCGTGCTGACCCGGAAGTCGATCACCCGGTCCGCGCCGACTTTGAGCTTCATGCGGCCGTCCTGCGGCACGCGCTTCTCGGAGATGTCCATCCGCGAGATCACCTTGATGCGCGAGGCGAGCTTCTCCTTGATTGCCGTCGGCGGCGATGCGATCTCGCGCAGTTCGCCGTCGATGCGAAAGCGCACCCGGTACGAGTGCTCGTAGGGCTCGAAGTGCAGGTCGGACGCGCGCATGTTGTAGGCGTCCAGCAGCATCTTGTGGAGGAACTTGACGATCGGCGCGTCCTCGACCTCCGAAGCCAGGGCCTCGGCCTGGCTGTCGGCCGGGTCGGCGTCGTCGAGGTCGAAATCGAAGTCCGCGGCGACAATCTCGTTGACCGCATCACCGGCCGAGGCGCTGCTCGCCTCGACCAAGCGCAGGAGCTTGTCGTACTCCGCGATCACCCAGTCCACGCCCATCTGGGTCGAGAACTTGATTTGCTCGGCCGCGGCCTGGTCGGTCGGGTCGGCGGTGGCGACGATCAGCCGGTTGTTGCGCTTGCTGAGGACCACCACGCGGTGGGCCTGGCAGAGCTTGGCGTCGAGCAGGTCCTTGGGCAGCCGGTCGTTGTCGATCGCGTCCAGATCCAGCAGCGGGGCGGCGAACGCCATGGCCATCGTATGGGCCAGCTCGCTGGCGGACACCAGGCCGGATCCGATGAGTTCGCTCAGGAAGCCGGTACGGTTGGCCTGCGCCTTGCGGAGGAGATCGTCGGCCGCCTGCTGCTGCAGCTTGCCCGCGGAAATCAGGACCCGGCCGACACCTGGCAGGGCGAGCGCGGGAGTTTCTCGGGAAACGCTATCGACAGCAGCCATTGAGTCCGGTGACGCGAAGGAAACGAGCGAGCACCCACATGGTCATCGCCGATTCGCTGGGGAGTGTAATTGCAAATGGTGAAACGATAGCGCGTTGCACGCTGGCCATTTGACAAGCTCTGCTGCCAGACCGTAAACAATGGTCTGGTCGGGGTGAGAGGATTCGAACCTCCGGCCTCTACGTCCCGAACGTAGCGCTCTACCAGGCTAAGCTACACCCCGATGTGCCGCAGCGCTGGTCAATTCCTGCGCTGGAGCAGCTGAGCCGCTAATTGTAGCAGGCCTTCAGCATAAGAATTGGCTGGAAGCGCACGAATTGCATCGATCGCACGCTGCGCCTCTGCCGCGGCGGCCGCGCGCGTCACTTCCAGGGCGCCGGTTTCGCGCACGATCCGAAGAATCAGCGGCAGTTCGTCGGTCGCGCCTTCCTCGATGGCGCGGCGCACCGTGGCGCTCTGTTCGGTCGTGCCGCGCTGCATGGCCGCGATGAGCGGCAGCGTGTTCTTGCCCTCGCGCAGGTCGTCGCCGAGGTTCTTGCCCATCTCGGCCGTGTCGCCGTCGTAGTCCAGCACGTCGTCGATGACCTGAAAGGCCGTGCCGAGGGCTTGGCCGTATTCGGCGCAGGCGCCTTCGACCTCGGACGTGCTCCTGGCCAGTACGGCGCCCAGGCGGGCGCTGGCCTCGAACAGCTTGGCCGTCTTGGAGCGGATCACGCGCAGATAGCCGGCTTCGTCGAGCGAGGCATCGTGCGTGTTCATGAGCTGCAGCACCTCGCCTTCGGCGATCACGTTGGTCGCTTCCGACAGGATCTCCATGACGCGCATGTCGCCCGCGTCCACCATCATCTGGAAAGCGCGCGAATGCAGGAAGTCGCCGACCAGCACGCTGGCCGGATTGCCGAAGGTCTCGTTGGCCGTGGGGCGTCCGCGGCGCAGCGTGGACTCGTCCACCACGTCGTCGTGCAGCAGCGTCGCGGTGTGGATGAACTCGACGACGGCCGCCAGGTTCAGCCGCTGGTCGCCGCGGTAGCCGAGTGCGCCGCAGACCATCAGCAGCAGCGCGGGCCGCAGGCGCTTGCCGCCGGCCGAGATGATGTGCCGCGCGACCTGTCCGACGAGGGGGACGCTGGAATCCAGCCGCCGGGCGATCACCGCGTCCATGGCGCGCATGTCCTCGGCGACGAGGGAAAGCGGCGAGGCGGCGGCCGCGGAGGAGGGTAGCGTCGTGGTGGTCAAGGCTGTCGGCGGCGTTGCGCTCGCTGGGATGTGGCGGGCATTATAGGAATGCGGCTGGCCACTTCCTGCCGCACAAGGCCTGCCATGGGCTGCATGCTACAATCGCGGGTTCTGTGGAAATCCGTCTGCAGAACTCATTGGTTAGAGGCTTACATGACATACGCAGTCATAAAAACCGGCGGCAAGCAGTATCGCGTAGCTTCCGGCGAAAAAATCAAGGTAGAACAGATCGCTGCGGACGTGGGCCAGGAAATCGTGATCGACCAGGTTCTGGCTGTCGGCAACGGCGGCGAACTCAAGGTGGGCACGCCCCTGGTGTCCGGTGCAACCGTCACGGCGACCGTCGTGGCGCACGGCAAGCACGACAAGGTGCGCATCTTCAAGCTGCGCCGCCGCAAGCACTATCAGAAGCGCCAGGGCCATCGCCAGCAGTTCACCGAACTGCAGATCGGCGCCATCGCTGGTTAAGGAGTAGCTCACCATGGCACAGAAAAAAGGCGGCGGCTCTACGCGAAACGGGCGCGATTCCAAGCCCAAGATGCTTGGCGTGAAGGCCTTCGGCGGTGAAGCCATCACCGCCGGCTCGATCATCGTGCGCCAGCGTGGCACGCGCTTCCACCCCGGCGACAACGTCGGCGTGGGCAAGGACCACACGCTGTACGCGCTGGTCGACGGCAAGGTATCGTTCAGCGTCAAGGGCGCACTGTCCAAGCACACGGTCAACGTGACGCCGCTGTAAGGCTGTCACTTCGACCCGCCTCGAAGCCCCGCATCGTCGGGGCTTCGCTCTTTCCGGGCTCCGATTCCGCATTTTGTAAACTGGACCGACCATGAAGTTCGTCGATGAAGCCTTCATTGACATCGCCGCGGGCGACGGCGGCAATGGCTGCGTGTCGTTCCGGCACGAGAAGTACAAGGAATTCGGCGGCCCCGACGGCGGCGACGGCGGCCGGGGCGGCCATGTGTTCGCGGTGGCGGACCCGAGCCTCAACACGCTGGTCGACTACCGCTTTGCGCGCCGCTACGAAGCGCGGCGCGGCCAGCACGGCATGGGCTCCGACATGTTCGGCGCCGCAGGCGAGGACGTCACCCTCAAGATGCCGGTCGGCACCATCCTGAGCGATGCCGAGACCGGCGAAGTGCTGTTCGAGCTGCTCGTACCCGGCGAGGTCGTGACCATCGCCAAGGGTGGCGACGGTGGCTTCGGCAACCTGCGCTTCAAGAGTGCGATCAACCGCGCGCCGCGCCAGAAGACGCCGGGCTGGCCGGGCGAGCGCCGCTCGCTCAAGCTGGAGCTCAAGGTGCTGGCCGATGTGGGCCTGCTGGGCATGCCCAACGCGGGCAAGTCCACGCTGATCGCGGCTGTCTCCAACGCCCGCCCGAAGATTGCCGACTACCCCTTCACCACGCTGCACCCCAACCTGGGCGTCGTGCGCGTCGGGCCCGAGCAGAGCTTCGTCGTGGCCGACGTGCCGGGGCTCATCGAAGGCGCGTCCGAAGGCGCGGGGCTGGGTCACCAGTTCCTGCGCCATCTGCAGCGCACCCGCCTGCTGCTGCATCTCGTCGATGCGGCGCCGTTCGACGAAGGCGTCGATCCGGTGGAGCAGGCCAGGGCGATCGCGGCCGAGTTGAAGAAGTACGACCCGGCGCTCTACGAGAAGCCGCGCTGGCTGGTGCTCAACAAGCTGGACATGGTGCCGGTGGAGGAGCGGGCCGCGCGCGTCAAGGACATCGTGCGCCGGCTGCGCTGGAAGGGCCCGGTGTTCGAGATCTCCGCGTTGACGCGCGAGGGCTGCGAGCCGCTGGTCCAGGCCGTCTACCTGCACATCCAGGCGCAGCAGAAGGCCAAGCAGCCGCCGGCCGAGGTCGATCCGCGCTTCGTGAGACAGCCTGCCGACTGAAGACACTTTCGCATGCCCATCTGCGTGCGGCAGATGGCCTCTCCCGTTCGTTTGCCATCTCCGAGACATGAATCCTCCAGCAGTTGCGCCTCTCCTGCGCGGCGCCCGCCGCATCGTGGTCAAGGTCGGCTCCAGCCTCGTCACCAACGAGGGCCGCGGCCTGGACGAAGCGGCGATCGGCGAGTGGAGCCGCCAGCTCGCGGCGCTGGTGCATGATGAGGGTGATCGGCGCGAGGTGGTCATGGTGTCCAGCGGTGCCGTGGTCGAGGGCATGAAGCGCCTGGGCTGGACCACCCGCCCGCGCGAGGGTCATGAGTTGCAGGCCGCTGCCGCCGTCGGCCAGATGGGTCTGGCGCAGATGTACGAGACCAAGCTGCGCGAGAACGGCCTGGGCAGCGCCCAGGTGCTGCTGACGCACGGCGACCTGGCGGACCGCGAACGCTATCTCAACGCCCGTTCCACGCTGCTGACGCTGCTGCGCATGGGCGTCGTTCCAGTCATCAACGAGAACGACACGGTCGTCAACGACGAGATCAAGTTCGGCGACAACGATACGCTCGGTGCGCTCGTGGCCAACCTCGTGGAGGCCGATGCGCTGGTGATCCTCACCGACCAGAAGGGTCTTTACACGGCCGACCCGCGTCGCGACCCGGATGCGCGCTTCGTGCACGAGGCGCGCGCGGGCGATCCGGCGCTGGAGGTGATGGCCGGCGGCGCTGGATCCAGCATCGGCCGCGGCGGCATGCTCACCAAGATCCTTGCGGCCCGGCGTGCGGCGGGCTCGGGTGCCTCGACTGTCATCGCCTGGGGCCGCGAGCCCGACGTGCTGCTGCGCCTGGTGCGCGGCGAGGCCATCGGCACGCTGCTGGTCGCGCAGACCGCGAAGACCCAGGCGCGCAAGCAGTGGATCGCGGACCACCTGCAGCTGCGCGGCGCCGTGCTGGTCGATGCCGGCGCAGCCGCCAGGCTGCGCGAGGACGGCAAGAGCCTGCTGCCCATCGGCATGACCGCCGTCGAGGGCGATTTCTCGCGCGGCGACGTGATCGCGATCCGCGATGCGCACGGTGCCGAGATCGCCCGAGGTTTGGCCAACTATGCGAGCGCAGAAGCGCGGCTGCTGTGCCGCAGGGCGTCGTCCGAATTCGAAGCCGTGCTCGGCTACACGGCCGAGCCGGAGATGGTGCACCGCGACAACCTGGTGCTCTCGGCCCGCGGCTGACGCAGACTGGAGGCGGGCTGCGCGTCAGGGGGTCTGGTAGAGCGGCGGATTGCGCAGGTCGCGGGCGATCTGCGCGGGGCTCGTGTTGGGCGCCGCTCCCACGCAGATGCCTCCCCGGGCCAGCGCGCGTGCATGGGGCGCGGCGCGGTTGGAGACCAGCGCGTGCCATTCGCCGTCCGCCGGCTTCCAGCCCTCGCCTTCGTAGTACCGCGCGTACACGCGGTGCTCCGCGGCGTTGCAGCGGATGCCCTCGTAGGAGATGTTGGTCGCCGTATCGTTGCGGGCCACGGCCACGTAGCGCACCACGCCGTCCGCGCCGATCGAGATGGTCGAGGGGTCGATGCCGCTGCGCAGGCTGGATGCCGCGCTGGTTTCCACCTCGATCAGCCGGTCCAGCGAGAAGGCGGGCGGCGTGGGCACGTCGCCTTCCTTCCAGGCGGGCTTGTTGGCGGAATCGCCGAATAACCCGAACAGCTCGGCCTGCGCAGGCAGGTGCACGCCGGCCACCAGGGTGGTCAGGAGAAGAGCGGGAAGGAATCTGCTATGAACGGGCCGCATCATGCCGGGGGCGATCTTTCTGCGATGGTGTCGATGAAATGGGGGGCGGCGCAGCGGCAGCTGGCTGGGCTGCCGCGCTGTGCGACGGATCCGGGTCGAAGGTCGCGCCGGGCGGCAGTTCGAGGCCGACGCCGGCATGGCCCGCGCCCGTCAACGGATCGAGCCGGTCATGCTCGCGCGCGCGCATGCCGCCGCGCAGATAGCGGTTGCGCTGCTCGTGGCGCGGCAGGAAGCGCGCCAGCTCGGTCAGCGCCATCTCGTAGACGCCGCGCTTGAACTCCACCACCACGCCGAGCGGCACCCAGTAGTCGTTCCAGCGCCAGGCATCGAACTCCGGATGGTTGGTGGCACGCAGGTTCAGGTCCCAGTCGTGGCCCAGCAGCTGCAGCAGGAACCAGATCTGCTTCTGGCCCTTGTAGTGGCCCCGCGCGTCGCGGCGGATGTACCGGTCGGGCACCTCGTAGCGCAACCAGTCGCGTGTGCGGGCAACGATGCGGACGTGCTCCGGTGCGAGCCCCACTTCCTCGTGGAGTTCTCGGAACATGGCCTGCTCGGGATTCTCGCCCCGGTCGATGCCGCCCTGCGGAAACTGCCAGGAGTGGGTGCGGATGCGCTTGCCCCAGAACACCTGGTTCTTCTGGTTGAGCAGGATGATGCCGACGTTCGGCCGAAAGCCGTCCCGGTCAAGCATAATCAAACCCCAATTTTTGAACTGAGTCCATTATGCACGGCGCCCCGCGCGCCACAAGCGGACCGGTCTCGTGAAAACCCCCGCTCCCGCATGACGAAAGCCTCCCGTTTCTTCATCTCCACGCTCAAGGAAGCGCCCGCCGACGCCGAGGTGGCGAGCCACCGCCTGATGACCCGCGCCGGCATGATCAAAAAGCTCGGCGCCGGCGTGTACACCTATCTGCCGCTGGGCCTGCGCGTGATCCGCAAGGTGGAGCGGATCGTGCGCGAGGAGATGGACCGTGCCGGAGCCGTCGAGCTGACCATGCCTGTCGTGCAGCCGGCCGAACTGTGGCAGGAGACCGGCCGCTTCGTCGCGATGGGCCCCGAGCTGCTGCGCATCCAGGACCGCCACGGCCGCGACTTCGTGATCCAGCCCACGAGCGAGGAGGTGGTGACCGACCTCGCGCGCCAGGAACTGCGCAGCTACAGGCAGTTGCCGAAGAACTTCTACCAGATCCAGACCAAGTTCCGCGACGAGCGGCGCCCGCGCTTCGGCCTGATGCGCGGGCGCGAGTTCGTCATGAAGGACGCCTACAGCTTCGACCGCAGCCCCGAGGCCGCGCAGGCGAGCTACCAGACCATGGCCGCGGCCTACCGCCGCATCTTCGACCGCTTCGGCCTGTCCTACCGCGCGGTGGCGGCCGACAGCGGTGCCATCGGCGGCGACCTGAGCGAGGAGTTCCAGGTGATCGCCGCGACCGGCGAGGACGCGATCGTCTACGCGCCCGAAAGCGACTACGCCGCCAACATCGAGAAGGCCGAGGCGCTGGCACCCGCCGGCCCGCGCCCCGCACCCGCGCAGGCGTTGGAGAAGACGCCGACGCCGGGCAGGAGCACCTGCGCCAGCGTGGCCGAACTGCTCAGCCTGCCGCTGGCGCGCACCGTCAAGTCGCTGGTGCTGGCAACGGACCAGTCGGATCGAGATTCAGGTACGGGATTGCTTCCGCAAATTTGGCTGCTGCTGCTGCGCGGCGACCATGATCTGAACGAGATCAAGGCCGGCAAGCTGCCCGGCTTCGAGGCCGGCTTCCGCTTCGCGACCGTGGCCGAGATCGAGGAGTACTTCGGCACCAAACCCGGCTACCTGGGCCCGATCGGGCTGCGCAAGCCGGTGAAGATCGTGGCCGACCGCGAGGTCGCCGTGCTGGCCGACTGGGTCTGCGGCGCCAACGAGGCCGACTTCCACTTCACCGGCGTGAACTGGGGCCGCGACCTGGCCGAGCCCGACCTCGTGGCCGACATCCGCAACGTGGTCGCGGGCGATGCCTCGCCCGACGGCCGCGGCACGCTCGCGATCGAGCGCGGCATCGAGGTCGGCCATGTGTTCTACCTCGGCACCAAGTACAGCAAGCCGATGAACGCCACCTTCCTCGACGAGGCCGGCAAGCCGCGGTTCTTCGAGATGGGCTGCTACGGCATCGGCATCACGCGGCTGCCGGCCGCGGCCATCGAGCAGAACCACGACGAGCGCGGCATCATCTGGCCCGACGCGATCGCGCCGTTCACCGTGGTGGTCTGCCCGATCGGCGCCGACCGCAGCCCGGCGGTGAAGGAAGCGGCCGAGTCGCTCTACCAGCAGCTGCTGGACAGCGGCGTGGACGTGATCCTCGACGACCGCGGCGAGCGTCCCGGCGCGATGTTTGCCGACTGGGAGCTGATCGGCGTGCCGCACCGCGTGGTGGTCGGCGACCGCGGCCTCAAGGAAGGCCAGCTCGAATACCAGCACCGCCGCGATGCCGAGGCCACAAAGATCGCGGTGGACGGCGCGGCGGCCTTCCTGAAGGGCCGCATCGCGGTATGAGGACGCTGGCGCGCCGGCACCTGCTGCGCGCGCTGCCGGCCCTGCCGCTGGGGTGGGCGCTGCCTTCGGCGCACGCGGGCGCGCAGCTGGAGGAGCCGCTGGCCGACGCGGTGCGCACGGCGCTCAGCGCGGCCGTCGCCAACGACGCGCCGCCGGTGCCCGAGTTCCCCACCACGGCCGCCTACCTGGCCCACCTGCGCTGGCTCGGCGCCATGAGCGGCCGGCTGGGCCGCCGCATCGCCGATGCGCAGGCGCGGCGCGAGCTGCTGCAGACCGCCTGGTACGAAAGCCGCCGCGCGGGCCTGGCAACGAGCCTCGTGCTCGGGCTGATCCAGGTCGAGAGCGCGTTCCGCAAGTTCGCCGTCTCCAGCGTCGGCGCGCGCGGCTACATGCAGGTCATGCCGTTCTGGACGCGCACCATCGGCAACGGCGACCCGGCGAGCCTGTTCCACATGCAGACCAACCTGCGCTTCGGCTGCGTGATCCTGCGCCACTACCTCGACCGCGAGCGCGGCGACCTGTTCCTCGCGCTCGGGCGCTACAACGGCAGCCGCGGGCGCGCACCGTACCCGAACGCGGTGTTCGCGGCCGAACGCAACTGGGAGTTCAAGGATGAGCCACCAAAATGGTAGGGGTATAGTCCTCTAGCGCACTAGATCCGGGCGCTGTAGGAGGCTGGGTGGAGGAGTATGTTCATGCGGCGGCAGGTGCCACCGCGCGCGACACCAGCACCTGGTCGATGCGGTAGCTGTCCACGTCCATCACCTCGAACTTGTAGCCGCTCCAGAGCACGCTGTCCGTGCGCCGCGGCACGCGGCGCAGCATCACCATGAGGAAGCCGGCCAGCGTCTCGTATTCGCCCTCGTGCGGCAGCTCGTCGATGCCCAGCGCGTGCACCACGTCCTGGATCGGCGTCACGCCGTCGATGAGCCAGGAGTGCTCGTCGCGCCGCACGATCTGCTCCTCGTCGAGCGGCGAGATCAGGTCGCCCATGACGGTGCTCATCACGTCGTTGAGCGTGACCACGCCGACCACGAGGCTGTATTCGTTGACGATGACGGCGAAGTCCTCGCCGACCAGGCGGAACTGCTCCAGCACCTCGGCCAGCGTGAGCCGGTCGGGCACGATGAGCACCTTGCGCACCAGCGAGTCGTCGGCCAGCGAGATCGGCTGGCCGTTGAGCACGCGCTGGAACAGGTCCTTGGCATCGACGTAGCCGACCACGTGGTCGATGTCGCCCTCGCAGACGGGGTAGGTGGAGAACGGCTCGGCCGCGATGCGCGCGCGCACGATCGCGTCGCTGTCGTCGCGCAGGAAATACGCCACGCGGTCGCGCGGCGACATCGCGCTGGCCACGGTGCGGCTGTCGAGCTCGAACACGTTGGCGATCACCTGCTGCTCGCGCGCGGCGAGCACGCCCGCGAGCGCACCGGCCTCGGTCATCGCGATGATGTCCTCCGAGGTGATGCGGTCGTCGCGCTGCGTCGGCAGGCCGAACAGCGCGAACAGGCCGTCGGCTGCCTTGGCATAGACCCAGGCGAACGGCGCGAGCAGCACCGCCAGCGTGCGCATCGGCCGCACGACCGCGACCGCGAAGCGCTCGGGCGCCGTCATGCCGAGCCGCTTGGGAAACAGGTCGGCGAACAGGATGAAGAGCGAAGTGACGACGAGGAACGAGCAGAGGAAGGCCGCCGTCTCGGCCGTGGGGCGCGGCAGCCACAGCGACAGCAGCACGTGGAACGCCGGGCTCAGCGCGCCCTCGCCCACGATGCCGCCGAGGATGGCGATCGCGTTCTGGCCGATCTGCACCACGGTGAAGTACGGGCCGGGCTGCTCCTGCACCCGCAACACGCGCTCGGCGCGGGGGTCGCCCTCGTCGGCCAGCTGGCGCAGGCGCAGCCGGCGCGAGGCGGCGACGGCGATCTCGGCGACCGAGAAGAAGGCGCTGGCGGCGATGAGCAGGGCGATGAGCAGCAGGCTGGTGGACAGGTCCATGGGGCGGCTCCCGGCGCACCCGGGGCCCGTGCCGGAATGGTTCGAGTGTAGCGGGCGGCCGCCGCGCGAATGTGCGGCCGCCCGCCGCTTCAGCCGCGCTGAGCCGCCGGCGCATAGTGGTCGAACGCCATCGTGAAGCTCGCGCGCCCGGCGGTCAGCGCGCGCAGCTGGCCGATGTAGCCGAACAGCGCGGCCAGCGGCACGTGGGCCTCCACCACGGTGGCGGTGCCGCGTGTGTCCTGCCCGCGCACCTGGCCGCGGCGCCGCGCCAGGTCGCCGATCACGTCGCCGACATGGTCGCCCGGCGTGGTCACCTCCACCGCCATCACCGGCTCCAGCACCACCGGCGCGGCCTGCGCGGCCGCGGCGCGGAAGGCGTTGGCGGCGGCCAGCTCGAAGGCCAGCGCCGACGAGTCCTTCTCGTGGAAGGCGCCGTCCTCCAGGGTCGCCGCCAGGTCCACCACCGGATGGCCCGCGAGCACGCCGCTGGCCGCGGCCCGGCGCACGCCGGCCTCCACGGCCGGGATGAACTCGCGCGGGATCGCGCCGCCGGCGATGCGGTGGCCGAAGCGCAGGCCGGCGCCCCGTTCCAGCGGCTCCAGCCGCAGCTGCACCTCGGCGAACTGGCCGGGGCCGCCGCTCTGCTTCCTGTGCACGTGGCGCAGCACGGCCGCGCGCGTGATGGTCTCGCGCAGCGCGACCTGGGGCGCGCCGGCGTTCACGTCCACGCGGTGGCGGGTGCGCAGGTTCTCCAGCGCGACTTCGAGCTGCAGCTCGCCGAGGCCCGAGAGGATGGTTTGGCCGGATTCGGCGTCCTGCCGCACGCGCAGGCTCGGGTCCTCGCGGGCGAGCGCCTGCAAGGCCGTGGCCAGGCGCTGCTGGTCGGCCTGGGTGCGCGGCTCCACGGCGAGGTCGATCACCGGCGCGGGCGTGGCGATCTCTTCGAGCAGCAGCGGATGCGCCGGGTCGGCCAGCGTGTGGCCGGTCAGCACCTCCTTGAAGCCGGCGACGGCCACGATGCTGCCGGCTGGCGCGGCGTCGATTTCGACGCGGCGGTCGGCATGGACCTCGTAGAGCCGGGCGACGCGCTCGCGCCGGCCGCCGGTGGCGTCCAGCACTGTGTCGCCCACGCGCAACGTGCCGCGGTAGACGCGGGTGAAGATCAGCGCGCCGTGCGTGTCCGTCACCACCTTGAACGCGAGTGCGGCCAGCGGGCCGGCCGGGTCGGCCTCGGGCTGGCCGGCTGCGGCGGCTTCGCCGGGCGCGGGCAGGTAGTCGACCACGGCGTCGAGCAACGGCTGCACGCCGCGGTTGCGGAAGGCCGAGCCGGCCAGCACCGGCACGAAGGCGCCCGCGACCGTACCGCGGCGGATGGCCGCGCGCAGCACCTCCGGCGGTGGCTGCGTGCCGTCGAGCCAGGCGCGCAGGGCGTCGTCGTCGTGCTCCAGTGCGGCATCGACCAGGCGTTCGCGCCAGGCATCGACGGTGGCGCGCAGTTCCTCGGGTACGGGGTGTTCCTGCGCCGTCGCACCGGGCTCGCCGCTCCAGGCGAGCGCGCGGCGGCCGACCAGGTCGATCACGCCGCGAAAACCCTCCTCGCTGCCCCAGGGCAGCTGGAGCACGAGCGGCCGCGCGCCCAGGCGCTCCTCGACCATGCGGACCACGCGCAGGAAATCCGCGCCGGTGCGGTCGAGCTTGTTGACGAAGGCGATGCGCGGCACGCCGTGGCCGTCGGCCAGGCGCCAGTTGGCCTCGGTCTGCGGCTCCACGCCGGCCACGCCGTCGAAGACGACGACCGCGCCGTCGAGCACGCGCAGCGCGCGCCGCACCTCGATCTGGAAGTCGACGTGGCCGGGCGTGTCGATGATGTTCAACTGCGCGCCGCGCCAGAACACGGTCGTGGCGGCGCTCTGGATGGTGATGCCGCGCGCGCGTTCCTGCGGGTCGAAGTCCATCGTCGCGGCGCCGTCGTGCACCTCGCCGATGCGGTGGCTCTGCCCGGTGGCGAACAGGATGCGCTCGGTGGTCGTGGTCTTGCCCGCGTCGACGTGGGCGATGATGCCGATGTTGCGCAGCAGCGTGCGCGCAACGGCGGGAGCAGTGGTGGCAGTCATGGCGGATCCTTCCCTGTCCTGGGGCCCGTCGCGCGGGTGGGCCCCGTTGCCCGAAGCTGCCGGCTCCGGGCGGATGGATGGATTCGCCGTCGGCGCCTAGCAGGCGGCCTGCATGCAGCCGGGACGCGGAGGCTGCTCCGCGCTCCCGCCGACGCCAATGCACGCGCGCAGGCCCGCCGTGCCTTGGCGGGCGCGAATCGTGGCGATCAGCTTGTCGTAGGTGCGCATGGCGTCGCGTGAAGGAAGGGACGTGAAGGTTGCTCAGATGGAGCCGCGCGCGGCCCCGTCAAGAGGTCACTGCGCGGCGGGGGCCGTGCCGGCCACGAGCTGTTGCAGCTCGCCCGACTCGTAGAGTTCGTAGAGGATGTCGGAGCCGCCCACGAACTCGCCGCGCAGGTAGAACTGCGGGATCGTCGGCCAGTTGCTGTATTCCTTGATGCCCTGGCGGATCTCGGGGTCGGTGAGCACGTCCACGGTCTTGAGCGCCTTCGGGTCCACGCCCACGGCCTTGAGGATCTGCACCGCGCGGCCCGAGAAGCCGCACTGCGGGAAGCTGGCCGTGCCCTTCATGAACAGCAGGAAGTCGTTGCCCTTGACGAGCTCGTCGATGCGTTGGTGGGTAGGGTTGCTCATGGAAACTCCTCTGGGTGGGGCTGGAGATTATTCCACCGCCGGCCATTTCCCGCCGGTGCAGCGGGCGATGCCCGCGAGGTCGTCGCGGCTGTGCACCTGCGCGAAGCCTGCGGCGGCCAGCAGCGCCTGCACCGCGCCCGCCTGGTCCCAGCCGTGCTCCAGCAGCAGCCAGCCGCCGGGTGCGAGGTGGGCCGGGGCCTGCGAGACGATGGCGCGGATGTCGTCCAGGCCGTCGGCGCCCGATGCCAGGGCCGCCAGCGGCTCGTGCGCCAGCGCCGCCAGGTGCGGGTCGGCTGCGGCGACGTAGGGCGGGTTGGAGACGATGCAGTCGTGCCGGCCCGTGTGGCCTTGCAGCCAGGAGCCGTGGGCGAACGCCACCGGCAGGCCGAGCCGTTCGGCATTGGCGCGGGCGACGGCGAGCGCATCGGCGCTGGCGTCGATGGCCTGCACCCGCGCGTCGGCGCGGCGCGACCGGATCGCGAGCGCGATGGCGCCACTGCCGGTGCCCAGGTCGAGCACCGAAGGGGCATCCAGGCCGGCCAGCACGTCGAGCGTCCACTCGACCAGCGTCTCGGTGTCGGGCCGCGGCACCAGCACGCGGGCATCCACGCGCAGGGCCAGGCCGAAGAATTCCTTCTCGCCCGTGAGGTAGGCGACCGGCTCGCCGGCCAGCCGGCGGGTGCAGGCGGCGTCGAACGCGGCCTGCACCGGAGCGTCGAGCGCATCGCCGTCGTGCGCCAGCAGCCAGGCGCGGTCGTGCGGCGCGCGGCCGAGCGCGTGCAGCAGCAGCATCCGGGCGTCGAGCCGGTCCAGGCCGCGGGCGGCGGCATGGCGCAGGGCGGAGGCGATATCGATACTCATGGGAGGAGCTGGCTGGGGTGGGTGAGTGACAGGCACTGTGGGCTCATACCTCGGCTTCCAGCTCTGCCAGCTGCTCCGATTCACGCGCCGAGCGCAGCGCGGCGATCACGTCGCCCAGGTCGCCCTCCATCACCTTGTCCAGCTTGTAGAGCGTGAGGTTGATGCGGTGGTCGGTGAGCCGGCCCTGCGGGAAGTTGTAGGTGCGGATGCGGTCGCTGCGGTCGCCGCTGCCGATCAGGCCCTTGCGCAGCGCGGCCTCCTTGGCGGCGCGCTCGCTGCGGTCCTTCTCCTGCAGCCGCGCCTGGAGCACCCGCAGGGCCTGGGCCTTGTTGGCGTGCTGGCTGCGGCCGTCCTGGCATTCGGCGACGATGCCGGTCGGGATGTGCACCACGCGCACGGCCGAGTCGGTCTTGTTGATGTGCTGGCCGCCCGCGCCGCTGGCGCGGAAGGTGTCGATGCGCAGGTCGGCCGGGTTGAGCGTGAGGGCTTCCTGCTCGTCGGGCTCGGGCATCACGGCCACGGTGCAGGCGCTGGTGTGGATGCGGCCCTGGGTCTCGGTGGCCGGCACGCGCTGCACCCGGTGGCCGCCGGACTCGAAGCGCAGCGCGCCGTAGACGTCGTCGCCGTCGATGCGCAGCACGGCCTCCTTGAAGCCGCCCAACTCGCTCTCGCTGGCGCTCAGCACCTCCACCTTCCAGCCGACGCTGGCCGCGTAGCGCGTGTACATGCGCACCAGGTCGCCGGCGAACAAGGCCGATTCGTCGCCGCCGGTGCCGGCGCGCACTTCGAGGAAGGCGGCGCGCGCATCGTCCGGGTCCTTGGGCAGCAGCAGGCGTTGCAGTTCGTCGTCGAGCCGGGCCAGTTCGGCCTCCGCCGCGGCGATCTCCTCCTGCGCCATCTCGGCCATGTCGGGGTCGTCGAGCATCTCGCGCGCACCTTGCAGGTCGGCCTCGCGCTGGCGGAAGCGGGCCCAGCGGCCGGCGATCTGCGTGACCTCGGCATGCTCGCGCGAGATGGCGCGGTACTGCGCCATGTCGGCCATGATGTCCTCGCGCGAGAGCAGGAAGTCCAGCTCTTCGAGGCGGACGGCGTAGCGGTCGAGGCGGTTGCGCAGGAAGGGTTTCACGAGGGAGTCGGAAAGAGGGTGAGGCGGCGTGCGCACGGGGCACGCGGTGAAGAAAACACCGGCCGCGGGCGGGCCGGCAGCGGCTCGAAGAGCGCCGCTAACGTTCCTTGTTGCGCAGGAACAGGCGCGAGACGGTCTGCGCCGCCTGCTCGCGCTCGCCGGCGTCGCCGGTGCGCAGCTCGGCCATGGCGCCGTGCAGCATCTTCTGGGTCAGGCCGCGCGACAGCGCTTCGAGCACCGCGTCCACGTCGTCGCCGCGGGCCAGCAGCTTCTTGGCGCGCGCGATCTCGGCCGTGCGCCAGGCGTCGGCCTGGGCGTTGAGCTGCTGGATCAGCGGCACGGTGCCGCCCCCCTTGCCGATCTTGGCGGGGTCGCGCTGGTCGAGCCAGTGGGTGAAGCTCTGCACGCCGGCGTCGATGATGGCCTCGGCCTGCGCCACGGCGGCCTGGCGGTGGGCCTGCGCGGTCTGCACCACGGTGGCCAGGTCGTCGACAGTGTAGAGGTACACGTCCTCCAGCGCCTTGACTTCGGGCTCGATGTCGCGCGGCACGGCCAGGTCGACCATGAACATCGGGCGGTGGCGGCGGCGCTTCAACGCGCGCTCCACGGCGCCCAGGCCGATCAGCGGCAGCGTGCTGGCGGTGCAGCTGACGATGGCGTCGAACTCGTGCAGCCGCTCGGGCAGGTCGGCCAGCGGCATCGTGGCGCCGCCGAAGCGCCCGGCCAGCGCTTCGCCGCGCTCCATCGTGCGGTTGGCGACGACGATGGCCTGCGGGTGGCGGGCCGCGAAGTGGGTGGCGGCCAGCTCGATCATCTCGCCGGCGCCGACAAACAGGATGCGGATGCGGCCCAGGTCCTCGAACAGCTGGCCCGCCAGGCGCACGGCCGCGGCGGCCATGCTGATCGAATGCGCGCCGATCTCGGTGGCGGTGCGCACTTCCTTGGCGACCGAGAACGAGCGCTGGAACAGCTGGTTGAGCGTGCTGCCGAGCGCGCCGGCCGACTCGGCGGCGCGCACCGCGTCCTTCATCTGGCCGAGGATCTGCGCCTCGCCCAGCACCATCGAGTCGAGCCCGCTGGCCACGCGGAACGCATGGCGCGCGACCAGCCCGTGTTCGAGCGTGTACGCATGCGAGCGCAGCACGCCGGCATCGACGCCGCCCTTGCCGGCCAGCCAGCCGAGCGTGTGGTCGACCGCCGGGCGGTCGCCGGCGCAGTAGATCTCGGTGCGGTTGCAGGTGGAGATGATGGCCGCCTCGATCGCCGGATGGCGGCCGCTGGTGAACGACTGGCGCAAGCCCTGGAGCGTGGGCACGATCTGGTCGAGTGCGAAGGCGAACCGGCCGCGCAGATCGAGCGGCGCGGTGTGGTGGTTGATGCCGAGAGCCCAGACTGCCATGACGAGGCGGATTATAAAATCCGACCGCCGTTTCCGGCATTTACATATTCCTATCTCCCTGCTCCGCAACCCTGATGACTCCTGGCGCGGCCGTGCTGCATCTGCTGAACTTCGCCGCGCCGGCTGCCTGGATGGCGCTGGCGATGGGACTGGCCGGGCGCATTGTCTTCGGCAGCGGCAAAAGGGGTATGGGCTGGATATGCACGTCATTCGTGCGCTTTGGGGTGGTACTGGCAGCTCTATTGGGCAGTGCCTGGGTGCTGGGCGCCGATGGGCGCATGCTCGGCTGGGCCGCCGCCGCAGTGGCTGCGGCCACCACGGAATGGGTGCTGCGCCGCGGCTGGCGCTGAAACGCAAAGCTTGATCCAGGTCAAGCGGGCGGGGCCGTCGGCGCGCCGTCGGCGGCCGATGCGGGCACCGTGGGCCCGGCCGGGCGCCAGCCGGGCACGGCCGTGGTGGCCGGCGGCGACAGCGCCAGCCCGGCCTCGCGCAGCCGCTCCAGGATGGTGAACAGCAGGTCGCCGCGCACGGCGCCGGCGGCGCGCGGGCTGTCCACATAGCCGATCGCGAGGAAGGTCAGGGTGCCGCTCTGGATGCCTTCGAGCTGCACGAGCGGCGCCGGTGTCGTCAGCACCAGCGCGTGGTCGGCGAAGGCGGCGAGGATGATCTCGCGCATGCGCTGGGCGTCGGTGTCCAGCGGCGCCGGCAGGCGCATCAGCACCCGGCCGCGCGCGCCCGAGAGCGTCATGTTGCGCACGGTCTTGGTGATGAACTCCGAGTTCGGCACGATCACGGTGGAACTGTCGCCGAGCTGGATCTCGGTGGCGCGCACGTTGATGCGCCGCACGTCGCCTTCGGTGTCGCCGAGCACCACCCAGTCGCCGGACTTGACCGGACGCTCGACCAGCAGGATCAGCCCCGAGATGAAGTTCTGCACGATGGCCTGCAGGCCGAAGCCGATGCCCACCGACAGCGCGCTGGCCACCCAGGCGATGCGCTCCACGCTGATGCCCAGCGCGGCCAGCGCCAGCGCCACCACGGCCACGCCGCCGGCATAGCCCAGCAGCGTGACGATGGAGGTGCGCACGCCGGGCTCCAGCCGGGTGTGCGGGAAGTAGCGGTCGCTGAGCCAGTTCTTGAACAGCCGGATCGCCAGCCAGCCGACGGCCAGCACTGCCACGGCGCCCAGCACCGCGGCCGGCTCCAGCGTGACGCTGCCCACGCGCAGCGTGGCTTCGAGCGTGCTGCCGCGGCGGAACACCTCGTCGGGCCCGGTGCCGAAGGGCGCGAGCAGCGCCACGACCATGTAGAACAGCACCACGAGCCGCACCGCGCCGGCGGCCAGCACGGCCAGCTGGTCGAGCAGTCCGGCGTCGATGCCCAGGCCGCCGTTGAGCCGCTGGCCGAAGCTGCCCTTGGAGGACAGCAGCGCCTCGCTCGCGTCGTCGGCCAGCTGCACCAGCAGGTAGGCGGTGCCGGCCACGGTGGCCGACCAGACCAGCTGCCGCGCGATCATGCCGCCCAGCGCGATGAAGCCGCTGAGGACCGACACCGCCAGCGCCACCGTGGCCGCGCCGGCCAGGACCACGGCGATGCCGACCCAGACCGGCCGCGCCGGCGGCTCGGGCGGCGGCGCGCCGTCGGCCTGGGCCGCGGCCGGCGGCACCGCGCGCATCTGCCGCAGCGCGGCGGCGGCCACCGCAGCGAACAGCAGCGCGCTGGCCGCCTGCGCCGCCACCTCGGCCTGCAGGCTGGCGCCGGCGGCGCTGTTGATCTCCGACAGCAGCGCGCCCAGCCCGGCGGCCGCGGCCAGCGCCCAGGGGTAGGGCGCAAGCCGCGCGGCCCGCTCGTCCGACAGCGGTGGCAGCCGCCACGAACCGCGCCGGTGCGACAGCAGCGCGCGGCCCAGCCCGCTCGCGAACGCGACGAAGAGCACGATGCGCACCAGCGCCGTGCCCAGGCCGCGCAGCCGGTCGTCCAGCGCGTCGCCGGCGTCGAGCCCGCTCAACGCCAGCTGGGCCGAGGCGCCGGCGATGGCGACGTTGACCAGCACGATGGCCAGCGCCAGCAGCGAGCGCCGCAGCCGGCCCGCTGGCAGCCGCGCCGGCGCGAGGCGCACCAGCGCACGCTCGGCCAGCCAGCTGCCGGCCACGAGTAGCAGCAGCGCGCCGGCCAGGCTGGCGAGGAAGCCGGCGCGCCGCCCCGGCGCCATCGCGGCTTGCACCGCGCCGGCCGCGTCGGCGCCCAGGTCGCGCAGCCGTTCGGCGTCGGACGCGCTGGCGCCGGCCACGCCGCGCCAGAAGGCCGTGCCCAGCGGCGAGCCCACGCGGCCGAAGACCTGGTCGCGGAACTGCTGGCGGCGCTGCTGCACCACCTCGGCGCTGCGCTGCTCGGCATCCACCGCGACCAGCCGCGCGAGCTTGAGGTCGGCATCGACCGTGCCGCGCTGGCGGGTGAGCAGCGTGCGCTGCTCGGCCACGTCGGCGGCCTCGGGCGGCGCGCCCTTGGCCGGCGCGGCGCCCAGGCCTTCGAGCCGGCGGTCGATGTCGGCCAGCTCCGCGGTGCGGCTGGCGACCAGCGCCTCGGCGGCGGTGCCGATCTCGTTGATCTCGGCCACGCGCTTGCGGCCGTCGTCCTCCGGGCCGAGCGCGGCGGGTATGGCGTCGAGCCGGGTGCGCAGTGCGTCGACCGACGGCGCGGGCGCACCTGCCGCAGCAGCCGCGGCCGCTGTCGCGGGTTCCGCCGCCTGGGCCGCAGGCGGGGCCACCAGACCCAGGAACAGCGCGAGCAGCCCGGCGGCCAGCAGCCAGCGCCACGGCACGAAGGCGGGGGGGCTGCCGCGCGTCATCCGGCGGGCGCGAACAGGTCGACGCGGTCGGTGATGATGCCGTCGGTGCCCAGTGCCCAGAGGCGTTCGGCCTCGGCCGGGTCGTTGACGGTGTAGCTCAGCGTGCGCAGGCCGGCCAGGCGCGCGGTCTGCACCGTGGCCGCGTCCCACAGCGGGTGGTGGCAGACGACGGCGCCGCAGCCCAGGCGGCGCGCGGCGTCGAGCCAGCCGTCCCGCAGCTGGTCGAGCAGCAGGCCGCGCGGAAGCGCGGGCGCAGCGGCCTGGGCGCCTTCCAGCGCTTCGGCCCGGAAGGAGGTCAGCAGCGGCGGCAGGTCGTCACCCGCCCAGAGCCGCGCGGCCAGCGCGGCCACGGCGCTGCCGGTGGCATGCTCGGTGCCCGGCGTGGGTTTGATCTCGATGTTGAGCGCGAGCCGGTTGGCGCGCACCCAGCGTGCCACGCCCTCCAGCGTGGCCAGCGGCTCGCCCGCGTAGGCGCGCGAATGCCAGGCGCCGGCGTCGAGCCGCGACAGCGCCGACCAGTCCAGTGCGCCGGCCGGACCCTGGCCGCTGGTGGTGCGTTCCAGCTCTGCGTCGTGCAGCAGGAAGACCACGCCGTCGGCGCTGAGCTTGGCATCGCATTCGAACATGCGCCAGCCGTGCTGTGCACCGAGGCGCAGGGCGGCGAGCGTGTTCTCGGGCGCGAGCTTGCCGGCGCCCCGGTGGGCGATCCAGCGCGGGTAGGGCCAGTGGGTGGTGGGGGCGGAGGTCATGGCGGCGGCGCAGCTTCTTGTTCGGTCGGCGATGGTACAGGCGGGACGGGGGCTTGCAGATACTCCCTGTGTTTATGTCCCAGTGCGACCGTCCCGGGTGCAGCATGGCCTGGTGGGGCGGGGAGTATGGTGGCTCAGGCGCCGGTGATCCAGCCTTCGAGCCGGTCGCGCCGCGGCGGCAGGCCGTAGTCCGCGTCGCCGGCCGCATGGGCGCGCCAGGCGGCGCCGGCTTCGAGCAGGCAGAGCACGGCGTCGATGCGGTCGCCCGCCGCGTCGGCCACCAGGGCGGCCTGCCGGGCGGCATCGGCCTCCAGCCGCAGGCCGGTGCGCAGCGGCCGGCCGCCGTCGGCGGTGCCGGACAGCAGCGCGGCCAGCAGGCCGGCGCGCGCGGCGGCGCGCTCGGGCGTCTGGCAGGCGCGGTCGTCGGCCTTGTAGCTGCGCCGGCCCAGCACCTCGCGCGCGGTCAGGCCCGGATACGCCTCCAGCGCGACGCGGCCGGTATCGCCGTCGATCAGGCCCGGCAGGTGCGCGCCGGCATCCACCAGAAGCGGCACGCCGGCATGCAGCATGAAGGCCACGGGCGGGTTGACCCATTTCATCGACGGGCTGGAGCCCGCCGGCCCGTCGGTCGCGCGGTGCGCGAACTTGCCGCCCGCCGGCCGCGCGGCGCAGAAGGCCGCGAACCGCTGGCGGATCTCGGCCCGCGTGAGCGCGCGGTAGTGCGCCAGCCAGGCCGGCCACTGCGTCGGCCAGCCCAGGGTCTCGATGAGTTCGCGCGGCAGGCCGAACGGCAGGTCGAAGCCGCCGACCCAGCGGCGCGGCCCGGCCAGCCAGGCGCCGAAGGCCGGCAGCGTGTCGAAGGTCTCGATGCCAGTCAGGCGCACGGCTTTCCCATCGCCGCAGGGCTCGCCCAGCGCCAGCACGATGGGCTTGCGCCGGCTCGGCGCGCTGCTGAAATCGCAGCCGACGAGCAGCGGCGCCACGCACGTGCTCACGCGGTGGCGGATGCGTCGATGCGTGCGAGCTGCTCGGCGACGGCCTGGGCGTCGGTCGGGCGCACCAGCCGGCCGACCTCGCGGCCGTTGTCCAGGAAGACCAGCGTCGGCCAGAGCTTGATGCCGTAGGAGCGGCCGAGCGGGCGGCCGCTGGCGTCCTCGACCTTGATGTGCCGCACGCTCGGATGGGCCTGGAGCGCCGCCTCGATGTGCTTGCGCGCGGCCTGGCAGATGCCGCACCAGTTGGCGCCGAAGTCGATCATCGTCGGGCCGCCGAGTTTGTCGGCCTCGGTGCGCGAGAGGGACTCGGGCGCATACGCGCCGGCGGTGGAGGAGGAGGAGGGCTGGGTCATGGTCGCGGGTTCCTGGTGGATGGGGGGCGACGCGAACGTCGGTCATGCCATTGTAGGAACGGCCGCGGCCGCCCTGTGTGCAAGGGAAACCGGGCATGCGCAGGGGTATGGCCTTGCAGCCGGCGGAAAATAGATGCTATAGGACAGTTGATGGGGGAGTATTCAGCGGCGCGCCGCGTTCTGCAATTCGCCCGGGCTGATGCTGCCGTCCCCGTCGGCATCGACGCGGTCGAACTGCTCGGACACGGCCGGCAGCCGCTCGGCCTCCTTGCGGCTCAGGCGGCCGTCGCCGTTGGCATCGGTGCGGCGGAAGACCGACTCCACGTCCTGCGTGCCGGCATACGAGGTGGTCGTGGCCACGGCCGGGCTGGCGGCCGTGAGCGCCGGCGACGCGCCGCCCGGCGCGAGGCCGTTGCGGCTGGTGCCCGGCGGCGCGAGCTGGGCGTGCGCCGGCATCACCGCACCGGTGAAGGTGAGGCTGGCGAACAGCGCCACGCTGCGAGCGTCGAACAGCAGCGGGCCGAGGCGCTTGCCCTGGCGGCTGCCGGCCGCGGCCCCGGCGAAGGGCAGGAGTTGCTTGGTTGTCGTCATGGCGCCGATTGCACCGCGCCGCAGCCCGCGCGGCCAGCGCTTTTGCGCGGTGTTGCCATCGCTCACAGACCGTTTGCCGGCGAAACATCCGGCTGCGTCGGTTCACCGTTCCAGGGCGGCTCACAGGGCCTGGGCCAGCCGCAACGACTCCGGCCGGCCGGGCGCGAGCCGCCGGCCCCAGGCCATGGTCGGCAGCTCGACCAGCCGGTGCACGGCGACGGCGGCGGCCACGACTACCGCCAGCGACAGCACCACGGCCGGCACGGCCGGCACACCGGCACCCGCCAGCCAGCGCAACAGCGCGAAGCCGGCGAGACAGTGCACGGCATAGAGCGGAAAGCTGATGCGCGCCAGCCAGTCCACCACCGGCTGCGGCCGGAAATGCGCGCGCAGCGCGTAGGCCGCGGCGAACACGCCGATGTTGAGCACGTAGACGTTGCTCACCAGCTGCACCTGCGCGCGCTGCGACGAATGCGTCCAGGCCGCGAGCGCCAGCGCAACCAACACCAGCGATCCGCCCGCCAGCATGCGCAGGCCGATGGCGCCGCGCAGGTGGTGGAAGAACAGCGTGCCGACCATCATGTACGGCAAGTAGACCAGCTCCGCGCCCAGCGCCGCGAGGTCGACGCCCGCGCGCGTGCCCAGCGGCGCGATCCAGAGGTTGAAGACCAGCACGGCTGCCGCGAACAGCACCAGCGGCACCGCCTTCGCGCGCGGCGCGACGGCGGCGATCAGCGCCATCGCCAGGTAGAACTTGAGTTCGATCGCCAGCGTCCAGTTCACCGGCTCCACGGTGCGCACGCCGGTGACGGTGTGCGTCAGCAGCGCGTTGGCCGCGATGGTGTGCACGTCGAGCCCGAACGGCCGCTGCCAGTGGCGCGACGACAGCCACACCGCCGCGAGGCCGATGGCGAAGCAGGCGAGCCAGGTCGGGTAGATGCGCAGCAGCCGCGCGAGCAAAAAGCGCCCGGGCGGCAGCCGCGCGAGCGACATCGGTATGACGAAGCCGCTGATCAGGAAGAACAGCGACACGCCGAACGGGCCGAAGCCGAACGCGTCCACCACGGCCGGCAGCCAGCGCGGCGCATCGTCCAGCGGCGGGGCGAACACCAGGCGCGCAACATGGTCGCGCCAGGCCCAGAAGCCGCCGCAGAGGTGGAAGAACACGACCGACAGCGCGGCCAGCGCGCGCAACTGGTCGGCGAAGACGATCTTGGAGCCGCCGCTGGCAGCGGAGGGAGCCGGTGGCGTGGATGGACGAGACTCCATCCGGCCATTGCATCATCGGCCCGCCAATGGCTGGTGACGAGCCGTACACGCGCACGCTACCGCGCCAGCGCCGCGACGCCCGCAGCGATGCACAGCGCCCCCGCGATGCGCAGTCCACGGTCGCGCTCGCCGAGCAGGCGCCCGCCGAGCAGCGCGGCGAACAGCATCGACACTTCGCGCGCCGGCGCCACGTGGGACAGCGGCGCCTGCTGCATCGCATAGAGCACCAGCACATAAGCGATCGGGCTCACCGCGCCGACCGCGAGCGCGGGCTTCCACTGCAGCCGCCAGAGGCCGCGCGCCGCGGGCAGGTCGCGCAGCACCACCGGCAGCAGCAGGCCCAGGCGCAGCAGGTTGCCCATGTAGTCCACCAGGACCGGCGACATGCCCAGCACCTTGACCGCATAGCCGTCCACCACCGTATAGCCGGCGATGAAGGCGCCGGTCAGCAGGCCGTGGCCCACGCCCCTGCGCACGCGCTGGCGCGCGGCCGCGTCCTGCGAATGCCGCGCCGCCTGCCAGAGCGCCGGCCCGCCTGCGATCAGGAACACGCCGCCCACTACGCCCGCGATGCCGGCTGCGCCCAGGCCACTGAGGTGTTCGCCCGGCAGCAGCACTGCCGTGAGCGACGACAGCAGCGGCGCCGAACCGCGCGCGAGCGGATAGACCACGGTGAGATCGCCCACGCGGTAGCCGCGCAGCAGCACGATGTAGTAGAGGACGTGGAGCAGGCCGCTGGCCGCGACCACGGCCCATTCGGCCGCGCCCCACAGCGGCACCGCTTTGCGCCCGAGCCACCAGCCCAGCGGCGACCACACCAGCATGTTGCAGGCGGCGGTGAAGAAGGCGAAGCGCGCATCGCCGCCGGCCTTCTTGGCCACGAAGTTCCAGCCGGCGTGGATCAGCCCGGCCAGCAGGATGAGCGCGAAGGCGCCGGCGGCCACTGCGTCAGCGGTTGTTGCCGCCGTTGCGCGGGATCAGCGCGAGGAATTCGCGGCGCAGGGCCGGGTCCTTGAGGAAGGCGCCGCGCATGACCGAGTTGATCATGCGGCTGTCCATCTCGCGCACGCCGCGCCAGGACATGCAGAAGTGGCTGGCTTCCATCACGATGGCCAGGCCGTCGGGCTGGGTCTTCCTCTCGATCAGGTCGGCCAGCTGGATGACGGCCTCTTCCTGGATCTGCGGGCGGTTCATCAACCAATCCACCAGGCGTGCGTACTTCGACAGGCCGATCACGTTGGTGTGCTGGTTGGGCAGCACGCCGATCCAGATCTTGCCGATGACCGGGCAGAAGTGGTGGCTGCAGGCGCTGCGCACCGTGATCGGGCCGACGATCATCAGTTCGTTGAGGTGTTCGGCGTTCGGGAATTCGGTGATCGCCGGCGCATCGACGTAGCGGCCGCGAAAGACCTCGCCCAGGTACATCTTGGCTACGCGGCGCGCGGTGTCGCGGGTGTTGTGGTCGGAGGCGGTGTCGATCACCAGGCTGTCGAGCACGCCCTGCATCTTGGCCTCGACCTCGTCGAGCAGGCGATCGAGTTCGCCGGGTTCGATGAACCCGGCGATGTTGTCATTGGCGTTGAAGCGTTTCTGTGCCGCCTTCAGCCGCTCGCGGATCTTCACCGAGACGGGCACGCCTTCATCGCCTGCCGGCTGGGCGGGCGCAGGTGCCGGGCTGCCGGCTTCTTCCACATGTCTGAGCATCGCACGATGGTAGCAGCGATGCCCCAGCGGCGCGGCGCGGGGGAATCAGGTGTCGGACCACATCCGCAGCAGGTTGTGGTACTGGCCGGTGAGGGCCACGGTCTCCTCGGTCTCGCCGAGGCGCGCGCGGAGTTGCTGGATGGTCTGGTCCAGCTCGAACAGCAGGCGGCGGCGTTCGGTGTCGCGCACCAGGCTCTGCAGCCAGAAGAAGGCGCTGGTGCGGGCGCCGCGCGTGACCGGCTCCACGCGGTGCAGGCTGGTGGACGGATAGAGGATCAGGTCGCCCGCGGGCAGCCTGACTTCGTGCGTGCCGTAGGTGTCGACGATGACGAGGTCGCCGCCGTCGTAGTCCCCGGGCTCGGTGAGGAAGAGGGTGCACGACAGGTCGGTGCGCAGCCGGGTCGCGGTGCCCGGCAGGTTGCGGATGGAGCCGTCCACATGCAGGCCGTAGTGCTCGCCGCCTTCGTAGCGGTTGAACAGCGGCGGCACGATGCGCAGCGGCAGCGCGGCGGCGAAGAAGAGCGGATGGCGTGCCAGCGCAGCCAGGATCCGGTCGCCGAGCTGGCGGGCCAGCGGTGAATCCTCGGGCAGCTGGCGGTTGTGCTTGACGCGCGCGCCCTGCGCGCCGACGGTGGCACGGCCGTCGCTCCAGTCGGCGGCGTCGAGCGCGGCGCGGAATTCGGCCACTTGGGCGGGGGCGAGGATCGCGGGGATGTGGAGGAGCATGTTGGGCCAGGGGCTGGGGGCGAGGTGTATACCCTCGGGGTATGTTCTTGTGGCGGTGGAATTGCAGGCAGTGGGGCGGTATACCCCGAGGGTCTTCTGCGCTGGTTCGAGCCCCCGGCCTTCAGCCCCTTTCTGTCAGAAAGTCAGATTCGCCGTCAGCCGCGCCGAACGCGCGATGCCTGGCGTGTAGCGGTAGCCGCTCTTGTTGATCGCGGCCACATAGTCCTTGTCGGCCAGGTTGAAGACGTTGAGCTGCAGGTCCAGGTTCTTGTTGACATGGTAGGAAGTCATCGCGTCGAACACCCAGTACGCGTCGGTGTAGGCCGGCGTGCCCACGGCGCCGTCGGTGCCGCGGCGCAGCTTGCCGGCAAAGCGCGCGCCGCCGCCGACCGTCACGCCGAACGGCAGGCGGTAGGTGGTCCACAGGGTGAAGGCACTCTTGGGCGTGTACGACAGGCCGTCGGTGCCGTCGGCGTTCTTGACCGTGCCGCTCAGGATCTTGGTGTCCATGACGGTGTAGCCGGTGCTGATCGTCCAGTCGTGGGTGAGCGCGCCGACGGCGGCGAACTCCAGGCCCTGCACGCGCTTTCTGCCGGTCTGCAGGTAGTTCGACGCGTTGGTCGGGTCGACCTCGATGTCGTTGCTGACCGTGGTGCGGTAGGCCGCGGCGGTCAGGGCCAGACGCTTGTCGAGAACGTCCCACTTGGTGCCGACCTCGTAGGTCCTGGCCTTCTGCGGGTCGAACTTCGGGTTGGCGGCGCTGTTGGCCGCGGCGCTCAGCTGGTTGTTGGCGCCGCCGGGCGGCTGGGCCGAGGTGGCCGCGAGCGCGTAGACGCTGCCGTTGTGCGCGGGCTTGAAGACCAGGCCGAGCTTGCCGCTGACCAGCGTGTCGGACACCGACAGCGACGAGGGCGTGAGCGTGCCGGCCGGCAGCGCAGCCTGGGTCACCGCGTCGAAGTCGGTCTTGTAGTGGTCCACGCGCACGCCGCCGGTGAGCTGCCACTGCGGGCTGAACTTGAGCGTATCGAAGGCATAGGCCGCCACCGTGTCGGTCTGCCCCTTGGACCAGGTGCCGTTGGCGATGCGGCGGAAGCCGCTCACGTTCGGGTTCGGGTTGTACAGGTTGGCCGCGGGCCAGGCGCCGGCTGGCGCATAGGTGGTGCTGATGCCGGCGAAGCCCTGGCCGTAGTAGCCGAGGTTGGTCTGCTCCTCGCGCGAGAGTTCCAGGCCAGTGCTCAGGTCGTGCTGGATGCCGCCGGTGGCGAGCGCGGCCGTCACGTTGGTCTGGTTGACCACGATGCGGTTGACCTGGTTGACATTGGTCGGCAGGTTGCGCGTCACCGTCCAGGTCGAGGGGTCGGACGGGTTGGGCGTGGCCAGGAAGGCCGAGGCGGCCGTCAGCGCGGCGGCCGTGGGCGCCGGGTAGCCGCCGAGCATGAACGAGGTCAGGCTGTAGTCGTTGTGGATGCGGCCCACGCGCGTGGTGTTGCGCAGCTTGAGGTCGGGCGAGAAGTCGTGCTCGATGCGCAGCGTGGCCTGGTCGGCCTGGACCTTGGCGAAGTCGGACGTGGTGCCGTAGAAATTGCGCGAATCGACGCGCGCGGCGCTGTTCAGGAAGGTGCGTCGCGCGCCGTAGGCCAGCGCGTCGGGCGTGGTGTAGCCGGGCAGGCCGATGGTGGGCACGCCGCCGTCGGGGATGTTGTCCTGCTCGATGTGCAGCAGGTTGACGATCACGCGGGTGGGCGTGTCCAGGCCGAAGGCGATCGACGGCGCGATGCCGCGGCGGCGGTTGCGCACCACGTCGCGGCCGGCCACGCCGGAGTCGTCGTCCACTACGTTGAGGCGCAGGGCGGCGCCGGGGTAGCCCGACAGGGTCTTGTTCCAGTCGGCGGTGGCGCGCTTGTAGCTGGCGCTGCCGGCGCCGAGCGAGGCCGAGAAGCTGTCGTCCAGCGTGGGCTGCTTGCTGACCAGGTTGATCGCGCCCGACGGCGCGGTGCGGCCGTTGTCGGTGCCGGCCGGGCCCTTGACGACCTCGACCTGCTGGATGTTGAACACGTCGCGCGAGATGGCGCCGATGTCGCGCACGCCGTCGACGAAGATGCTGCTGGAGCTGTCGAAGCCGCGCATGTAGATGGCGTCGCCGGTACTGGTGCTGCCGTTCTCGCCGAGGAAGAAGGTGCTGGCTCCCGGCGTGTTGCGCAGCGCCTCGGTCAGCGTGGTGGCGGTCTGCTCGCGCAGCACCTGCTCCTTGATGACCGAGACGGTCTGCGGCGTGTCCACCAGCGGCTGGGTGAACTTCGGCGACGAGACGGTCTCGGCGCGGTAGAGGTCCTGCGTGGCCTGGACCTTGACCTCGCCCAGCGTGCCGCCGGAGGACGGTTGCGCCTGGGCCGGCGCGGCCAGGGCCATCAGCGCGGCCGCGGCGGCGCCGGCCGTGCGCGGCGCACCGTGCCTGCGGCTCTTGATATAGGTGTTTTTCTGCGTCATGACGGTTGGAAGGGAACGGAAACGGGACGGGCCTCTGGCTGGGCAGTCCTGTGCCGTCATGGCAGGCAGTTTGCGTGGCTGAAGGTCAATGGAGCCCCGCCGTCCTTCGGGACGCGGCTGCTTTCAGCGAAGCGGCCGGGTCGCGAGCACGACGGCAGGCCGGTGAATGGTATGTATTCTCATTCTGAGTGGAAAGTGAATTGATACATTCATCCTGGATTCAGTCGATTTCTTGTTGCGTCAAGGCAACGTTCAAATACCGCGCAAGCGTTGGTGTGGGAGTATATTTCGATAGCGCATGACAGTAGTGCGCTTTGTGACATTACCCCTCGGGGTAATGCATGGTCACACCAGCGGCACCTGCTGCATCGGCCGGTCGTAGTACTCGGCCAGCCGCGCGAGCGCCCGCGGGTTGATGAGCCGCAGGCGGCCGGCGCTGATTTCGTGCAGGCCCAGCAGCGCGAGGCGGCGCAGCGTCTTGTTGGTGTGCACCAGCGACAGTCCCAGCGCGTCGGCGATGTGCTGCTGGGTGACCGGGAAAGTCACCGCGCCGTTCTCGTCGGCCAGGCCCAGGCGCGCCAGGCGACGGTGCAGGTGCAGCAGCAGCATGGCCACGCGTTCGGTCGCGTTGCGGCGGCCGGCCGTCAGCAGGTTGTCGTCGACCATGCTCTCCTCGCGCGCGGCCAGCCAGGTCACGCTGTAGCCCAACCGCGCATGGGCGCGGAACATGTTCCACAGGCCGTCGCCGGGGAACACGCAGAGCGAGCATTCGGTGATCGTGTCCACGCCGTGCTGGGCTGCTTCGCAGACCTCCTGCTGCAGGCCGATCAGGTCGCCGGGCAGCAGGAAGTTGAGGATCTGGCGGCGTCCGTCCGACAGCGTCTTGTAGCGAAAGGCCATGCCCGAATACAGCGTGTAGAGCCGCTCGTGCGTCTGGCGCTCGCGGATCAGCGTGCTCGACGGCGGGATGATCACGGTGCCGCTGCGGTACGACTGAACGAACTCCAGTTCCTCCGGCGTCGCCGGACTGAAGCAGGTGGTTTCGCGCAGTGCGCATTCGGCGCACCGGGCAGTGGGCGGAACACCCTTGGCGGCACTGGGGCTATGCATGGTCGGCGGCGATTCTAGAGTTGCAACCCTATGTCATATGACATAGACGCAGGGTATGCCGCGAGCCTTATTCGCTGTCGGCCATCTTCGTCATCTGCGGCGATGGAAACGGCCGTCCACGTGCCGGCGCCGGCCCTAGTTCAGGCGGCGGCGGACGTCTTGCGCGCCGCGCCCGGCAGCCGGAGTTCCACCACCGTGCCGCACTCGCCGCCGGCATGGCTGCGCACTTCCAGGCTCGCGCCGATGCGCCCGGCGCGCAGCCGCATGCCGGCCAAGCCGCGGCCGCCCAGGCGCCGTGCCGGCTCGGCGAAGCCGCGGCCGTCGTCGGCCACGCGGATCAGCACGCGGTGGTCGCCGCCGATGCGCGCCGAGACCTCGATGCGCCGTGCCCCGGCGTGCTGGAGCGCGTTGTGCAGCGCCTCCTGCACGATGCGCAGCACGGCCAGCGCGCTCTGCGGCGGCAGGCCCGAGAGCCCGGGCAGCGGCGCCATGTCCCAGACGAGCTGGATGCCCAGCGCCTCCAGCCGCGGCTCCAGGCGAAAACGCAGGTTGCCCAGCAGCGGCAGCAGGTCGTCCTGCGCCGTATGGTCGAGCGAATCGATGATGAGGCGCAGGTCGAGCAGCGCCTCCTCGATGGCGCGGGCCAGCTCGGCGCGGTCGCTTCTGGGCGTACGCGCCAGCCGCAGCGCGGTGGCGAGCTGGGCGCCCATGCCGTCGTGCATGTCCTGCAGGATGCGGCCGCGCTCGGCGGCGATGACCTCCTGCTGGGCGCGCGCGCTTTCCTCGCGGTCGAGGATGAAGCGCTCGGCGAACACGTAGAGCATCACCATGCAGAAGGGCAGCGAGCTGGCGATGGTCCAGCGGAAGGTGTCCCAGGGCAGCAGGTCCTGCAGCAGCAGGTTGGAGTGCATGATCGCCGCCACCCACAGCGCCGCCGCGGCGCCCAGCGCCAGCAGCTTGGCCGAGCGTTCCCGCCAGGCGCGGTGCAGCAGCAGGCCGGCGACCGCGCCGCGCAGCACCAGATGCGGCCAGGTCAGCAGCCAGAGCCCGTCGCTGGCACCCTCGACCGCCGCGATGGCCAGGGCCGCCACGACCGTGGCCGCCGATACCGCATGCAGCAGCGGCAGGAACCACGGCAGCCGCACGCGCGCATAGCGGTAGCCGGCCACGCACAGCAGCCAGTACATCACCATGCTGACCACCAGCCGCAGCGCCTGCTGGCCGCCGGCCGACAGCGGAAGCCCGGGCGCGAGGAAGGCTGCGAGCGTCACCACCGCAGCCAGCAGCAGGGTGGAAATCAGCGAGAAGCCCCGCTCGCGCCGGGTGTAGGCCAGCAGCGCGCAGAGGGTGCCCGCGACCAGCACCATGACCACATACGAGGCCATCACCTGCACCAAATAGCGCACCAGCCAGCGCGGGTAGAGCAGGTCGGCCGGCCCGAGCGTCACGGCCGAGATGCCGCTGTGCACGCGGGCGTCGCCCTGCAGCTGCACCTCCAGCAGGTTGGTGCCGGCCCGGAACAGGCCGGAGGGCAACACGATGTAGATCGGCGTCTCGTTCTGCGCCGGCTGGCTCTCCCGGCCCTGCAGGTCGAATTCCACGCCCGGGTTGAGCAGCGAGCCGTTGAGGTAGAGCTGCCCGACCAGCCGCAGCCGCGGCAGGTATAGCGCCAGGGGCTGGCTGGGCGGCGCGTCGAGCGCGATGCGCATGCGGTACCAGGCGAAGCCGGTCTGCCGCGGCGCGCGCACGTACCAGTTGTCCGGCAGCTCCACCGCCTGCCAGCCGTCGGCGGGCGGCGTGGCCGTCGGTGCGTTTGCGGGGGCGAGCGCGAACTCGGCGCGGGTGATGCGCAGCAGCCGCGGGTTGCCCTCGTCGGCGGCCTCGGCCTGCCGTCCGGCCAGGATGCCGAGCCAGACGCACAGCGCGATCAGCGGCACGACCGACCAGCCGGCCAGCAGCGCCGGCCAGCGCGCGGCGCGCAGGCTGGCGGGCGGCGGCGCGGCCACGCTAGCGGGCGGCCTGCTGCTCGCTGAGCAGCCGGCGCCGTTCGCGGCTGTTGGCCAGGTGGATGCGCATGGCCGTGCGGGCGGCCTCGGGGTCGCGCGCGGCGATCGCCGAGACGATGCTCTCGTGCTCGGCGTTGACCTTCTCCAGGTACGAGGCCGGGCGGGCATCGCTGCCGGCGTCGGGGATGGACGAGGCGGTCAGCCGCGCGCGCGGGATGATGCTGCTGCCCAGCGCCGCCAGCATCGCGCTGAAGTGCACGTTCTGCGTGGCGCGGGCGATCTCCAGGTGGAACTGGAAGTCCGCCGCCACCGCGTCGCCGCCCTCGGCCACGGCGCGGGTGAAGGCGGCCAGCGTGTCGCGCAGGGCCTGCAGGTTGACCTCGGTGCGGCGGGTGGCGGCGAGTGCCGCGGCCTCGGCCTCGATGCCGATGCGCAGCTCCAGCACGGCGATCACGTCGTTGAGCGTGGCCAGCTGCTCGGCGCCGATGCGAAACGGCGTGGCGTCCACGCGCTCGTTGACGAAGGTGCCGATGCCGTGGCGCGTCTGCATGAGGCCCGCAGCCTGGAGTTTGGAGATCGCCTCGCGCACCACGGTGCGGCTCACGCCGAACGTGCGCATGATTTCCGCCTCGGTCGGCAGCTTGTCGCCGGGGGAGAGGCGGCCGTCGTGCACGCGCGCGGTGAACTCTTCGACCAGCGCGTGCGCCAGGCTGCGCGGCTTGCGCAGTGGAGGGGTGGGAGGGGGGGCGTCCATGAACGGCGGCATCGTCTGCGATGGGCCGGCGGCGCGGTGCTGCCCTGCCCCTGCCGGGCGGTCGGTCATTTTGTCATATGACGACCGCACGAGCGTCCCGGCAGCGTCAGCCGGCCGCTGCCTTGAGCCGGCCTTCGGCGAAGAACGCCTGCAGGTTGTCGAAGGTCAGGTCGGCCATGGCCTGGCGGGTCTCGTGGGTGCCGCTGGCGATGTGCGGCAGCAGCACCACGTTGTCCAGCGCGAACAGCGCCTCGGGCACGTGGGGCTCGTCCTCGAACACGTCGAGGCCGGCGCCGGCGATGCGCTTTTCCTGCAGTGCGCGCACCAGGGCGGCTTCGTCGATCACGCTGCCGCGGGCCACGTTGACGATAAAGCCCCGCGGGCCCAGCGCGTCGAGCACCTCGGCGTCGATCAGGTGGCGGGTGCCGGCGCCGCCGGCGGTGATGACGACGAGGAAGTCGGCCCAGCGTGCCAGTTCGATGAGCGACGGCTCGTACTGCCACGGCGCGTCGGCCACCGGGCGGCGGCTGTGGTAGCGGGTGTCGAGGTGGAAGCCCGTGCCGCGCTCGGCGATGGTGCGGCCGATGCGGCCCAGGCCGACGATGCCGAGCCTGCCGCCGCTGACCTTGCGGCCGAGCGGGAATCTGCCCCGGGGCCAGTCCCCGCGGCGCACGAAGCGGTCGGCCGCGCTGGCGCCGCGGGCCACGTCGAGCAGCAGGGTGAAGGCCAGGTCGGCCACGCAGTCGTTGAGCACGTCGGGCGTGTAGCCCACGGCGATGCCGCGCGCGGCGGCATGGGGCAGGTCGATCCTGTCGAGGCCCACGCCGAAGCTGGAGATGACGCGGACACCGGGCAGCGCATCGAGCGTGGCGTTGTCGATGCCGACGGCCGCCGAGGTGACCACGCCTTCGAACCCGGCGCCGTGCGCGGCGAGAAAGGCGGCCGGGTCGGCTTCGCTGGCCAGCAGGTGCACGTCGAAGTGCTCGGCCAGGCGGGATTCGAGCTGCGGCAGCAGGCGGCCGATCTGCAGGATGCGTTGCTTCTTCGTCTGCGTCATGGGAGGTACGGTGGAGGGCAGGATGCAGCGTACGCGGAAACCAGCCGCGCCAGGCGACAAGCCCGAAGAGTATCCGCTGCGGCGGCCCGCAGGCCGGCCACGGCCGGCCTCTTCAGGCCTGGCTGCCGAGTTTGGCGATGAGGGCGCGCAGATCCTCGATTTCGTCGGGCTTCAAGTCGCTGATCGGCGGGCGGACCGGGCCGGCCGAGCGGCCGACGATGGCGGCGCCGGCCTTGACGATGCTGACCGCGTAGCCCTGGCCGCGGTTGCGGATCTTCAGGTACGGCAGGAAGAAGTCGTCGAGCAGGCGGTTGACCGTGGCGGTGTCGCCGCGGGAGACGGCCTGGTAGAAGGTGACCGCGGTGCGCGGGATGAAGTTGAACACCGCCGACGAGTAGACCGGCACGCCGAGTGCGCGGTAGGCGGCGGCGTAGACCTCGGCCGTCGGCAGGCCGCCGATGAAGGCCAGGCGGTCGCCGACGCGGCGGTGCACGCCCACGGCCAGCTCGATGTCGCCCACGCCGTCCTTGTAGCCGATCAGGTTCGGCACGGTGTCGGCCAGCTTCTCGATCGACTCGGCGGTCAGGCGGTGCGCGCCGCGGTTGTAGTAGATCACGCCGATCTTCACGCTCCTGGCCACGGCCTGCACGTGGGCAACCAAGCCTTCCTGCGAAGTTTCGGTCAGGTACGTGGGCATCAGCAGCAGGCCGTGGGCGCCGGCGCGCTCGGCCTCCTTCGCGTACTTGATGGCCAGGGTCGTGCCGCCACCGGCGCCGGCCACGATTGGCACCACGCCGTTGGCAGCGTCGACGGCGGTCTTCACCACGTCGAAGTATTCGCCCGGCTCCAGCGAGAAGAACTCGCCCGTGCCGCCGGCGGCGAACAGCACCGTGGCGCCGTACGGGGCCAGCCATTCGATGCGGGCGGCGTAGCTCTTGGCGTCGAAGCGCAGTTCCTTGTCGAAGTCGGTCAGGGGGAAAGACAGCAGGCCGTCGGAAAGGTGCTTCTTGAGTTCGATCGGATCCATGGTTAGCTCCAGAGAAAGAGGGTGGTCGGGGAGTGTGTAGATTGTCAGTCATCGTACAACATAAAATTTCCACCTGCCAAGCTTTTTCTTCTGAAACAAGGGAATGGACACACCCGGCATCTGCTGATTGACAGCGGTCGGGCGGCAGGAGATGATTGTTGTATGACAACCGATGTCGCCATGCCCGCTCTCTCGACACCCCCCGCGACCGCCCCCCTGACCATTTCGATGGACGACCGTGACAACGTTGCCATCGTCGCCAACGACGGCGGCCTGCCCGCCGGTACTGTCCTCACGTCCGGCCTCGTCCTGCGCGATCACGTACCGCAGGGCCACAAGGTCGCTCTGGTCGACCTGCCTGCCGGCGCCGCCGTGCGCCGCTACAACGTGCCGATCGGCTTCGCACTGAAAGATATTCCCGCCGGCAGCTGGGTGCACGAGCGCCTGCTCGAAATGCCCAAGGCCCGCGAACTGGAAGGGCTGCCGATCTCCACCGCCCGGCCCGGGCCGCAGCCGCCGCTCGAAGGCTACACCTTCGATGGCTACCGCAATCCGGACGGCTCGGTCGGCACCCGCAACATTCTGGCCATCACCCAGACCGTGCAGTGCGTGGCCGGCGTGACCGGATTCGCGGTCGAGCGCATCAAGAAGGAACTGCTGCCGAAGTATCCCCACGTCGACGACGTGGTGGCGCTGGAGCACACCTACGGCTGCGGCGTCGCCATCGACGCGCCGGACGCGGTCATCCCGATCCGCACGCTGCGCAACATCAGCCTGAACCCGAACTTCGGCGGCGAAGTCATGGTCGTGAGCCTGGGCTGCGAGAAGCTCCAGCCCGAGCGCCTGCTGCCGCCCGGCTCGATCCCGCTGGTAGACGAGCGCAACGTGGCCGATATCGGCGAGAACGCCGAGGCCAGGCTCGACGTGGTCTGCCTGCAGGACGAGGCGCACGTGGGCTTCATGTCGATGGTCGATTCGATCCTGCGCCAGGCCGAAGAACACCTGGAGCGCCTGAACGCCCGCCGCCGCGAGACGGTGCCCGCCAGCGAACTGGTCGTGGGCGTGCAGTGCGGCGGCAGCGATGCCTTCAGCGGCGTGACGGCCAACCCGGCCGTGGGCTACTGCACCGACCTGCTGGTGCGCGCCGGTGCCACCGTCATGTTCTCGGAAGTGACCGAGGTGCGCGACGGCATCGACCAGCTCACTTCGCGCGCCGCCACGCCCGAGGTGGCCCAGGCCATGATCCGGGAGATGGCCTGGTATGACGCGTACCTCGACCGCGGCCGCGTGGACCGCAGCGCCAACACCACGCCGGGCAACAAGAAGGGCGGACTGTCGAACATCGTCGAGAAGGCGATGGGCTCCATCGTCAAGTCCGGCTCGTCGCCGATCTCGGGCGTCGTCCCGCCGGGCGAACGCGCCAGGCAGAAGGGCCTGCTCTACACCGCCACGCCGGCCAGCGATTTCATCTGCGGCACGCTGCAGCTGGCCGCTGGCATCAACCTGCACGTGTTCACCACCGGCCGCGGCACGCCCTACGGCCTGGCCGAGGTGCCGGTCATCAAGGTCGCCACGCGCAGCGACCTGGCGCGCCGCTGGCACGACCTGATGGACATCGACGCCGGGCGCATCGCCACCGGCGAGGCGACGATCGCCGACGTGGGCTGGGAGCTGTTTCGCTTCATGCTCGACGTGGCCAGCGGCCGCAGGAAGACCTGGGCCGAGCACTGGAAGCTGCACAACGCCCTGGTGCTGTTCAACCCCGCGCCGGTGACCTGATTCAGTACAACGCCCCGAGCGGCTGTCGCCGCTCCCCTTCTCTCTGCGCGCTTCGCGCTTCGGGAAGGGGGGTGAAGCCAGCGCGGCGGGGCAGCCCCTGCGTGGCCTCGGCCGTGCCTGGGCATGCGGTGCGCCCTGGACCGTCTCCACTTTCTCTCCCGCATGCGGGAGAGGGTTGGGGTAAGGGTATGCTGTCACAGCCGGCGATTTGAGCTGGGATCGCATACCTTCCTCCCAAGAGTATTTATCTTTGCCTGCATGCCCCACCTCGACCGCTTCCTCGCCCTTGACGACTTCGAGCCCGCAGCGCGCCGCCTGCTGCCGGGCCCGCTGTTCGGCTATGTCTCCGGCGCCACCGAGACCAGCGCCTCGCTGCGCGACAACCGCGAAGTGTTCGAGGAAGGGCAGTTCCTGCCGCGGGTGCTGGTCAACGTGTCGGCGCGCGACCTGGGGGTCGAGCTGTTCGGCCGGCGCTATGCCGCGCCGTTCGGCATCGCGCCCATGGGCATCAGCGCGCTGACGGCCTACCGCGGCGACATCGCCCAGGCGCGCGCGGCAGCGGCGGCGCAGTTGCCGATGGTGCTCAGCAGCTCTTCACTCATCAAGGTCGAGGACGTGCTGGCCGCCGCGCCCGGCACCTGGTTCCAGGCCTACCTGCCGCGCTCGGTCGAGGCCGGCCTGGCGCTGGCCGACCGCGTGGCGCGCGCGGGCGTCGAGGTGCTGGTCGTCACCGTCGACTCGGCCGTCGTGCCCAACCGCGAGAACAATGTGCGCAACCGCTTCCGCACGCCGCTGCGGCCCGGCCTGCGTCTGCTCTGGGACGGCATCACCCATCCGCGCTGGGCGATCGGCACCTTCGCCCGCACGCTGCTGCACCACGGCATGCCGCACTTCGAAAACGTGGAGGCCGGCCGCGGGGCGCCGCTGGTGGCGCGCGACGTGACCCGTGACTTCTCCGGCCGCGAGCACCTCGACTGGGCCGCGCTGCGCACCTTGCGTGCGCACTGGAAGGGCGCGCTGGTGTTGAAGGGCCTGGTCCATCCGGACGATGCCCGGCTGGCGCGCGAGGCGGGGGTGGACGGCATCATCGTCTCCAACCACGGCGGCCGACAGCTCGACGGCACGGTGCCGCCGCTGCGCGTGCTGCCCGCCGTCGCGGAGGCGGCCGGCTCCGGCATGACCATCCTGGCCGACAGCGGCTTTCGCCGCGGCACCGACGTCCTCAAGGCCCTGTCGTTCGGCGCCAGGGCGGTGCTGATCGGGCGGCCGTTCAACTACGCGGCGGCCGTGGCCGGCGAGGCCGGCGTGGCCCACGGCATCGAACTGATGAAGGCCGAGCTGCGCGCCGGGCTCGGGCTGCTCGGCGTGCCGTCGCTCGGCGCGCTGGGGCCGCGGCTGCTGCAGCGGCGCTGAGCCGGCTCAGTCCGCCTCTTTCAGGAACCGCCGCAGCGCCGGCACGAAGATCTCCGGCGCGTCCTCGTAGGCCACGTGCCCGGCGAACGGGATGTTCAGCAGGTGCGCCCGCGGCAGTGCCTGGCGCAGCGCCACGGTGGATTCGAGCGGCACCAGGTGGTCGGTATCGCCTCGGACCACCAGCACCGGCGCCTGGATGCGGCGGACCGACTCGTCCGGATGGCCCGAAGGCGTCTCGTCCAGCCAGCCGCCGACCACGGCCCGGGCGAAGCGGTCGAAGTCGGGCTCCGGGTTCAGCCGCTGGTAATCGGCATAGGTGTCCGGGAACTTCCTGCGCCAGCTCTCGGCCGTCACGCCGGCCAGGATGGGCCGCGTGGTCTGCAGAATGTCGCGGTGCCAGGTCGCGCCGATCACGGCGATGCGGTCGATCGCCAGCCGGCCCGCCGCGCCGAGCCGCAGCGCGACGATGCCGCCGTCGCTGAAGCCCAGCAGGCTGGCACGGCGCACGCCGAGCGCGGCCAGCACCTGCTCCACGTCCTCCTGCACCCGCTGGTAGGTCCACGGCTCGCCGCCGAGCGTGGAGGCGCCGTGCCCGCGGCTGTCGATGCCGACCAGCCGCCAGCCGTCCAGCGCCGGCAGCAGCCCGTTGAAGCCCTCGATGGTGCCGAAGCCGCCGTGCAGCAGCACCAGCACCGGTGCGTCCTCGGGGCCGAGGGTCTGCGTATAGATGCGGGCGCCGGCCACGTCGATATGGCGGCCGCCCTGGTGGTCGAACACGGGCATGTGGTTTCTCCTGCGCGTGGAAGAAAAAAGGGGCTGGCCATCTTGGCCGCAACGCCGGCGCGGATGCAACAAAAGAGTGGCAGCGTTTTGCAGCGCTTACACCTTTTCGATGGGCGGCCGATGCCGTTGCCGATAATGCGGGCATGCACTTCCCCGCCTTTCCCCGCCTGGGCCGCCGCACATTCGCCGCCTTCGCCGCCGCCGCGGCCCTGCTGCTGGCCGGCTGCGCCAGCACGCTCGACACCAAGGTCACGCGTTTCCAGGCCTGGCCGGCCGACGGCGCCGGCAGCACCTTCAGCTTCGGCAGGCACGCCGCCGTGGGCAGGGAACTGGAGCAGTCCACCTACGAGCAGTACGTGCGCGAGGAACTGGAGCGCCGCGGCCTGCGCAGCGCCCCGGCCGGCCAGGCCGGCCGCTTTCTCGTCGAGGTCGAGGCCAGCGGCAGCCAGCGCCAGCAGCGCTACCTGCAGCCGATGTACCAGGACTACCGCGTGTACATCCCGGCGCGCCGGCTGGCCGACGGCCGGGTGGTCGGCGGCTATTGGGCGGCCGACCCGTGGGGGCCGCAGTACATGGGCGACCGCGAGCAGGTGCGGCTGGTGCAGGTCAGCAAGCTGATCGTGCGCATCCGCGAGACACAGCCCCCGCCGGCCGCACCGCGCAGCGTCTACGAGGCCACGGCTGTGTACGAAGGCATCGCCGAGAACCTGCCGGACCTGGTGCCCTTCCTGGCGCGCGCGGCGTTCGACGGCTTCCCCGGCCGCAACGGCGAGACGCGGCGCGTGGTGTTCGACGCGCAGACCGGCGCGCTGGTGCAGCAGCAGCCATGACCCGGCCGCCGTCGCGGGCGCGGCCCGCAGGCTCCAGCCCGCCGCCCGCCTATACTTCGCCGTCCCTTGGGGAGTAGCCTGCCTCCGGCCTGCGGAGGCGCCTGCGTCAACATACTCGGCATGTGCTTCCATGCCGTGGCGCCGGCGGCTGACCGGAACGCGTTCCGGCGGCTGGCGAGACCATCGGCATGCCGCCACGACACAGGTCGGGCAGTGGAGGCGTGCCGTTGCGATCCCGCCCGGCCGCAGAACGACAGAACCACCATGGATCTCGCCGCCACCGGTCTGCTGGCCCTTGCCATGTCGACCGACGCCTTCGCCGTCGCCGTCGGCAAGGGTTGCACGCTCCGCAAACCCCGCTGGTCCGAAGCGCTGCGCACCGGCGCGATCTTCGGCGTCATCGAAGCCCTCACGCCGCTGGTCGGCTGGGCGCTGGGCCTGGCCGCCGCCAGCTATGTCAGGAACTGGGACCACTGGATCGCCTTCGTCCTGCTCCTGGTGCTGGGCGGCCGCATGGTCTGGGCCGCGGCGCATCCGACGGCGCAAGAGGTGGAGGACCAGCCCAGCTCCCACGGCTTCTGGCTGCTGGCCATCACCGGCTTGGCCACCAGCATCGACGCGATGGCGGTCGGCGTGGGCCTGGCCTTCCTTGACGTGAGCATCGTGCCCGTGGCCTTCGCCATCGGCGTGGCGACTTTCTGCATGGTCACGCTGGGCGTGATGGTCGGCCGCCTGCTCGGCAGCCTTGCCGGCCGCTGGGCCGAGGCCATCGGCGGAGTGGTGCTGATCGGCATCGGCTCGGCTATCCTGTACGAACACCTGATGGGCCTGGCCTGAGGCGCCAGGCCGACCCGGGTCACGCCGTTTTCAGGTAGCGCGGCAGCAGGCGCGCCGCGCTCTGCAGAAAAGCGAATTCCTCGTCCTCGATCGGCCGGGCGACCAGGTCGTAGTGGCACAGCGTGCCGTACAGCTCGCCCGGCGTCGTCACCAGCGGCAGGCCGACGTAGCTGCCGAGCACCGACTGGTAGGGGTTGCCGTCCAGGCGTGCGTCCTGCGGCGAATCCGTTGCCACGAAGTGGCCCTGCGCCATCGCCATTTCGCAGAAGCTGTTGCGCAGCGGTACGACGGCGAACGGATTCGCGGTGGATTCCTGCTGCTTGTCATACAGGGCCTGCACGTTCATCGCCATGTCGTGCATCCAGTAGACCGCGGTGAATCGGTGGGCCACCCGAGCGTTGAGGAAGGCCAGACCGCCGAGCAGGCCGCCCCGGTCCAGATGCGCCTGCAGGTCTCTCAGGTTCGATTGCATGGAATGTTCGACGGAAGACGCGACGAAAAAGCCGTGGTGTCGGGGCAAATCATCCGGGGAGGCTACCGGAGCGGCCTGCCGCCGTCCGTAGGACTACTTCAACAGTCCCTTCAGCACCGGCCACACGTTGCCGAGCATGCGCGGATGCGCCTCGGCCTTCGGATGGATGCCGTCGGCCTGGAACGGCGCGCGCGGGTCGTCGCCGTCGGCCACGCCCTGGAGCAGGAAGGGCACCAGCGCCGTCCGGTACTTCCTGGCCACGTCGGCGAACACGTTGGCGAAGCGGCGGGTGTAGTCGGCGCCATAGTTGGGCGGCACCTGCATGCCGACCAGCAGCACCCGGGCGCCGGCCTGCTGGGCGGCCTCGGTCATCCACGACAGGTTGGCCGCGGTGCTCTCCAGCGGCAGGCCGCGCAGGGCGTCGTTGCCGCCGAGTTCGATCACGACGACGGCCGGCTGGTGCTGGCGCAGCAGGGCGGGCAGGCGGGCGCGGCCGCCGGCCGTCGTGTCGCCGCTGATGCTGGCGTTGACCACCCGCTCCGGGCGGCCTTCCTGCCGGAGCTTCTTCTGCAGCAGGGCCACCCAGCCGCTGCCGCGCGCCAGGCCGTATTCGGCGCTCAGCGAATCGCCGACGACGACGATGGCGGGCGGCCGCGGCGACTGCGCCCACGCCGTTGCGCAACCGGCGGCCGCCGTGCTCAGGATAAAGTGACGTCGATCCATTCTCTGCTGCATTGTTTCCATGTCCTATCCGCCGCTCGCCGATGCCGTCCCGCCACCCGCTGCCGCCGCCCGGGCGGTACCCGCCGCGGCGGTGGTATCGGTCGAGCACGTCTTCAAGTCGGTGACCGACGCGACCGGCACGCTCGACATTCTGCGCGACATCGACTTGCGCCTGGCCGCGCGCGAGACGGCGGCCATCGTCGGCGCCTCCGGCTCGGGCAAGAGCACGCTGCTGTCCATCATCGCGGGGCTCGACGTACCCACGCGCGGCACGGTGCGGCTGGCCGGGCAGGACCTGTTCGCGCTCGACGAAGATGGCCGCGCCGCGCTGCGGGCCCAGAAGGTGGGCTTCATGTTCCAGAACTTCCAGCTGCTGGGCAACCTGACGGCGCTGGAGAACGTGATGCTGCCGCTGGAACTCGCGGGCCGGCGCGACGCGCGCGGTGCCGCCGCCGAGATGCTGGGCCGCGTCGGCCTGGGCCAGCGGCTGGGCCACTACCCGAAGGTGCTGAGCGGCGGCGAGCAGCAGCGCGTGGCGCTGGCGCGCGCCTTTGTCGTGCAGCCGGCCGTGCTGCTGGCCGACGAGCCCACGGGCAGCCTCGACTTCGCCACCGGCGAGCGGGTGATGGAGCTGATGTTCGAGCTCAACCGCGAGCAGGGCACGACGCTGGTGCTGGTGACCCACGACCGCGCGATCGCGGCGCGCTGCGAGCGGCGCATCACGATCGAGGCCGGGCGCGTGGCGGGAGACTGAAGATACCTTAGGGGTTACCGTCTGCTGATGCCCTGCCGTGGCCCGCCAGCGACGCATACCCCAGCGCCTCTGCCCCGGTGCCATTGCGCAGCAGCGCCGCGCCCTCGGCGAAGCGCTCGGCCAGCCAGTCGGCCGCGGCGGCGATGCGCGGATGGGCGCGCGCATCGCGGTGCAGCAGCATCCAGACCTCGCGCACGAGCACCGGCTGCGGCCCGCTGTCGCGTGCAAGGCCCGGCCAGGCGTCGCCCACGCAGCAGGGCAGCAGTGCGCGGCCCATGCCCTGCGCGGCGGCGCCGGCCAGCACGGCGGCGTTGTTGCTGCGCATCACGATGCGCGGCGCCTCGCCGGGCTGGCGGGCCAGCCAGCGCATCTCGGGCGTGTGCGACAGGCCGGCGTCGTAGGCCACCCAGGCGTCGGGAGCATCGGTCCCGGCCGCGCGGTAGCAGGCGAAGCCGAGTTCGACCAGGCGGCGGATGCGCAGGTCGCCGCCCCCGGGCCGGGCCAGGCGCAGCGCGATGTCGGTTTCGCTGCGGCCCACGCCCCGGTTCTCGTTGGCGGTGACCAGCTCGATCTCCAGGGCCGGATGCCTTCGCCGCAGCGCGGGCAGGCGCGGCAGCAGGAAGGCGCTGGCCAGCAGGTCCACCGTGGTGATGCGCACCCGGCCCTGCACCGCCTGCCGCTCGGACGCGGCCAGGTGCACCAGGCCGGCCACGTCGGCTTCGATACGGGTGCAGCGCGCAAGCACCCGCTCGCCCATGGCCGTGGGGCTCCAGCCGGCGGCGCCGGCGCGAGTGAACAGGGCGCCGCCCAGGGCCTGCTCCAGCGCGCGCAGGCGGCGGGCCACGGTGGTCTGGTCCACGCCGAGGGCGCGGGCGGCGGCGGCCAGGCTGCCTTCGCGGCCCAGGGCCAGCAGGAATCGCAGGTCGTCCCAGTTCATCGGTTCAGGAGGGGGGCCTGCAAACTTGCAGGAGGTGGCGGCAGGGATGCGTATTTTCACCGTGCGGCCGGCGTGCCACGATGCCTTCCTCCTTAGTTCCTTGAAGGTTCCGTTCCGATGACCGCTACTGCTTCCGCTTCCCGCACCCTGCGCAGCCTGGCCGGCCTGCCCGCCGCGCCGGCGCCGCTGTCCCATTCCGTGCTGATCCTGGTGGACGCGCAGAACACCTACCGCACGGGCGTCATGGCACTCGAAGGCATCGAGCCGGCGCTCGACGCCGCCGCCGATCTGCTGCGCCGCGTCCGCGCGCTGGGCACGCCGGTGATCCACGTGCAGCACGACGGCGGCTCCGGCTCGCCCTACGACGTCGGCGCGGAGACCGGCGCGATCGCCGACAAGGTGGCGCCGCGCGCGGGCGAGGCGGTGGTGCGCAAGAAGCGGCCGAACTCCTTCGTCGGCACCGATCTGCAGGAACGGCTGGCGGCCATCGGTCGGCGCGACCTGGTGGTCGCGGGCTTCATGACGCACATGTGCATCAACTCCACCGCGCGCGGCGCCTTCAACCTGGACTATGCGGTGACGGTGCCGGCCAGCGCCACAGCGACGCGGGCGCTGCCGGGCCCCGAGGGCCGCGTGGTGAGCGCGGCCGCGCTGCAGGCCGCCGCGCTGGCGGCGCTGGCCGACCTGTTCGCCGTCGTCGTGGAAGGCCCTGCGGCGATCCCCGACTGAAGGGCCTACCTGCCGCCGGCCGGTGGCGCCGCGGTGTGGCTCATCCAGGCGATGAGCGAGGAGCGCCTGGCTTCCTCCACCGTCATGTCGATCGGCACCGTCCACGCGCGCGGCACGAAGACGGTGTAGCCGCCGATCATGTAGCCCATCGGCAGGTAGACGGCCACGCGGTCTTCCTGTGTCACGCCGGCCGGCAGGCCGTAGAGCGAGGCGCGGGTGATGAGGCCGATGATCTCCAGTCCGCCGCCCGGAAAACGCACGACGACCACCTGCTGCGCCGCCGCCTCGTGCTTGGGAGCGAAGTAGTCGGCGAAGCTCTTGAGCGACGAATAGATGCTCTTGACGACCGGCAGGTTGGTGAACGGGAACTCGATCAGCGACGCGAGCCGGCGCACCCGGTCGCGCGAGAGCACGAAGCCCAGCGCGCCGATCAGGATGACGGCGAAGATCAGCCCCAGGCCGGGGATGTAGGTGTCGCCGACGATCGGGTAGGTAAGCCAGCGCGCGATGCTGTCGGACCAGGCCAGGAAGATGTAGATCAGGTAGATCGTGAGCCCGATGGGCAGCACGGCCAGCAGGCCGCGCACGAAGTACTGCGCGAGTTTCTTGACGAGTGGATGGGCCACGGGAGGAGGGCGTTGGCCGGCGAATCAGGGGCAGTCCGCAGGATAGCAGTGCGCCGCGCCAACACGTTGCAAAGCGTCGCATGTGGCGCCGGCGCGACGCGGCGGGATAATCCCGCACCTATGTCGTCGTCCTCCTCCTCCTCTTCCGCCAAGGTGCTGTTCGGCTTCCATGCCGTGGGCGTGCGCCTGAAGACCGCACCCCAGTCCATCGTCGAGATCCACTTCGAAGGCACGCGCCGCGACGCGCGCATGCGCCAGTTCCTCGACCGGGCGCGCGAGGCCGGCGCCCGGCTCATCGAATCCGACGCGCTGCGCATCGCCCGGCTCGCCGGCAGCCACGGCCACCAGGGCGTGGCCGCGCGCGTGCAGCCCCTGCCCGGGGCCAGGAGTCTCGACGACCTGCTCGACGGGCTGGAGGAAGCCGGCGGCGTGCCGCTGCTGCTGGTGCTCGACGGCGTGACCGATCCGCACAACCTCGGCGCCTGCCTGCGCGTGGCCGACGGCGCCGGCGCGCAGGCGGTCATCGCGCCCAAGGACCATGCGGCCGGCATCAGCGCCACGGTCGCCAAGGTGGCCAGCGGCGCGGCCGAGACGGTGCCGTACTTCATGGTCACCAACCTGGCGCGCACGCTGGGCGAACTCAAGGAGCGCGCCATCCGCTGCATCGGCACCAGCGGCGATGCCGAACGCTCGGTCTACCAGGCCGACCTGAAGCAGCCGGTCGCGCTGGTGCTGGGCGCCGAGGGCGACGGCATGCGCCAGCTCACCCGCAGGACCTGCGACGAACTCGTCAGGATCCCGATGCAGGGCGCGGTCGAGAGCCTGAACGTGTCGGTGGCCAGCGGCGTCTGTCTGTTCGAGGCGCTGAGGCAGCGGATCGGCTGATACAGGCCGGGATATAAGCCTGTAGCGCACGTGAGCCGCCCGCTATGGGAATATACCCCCTTAGACCCATCCGGCCGCGCCGAGGATCGCGCCCACGCCGAGCATCCACAGCAGGTGGATGCGCGTGCGCCAGGCCACCAGTGTGGCCGCGGCGGCCAGCGCCCAGCGGGCGCCTTCGTGGCGCCAGTCGCCGTTGCCGGCGGCCAGCACCCAGCCGGTGGACACCATCAGCCCCACGACCACGGGCGCCAGCCCCTGGCGGAAGGCGCGCACCGAGCGGCGGTGGCTGTTGCGCCGGGCCCAGCGCGTGGCCACCCAGCACAGGCTGGCGCTGGGCAGCACCACGCCGGAGAGCGCCAGGCCCAGGCCCAGCAGCCCGCTGCGCCAGCCGGCCAGGTCGCCGCCGGCGGCGGAGTTGAGGCCCACGCTCGAGCCCATGAGCGCCACGAACAGCATGTTCGGCCCCGGCGCGGCCTGGGCCAGCGTGACCGATGCGGTGAACTGCGCCTCGGTCAGCCAGTGCTGGCGCTCGACCAGGAAGCGGTGCATGTCCGGAATGGCCGAGATCGCGCCGGCCACGGCGATGAGCGAGATGCCCATGTAGTAGGTGAGCAGGTGCAGCCAATCGGCCCAGGTCACGGTGATCTGCATGGTCAGCCGAGCTTGCGCCACGTCAGGAAGCACACGGGCAGGCCGAGCGCCAGCACCACCCAGCCCAGCGGCAGCCGCCACAGCGCCATGGCGGCGAAGCAGGCCAGCGTGAAGACGGCGCAGACCGGCACGCCCAGCGGATGGGTGCGCAGCGCCGGCAGCAGCTTGAGCCCGGTGGCGGTGATCAGCCCCGCGGCCACGGCCCCCATGCCGCGCAGCGTGCCGGCCACCGAGGGGTGGCCGGCAAAACGGGCATAGGCCATCGCCAGCACCATGAGCAGCGCGAGCGGACAGACGATCAGCCCGGCCACGGCGACGATGGAGCCGCGCAGGCCGAAGTAGCGGTCGCCGAGCATCACCGCCAGATTGACCACGTTGAGGCCGGGCAGCACCTGGGCGACGGCCCAGTCCTCGATAAACTCGGCATCCGTCATCCACCGCTTCTGCTCGACCAGCACCCGCTGGACGACGGCCAGCACCCCGCCGAAGCCCTGGAGGGCGAGCAGCGTGAAGGCGATGAAGAGTTCGGGCAGGGAGTGGGGGCGCAGCCGCTCCACCGGCAGCGCGGCGGGCGGGGGGACGGGCGGCGAGGGCATGGCGCCGGATTATCCGGACCCCTGCCCGCCGCGCCCATACGTGGCAACCGCAGCGCGGCGCCTTGCCCCCTCCCCTGGGGGCCAGGGCGCCCTGCCGGGGTCAGGCCGATTGCTGCTGGTCGCTCGCCTGGTCCAATTGCTCGATGGCCTCGGCGTCCAGCTCCAGCTGCGCCGCCTTCACCAGTTCCTGCAGCTGTTCGATGGACGAGGCGCTCGCGATCGGCGCCGTGATCGACGGCCGGGCGATCTGCCAGGCCAGCGCCACCTGGCCGGGCGTGGCCTCCAGCCGCGCGGCGATCTCGTCGAGTTCGGCCAGGATGCGCAGGCCGCGCTTGTTGAGGTAGGTGGCGACGGTCTTCTCGCCGCGCTTGCTCTTGGCCGCGTCCTCGGGCTTGCGGTACTTGCCGGTCAGGAAGCCCGCGGCCAGCGCGTAGAAGTTGATGACGCCGATGCCGTGCTCCTTCACGACCGGCTCCAGGTCGGTTTCGTAGCCGGCGCGGTCGTAGAGGTTGTAGAGCGGCTGCAGGCTCTCGTAGCGCGGCAGCCCCAGGCGCTTGCTGGTCTCCAGCGCCTCGGCGAGTCGCGCACCGCTGTGGTTGGAGGCGCCGATGGCGCGCACCTTGCCGGCCTGGATCAGGTCGGCGAACGCACCGAGCGTGTCCTCCAGCGGCACGCTGCGGTCGTCGTCGTGCGACTGGTAGAGGTCGATGTAGTCGGTCTGCAGGCGCTTGAGCGAGGCATCGACCGCCTGGCGGATGTACTCGGGCCGCAGGCCGACCTTGCCGTCGCCCAGGTCCTTGCCGACCTTGGTGGCCAGCACCAGCTGGCTGCGGCGGCCGGACTTGCGCAGCCATTTGCCGATGATGGTCTCGGACTCGCCGCCCTGGTTGCCGGGCACCCAGCGCGGGTACACGTCGGCGGTGTCGACGAAGTTGAAGCCCGCGTCCAGCCAGGCGTCGAGCAGGCGAAACGAGGTGGCTTCGTCCACCGTCCAGCCGAACACGTTGCCGCCGAAGGCGAGGGGGGAGACGTCGAGGCCGGAGCGGCCGAGGGCGCGCAAGGTGGTCATGGTGCGTTTTCCTTGATCAGTGGAGTCGGAGAGGAGGGACGGAGGCCGCGCGGGCCCGCGGGTCCATTGTTCCCTGTCTGCGCCGGGTCTGCTACGAATGTCTCGTTTGGGTAAAGCACGCTGGCCGCATGTGCTATCGAATCCGCAGCGCCGAAACGCTTTGCGGCAGGGGCGCGCCGGCCTGTCCCTAGCATGGCCGCTCGACCACTCCCGCGGGCACGCCGCGTCCCGCCACGTTTTTCGGCACATGCTCGATCGACGCACCTTCATCGCCGCCGGCAGCGCCACGCTGGCCCTGTCGGCCTTCGGCCAGACGTCCTCCTCCGGCGCGCTGCGGCCCGGCCTGCGCTTCGGCAATCCGCAGCCGTTCTCCTTCGACCGCCTGGTGGCGCAGGCCCAGGCGCTGGCCGCCAAACCCTATGCCGAGAACAACCCGCTGCCGCGCGACGTGCTCGACCGCATCGACTACGAGCAGCACGGCAAGCTCAGGTACAAGACCGACTATGCGCTGTTCCGCGAGGGGCCGGGGCCGTTCCCGGTCACCTTCTTCCATCTCGGCCGCTTCTTCCCGGTGCCGGTGCACATGCATGCGCTCTCGCGCGGTGGCGAGGGCGACTGGACGGCGCGCGAGGTGCTGTACGACCCCAACTACTTCGACATGCCGGCCGACAGCCCGGCACGCCAGCTGCCGGCCGGCGCGGGCTTCGCGGGCTTTCGCTTCCAGGAGAGCCGCACCGGCGACCAGAGCCGGCTCGACTGGCGCGGCAACGACTGGGTGGCCTTCCTCGGCGCGTCGTACTTCCGCGCCATCGGCGAGCTGTACCAGTACGGCCTGTCGGCCCGCGCCGTCGCCATCGACGTGGCCCAGCCGGAGCGGCCGGAGGAGTTCCCCAACTTCACCGCCTTCTGGTTCGAGCCGCCGGCCGACGGCGGCAACACCGTGGTCGTCCACGCGCTGCTCGACGGCCCGAGCGTGACCGGCGCCTACCGCTTCGCCATCACGCGCGACAAGGCGGTGCGCATGGACATCGCGAGCCGGCTCTTCCTGCGGCGCGACGTGCTGCGGCTGGGTATTGCGCCGCTGACCTCGATGTACTGGTATTCCGAGACGGCCAAGCCGGCCGCGATCGACTGGCGCCCGGAGGTGCACGATTCCGACGGCCTGGCGCTGTGGACCGGCGGCGGCGAGCGCATCTGGCGCCCGCTGAACAACCCGCCGCAGACCACGGCCTCGGCCTTCGGCGACGCCACGCCGCGCGGCTTCGGCCTGCTCCAGCGCGACCGCGCCTTCGACCACTACCAGGACGGCGTGCACTACGAGCGCCGCCCGAGCCTGTGGGTCGAGCCGGTGGGCGACTGGGGGCAGGGCGCGGTGCAGCTCATCGAGATACCGACCGACGACGAGATCCACGACAACATCGCCGCCTTCTGGGTGCCGGCCGCACCCGCCAAGGCCGGCGCGCAGTACGACCTGCGCTACAAGCTGCACTGGACCGACCGCGAACCCTACGCATCGGCGCTGGCCGAGGTGGCCGCCACGCGCCTGGGCCGCGGCGGCCAGCCCGGCCAGCCGCGGCCGCAGGGCGTGCGCAAGTTCATGGTGGACTTCCACGGCGGCCCGCTCGCGCAGCTGCCCTTCGGCGTCAAGCCCGAGGCGGTGCTGACCGCGGCCACCGGCACGTTCTCGTACGTGTTCACCGAGCCCATCCCCGACGGCATCGCCGGCCACTGGCGGGCCCAGTTCGACTTCACGCCGGCCGGGCCGGGACCGGTGGACATCCGGCTTTACCTGAGGAACGGTGAGCAGACGCTGTCGGAGACCTGGCTGTTCCAGCTCCGCGTGGGCTGAGGGAGTATATGCCCCTAACGTGCGCCAGCCGTGCACTAGGGGCTGATGAGGGCGGGAGTATTCAGGCCCGTTCGAGCGTCACCCAGCTGAACGGAAGGCCGTCGGCGGACACGTGCGACTCGCGCGCCACCTCGGTCCAGCCGGCCCCCAGCTCGGGCGCCCAGGCGTCGCCGTCGTAGTCGCGCTCGATCACCGTCACCTCGGCCCGGGTGGCGCGCGGCAGCGCCTCGGCATAGATCTGTGCGCCGCCGATGATCCAGACGTCGTCGCTGCCGGCCAGCTGCGCCAGCGCGTCGTCCAGGCCCGAGGCCCGCGTCGCGCCCTCGGCCTGCCAGCCGGCCTGGCGGGTGACGACCACGTTGTGCCGGCCCGGCAGCGGGCGGAACTTCGGCGGCAGCGAATCCCAGGTGCGGCGGCCCATGACGACCGGCGAGCCCTGCGTCAGCCGGCGAAAGCGCCGGAGGTCTTCCGGCAGGTGCCAGGGAATGGTGTTGTCGCGGCCGATCACGCCGTTGGCGGCGCGGGCGAGGATCAGGTGGACGCGGGGCTGGCGGAGTGCGGCGGCAGGCATCCGCCGACTCTACACCGGGCGTTCGCCGCCGGCGGTGAGCAGATCGCGCAGCCGGGCTTGCAGCGGCGAGTCGCTGTGCGCGGCGGCGCCGAGCGCCTCCAGGGCATGGTCGCGGGTGCCGAGCGTGTGCAGGTCGATCTCGCGGTGCACCCGGCCGTCGGCATAGAGGAAGGCCGCGTCGGCCAGCGCCAGCACGTCGTCCACATCGTGCGTGACCATCAGCGCCGGGATGTCCCACTGCGCCCGCACGCGGGCCAGCTCGTCGCGCAGGCCGGCACGCAGCAGCGGGTTGAGCGCGGCGAAGGGCTCGTCGAGCAGCAGCACCCGGGGCTCGCAGGCCAGCGCCCGCGCCAGGGCCACGCGCTGCTGCTGGCCGCCCGAGAGCGTGCGCGGCCGCGCCTCGGCCAGCGCCGCGAGACCGAAGGCATCAAGCAAGCCCCGCACCCGCTCGCGCTGCGCCGCCGCCGGCCGGCGGCGCCACCAGGTCGTGAGGCCGAAGGCGACGTTGTCGCGCACGCTCAGGTGCGGCAGCAGCGCGTAGTGCTGGAACAGGTAGCCCACGCGCCGCTCGGCGGCCGGCAGGTCGATGCCCCGGGCTGCATCGAACAGCGTGCGCCCGCCGATGCGGATGTGCCCGCGCCGGGGCGCAAGCAGCCCGGCCACCGCCTGCAGGGTGAGCGACTTGCCTGCGCCCGACGGCCCGTAGAGCGCGGCGAACGGCGCGTCGGTCGCGATGCGCGCGGACAGGTCGAAGCGCCGGCGGCCTTCTGCCACCGACAGGTCGATGTCGATGTCGATCCGGCTCAAGGCTTGCCGAAGCCGTACTTGCCGAGGATCTGCTGCGCCGGCTCGCCGGTCAGGAAGCCCACGAAGTCGGCGGCCAGCTTCGGCTGCTTGCTGTCGGCCACCACCGCGACCGGGTAGGACACGGGTGTGTGGCCCGAGGCGGTGAGCACCACGTGCACCTTGTCCCTGGCGATGGCGGCATCGGTCGCGTAGACGAAGCCGGCTTCCGCCTCGCCGCGGCTCACGTAGTCGAGCACCTGGCGCACGCTGTCGGCCTGCACGAACTTCGGCTCCAGGGGCCCCCAGAGGCCGGCGCCGTCGAGCACCTGCTGGGTGTAGCGGCCCACGGGCACCGTGGCCGTCTTGCCCACGGCGATCTTGCGCACCGCCGGGCCGCGCAGGTCGGCCAGCGACTTCACGCCCGCGCCGCCCTGGGCCGGCTCGATGAGCACCAGGCTGTTGGTCACGAAGTTGCGGCGCGTGGCCGGATCGACCAGCTTCTGCGCCACGGCGCGGTCCAGCGTCTCCTGGTCGGCGCTGGCGAACACGTCCACCGGCGCGCCCTGCGAGATCTGCTGCAGCAGGGCACCCGAGGCGGCGAAGTTGAAGCGCAGCGTCGCGCCCGGATGAGCCGCCTCGAACTTCGGCCCCAGCTCCTTGAACGCATCGGTCAGACTGGCCGCAGCCGAGACAGTGAGCTGCTGGGCGGCGGCCGCCAGCGGCAGGGCGAGGGCGACGACGAGGGTGGACAGGAGGCGGGACAGGAGGCGGGACAGGCGCATGGGAAGTTTCCTTGAGGGTGGGTCAACGAAGGGAGAAAAAGCGGTTCGAAGCGACCAGCACGGCGACCGACAGCACCGACGTGACCAGCACCAGCACCAGCGCGAGGTCGTCCTTGCCGGCCTGCACCGCGTCGTAGATGGCCATCGAGAGCGTCTGGGTCTGGTGCGGGATTGAGCCGGCCACCATCAGCGAGGCGCCGAACTCGCCCATCGCGCGGGCAAAGGCCAGCAGCGCGCCGGCCAGGATGCCGGGCCAGGCCAGCGGCAGCGTCACGCGCAGGAAGACGCCGGCGCGCGACTGGCCGAGCGTGCTGGCGGCGGCTTCGAGCGTGCGGTCCACGCCCGCGAAGGCCGCGCTGGCGGACTTGACCACCAGCGGCAGCGCGACGACGGCCGAGGCGACGACCGCACCGTGCCAGGTGAAGATGAGGGTGTAGTCGAGATGGGTGCGCAGCCAACGGCCCAGCGGGCTGCGGCGGCCGGCGGCCACGAGGACGGCATAGCCGATGACGGTGGGCGGCAGCACCAGCGGCAGCATGCAGACGGCTTCGAGCACGCTGCGCCCGAAGAAGCGCTTGCGCGCGAAGGTCCATCCGAGGGCGATGCCCAGCACCAGCGCCACCACGGTGGCGACCGCGGCGACCTTGAGCGACAGGACGACCGGGAACCAGTCGATACCGGAAGGAATGATGGAGGGCGTCGTATTCATGCGGATACGACGATTGTGGCACGCGGCAGCGTGCCGGGATCGCTTCCGTCCGGCGGGTGATGGGCGCATTCGGCCGATGGCTGTTCGGCGGCGCCGCAGCCGGGGGCCTTGGCAATGGAATAGGATGCCAGCGCAAGTGCCGTCTTGCCTGCGGTGCCCGCCGCAGGCGTACGCCAATGGAAGCAACAGCGAAGAAGGGATGCGCATGGAAGCGAAGACAGAACCATCCAGGTCTACTCGAGGCGCGCGCCGGTGGGGCATTTACGCGATCGGCCTGCTGGTGGCGCTCGCCGGCCTGTTCCTGGCCGTCGGCGGCGCCTTTCTCGTGGCGCGGGGCGGCAGCTGGTATTTCCTGGTCGCAGGCATCTTCCTTCTGGTATCGGGCGTGCTCGTGCTGCGTGCAAGGCCGAGCGGCGCATGGCTCTACGCGGTGGTTTATGCCGCGACCATCGTCTGGGCCCTCTGGGACGTGGGGCTGGCGTTCTGGCCGCTGGTTTCCCGGCTGTTCGCGTTCGGCGTGATCGGGCTGCTGTTGGCGCTCGCCTATCCGGAGCTGGTGCGTTCCGCGGGGCGCAGGCCGGCGCGCGGCGCGCCGGCTGCCGTGGCGGCCGTGCTTGCGGTGGCGCTCGCGGCCACGGCCGCGAGTGCGTTTTTCCCGAAGAACGTTGTCCCCGCGTCCGAGACGGCGGCCGGGCCCGTGCCAGTGCCGCCGGGCGGCGGGCAGAAGAACTGGGCGGCCTGGGCAGGGACCGAGCAGGGAACGCGCTTCGCTGCACTCGACCAGATCAACCGCGGCAACGTGCAGCAGCTGCAGGTCGCCTGGACGGCCCATACCGGCGACATTCCGCAGAGCAACGGTTCCGGCGCGGAGGACCAGAACACGCCGCTGCAGATCGGCGACACGCTCTATGTCTGCACGCCCTACAGCAAGGTTCTCGCGCTCGACGCGGACACCGGGGAGCAGCGCTGGAAGTACGATGCGCGCGCGCGTTCGCCCAACTGGCAGCGCTGCCGGGGCCTCGGCTACTTCGAGGATGCGCCCGCCGCAGCCGCGCCGGCATCCGCCCCGGGCACGGGCGCGGCCGCCGCGGATTGCCGCCGCCGCCTCTTCCTGCCCACGATCGACGCGCGGCTGATCGCGCTCGACGCCGATACCGGCAAGCCCTGCGAGGGCTTCGGCGCGCACGGGACCGTGGATCTTTCGGCCGGCATGGGCAGGATCACCGACGGGTGGTACCAGCAGACCTCGACGCCGCTGGTTGCCGATCGCTACGTGATCGTCGGCGGCCGCGTGGCCGACAACTGGTCCACCGACGAGCCGTCCGGCGTGGTCCGCGCCTTCGACGTGCACACGGGCCAGTTGGCCTGGGCGTGAGATTCCGGCAATCCGGACATCACCGGGCTTCCGCCCGAAGGCCGGACCTACACCCGCGGATCGCCCAACGTCTGGGCCGCGATGGCCTTCGACCCGAAACTGGGCCTGGTCTATCTGCCCACCGGCAACGCCACGCCGGATTTCTGGGGCGCGCACCGTACGCCGGAGGAGGAGAAGTACAGCTCCTCCATCGTGGCCGTGGATGTGCACACGGGCCGGCCCCGTTGGCATTTCCAGACCACGCACCACGATCTCTGGGACTTCGACCTGCCCGCGCAGCCGCTGCTCTACGATCTGCCCGACGGCAAGGCAGGCGCCGTGCCGGCGCTGATCCAGGTGACCAAGCAGGGCGAGATCTTCGTGCTCGACCGCGCCACGGGCCAGCCCCTTTCGCCCGTCGAGGAGCGGTCCGTTCCGGCCGGCAATCTTCCGGGTGAACGCTATTCGCCGACGCAGCCTTTCTCGGTCGGCATGCCGTCCTTCGGCAACCGCGTGCTCCACGAATCGGACATGTGGGGCGCCACGCCGTTCGACCAGCTGCTCTGCCGCATCCAGTTCAAGGGCATGCGCCACCAGGGGGTCTACACGCCGCCGGGGCTCGATGCGGCGCTGCAGATGCCCGGATCGCTGGGAGGCATGAACTGGGGGGGCGTCTCAGTGGATCCGACCACGGGCTACATGTTTGTCAACGACATGCGCCTGGGCTTGGCCAACCACCAGATCCCGCGCGAGAAAATGCCCAGCAACGCGAGCGGCATCGAGATGGGGGCGGTGCCGATGGAGAAGAGCCTGTCCGAAATTTTGTGTGTGAGGCATAGCATGTCAATGAGGAGCATGTATGCCGACGAGCAAGACGAAAACGAAGAACGCAGCGATAGCCGCCCGAACGGCGGCGTTGCCCACGATCCCCAA
>WNDY01000120.1 GCA_009914555.1 Xylophilus sp.
ATGGTGATTCGCCCGAGCCGTTCTTCGGCTTGAAGCTCTTGATCGACGCCCAGGCTTCGATCAGCGTGCCATCGACAGAGAAGTGGTCCGTTGACAGCAGCCGCTTTACCTTGGGCTGCGAAAGGATCGCACCCAGGAACTTCGCGGCGATGTCGCCTTCCAGCAGCCGGTCGCGGTTCTTCGAAAACACCGAATGGTCCCAAGCTGGATCGTCAATGCCAATGTCGACGAACCAGCGGAATAGAAGGTCGTATTCCAACCGCTCCATCAAAAGTCGCTCAGAGCGGATTGAATAGAAGGCTTGCAGAAGCATGGCGCGCAGAAGCTTTTCAGGCGCGATCGATGGCCGCCCGATCGGCGAATAGAGCGCTGCGAACTCCCGTTCCAGCAAAACGAGCGCGTCGTTCACGATCTGCCGGATTGCCCGCAGCGGATGATCACGACGAACACGATCCTCCAGATCGACATAACTGAAGAGTTGACCTGTCCTCACATCGCCGCCGCGCATCCATCAACTCCGAATCTCCACAAAGCCAATGAATCACGACCAAAGTCTTCACGCCAGGCCTTTTTCAACAGCCTGCTAGACAACGCCATTGGCGAAAATCTGCGCCGCCTGCGCCTTGCGCAAGGCATGACGCTGGATACGCTTGGTGACGCGTCAGGTGTCAGCCGCGCCATGATCTCGCGGATCGAGCGTGGCGAAACCAGCCCGACCGCACAGCTTCTGGCGCGCATTTGTGCAGCGCTTGGTACATCGCTCTCAGCCTTCTTTGCCGATGCTGAAGCCCCAGCCTCTCCCTTGCTCACGCATGATCGCCAACCAGTCTGGCGTGATCCGGATACGGGCTATATCCGGCGGTCTGTTTCACCACCGGCAACGGGGTCGAATATCGACATGATCGAGGTCGAATTTCCCGCAGGCGCCAGAGTGGCCTTCGCACCACAGGCGGCCAATGCAGGCATCACACAGCATTTGTGGCTCCTGAATGGGCAGATGGAAATCACCGTTGGAGCAACCGCCTATCAGCTCCATACCGGCGACTGTCTTTATATGCCGCTCGTTGAAGGCATCACCTTTCATAATCCCGGCACCTCGACCGCACGTTATACAATCGTACTCGAACGTCGCAGCAGTCTCTGAAAGTACAATATGATTCGTGTCCTTAACTACGAAGACGCTGGCTCCTCGCTTCTCCCACTGGCAGAAATCCTGACCGATTGCGTTAATGATGGCGCGTCAGCTGGCTTCATGGCGCCATGTGAATGGCAGGGTTTCATCCCCTACTGGAACCGCGTCTTTAATGAAGTAGAGCGAGGCGACACGGCCCTTCTGGTTGCCGAGCATGACGGCGAAATCGTCGGCACGGTTCAGCTTGGTCTCGCACAAATGCCCAATCAGCCGCATCGTGCCGATCTTAAAAAACTGCTGATCCATCGCAAGGCGCGCGGCCTTGGTCTTGCGCGCAAACTGATGGAAGCCGTTGAAGAAGAAGCACGTAACCGACGCAAGACACTTCTCTGCCTGGACACCGCAACCGGCAGTCCGGCGGAGGCAATTTACACCCATCTCGGCTGGGAGCGAGCGGGTGGGCGTTATCCCGAATTATGCGCTTTATCCTGACGGCAGCCCCTGCGCGACCACACTTTTCTATAAAGGCCTCTGAAATGACCCTCACCATCCGCTTTGCCAACGAAGCTGACCTCCCCGCTCTGCTTGTGATCTATAACGATGCCCTCGAGAACACGCTTGCCATCTGGAACGAAACGCTCGTCGATCTGGAAAACCGTCGCGAATGGCTCAAAGCCCGCAACCGTGACGGCTTTCCGGTTCTGGTGGCCGAACGCGAGGAACAGGTCGTCGGCTATGCGAGTTATGGCCCATTCCGCCCGTTTGAAGGTTTCCGCCACTCATCGGAACTCTCTGTTTATGTGGCAAGCGATGCACGCGGCGGTGGTATCGGACGCGCACTTCTGGCAGAGCTTGTGGAAGAAGCACGCGAGCGTAAAGTCCATGTGCTGGTGGCAGGCATTGAAGCAGGCAATGCCGCATCCATCGCGTTGCACAAATCGCAAGGCTTTGAAGATAGTGGCACGCTGAAACAGGTCGGCCAGAAATTCGGACGCTGGCTTGATCTGATCTTCATGCAAAAGATACTCTAATCAGCACCGTGCAATAGAAAGCGCAGCGGGCCATTGCCCTGCTGCGCTTTTTTTGTTTATACAGGCGTATTCGCAAGGACCCGGTGAAAGCCCGGGTGGCTCTTCTGGTCGCCTATCCGCCAGACAACGCAACAACATCCCCCATTTTTACAATCGGCCATGTTGAATCGGACGGCTCTCAACGCCCGTCTTCTATTTGCGGAAAATTCAATGACACGTCTTGCTGCCTACCGCCGCGAGTGGTTCTTCAATATTCGCGGCGATATTCTTTCCGGCATCGTCGTAGCACTTGCCCTTGTCCCGGAAGTCATCGGCTTTTCGGTCATCGCTGGCGTCGACCCCAAGGTCGGCCTCTTCGCCTCTTTCGCCATTGCCTGCGTTTCCGCCTTCACTGGTGGACGTCCTGGCATGATCTCTGCGGCAACCGCTGCAACTGCTGTGGTGATGGTCTCGCTCATCAAGGAACACGGTTTGCAATATCTATTTGCAGCCACGATCCTGATGGGCATTCTGCAAATCTTTGCAGGCTTCCTCAAACTCGGGCGCCTGATGCGGTTTGTATCGCGCTCGGTCATTACAGTCTTCGTCAATGCACTTGCTATCCTCATTTTCATGGCGCAGCTTCCGGAACTCATTCATGTTCCGGTTGAGACCTACTGGATGATCGCAGGCGGTCTCGCCATCATCTATCTCTTCCCGCGCTTAACCAAAGCCATCCCCTCGCCGCTCGTTGCCATTGCCGTCCTCACCACGCTTGCATGGACAAGCGGCATGGATCTGCGAACGGTTGGCGATCTCGGCGAATTGCCATCAGCATTGCCGATCTTCGCGCTTCCACAAGTACCGCTGAAGCTGGAAACGCTGCAGATCATCCTGCCATATTCGATCACGCTGGCAGCTGTCGGCCTGCTTGAATCGCTGATGACGGCCCAGATTGTCGATGACATGACGGATACCAACAGCAACAAAAACCAGGAATGTATTGGTCAGGGCACCAGCAATATCGCATCCGCCATGATTGGCGGCATGGGTGGTTGTGCCATGATCGGACAGTCGGTGATCAATGTGTCGTCCGGCGGTCGCGGCAGGCTTTCAACCTTTGTTGCTGGCTCTTTCCTGCTGTTTCTCATTCTCGTTCTCGACGATCTGGTCCGGATCATTCCGATGGCCGCACTGGTGGCCGTGATGATCATGGTATCGATTGGCACCTTCTCATGGCGCTCGATCCTCGATCTGCGCCGCAACCCGCCATCCTCCTCCATTGTCATGCTGGCAACCGTCATAACGGTGGTTTCAACCCATGATCTTGCCAAGGGTGTTCTGGTCGGCGTGCTGCTTTCCGGCGTGTTCTTCGCAGGAAAGGTCGCAAAGATGTTCCGCGTGAGCGAAACAACGAGCGAAGATGAAATCGAACGAACCTATACCGTTCAGGGCCAGATCTTCTTTGCCTCGGCACAAAACTTCATTGCAGCTTTCGATTTTTCATCACCTGCAGAAAGGGTAACGATCGATGTCAGCCATGCCCATCTGTGGGACATCACCTCGGTCGGTGCGCTCGACAAGGTGGTGCTGAAATACCGTGCCAGCGGTACGGATGTGTCGGTCATCGGCTTTAATGAAGCAAGTAGCGATATGATCGACCGCTTCGCTGTCCATGATAAGTAAATCGGTGCCGCAAAACTGGCGGTACACTAGGGTCAAAACCCAATGAGGCTATTTATTAAATTATCTCGCCATGATTCATTCTCTCCGCTAACGGGAGTTTTGGATTATGGCAGGAGAATTCTGGCTTGATGATCAGGAGTGGGCTGTGATCGCCCCATTACTTCCGACGAAC
>WNDY01000121.1 GCA_009914555.1 Xylophilus sp.
CGAACGGCTGGTCTTCATTGACGAGACCTGGATCAAGACCAACATGTCGCCGATCAGGGGCTGGGGGCCAAAAGGCAAGCGACTGCGGGCATTTGCACCGCATGGCCACTGGCGCAAGCTGACATTCCTGGGCGCTTTGAGAAACGATCGGCTGACAGCACCCTGTGTCTTCGACGGACCGATCAACGGCCAGTGCTTCCGCGCCTATGTCGAACAGCAGCTGGTGCCGGTGCTCAAGCCAGGCGACATCGTCGTCATGGACAATCTCGGCAGTCACAAGTCGGCAACCATCCGTCAGTTGATCAAAGCCGCCGGTGCGCGGCTCTGGTTCCTGCCGCCCTATTCGCCGGACCTCAATCCGATCGAACAGGCCTTCTCCAAGATCAAGCATTGGATGAGAAATGCACAAAAGCGCACCATCGACGACACATGGCGCCATATCGGTAGGCTGGTCGAAACCATCCAGCCCGCCGAATGCCAGAACTGTCTCGAAAATGTCGGATATGGTTCCGTTAAAAGATGAAACGCCCTAGCACTAAATGTTGTCGAAGACGCCCGTAAAGCCGGCTGGAAAATCATCCCAAGCTGCAGTTTCATGCAGGCGCAGACCAAGCGCCATCCAGATTGGTCAGACGTTATAGCCAGTGATTGATATCAGCGCAGATCGCGGATGCGACTGGCAAGGCTCTTTGGGCTGGCATTTTTGCCCTTGTCAACTGAACCTTCAGCGTCAAGCAAACTATGGATAGGCGAATTTTCGCCTTCCTTCTCTGCGGTGGCTGCAACCATGCGCGCGGCCAAGGCTGCCATCTCTTCGCGAAGCGCCGCATTTTCTTTTGAGAATTCTGCGGGTTGCTCTGTTTCGGCGTTTGTGGCCGAACCCTTGCGCGTAAAGCGCTCCAGCTTTTCCTGAGCGTCGGAGAAATCGGTAATCAGCTTGTCGAGTTTGGCCTGCAATTCAGTATTGCGGCGCTTCTCGCTCTTTAATTCAGTCTGTGCTGTCGTCAATTGCGTCGAAACCTCATTATAGCGGGCAGATGCATCTTTACGTTCCCGACGCATTTCGCTCATCTCATTCATCAGACGACCATGTTCGGTCTCTTTGGCACTCATTTCGATACGTAGCGTATCGGCCAGTTCTTCGAAAGATGAAAGATGTTTCTGCAGCCGCTCAACCTCGGCCTCAACAATTTCTGCTTTTTCAGCAGCAGTGTCGCGTTCCGACATCGTTTCTGCGACCTGCTTTGCACGTTCCGCCAGAGTCTCATTTAGCTGTGCGATATCATTTTCCAATGAAGCGAAACGCTTCAGCTCATGATGCTGCTTGCCGAGCTCGATCAGCTGGCCGGATGATTTATCACGTTCAAGCTTGAGCTGCTGTGCGAGCTTGCTGGCCACCACCGCATGTTAGGCTCTCAGGCCATCCCGATCCGCTCTGATTTCAGCAAGCGTTATCGGCAGTTCGGCTTGAACCTGCCGACGCGCCAGAAAGAAAGCGCGGCGCCAAACCGAAGGACCAAGCAGAACCACGACGAAAACCGCAACGAGAACGCCAAGTATGAAAATGAGCGCAGACTGGATCACGGCTTTGTCACTAAACGGGAAAATGGACCAGCCAAAAGACTTGGCTGGTTGTTATTCATAATGGCGCGGCGTTCCGCTTTCCAGCTCGAACGCCAGTCCAAATCAGAATGGGTTCCAGGTCGGAGCCGCAGAAAGCTTCAGATAACCAATATTGACGCCAAGGCGGGCACCGATGCCCGTACGAATTGGCACCAGCATGATATTCTGACGCTTGAGAACGTTGAAGCCCGCTCCGGCGATCACATAAGCAGAACCTGCAACGCCGGCATAACGCCCATAAAGGCTCTGAATATCGTCGAGATTATAGACGAGCATCATGACGCGCGAGCCTTGCCCGCCAAAATCCCAGCCGAGCGACGGACCCTGCCAGAACGTGCGATGATCGCCAGCATTCTTGGTGTAGAGCGTACCTTCGCCATAGGTGAGACCACCTATGAAGGCACCAGAACCCTCTTCACCCAGAATATAGCCATTCGGAAGTCCGAAGCTCTGGAACGCCTTTTCGACTGCGCTGGCGATACCGCCAGATGTCGAACCGAAGAACCTGTGTCCGGATTCAACAACTTCCTCGGCCGAATATGTGTTGCTGCTCTGTGCCTGCGCTTTGTGCGGCACGGCGGTGATGGAGATCAGAAAAGCCGCAAAGAACGCTACAATATACGCCGCGTTGCGGAACCTGATCTGCGACAGGGACGGTATGGCCATCTATAATTCCTTTTGCCTACCAGCTTCTCTGTCTGACGGCCCTGTTAAAAGCCTGGCAGCGCTTCTTGCGAGCACTTTGCCGAATCGCGCGTAGTCTAACCGCGAATTTATTGTCTAAATCTTTAAGCGCCGAAATTGGCTTTAGAATGGCGGCAAAAAACAGCTTTCTTGCGGCAACAGGACGTCGCGTGTATCCAGATTCCCAAGGTTCCCGGTGGTGATTCGTCGGGATTATGCTCATCAACTGATTGCCGCTTGACATTCGATTACAAAGTCGATTCGCAGAGCCGGTTCGCGCCTGGAGAAAACACCATGCCATTGCCCGTTACCCTGTCCGCACTCGATCTTGGTGCGCTTCTGTGCAGACGGATCTGTCATGACATCATCTCGCCGGTTGGCGCCATTAACAATGGTCTCGAACTGCTTGAAGAAGGTGGCGCGGACGAAGACGCAATGGCGCTCATCAAGTCGAGCGCGCGCAATGCTTCGGCCCGCCTTCAGTTCGCCCGCATCGCGTTCGGTGCAGCCGGTTCCGTAGGCGTAAAGATCGATACCGGCGATGCGCAGCATGTCGCAACCGAATATTTCAAGAATGAAAAGCCGGAACTGACCTGGGAAGGTGCCCGCGTTCTGCTGCCAAAGAACAAGGTCAAGCTTCTGCTCAACCTGCTTCTGATCAGCAATGCAGCCATTCCACGCGGTGGTTCGCTGGCTGTTCGCCTCGAAAATGGCGACACCAATCCACGTTTTGTCATCACTGCCAAAGGCCGGATGCTGCGCGTACCGCCAAAGTTCCTCGAACTGCATTCAGGTGCAGAGCCGGAAGAGCCAATCGACGCCCATTCGGTTCAACCATATTACACACTGCTTCTGGCTGAAGATGCAGACATGACCATTTCCATCCATGCGACTGCCGAAGACATCGTCTTCGCCGCAGAATAAGACGCATCTCTTTACGCAAAAGGCGCAGGGTAAAACCTGCGCCTTTTTTGTTTGCGACCCCATAAAAGAAAAGGCCCCGCTTACGCGGAGCCTTATTCAATCAGGTATTTCCAGCAAAACTGCTAAGCGCTTATGCGCTTTCACGCAGTTCTGTGCCATCTGGCTCGCGCAGCACATAGCCACGACCCCAAACGGTTTCGATGTAGCTCTGGCTGCCGGAAACTGCATCAAGCTTCTTGCGCAGCTTGCAGATAAACACGTCGATGATCTTCAGCTCAGGCTCGTCCATGCCGCCATAAAGGTGGTTGAGGAACATTTCCTTGGTGAGCGTCGTGCCCTTTCGGAGCGAAAGAAGCTCGAGCATCTGATATTCTTTGCCGGTCAGGTGAACGCGCTGACCACCAACCTCAACCGTCTTGGCGTCGAGGTTAACAATCAGGTCGCCAGTGGTGATGACCGACTGGGCATGGCCCTTGGAACGACGAACAATCGCATGAATACGGGCGATCAGCTCGTCCTTGTGGAACGGCTTCGTCATATAGTCGTCTGCACCGAAGCCCAGACCGCGAACCTTGTCCTCAATGCCAGCCATGCCGGAGAGGATAAGGATTGGCGTCTTGACCTTCGAAAGGCGCAAGGTACGCAGAACTTCATAACCGGACATGTCCGGCAAGTTCAGGTCCAGCAAGATGATGTCGTAATCATAAAGCTTGCCGAGATCGATGCCTTCTTCACCCA
>WNDY01000122.1 GCA_009914555.1 Xylophilus sp.
GTTGCAAGCCTGCCGCTGAATGCACCGGTTGAAATCGAAGCAATCATCGAGGTTGCATAATGTCATCTCCTGAATGGCTCAAGAAACAGCCAATTGCGCATCGTGGCCTCCACGATCTCAATAAAGAGCGCTGGGAAAACACGCTCGCAGCCTTTGATGCAGCAGCGAAAGCCGGCTTTGCGATTGAATGCGACGTGCATCTGACCAAAGACGGCGGCGTCATCGTGTTTCATGATGACGACCTCAAGCGCCTTACGGGACGCGAAGGCCGTATCAGCGATCTGACGCTCGCAGAGGCTACTGAGCTTCATATTGGCGGCACCGCTGATCGCGCGCCAACGCTCAAACAGATGCTTGATCTGATTGCTGGCCGCGTGCCTGCCGTGATTGAGCTGAAGGGCATTGAAGGCCGTGATGATGGTCTCGTAGCGGCTGTTGCAAAAGAACTCGCTTCTTATAAAGGCGAAGCTGCAATCATGTCTTTCGACCATCATCTGGTTCGACTGTTTGCAAGCGACGCTCCCGGCATCCCGGGAGGCCTGACAGCCGAAGGCACGCGTGCAAAGAATTTCGAAGCACATTTCTCAATGCTCGCGCATCAGATTTTCTTTGTATCCTATAATGTACATCACCTGCCGAACCCGTTCGTCAGCTTCGTGCGTGAAAAGCTTGACCTTCCGGTTATCAGCTGGACAGTACGCGATGCAGAAATGAAAAAGCATAGCGATCTCAACGTGGATCAGATCACCTTTGAAGGCTTCGATCCGCGCGCACTGGTCGCTTAACAGGACATTTTGCCATGAGTGACAACGAGAAGCAGACTGAGCAAAGCTTCGCTCTTCGCATCGTTGAAAGCATTGGCGACTTTTCGGAAGACGAATGGAACCATCTTGCCGAAACTTCCCGGCAGGATGGCAATTATAATCCGTTTATTTCCCGCGCATTTCTTCTAGCGCTGGAACAATCAGGCTCCGTGTCACAACAGGCTGGCTGGTTGTCTCACTATATCCGCCTCGAGGACGATCAGGGTTATCTTATCGGGGCAATTCCCAATTACCTGAAAGGCCATAGTCAGGGCGAATATGTATTCGACCACGGCTGGGCAGATGCTTTTGAACGCATAGGCGGGCGTTACTACCCCAAGTTTCAGGCATCAGTTCCGTTCACACCCGCAACCGGCCCGCGCCAGTTTCACCATCGGGCGTTTGAACCCGAAGCCATCCAGGTTGCTCTCGCGACGGGGCTGCGGCAACTCACTGATCAGACAGGCGCTTCTTCTGCTCACGTTACATTCGCACCCCAGAACGAGATTTTATCGCTCGAAGCAGCCGGTTTTCTGCATAAAACCGATCAGCAGTTTCATTTTATAAACAATGGCTTTTCCAATTATGATGATTTTCTAAATGAGCTTGTGTCAAGAAAACGCAAAGCTCTCAAAAAAGAACGCCGAGAGGCGCTTTCAGAAGGCATCGAAATCGACTGGCTGACCGGCAAGGAGCTGACGGAATCGGTCTGGGATGACTTTTATGAATTCTATATTGATACAGGCAGCCGCAAGTGGGGCCGCCCCTATCTCAACCGCAAGTTTTTCTCGCTGATTGGCGAAACGATGGCGCAGGATATCCTGCTGGTCATGGCGAAACGTAATGGTCGTTACATTGCCGGTGCGATCAATTTCATCGGCAGCGATACACTTTATGGACGTCACTGGGGCTGTATTGAGGATCACCCATACCTCCATTTTGAGGTTTGCTATCATCAGGCGATAGACTTCGCGATTTATCGCAAATTACGGGTTGTGGAAGCAGGTGCACAGGGCGAGCACAAGCTTGCGCGTGGCTATGTGCCTGTTACGACCCATTCCGCGCATTATATTGCGCATGAAGGTTTCCGCCGCGCTGTCAGCGACTATCTGGAACGTGAACGGCGAGAAGTCGATCAGATACATGCAGCACTGGAAGAGCACACGCCCTTCAAGCTGGCATGACGATAACAACCGAACAAGAGACTGAACTGGAGAGAACAGCATGTCCGCCACCTATGATGACAACAACATCTTTGCAAAAATCCTGCGCGGCGAAATTCCGTCAACGCGCGTCTATGAAACGGATGATGTTGTGGCATTCATGGATGTCATGCCGCAGGAAACCGGCCACACGCTGGTTGTTCCAAAAGCTTCTTCACGCAACCTGCTTGATGCAAAGCCGGAAGCGCTCGCCGAAGCCATCAAAGCCGTGCAGAAGATCGCAAATGCCGTGAAGAAGGCTTTTGACGCGGATGGCGTCACTGTCATTCAGTTTAACGAACCGGCAGCAGGCCAGACAGTTTACCACCTGCACTTCCACGTCATCCCGCGTTTTGAAGGTGTAGAACTGAAGCCTCATACCGGAAAAATGGAAAATGCAGCCGTTCTTACAGCAAATGCTGAGAAAATTCGTGCAGTACTTTGATAAAAATAATTTTTATAAGCTCAACAATCCGGCAATCAGCAGCGCTTCTGCCACCACAATACCGACAAGTAAGCGCTTGCCCGCGATAAGATAAGCGACGAATCTGGCAGCTGCCGATCCAACACGAAGCCACATCGGGGAGTTTGCGAGCTCCCCGTTCGGATACAGAATAAGCTGTGCGATCACGCCTACAACGAGTGCCGTCGCAACACAGCGCACAAACACCAGAACCTCCGAATCCTCACGTACCCTGCCACCGACAACCACTCCCATGACGCGGAAGATGTATGTTGGAAGCTCTCCTGCAAGCAGAATGAATACAAGCGGCCACCACCAATCGGAATAGCTATCCCAATTCATTGCAGAGCCTCCTTGCTCGCCTTGCGCGAACGGTGAAAGGCGAATGAAATCAGCCCGCCGAAAATACCAGTCAGAAGCAGATCATAGTCCGGTGCAAACTGGTGGAAGATCGGGAAAAGCACGATGCCCGAAACCATCGCAATCTGCCCTGCCCGTTCGCGCGCCGATCTCCAGAGCGACGTTAGAAAATACATCGGCGTGAGCATGAAAAGCGCTGCAAACACTACAGGTGGAAAAGATGCCGACAGCATATAAACCAGGGCGACCACAAGCGCATTCGTGCCGACAAGAACAGTGCCGATGCCTGCAAAATAGCTGGTCCGCATATTGCGCGGCACGTTACGCAGCTCTTCCATTGCCATGACCCAGGCCGTCACCGCCACAAAATGGCATAGGGCCGCAAGTGTCAACTTGCGTGTCTTTGGGCCTTTCAATTCCGGTAAAAGCGCCACCACCATCGGCATAAGGCGAGCAGACGACAATCCGACAGCCAAGGCCGCTGCGGGAATTGATACCCCGGCGCTGATCGCGGCAATGAGCACCACCTTTGCAGGGAGAGCCCAAATGGTCAGTGTCATAAACACCGCCTGCCCAACCGTTATTCCACTTTCAATTGCCAGCCCTGAAAAGCCAATAAAGGAACTCATCAGTAAAATGGCAGACACGCTCACTATTCGGCGCGTACCGCGAAAAAACCAGCCAAGATGGCCAGATTGCTCTGCTGACTGTTGGTCGGAACTGGGGGAAAGACTCGAAGACATGCTTCAAACTAGAGCCTTTCATCTTTTAACGGAACCATATCCGGCATTTTCGAGATCGTTCTGGCATTCGGCGGGCTGGATGGTTTCGACCAGGCTGCCGATATGGCGCCATGTGTCGTCGATGGTGCTCTTTTGTGCATTTCTTATCCAATGCTTGATCTTGGAGAAGGCCTGTTCGATCGGATTGAGGTCCGGCGAATAGGGCGGCAGGAACCAGAGCCGCGCACCGGCGGCTTTGATCAACTGACGGATGGTTGCCGACTTGTGACTGCC
>WNDY01000123.1 GCA_009914555.1 Xylophilus sp.
ATCAAGACCAACATGTCGCCGATCAGGGGCTGGGGGCCAAAAGGCAAGCGACTGCGGGCATTTGCACCGCATGGCCACTGGCGCACGCTGACATTCCTGGGCGCTTTGAGAAACGATCGGCTGACAGCACCCTGTGTCTTCGACGGACCGATCAACGGCCAGTGCTTCCGCGCCTATGTCGAACAGCAGCTGGTGCCGGTGCTCAAGCCAGGCGACATCGTCGTCATGGACAATCTCGGCAGTCACAAGTCGGCAACCATCCGTCAGTTGATCAAAGCCGCCGGTGCGCGGCTCTGGTTCCTGCCGCCCTATTCACCGGACCTCAATCCGATCGAACAGGCCTTCTCCAAGATCAAGCATTGGATGAGAAATGCACAAAAGCGCACCATCGACGACACATGGCGCCATATCGGAAGCCTGGTCGAAACCATCCAGCCCGCCGAATGCCAGAACTATCTCGAAAATGCCGGATATGGTTCCGTTAAAAGATGAAGCGCTCTAAAATGTATCGGACCGACCGCGATCATGAGACGTCGAAAATCTGCGCCGCGCCGGGATATGACTACGGTTGGGCTACGCCCTCTCTCCGTCACACCCCGGCGCGAGTCTCATCCTGATTGACGCTGAATCTCACCTTGATTGTCGCTACGCAGCCGATCTTGCCAAAGCCAATGATTGCATATGTCATGAGTTACTCTCCGGGGATTTGTGTGGATTTCTAAAGTTCTGCGAACTCTCGTTCGGAGGGATGCAGACAGGAGGTCAGAGCTGAGCGAGACCACCATCAACGGCGACTTCGCTACCAGTCATGAAGCTGCTGTCGTCGGACGCGAGGAACGCGGCAACAGCGCCGATCTCCGATGGATCGGCCATTCGCTGCAGCGGGGTCATAGAGGCATAGACCTTCTGGCCCTCTTCACCGAGCGATGCCTTGGCAAATTCTGTCGCCGTTGCTCCCGGCGAGAGAACGGTTACCCGTATCCCTGTGCCCTTTAGGTCCTCTGCCCAGGTTCGCGCGAGATTGCGAACTGCCGCCTTGCTGGCGCTGTAGGCTGTCATCCCAAGTGCACCCGTCGTGCCAGCGCTTGAACCGGTCAGGATGATCGAACCGCCTCTGCCCATTAGCGGCAGCGCTTTCTGAACGGTGAAGATGGCGCCCTTTACGTTGGTATCGAAAGCTTCGTCGATGTGCAGTGCTGTGATCTTGCCGAGGGGAAGTACGCTCCCTGCCCCGGCATTCGCAAAAACAATGTCGAGTCTGCCGCGCTCAGCCGCCACTGCCGCGTAGAGACGATCAAGATCTGCCTCGTCGGACACCGAGCCGTTGACAGCATGGGCATTTGAGCCGAGCTCGGCAATTGCTGCATCGAGCGCCTCCTGTCTGCGCCCGAAGATGAAGACAAAGGCACCTTCCGCAACGAAACGTTTGGCCGCTGCTAGACCGATGCCGGTTGCGCCACCGGTGATTACTGCCGTCTTCCCATTTAGTCTGCTCATATCATGCATCCTTCGTTTTCGATCTGCGGGGCGGGGAAGACACTGCTGGAAACTTATCCAAGCCGCCCGGTAGCGCCGCTGTTTTGGGTGTATCCCGAAACCCTCTGATAGGCTGGACAAGGGCTGGCTCTCAGTGGGGAAGAACGTACATCGGTGGTGCGTCAATGCACCGGGTGGCCGGCCCCTGCTTGACGGTGGCCTTGCCGTTCGGCCGATCTAAGATAAACTGGATTTTGTTTCGAAGCCGACAGCGCACCGGTCTGGTGCTGGAGAGCACCGTGAGTGACTGGGATGACATCAGATATTTCCTGGCCGTGGCACGCGTAGGCTCCGTTCGGGCTGCTGCAGAAGGACTGGGCGTAAACCATTCCACCGTTCTGCGGCGTATTGCGCAGTTGGAAAGCCGTCTCGGGGCGCAGATATTCGAGAAGCTGCCGTCTGGCTATCGCGTGACCTCTGCGGGCGAGGAGGTCAGGGAGCTCGCAGAACGAATGGAGGTTTCGTCGCATCAGTTGGAGACACGGGTTTCCGGTCGCGATCAGAGCGTTCGAGGATTGTTGCGGGTGACGTTGGCACCGACCTTGGCCACGCGCCTTCTTATGGCTGATTTTGCCGAATTCGCGCGTCTTCATCCAGACATAGAGATGGATATCTTGTCCTCCGGCGAGCTTGCGAACCTGACCAACCGGGAAGCTGACGTGGCGATCCGCGTCGTCTACGATCGCAAAACTTTGCCGCTTAACCTTCACGCCCTGAAAGGACCGGATATCCTCGGCGGTATCTATATATCCCGCGATCGGCTGGCTGCCTGGCGTGCAAATACCCTGCAACCTGTTCGATGGGTCACCATAAGCAGCCATGGCATTCCGGAATGGGTACGCGAAGGCGAAATTCCGGCCGGCGGAGTTCCGTTCAAGGCCACTGATGCCGAAGCGCAGATTGTGGCAGTGCGCGAGGGGATTGGGATGACGACCCTCCCATGCTTCGTCGGAGATGCCGACCCGGACCTGGCTAGAGTGCCCGGTACCGATCTTCATCTCTACGGGGCGGTCTGGGTTTTAACGCAAGGGGAAACTCGCAAAACGATGCGTGTGCACCTGTTCACGGAGTACGTTTCACGTAGGCTCGCAGAATACGCCCCGCTTCTTGCAGGGCACTCGCGAGAGAGCAAGGGCGACAATTGACGCCGTTCACGTAGACATGACTGGGCAAAAAGTTGTCGCGTCGTAAGGGCATATCCCACGAAATCTGACGAAGGTCGTCCGCGTTCGAATTGGATGCCTATCCCTGTCAGACTACACGATACGCCCGATCGAAATAGACGAGGCCGCGACCTTCGGTTCGCGGCTTCATAGCCAGGACGTCGCAGATCAGAAGATCGTGGCTGCCGCTGGAATGAACTGCTGAGACGCGGCAATCAAAGGCCTCCAGTGCATCTTCCAGCACCAGTGATCCCGTTTCGAGCTCCATCCATGCGCCAAGCGCAAATCGCTCGGCGGCCGGCGTCTTGCTGGCAAACAGCTGGCAGACCGGCTGATGCGCGTCCGCGGTGACGTTGACGCAAAGCACGCGGTTGGCAAGCACCGGCTTATAGGCCGAGGAATTCCTGTTAATGCAGACAAGCAGGCTCGGCGGCGTGTCGCTGATGCTGCATACTGCGGTTGCCGCAAAGCCAGTGCGGCCACCGGGTCCATCTGTGGTGACGATGTTGACTGCCGCTCCAAGCCTTGACATGGCATTGCGGAAGCCCAGCTTCAGTGCCTCGTCGCTCGCCGTGTTGTCCTGAATTACTGTTGCCTGAATAGCATTCATGTCTTTTCAAACCCTGGTAGCGAAGCCAATCAGCCGGCTTTTGCGGCGCTGATCGGCATGGCGTGTTCGCTGAGAAGAAAGTACAGCGCTGTCTGATTGAAGGTTTCCGGTTCGCTGATGGACACGGTATACGTTCCATAAGAGAGAACATGAAGTTTTGCGCCCGGCATATCCGTTGCAATCCAAGCCTCTCGGCTACTTTCACAATCTGGATAATGTTTCAAAAAAGCAATTGACGGGCTTTTGCCGCCAGCTACTTGGCTCTTGTCTAAGAGACTAGGCTCCAGACTCAATTGAGCCACCAAGTGATGATAGCTGCGATGTAGCATGTTGCTGCGAAGTTGATCATAAGCTTGTCATATCGGGTTGCGACGCGCCGCCAGTCCTTGAGGCGGCAGAAGGCGCGTTCGATGATGTTCCTGCGGCGGTAGGCGACCGGGTCAAAAGGCTTGATCTGCTT
>WNDY01000124.1 GCA_009914555.1 Xylophilus sp.
GCCTTCTGCCGCCTCAAGGACTGGCGGCGCGTCGCAACCCGATATGACAAGCTTATGATCAACTTCGCAGCAACATGCTACATCGCAGCTATCGTCACTTGGTGGCTCAATTGAGTCTGGAGCCTAGTGTTACCACTAGGACTTCCGATGTTCTGCGACACCTTACAAGACGGCCTTCACCGTGGGCTTACTTTTCTGCCGTTCTCGGCCAGATCGAGCAAGACCTTTGCTCCGATCTCGCCGGAAGGTCGCTCCGTGGCCATTATTGATATCACTTTATCAAAGCCATCAAGCTGCGCCTGACGCGACGCACTTTTCTGCATAAGCTTATCGACATAACGGGCAAGATTACCCGGCCTTACCGATTCATTGAAAAACTCCGGCACAACGGGTTCGTCAGCGATAATATTCGGAAGAGCCGCACTCCAGATCGTGATCTTGGACAGCAGAAACTGGTGTGCAAACCAATCAGCCTTGTATGACAAAATGGTCGGGATGCGCGACAGTGCAAGCTCCAGCGAAACAGTACCCGACGCAGCCAGCGCTGCATCTGCACGCGCAAAGGCATCCCACTTGGCTTCATCACCGGTCACGATAAGCGGCTTAACGGCCCAATCCTTGGAAAGCTCACGCACCATTTCCTCAATGCGCGGCAATGTAGGTAGAATGACCTCAAGCTTTTCGATCCGCTTTGAAAGCTCTTCTACAGCCTTGCCGAAGGGTTCCATAAGCGTCTGGATTTCGCCACGGCGCGATCCGGGAAGCAACAACAGGCAGCGTGAGCCATCAGGCCAGCGTTGCGCTTCAGCGGCGCGCTGCGCAGCCTGTACTTTCACAATCGGCGCGTAGCTGCTGAGACGATGTCCGACATAGGTCGATTGCGGGCCGTTAAGCCGCTTCATGACCTCAACTTCAAACGGTAATACCGTGAGCACATGGTCGACATAGGCACGCATCGCTTTGGCGCGCTGCGGACGCCAGGCCCAGACACTCGGAGCGATATACTTTACTATTGGAATTGAAGGACTGGCCGCGCGGATTTTTTTCGCAACACGATGCGTGAATTCCGGGCTGTCGATGAGCAAAACACAATCAGGCTTTTCTGCAACGATCCGCTTTGCTGTTTGATTTATACGCAGAATAAGCCCAGACAGATTCTTGAGAATAGCACCAAGCCCCATCAAGGCTATTTCATGCGGGTCGAAGAAGGTTTTCAATCCACGTTCAGCAAGATGGTCACCACCAACGCCAACGATATCGACGAGCCGGTCTGTCTGGCCGCGAAGAGCATCAACCAAATCCGCACCGAGGAGATCGCCGGATTCCTCTCCGGCCACGATCGCAATTTTCAATGGCCGGCTGGTTTTGCTCAACGTGCTAAGTCCCTTTGGTTTCGACTGATCGTCTCAATGAAAAGCCCTTTTTCATTGGCCGCAGCCATGGTTTCACCAAGACCGAGAATGAAAGTGCGACCAGCTTCAATCGCAATACCGGACAAGCCAGCACGGGCTGCGTTCTCCACTGTAGATACGCCGATTGCCGGCAAATCTGCGCGCTCATCCTGTCTTGGCTTGGCCATTTTGACAAGTACGCCGCCACGCTTGGGAATACGACCTGCCTGACGAAGCGCGTAAACACGCTCGATCATCTGATCGGTACCTTCTGCACCTTCAAGCGCCATAACACGGCCACCTGCAGCAATTGCACCCTGCCCGACATCCAGCTCACCAAGACGAAGCGCAGCTTCCATAGCAAGCAAAACGTTCCGGCGTTCGCGGGAATCGGGCGTAAGACGCGTGATCGCTCTCGGCGGTGTCGGTGAGAGAAGATCAGGAACAACTTCATGCGCTCCGACCATCTTGAAGCCATAGCGCTCAAGCAGGCGCATGAATGCTCGCAGTAATGCATCATCTCCTTGACCGAGCGCGGTCAGAACATAGCGCACAGCCCTTATCGTCGGAAGATTGAGTTTAAGATCACTCAGATGCGGGCGGTTACGAAGGCCACCGGCAAGGACAACTTGAGTGACGCCAGCCGACCGCATGGCACGGATGAGCATGCCAAAATCAATAGCTGCGATTTCCTGATGTTCATATTCATAGAGCGAGGCATCAGCCTCACCACGCAGTGGAAGCATAAAAGGCGGATTTCCATCCGCCTTCAGAGCTTCAGCTACTTTTATCGGCAAAAGGCCATTGCCAGCAATAATGGCTGTGCGTTGACGCTTTACCGCGCTTGTCGCGCTATCAATCGTCGTTGCCGTCATCCATCGCTCCACCTACCGATGAGCCAAGCGGCGGCGTGCAATAAGCACGCTTATTTTCCACCAGAATGAAGGAGATAAGATCAGCCACACCATCAGAATCAGGAATAGCCTTAAGCACATCCTGTGCACGCTCACGCACCGGCTTGGTGCGGTCAAAGAGCATGTGGACTGCATGACGCAGATTATGGATATCCTTGCGCTGCATACCGGAACGCTTCATTCCGATGATGTTCAGACCGCCGAGATAAGCATGGTTGCCGATCGCACTGCCGTAAGGAATGAGATCGTGGGCCAGTGCCGCCATACCGCCAACAAAAGCATGATGGCCAACACGCGTGAACTGGTGAACAGCAGAACCGCCGCCGAGAATGGCGTGATGACCGATTTCGACGTGGCCACCAATCATAACGTTGTTAGCAAATGTGACGTGATCGCCAACATCGCAATCATGCGCGACGTGTGCATAGGCGAGAAACTGGCAATTGTTGCCAACGCTCGTGTAACCACGGCTACTGTCAGAACCGCGGTGCATAGTAACACCTTCGCGTACAAGGCAGTTATCGCCAACAACTAGCGTCGTCGGGCCGCCCTTGTGCTTACCGTTCTGTGGATCGCAACCCAAAACAGCGTGCGGATAAACCTTGGCATCGGCGCCAAGACGAACAGCATCGCTAATAACAACATGGCTCATCAGCTCAGAATTATCGCCGATGACGGCGCCGGACTGAACGTGACAAAAAGGACCGACGGAAACGCCCTGTCCAAGTTCCACACCCGGCTCCACGAGAACGGTAGGGTGGATAAAAGTTTCCTTCATTGAAGTACTCATGCCTTCTCTTCGGCTACGCCAACCATTGCGGCGACTTCAGCTTCGGCAACCTTTACGCCATCAACTTCAGCCACGCACTCAAATTTAGAGATATTTCCGCGTTGTTTAACCTTCTTCACGTGAAGGTGAAGCTGATCACCAGGAACAACTGGACGGCGGAACTTGGCTTTGTCGATTGTCATGAAATAGACGAGGCTTGGCGCGTCAGAGCCCTGATTGAGAACAGTGATCGCGCCTGCCGTCTGCGCCATGGCCTCAATGATGAGAACACCTGGCATAATCGGCTTGTCGGGAAAATGACCGGTAAAATGTGGCTCATTGATCGTGACATTCTTGATGCCAGTCGCAGACTCATCACTATTGATATTGATGATGCGATCAATCAGCAAAAATGGATAACGATGCGGGAGCGCACGCAGAACAGCCTGAATATCTGCAACTTCCAGCTTCTGATTAGTTTCACTCATCAGAGGATTGCTCCTTTTTTGGTTTCCCGATGCTCCGGATATTTGCGATATCCCTGAACCATTGTTTAATAGGACGAGCGGGGAAGCCCCCCCAACGCTC
>WNDY01000125.1 GCA_009914555.1 Xylophilus sp.
CGTCGTGCCGATGACGCGTCCGGTGTAGCTCTGCCCTATCTCGGCGTGCATGACCGTGGCATCGACGCCGGCACGTGCGCGACCAAGCTCGATCGCACGCGCCTGGTCGCGATCAGTCAAATGGTCGCGGATGAGCTGTGCCATACGGCCGGAACCGCTGTGATATGCCTCGATCGAGGCGCGCGTCATGTCGTCTCGCGCGACGCGATCCCAAGCGATGTGATATCCCGCGCCGTCGGCGAGCTGGCCCATGAATGCGCGCTGCGCGCGCCCGTTCCCTTCCCGGAATGGATGCAGCACATTGATTTCGCCCAGGTAGTGCCCTGCCCGCTTGCTGAATTCGTCCGCATCGAGGCCGCGCAGGTTGTTCTCGCGGGCAAGCTGACGGAAAAGGTCGCGGGCGGCGCTGTCGATGTACTCCGGCTGCGCAAAGCGCGTCGTGCCCTTCTCGATCACAACAGTGCGCAGCTCGCCCGCCCACGGGTAGACATCGCCAAACAGATGGCGATGGACGGTGCGCAGGTGCCCAAGGTCGAACCCTTCGGGTGCCCGCATTCGTTGCAGCTCATAGGCACGCACCGCCGACATTGCGGCTTCGATGCGGTCCAGCTCGGCCTGGTCGCGGGCACCGACGTTGTTTCGCAGCAAACCCGTTGAAGGGTCAAGGTATGGGTCCATAGTGGCTTCTCAACCAGTGCCGATCAGCCGCGGGCGGTACGCGTACCGCCCTGCTCGCATGTCATTTGGCAATCGACTCGCGGAACTCCCCCGCAGCGATGCGCCGGCGCACGCTTTCGATTACGTCGGCCGGTTCTAGCTCACCGCGTGCGACGCGCTCCAGTTCGGCGCACGTTTGTGCGTCCACTTCCAGCCCTTCCAGCCGCTGCGTTGTGATGGCGTTGGCAACAGCCTGGCGGCGTTCTTCAATCTCGCGTTCTTCCAACATGGTCTGTTCTCCTAGCTAATTGCCTGCCGTGCTTGGACGGCCATCTTACGCACCTGGTCGGCCAGCTCGGGCGGCAGCCACTCTTCGACAAGCCGCCACTCTGGTGGATGTTCCTGCATTGCATCGAGCACGCTGCGGATCAGGTGACTTATCCGCTGTTTGGTGACACCTGCATCGCTCGCGGTCTGCACTTGCGACACACCATCGACCAAAACGCGTCGGGCGAGCTGTATAGCTTCATCGCCGAAGCGCCGCGATAGCCGTGGCCGCATCTGTTCAAACTCGTCGGCGGTCATGCTCGCCTTAGCCATGTCTATCTCACGTGGGTAGCGGGGCGGGGCCTTACGGCCCCGCCCCTTGGGGTTAATTCCGGGTGTCCTCGCGCGCGGGCGACGATTTCTTGCGCATCTGCGATTAGCGCCAGGTCGCCATCTTCTGCAACGGCCTCAAGGTAGGCCGTAATATCGTCCTCAGTTTGGAGATAGTCCGCCGTGTCGTAGCGGCTGAACTTCGCGGCTTTCGGATCAATCATGATCGGCCTCTATTCATCGAACAGGTCCGAATGTGTGCCTGTCCGGGCAAGTTGTAATTCATCGCCGGCAACCCGATAGATCAGCAGCCAATCCGGCTCGATATGAGCATCCCGCCACCCAGCCCACTCCCCTTTTAGGGGATGGTCCCGGTAGCGCTCCGGCAGCGGCGCGCGCTCGATCAGCAGCAGCAGGAGGGCGCACAGCTTGCCCATGTCCTTACCGCGTTTCTCGGCGCGCTTCACGTCGCGCTTGAAGGCCCCTAAGCGAACAGGCGTCAGCACGTCAGATGCCTAGATCCTTGAACAGCCCTTCGGCGCTGTCGAACCGTTCACCCTTGCCGGCTTCCAGTTCCTTCATGGCCTTGCGCGTGGCGCGGTTTGGCACCGCCACGTCGAACGGTAAGCGGCCTTCCTCGGCTACCCGCAAGAAGGTCAGGCGGATCAGATCGGACGCGCTCAGGCCCATGCGGTCCAAGGTAGCAATGGCCTTGTCCTTCATGTCGGCCGGGATGCGCGCGCGCACTACAGCGTCGGCTTTCATCGTATCAGTCTCCGGTTTAGGCTGTCGATAATGTAGCTTATTTGTAGCTACAAAACAACCCCCCTCCCCGCCAAGCCAAAATTACGCTAAACGTGCAAGCACGCAAAAACGTTTTTGTCTAAGATACCCGATCGGGCGCGTGAATCACTCCCCATGCATCGAGCGCCGGAAGCTCGTCGGCCTGCGGCCGACGAAAGGCCCGCTCCCTCTCTCGACCTCCAAGCAGGCCCTCAAAGCCGGCGAGGGTCGCCCGTTCGTGGATTGCGCGATCCAGAAATCATGCTTGCGTGCTTTTGTGCAATATGGTTTGCAAGTTGCGTGCTTTTTGGCTATCATCAAAGCGTTCCAACACGAATCCACGAGGGCGCATGTGAAAATCCTTGTTTTGGCAAGCCAGAAGGGCGGGGCGGGCAAGACGACCCTCGCGGCGCATATCGCTGTCGCCGCCGAGCTGGCCGGCGCTGGCCCGGCCGTCCTGATCGACACTGACCCGCAAGGGTCGCTGTCGGCGTGGTGGAACTCCCGCGCGGTCGATACTCCCGCCCTTTCGGCGGCGAAGCTGGCCGAGCTGCGGGCGAAGCTGGAGGCGCTGGCCGAAGCCGGTTTCAAGCTGGCCGTGATCGACACACCGCCGGCCATCACAGAGGCAATTCGCGACGTGGTGAAACTGGCTGACCTTGTGCTGATCCCGACACGACCGAGTCCGCACGATCTACGCGCGGTAGGCAGTACCGTGGACATTGCACAGGAAACCGCCCGGCCGTTCGCCTTTGCGGTGACGCAGGCCAAGTCTAACGCTCGGCTCACCGTGCAGGCAGTCGCCGCGTTGTCGGCACATGGGGCCGTGGCTCCGGCGATCGTGCATGACCGCGTGGACTACGCGGCCTCAATGGTGGACGGCCGCACCGTAGGAGAGGCCGACGCGAAAAGCCGCAGCGCCGACGAAATCAATCAATTGCTTGCTTTCGTGCATGAACGCATGAACGTAAAGCAGCAAACCAAAAAGAAGGAAACCGTTTAATATGGCTACCAAGAAAACTGCTGACCTGTCGGGCCTTGTCGCCACGAAGGGCAGTGCCGCGCCGATCGCGGATATGCCGTCTCGCTCTCCCATGCCGACGCCCGCCGCAGACGATGCGGTCAACAATGTGCCACTGAATTTCCGGGTTTCGGCCGAGCTGCGCCGCCGGTTCCGCATGTTTGCCGCCGCCAACGATCTCAAGCTAAACGAGCTGTTGCGCTTGGCGTTTGACGAGTACGAGCAGCGCCACAGCCACTAGGGCGGCTTTATGAAAGAACCCAAGAAGATAGGCGATATAGTCGGTGCTGGTTTCTTAGGCCGGATGGGCGATACCTACCGTCAGCGCATCGAGGCGGCAGCACGGCCCGGCGAGTCTTGG
>WNDY01000126.1 GCA_009914555.1 Xylophilus sp.
AGAAGCGCGGACGATTACCTTTTCGCCAATAAGCGGGCTTGCCGGTGAAGGCTGAGCTACAGCGCCGCCAAACATTGCGGCCAACTGCTTCGCTTCTCCAATTGTCAGATTGTCTAATGCACTCATCACTCTCTCCAAATTAGGTTGAGAGCGCGGCTCCCAACTCGTTTGTTGAGATAAAGGTACAAAACGTACCCTATAAAGTCAATAAGAAAAGATACAAAAAATACCCGCTAGGTACAATTAGTGACGATTGGTTGCGAATCACAATAAAAAAGCCCCGCTTTCGCGAGGCTTGGTATGGGTAGGGCTGGTAAGGTTAAGCGGCTTGCTTCAGACTGATAAAGGCTTCTTCTGTCGCGTCAGCTGGCAAAATTCTTGCTGTGCGTGCAAGCAATGATAGGTGTGGTGTGTCCTTAATTCGGGCAGGGACCGCAACGCGAACCGTTAATTCATCCCCCGCGTCCTTAACATCAAGGAAGCGTGAAATTGCCGAGTTGACCGAGTTTTGGTTCGCTGTGACCGTTTGAAACAATATCGGCGTGCCAGCTTGAACGACTGCATCAAATCGCCAGTTTTCAGACCGGCCACTGTATTCTCCATCAATCTCAATATCAGACCTATCGAATGTTTGGAATATTCGCTTCAAAAGCATGTCTTTTTGAAGCTCTACTTTTTGCTCGGTCAAAGCAGATTGGGTCATATCAACCGCAGCCTTAGATGCATTTGCTACAGCTATTGTCGCGGTCACTAAAGCGTAGTCTGGAACTTCAATGTCAAACACCTGATCGCTATCGAAGCTAACCCCGTGCTTTTTCGCTTGCTCTTTCGCCAACCGGGTGAAAATTCGATTCCCGCCGAGAAGATCAGCTTCGCGACGAGCTGCTCCGTAATCTGATACGAAATACCCATTCTCGGATTGTGCTATGCGCACAACAACGCAACCGCCACCTGGATAAAGAAGCGGAGTAACGATCTGGTATTGACCGTTTCGCTCTTGAGCATATGCCAATGAGCGAGCAATTTTGTCGGCCAAAGTTGACATTCGATCAGTGTTCGGAATCATAAATCCTAATGTGGTCATACGTTTAGCCCCCTTTGTCGCTCTGGCAGAGGCAATTCCGTCGCGCCTGCGATGTTCCATTCAATCTCAATTAGCCGCAGAATATCACGAAATGAACGTGGTTCGGCATCAAAATTTATAGCGGCTCTGAGGTTGCCAATTGGTTTAAAAGAATGGGCACCAATTGCTTTATTCTCTTTAAAGCGATGATAGTGCGTTTCACCCACCTGCGGCGGTAGACCGGGAATGCTGCGCCAATCAGCGTTCATATGGGGACTATTCGACCAAAAGTCCATTCTTGATATGCATGTCCAATTATTGTCGGACGCTTCAAGCGTGCAGGTAACGTCTTCGGTTGGCCTGCCTTTCCAAATAATTATGCGTAGTTGCAGGCTTTCCAAATTCACGCCGTTTTGATCACATAATGATACCAGAAGGGTCGTTCGCTGTGCAATGTGCGACAAAAGTGGGCCTTCGTTTCTTGGCTTTTTAACATCAAGCCAACCGGGCCAACCAAAAATGGACTTGGGTTGATCGTGCAACGCTTCCCATCGATCAAGCCGTTCTTTATCCGACATTCAACCCCGCACCCCGCGCCATCATATAGTCAATAACTTCTCAAATTCTTCCGGCGATAGCGCCGCTTTCAGCACCGTATCCTCACATATCGATAACAGAGCGCTTGACGCGACCAATTACAGTAATTGCGCCTTCCAACATTGGAGGTTCGATATCTTCAAAAGATGCTGGCTGAAATTGCGGATCCTCGTTCGGGCGATAACGTTTATATGTCGCTTTCCCGGTTTCATCGCAGATCACGTAGCAGCCGTTTGATACAAGGCGCTTATCTTTCATGTTCACGAAGATGATGGAATCTGGTGGACTGATCTTATTCATAGATGGGCCATCCACGCGGAGGGCAATCCAGTCACCCTCCGGCAAATTCACAGCAGGAACAGTAGGGAATTGGGTTAAGTCAGACACGCCGTCCTGATGTGTCATCTCTCCGGCGCTGATCCAGGATACGAACGGGATATCCTGTACGTCCGGTACTTCTTCGGAGAAATCTAGTGGGTCGCCTTCACCCAACATTAACCATTTGAGGCTGACCCCGAACAACTTGGCATACCGGCGAGCGTCCACCACTTCAAAGCCATTCCGGCCTTGTTCATGAGCTTTGTAATTATTGATACTAATGTTGAGCTTCTCAGCAACCGGCGTCGGCCCTTTAAACCCGGCGTTTTTCCGGGCCTCGACCAGCCTAGCTGCACGTTCTTCGCGCTCTATTCTTTTCTGCTCTTTATTCATGGTGCAAAAAATACCCGCATTTCGGGTACAAGTAATGTCCGATACTGCTTGACAAGATAGGTATAAAATGTACCTTATTCACTATGACACACGTAGATATCATCAATCTTTGGCCTTCACTTTCCGATTTCGCTAGCGATTTAAATGTTCGCTACGGGACAGCGAAGGCTATGCGTCGTCGCGGTTCAATACCTCCAAGCTACTGGCATGACTTGGTTAGAAAGGCACGAGCAAGGGGCATTAGTGGCGTGTCGATGGTAGCACTTGCGCCCAAGCGCTCCCATGCGAGGGCAAACGCATGACTGCCCTAAACCTCTTTGCTCTGATCATTCTCATGGTTGCTGGCATCAGTGCCGACAGCAAGTTTCTCATGTTTTGGGCTGGCGCAAACGCCATGGTCGTTTTGTACGCCCTCTTAGGAGTGGTGCAGCAGTGAGCAATTCCCGTCTCAAATCTTTCTATCAGCGCTGGGAACGTCTTGAGGAAGCCAAGAAGGCTAACGGCGACGAGATGAAAGGCGAAGGTCACGACACGAAAGCGGTTCGCGCTGCGTTTCGTCGTGTTGCTGCGTTTGAAGTTGCTGAAAAGAAAGAAGAAATTGAAGGTCATGAGGCCCTCGTTGAGCAGTATTTCGCCGCCCTTACGCGCGACACGCGCGAGGGAGGGGCGGAATGAGTGCTTCAGTTGGCTGTGTCTTTCGGTGGGGCCTTGAGTGCCTCAATGGCTATATTCAGAGCGTCTCGAAGTTGTACAGCCATGTCGTTGTCAAAGCGAAGTCTGGCAATAATTGCGGCCTCGCTTCTGAGTGCGCCATCCGGCACGACACCGGCCCGATTGGAGGTCAGGCACATAACGTGCTGACTTCCCCAATATCCGCCTGTGGCAATACCATTAACGACAAGTTCGCGACCTTCTGTCAGGTCGATGAAAAGGGGAGTGTCGGAACTTTTTATG
>WNDY01000127.1 GCA_009914555.1 Xylophilus sp.
CGACAAAAATCCATGCTGTTGTCGATGGTTGCGGCCGTCCAATCGCGCTGCGAATAACACCTGGGCAGCGCGGTGACGCTCCCATCGCCATCCCGCTGATCGAGACCCTGCCACCAAGTCGCCTCTGTGCCGCGGATACCGCCTACGATAGCGACGCTTTACGCGACTTCCTCAAAGCACGCGGTACTGAACCGGTCATTCCCAACAATCCCACCCGAAAGCAGATCAAGCCTTTTGACCCGGTCGCCTACCGCCGCAGGAACATCATCGAACGCGCCTTCTGCCGCCTCAAGGACTGGCGGCGCGTCGCAACCCGATATGACAAGCTTATGATCAACTTCGCAGCAACATGCTACATCGCAGATATCGTCACTTGGTGGCTCAATTGAGTCTGGAGCCTAGTAGTTGCTAATATTGATTGGGGCTTTGTGTTGTTTGTTAGGTGGGATTAGTAGGGGCTGTCAACCTTGCCCATTTCCACATAGACAGTTTTGATCTGGCTGTAATGCGTCAGTGCGGCAATGCCGTTTTCGCGGCCAATGCCGGACTGTTTGTAGCCGCCAAATGGCACTTCAACAGGCGTCAGGTTATAGGCATTGATCCAGCAGGTTCCTGCCTTGATCTGTCCGATGACGCGATGGCCGCGTGCGATGTCGGCGGTGAAAACACCGGCTGCCAGACCGAACTCGGTATCGTTGGCGCGCGCAATCACTTCATTCTCGTCCGAGAATGCTCATGACCGGGCCGAAGATTTCCTCGCGGGCAATCGTCATGTCGTCAGTCACATCGGTAAAGACGGTTGGCTCAATGAAGTAGCCTTTGTCGAAACCCTGCAGCTTTGGAATGCCGCCGCCGCATACAAGCTTCGCGCCTTCTTGCTTGCCCTTCTCAATATAGGACAAAACCTTGTCGCGCTGCGCGCTGTTGACGAGCGGTCCCATCTGGGTGGCTTCATCCAGGGGATCACCAATGCGGATTTTGCGGGTGCGTTCTACCAGACGCTCGACAAATGTTTCGCGAACATCCTTATGAACGAAAACGCGCGTGCCGTTGGAGCAGACCTGACCGGTCGAATAGAAGTTGCCGAGCATCGCACCGCCAATAGCGCTGTCGAGATCTGCATCATCAAAAACGATGATCGGAGATTTGCCGCCTAGCTCCATTGTAACATGCTTCAGATGCTCACCAGCCTGCGACATGATCCGCTTGCCGGTTGGAACTGAACCGGTGAGCGAAACCTTCGCTGTCATGCGGTGATTGACGAGTGCCGCACCGACGTCGCCAAAACCCTGCACAACATTAAACAGACCGTCAGGAAGACCAGCTTCCTTATAGGCTTCTGCCAGCGCGAGTGCTGAAAGGGGCGTATTTTCAGACGGCTTGAAGATAAAAGCATTGCCCATAGCCAGTGCCGGTGCAGATTTCCATGCGGCGATCTGGATCGGGTAATTCCATGCACCGATGCCGACACAGATGCCGAGCGCTTCGTGGCGCGTGTAAGCAAACGACCCGCCAAGCTCGACGAACTCACCATTAAAGCCGAAAATGATGCCGCCGAAAAACTCAAGCGCATCGGCAGCCGACGCCGCATCCGCCACCAGTGTTTCCTGCAATGCCTTGCCGGTATCAAGCGTTTCGAGCTTGGAGAGCTTCTTGTTTTTCTCGCGTAGGATTTCCGCCGTGCGGCGCAGAATGCGGCCGCGTTCCACCGGCTTGAGCGCTGCCCATTCGCCTTGTGCTTTCAATGCGGCAGCATAGGCGCTCTCGATCACATCCGGTGTTGCTGAATAAAGCTTGGCGATTTCTTCGCCTGTCGCCGGATAGATGACTGGAAGCGGCTTGCCAGCTTTGTCTTCCACGAATGCGCCGCCGATGAAATGCGAGGCTTTGGGTTGGGCTTTCATGTTATTCTCCTCGAGTTTCATTAGCGATCAGATATTTCCCAGCGCGGGTTGATCCACGGTTCCTGATTGGATCGTGCCAGCGGAGTACGGCCCAGAATATGATCCGATGCCTTTTCGCCAGTCATGATCGACGGGCCGTTGAGATTGCCGTTGGTGATGCGCGGGAAGATGGATGAATCCGCAACCCTCAATCCTTCAACGCCAATCACCCGGCATTCTGGGTCAACCACTGCCATTGAGTCGTCAACTGATCCCATTTTGCAAGTTCCGCAAGGGTGGAATGCACTTTCCACATGCTCGCGAATGAAATTGTCTATCTCGTCATCAGACTGCACATTCGCGCCGGGCTGGATTTCCGCGCCGCGATAGGGCGCAAATGCGTCCTGTCCGAAAACTTCGCGTGTCAGGCGCACACAATGACGGAAATCGGCCCAATCATCCTCATGCGACATATAGTTGAACTTTATGACAGGCTTTTCGCGTGGATTAGCCGAGTGCAAGGTAACACTGCCGCGCGACTTGGAGCGCATCGGTCCGACATGCGCCTGAAAGCCGTGCGATTCTGCAGCCGCCTTGCCGTCATAGCGGATCGCGACCGGCAGGAAGTGGTATTGGATATCCGGATATTCCACGCCTGCTTTCGAACGTACGAAGGCTGCGGATTCGAAATGGTTTGTCGCGCCATCGCCGGTTTTGAAGAACAGCCATTCCGCGCCTATCTTAGCTTTGGAAAACAGTTTGAGCTTGGAATAGAGCGTGATCGGCTGCGTGCATTCCTGCTGGATATAGACTTTCAGATGATCCTGCAGATTTTGGCCAACGCCGGGGCGATCAGCCACGACCTCAATGCCGTGCTCTTTAAGCTGCGCAGCAGGGCCAATGCCTGAAAGCATAAGCAGCTTTGGCGAATTGATCGACGATGCAGCGATGATGACTTCGCGGCGTGCGCGGATGGTTGAAAAAGTACGGCCTGCTTCGATTTCAACCCCTACCGCGCGCTTTCCTTCCATCACGATTTTTCGTGCTAAGCCTTTGACGAGCTTAACATTGGGGCGCTTAAGGGCAGGTTTCAGATAGGCATTGGCCGCAGACCAGCGACGTCCATTATGGATCGTCTGCTCCATCGGGCCAAAGCTTTCCTGCTTCTCGCCGTTATAATCGTCAGTGACTTCAAAGCCCGCTTGTTGGCCGGCATCGACGAAGGCTTTGAACAGCGGGTTATCACGGCGACCACGCTAAACATGCAGCGGACCATTGGTACCGCGCCAGCCTTCCTGTCCGCCGTGGGAATTTTCCATCCGCTTGAAGTAGGGCAATACATCGGCATAGGACCAGCCGCGCGCGCCACTTTCCGACCAGTGATCGTAATCGCGTGCGTGCCCGCGCA
>WNDY01000128.1 GCA_009914555.1 Xylophilus sp.
GGTCGATGAAGGTGACGCCGCATGTGGCGCAGAACGTCAATGGTCGCCGCTCGGCCATTGACGGGCGCACGACGCGCCATTCCGGCTATGGGGTCAGCTTGCGCATCCGCAAGCGCATCGAGGAGGCGTTCGGTTGGATCAAGACCGTCGCGGGGCAGGACAAGACGAAGTTCCGTGGCCGCGACCGCGTCGGATGGGCCTTCACCTTCGCGGCCGCCGCCTATGATCTGGTGCGGCTGCCGAAACTGTTGACGGTGTCGTCATGAGCGCGGCCCCGAACTGCCGCCTGATTGGCCGCTGGCGGATCGTCGAGGCCGATCTATGGGATCGGGATTATCTCGACCTGGTTGACCCCGCCACAATCACCATCGGGGCCAACGGGCATGGCGAAATCGCCTTCGGTGCGATGCAAGCGAGCCTCGATCTCGGCTACAGCACGTCCATGGTCTTCTTCAGATGGCGCGGAAGCGATGAAATGGACGAAGTATCGGGCGACGGTCATGCCGAGTTACTCGATGATGGCGCGATCGAGATCACGTTCGCATACGATAGCGGAGACGAGGCCGTGCTGAAGGCCAAACCAGAGACTTCTTCAACAGCCTGCTAGACGTCCCTCGACAACGTTAAGAAAACTAATCACCTTCTGATACCCGCGTCGTTGCATGGTTCACTCGTTGACCGAGCCGTCGAAGATTTTGAGAATGGCAAATAGGATAGTCGTGCTATGTAATCTGGGTTCATGAAGGCATCGTGCCCACGTTCCTCCGTGAGAGATAAGCCGGGTTGTGCCTGATCGCGCGCCCAGATAGGCTTTTCGCATTGACGGACAGGAAAATAGTATAAGCCGGTAGACAGACGTAGTACGTGCGCCACGACATCATAACTCTTCTCAGCAAAGGGTTTTGTCGTTGGAAAGCTTAAAACGACGCTTCCGATGCAGCGCTCACCCATTTTCATGCCAAATTTTGGCGACGGAGAAGACCTCGACTCCAACGACATTTAGCAAAACGCGCACGGGCGAGGGTGTTGCCTGCTGTTGCGGTTATAACGGCAGTGAACCAAACTTGCTTTATTAGGTCTGTATCTAACGGTGCGTTGTCCTACAGCCAGCTTGTACAGTGTGCTAAATCGACAATCCGAGTTTAGCCACATTGTGAAGGCATTCCCTTATTGGAGGCGGTTGACTTGATTCAAGCATTTCCATTATTACACGCGATCAGACAGACGAAATATTTGCGAAGACGCGTGGGCGGCTCTGCATAATTTTCAACTAGGATTAGGTCTTTATGAGCGTTGAAGCTTTTGATGAGAACGCCGAGCTAGTCGCATACCGATTGAAGCCGAAGACAGGCATTAAAGTCGCATTGAACGATATTGTAGAGGCTTTTGCAAAATATCGTTTGGCTTTGATTTTTGGCTGGCAAGATGTTGCGCAGCGTTATCGTCGTTCGCGAGTTGGAGCGTTTTGGCTCACCTTGAATATGGCTGTTCTGATTGGTGCGCTCAGCGCAATTTTTGGAACGCTGTTCCAATCTGAAATGCATGAATATCTGCCTCACGTATGTGCTGGAATCATTATGTGGAGTTTCATTACAAGCTCGCTATCAGAAGGTTGTACTACCTTCAGTGGATCTGACGGCATTATTCTTCAGGTGAGAATGCCGCTTTTCACGCATATACTGCGCACGTTGTGGCGGAACGTGATAATATTCATGCACAATATCGTAATATTTCCTGTTATTGTTTTAATTCTTGGGCATACAATTAATTTCTATGCTTTGTTGTCGATTCCAGGGTTTTTGCTCGTTTTTTTGAATTTGGCCTGGATGATGCTCATTCTCGCCGTTCTATGTGCTAGATTCCGCGATATGACTCAGGTTGTAACAAATTTCCTACAGATACTCTTTTATGCAACGCCAATTATGTGGATGGTGAAGATTCTGCCGGATCATGTTTCTAAGGCATTTATCGAGTTTAATCCATTTTACCACTTCATTGAGTTGGTCAGGGCACCGCTCTTTGGACATGCTCCTGAAAACATCAGCTGGTTTGTTGCAATTGGACTTGCGGTTTTCGGTTGGGCCGTTGCGTTGGTATTCTTTGGAAAATACCGTTGGCGTGTAGCGTATTGGTTGTGATGATATGAGTTTGATTAAGTTAGACAACGTGAGCGTTGAGTTTCCAATTTATAACTCATCAAGTCGCTCCCTGAAGAACCGTGTTCTGAGCATTGCGACAGGCGGAAAAATTGAACGGAAGACTGATCGACTGGTTGTGATCCGTGGTCTTGAAGGAGTTTCAATGACTCTTAAGGACGGAGATCGTATCGGACTGATCGGTCATAATGGCTCGGGAAAGACAACGCTGTTGCGAGTGCTTTCGGGCATTTATACACCAACACAGGGCGCTGCTTTTATTGATGGAACCTGTGTTTCATTGATCAATATCCAACTTGGCATTGACCCAGATGCGACTGGACGCGAGAATATTCGCCTGCGCTCCGCTATGATGGGAATGCTTCCGAAAGAAATTGACGAGAAATTCGATGCAATAGCCGAATTTTCGGGCTTAGGTGATTTCTTGGATATGCCCTTCAGGACATATTCCTCAGGTATGCAGTTGAGGCTGGCCTTTGCAACTTCGACATCCGTGCGTCCAGAAATTCTGATTATGGACGAATGGTTATCAACTGGAGATGAGGACTTCAAAGAGCGTGCAAACAAACGCATGCACGAACTGGTGGGTTCGACCAAGATTCTGGTTCTGGCGAGCCATTCCAGAGAACTGCTGATGAAAAATTGCAATCGCGTTCTTTGGCTGGAGCACGGTCACTTGAAAATGGATGGCCCTACTCAAGAGGTACTATCTGCTTATTTCGGCAACGCGCAGAAATAAATCGCCACACTGATTGACTAAGCCTTAAACAAAAAACCCCGCTTCACATTTGAAAGCGGGGTTTTCTTGGTCTGTATGTCCGTCTGGCCTATTCCGGCTTGATCGACTTGAGCAGATCGGCAATCGAAACTTCGACCGTTGGGCGGATATCCTTACGCCACAGGGCAAAAGCCACGTTTGCTTCGATGAAGCCCGACTTCGAGCCGCAGTCGAATGTCAAACCTCGGTAATCG
>WNDY01000129.1 GCA_009914555.1 Xylophilus sp.
GAAGGCGCTCGCACAACGGCCATGGCTCACGGTCGAATGGTTGCCGAAATACGCGCCCGAGCTCAACGACATCGAACGAAGCTGGCGCGATCTCAAGCGCCATCATCTGGCCAATCGGACGTTCCTGTCCGTGGACGATCTCGACTCGAAAATTCATCAAGCCGTCCTCGCGATGAATCAAGAGCGGGTCATCAATACGTGTTGTGATTTACGCATAGCTGCTTAGGCGTCGCTGCGTGGCAGGCTGCAGCGTTGGCGAGATCGCGGCCTGGCATGTGGCCGGGCGCTTCGATGCGCTGACGGCATTCGATCTGGTGGGCGCGCGCGCCGACGCGATGGATGCCGCCAGCGGCGGCGACGAGGCGATGCTGTTCGTGCGCGGGCTCTGCCGCTCGAAGCTCGAGGCGCTCTGTGCGCAGTATGAGGCGGCCGTGGCCATCGTCAATCCCGGCTATGCCCACGTGGTGGCCGGCGTGGCGCACGCGTTGCCCGCCCTGGCCGACGCGGCCCGGGCACAGGGCGCCACGCGCGTCGTGCCGGTGCCGGTGCACATCGCCTCGCACACGCCACGGCTTGCTGCCGCGGTGCCGGTGTTTCGCGCCGCGCTCGATGCGGTCCCGCTCGCGCGCGGCGAGGCCGGCACGCGGCTTTTCAGCGGGATCGACGGCGCGGCCGTGCTCGATGCGCGCGCGGGCCTCGACAAGCTGGCGCGTCAGCTCGCCGAGCCCGTCGACTGGGCCGCGTGCCTAGCGGGCTGTGTCGAAGCCGGCGCGAGCGCTTTCCTCGAGCTGGGCCCCGGGCGTGCGCTGGCCGACATGGCAGCCGCCACGTATCCGGCGATTCCCGCACGCAGCCTGACCGATTTCCATTCGTGGGACGGCGTCGATACGTGGCTGGCGAGAGTGGCCGTGGCGTGAGCCGGTGGGCGGCGGTGCCCGTGCCGTGCCTGCGCGGGAGCGCGCAGGAGCCTGCGCGCCGGCAAGCCGCACCGGCCCGGGTACGGCCGCGGGCCCGGCGATCGGGCCCCGATGCAGCGCGCGCTCGCCCGGCTCGATGGCGTACGCGCACGGCCTCACGGCAGCATGGCGGCGTGCGAACGTCGTCGCGGCGCCACGCTTTATCGAAAGCACTTGCGGTCCGATCCGGCGTGACTACAATACCCGCCCGATGAGACCACACGCCCTTGCCGCCGCGCTCGCAGCCGCGCTATCCCTCCCTGTTTGCTTCGATGTCGCGGCGTTGCCTGCGCCGTCCGGCGAGGTCTCGGTACCCGCCTATTTTCAGTCCGATCTGACGGCCGCCACCGCGCTCGACGCCACGCTCGCGCTGGTGCAGGGCGCGCGACGGCGCGTGCTCGTGGCCGGTTACGTGACGCTGCCGCCCGTCCTTGCGCAAGCGTTGTGCGCCGCGCGCCGGCGCGGCGTGGACGTGCGCGTCGTGCTCGATCGCTCGGGCCCGGCGTTGCGCTACAGCGGAGCCGGTTATCTGACGGGCGCCGGAGTCGACGTCGCACTCGCGAGCCGGCCAGCCTGGCTAACCGCGCCGTTCGTGGTGGCCGACGACGCGGTGGCGCTCGGCATGCCCGCTTCGCGTGGGCTGCCGGCCGGCCGTGTCGCGCCCACGCAGGCGCCGGGCGGCCTCGATGTCTATCGCGACATGCCGCAGCTTGCGCGCTCATACACGCGCACGTTCTGGCAGCTTTACGCTCGCGCGGCCGACCGCGCAAGTGCGCAAGGGCACTGACGCCGGGCTTGAGGCCACCGGGGTGTGATGGTGTGCGCCCTGATGGGACCGCGTGCGTGCGGTGCGCCTGGGCGAGTGCCTCACCGCTGCGCTGCGCGCTTCGATATGGCAGCGTGTATCGAACGCTTGCACAATAGCGGCTCCCGCCACGAGACAGACGATGACGATCACGGTCGAGACTCTCCAGTTCGAGGCACGCGACGGCCGGACACTGATGGGCACGCTCTATGTGCCGGCGGCGTCGAACGGCCGCGCGGTGCTGATCAGTGGCGCGCTCGGCGCGCCCCGAACCCGATATGACGCCTATGCGAGCCATCTCGCCGCGGCTGGCTTTCGCGTGCTCTGTTTCGACTTTCGCGGAGTAGGCGGATCGCGGGCCGTGCATGCGGCATCCGATCCGGCCACGCTGCGTCAATGGGGCGAGGTCGATTTGCCGGCCGCGCTCGACTGTCTGGCGGCGCGGGCCCCCGGGGCGCGGCTGCTGGCGGTCGGTCATGCCGAAGGCGGGCAATGGCTCGGGCTCGCACCGAACCTGGCCCAGGTGCGCGGTGTGCTCAGCGTCGCGAGCGGTGACGGCGGCTGGCAGCGGGCTCGCGGCTTGGCGCGCGTGCGTGCCGGCTGGCAGGCCTGGGTGGCGTTGCCGGTTGCCACGCGGCTTGCCGAGCGCGTACGGGCCGGCGAGGGCGAGGTGCCGGCCGGCGTGGCGCGCGAATGGGCGCGTTGGCGCCGGCATCCGGCGTATTTCGTCGATGCCGCTGGCCGACTGCTTCACCTGACGTTCGACACCTACCGCGGGCCGCTGCTGGCCTATGTGATCGACGACGATCGCCTCGCGCCACGCGAAGCCGTGATCGCGCTGCACCGCCGCTATCGTGCTGCCCGCGTCGAGCTGCGCGAAATCGCACCGCATCGAGGCCAGCGCCCGATCGGCCGGGCCGGCTATTTCGCCGACGAGAACCGCGCGTTGTGGCCCTCGGGCGCGGCCTGGCTCGCATCGGCCTGAGCGACCTGTGCGACCTGTGCGACGTGTGTGGCGCGACGGCCTCGCGCGATCGCGCAAGCCGCTCCCTGGCCCTCGACCATGACACGGCAACGCTGCTAAGCAGGTCTTGAAAAATTTTCCCACGTAACCACATGAGCCATGAAATGGTGACGTGGAGCGTTGAGAATGGGGCGCAGATGCACATTGACGGCCAGCGAAGAAGCCCGATCCGCCCTGGCGCAAATGAGCCGGTCGAAAGATCGGCGGGAAGCGGATCGCGCCCGCGTGGTCCTGTGGAGTCTGGATGGCCTGAGTGGGCCAG
>WNDY01000013.1 GCA_009914555.1 Xylophilus sp.
AAGGCCGCCGTCGTCGCCCAGGGCGCCGAGCCGCAGGCGCTCTCCAACGAGCAGTTCGCCGAGCTGCTGAAGACCGAGTACCAGCAGTGGCGCACGATCGTGAAGGAGTCGGGCGCGGTGATCGAATGAGGCGGCGCGTCACCGCACCCGCGCGTACATGAAGCAGGGCCGCGGCGCGGGGTCGATGTTGGGATGGACGGTGTAGCGCTCCAGCCGGCCCTCGCGCACGAAGCCGGCCTTCTCCAGCGTGCGCTGCGAGGGGAGGTTGTCCACGTCGCAGCTGGCCTGGATGCGGAAGATGCCGGCCTGCGCCAGTGCGGCCCGGGCCACGGCGTCGACGGCCTCGGGCATCAGGCCCCGGCCCCAGTGCCGGCGCGCGAGCACATAGCCGATGTCGAGCGCGTGGCTGCGCCGGCGGGCCTCCAGCATGCCGATCGGCGTGTGCTCGTCGCCCGGCAGCGCCAGCACATAGGGCCGGGCGCGGCCGGCATCCCAGGCGTCGATGCAATGGCGGATGAAGCCCCCGGTTTCCTCCGGGGACGTGTGCGGCGTCCAGACCATGTAGCGGCAGACCTCGGCGTCCCGGGTGTAGGCATCGAAGATCAGGCCGGCATCCGCGAAGCCGGGGCGGCGCAGCCGCAGGCGCGGGGTGGAGATGGATTCGGGCAGCGCAAAGGGCATGGCGGCATGGCAGAGGGCGGGCGCCGCATCATGCCTGCCCGCCGTCAACCCGTCGATTCGCGCACGATCACCCACTTGCTGCCGGTCCTGACCAGGCCCAGCGTCTTGCGGGTGCTCGCGGCGAGCGATCCGCCGGTGTAGTGCTGGCGGAACACGGCCGTGGCCTTGTCGCCCGAGACGGTGATGGCCAGGTTGCTGACCTCGACCTTGATGCTGGCCTTGCCGAGGATGCGCACCTTGCGGTCGGCCTCCCAGGCGCTGCGGCTCTGGCTCGCGCCTTTGAAGTCGCTGGCGTAGGCATCCAGGTAGCCCTTCATGTCGCGCGACGACCAGGCGGCCGCCCAGGCATGGACGGCTGCTTCCACGGCCTTGTGCTGGGCGGCGTCGGGCGCGGCCGGGCGGGCCGGCGCCGGGGCTGGCACCGGTGTGGGTGCGGGGGCAGGGGCAGGCGCCGGAGCGGGTGCCGGCATGGATGCGGGAGCCGGCGGGGGCGCAGGCCGCGGCACCGCAGCGGGTGCCGGCGGCGGCGGAGACTGCGGCGCTGGCGCTGGCGCTGGCGCCGGTGCCGCGGGCGCGGCCGCGACCTTCGTGCCTGCGGCGCCGGCCGGTGCCGCGGATGCCGGCAGCTGCTGGATCATGTCGAGCTTGAGCGGCTCCCTGTGGTCGCTGCCGTCCACCTGCAGGGCCTTCGCATAGGCTTCGTTGGACAGCTGCATATAGACGCCGCCGATGTTCGAATACGCCGTCTGGTAGCTGGCGTTGGTGGCCAGCGCCTTCTCGAGCGCCTCGCGCGCCTTGGTGTACTGCTTCTGGCTGGCATAGATGACGGCCAGGTTGTTGTACGGCTCGGGCCGGTCCGGGAAGTCCCGGGTCAGCGCGGTGAAGGTCGCGATGGCCTCGGCCTGGCGGCCCTGCTGGGTCTGGATCACGCCCTTGAGAAAGCGCATCTGCGCGTCGCGCGGCTGCCGGGCCAGGAACCTGTCGGCCCGCGCGCGGGCTTCGGCCCACTGGTTGGCCTGCATCAGCTGTCGGACGTCGGCGACGTCGTCCGCATGGGCCGCGCCGGCCGTCAGCAGCGGGACCGCCAGGGCCGCTGCGGCCAGGCGTCGGGTGAAGGGCTTCGGGGAGGTGGCTGCGCCACGGTTCATACGGCCTCGAACGAAAACGGAAGAAAAGAGCAGAAAAACAGCGGAGCGTACGGCGCGGCCGCGCGGCCCGGGCGCGAAAAGACTCCGGGACGGACCCGCGGCCGCGAAAAAAAGTTGCCCGGCGGCCCCGCGCATTGTGCTCTGCCGCGCAGCCTCCCAGGGCCAGGTACAGTGAAGCAGCTCCGCCTGCGCCGCCGCCGCGCGGCACCTGCCACCCGAGGAGTACCCCATGACCCTTCCCACCACCCGCTTCGGCCGCACCGGCCTCACCGTGTCGCGGCTTGCGCTCGGCACCATGACCTTCGGCCTGCAGACCGACGAGGCCACGTCGCAGCAGATCCTCGACAAGGCGGTCTACAGCGGCATCGACTTCATCGACACGGCCGACGTCTATCCGCTCGGCGGCGACCTGGCGACCGCCGGCCGCACCGAGGAGATCATCGGCCGCTGGCTGCGCGCCGCGCCCGGGCGCCGCCGGGGCCTGGTGCTCGCGACCAAGGCGGTCGGCCGGGTCGGGCCGCGCGCCTGGGACCAGGGCGCGTCGCGCCGGCACCTGCTCGACGCGATCGACGCTTCGCTCGCGCGGCTGCAGACCGACTACGTCGACCTCTACCAGCTGCATTCCGACGACCCGCACACGCCGATCGACGAGACGCTGGAGGCGCTCGACGTGATCGTGAAATCCGGCCGGGCGCGCTACGTCGGCGTCTCCAACTTCCAGGCCTGGCGCATCGCCAAGGCGCTCGGCCGCGCCGAGCTGCTGCGCACGGCGAAGTTCGTCTCGGTGCAGCCGCGCTACAGCCTGCTGTTCCGCGAGATCGAGCGCGAACTGCTGCCGCTGGCGGCCGAGGAAGGCCTGGCCGTGATCCCCTACAACCCGCTGGCCGGCGGCCGGCTCACGGGCAAGCACCAGCCGGGCACGGCGCCGACCGAAGGCACGCGCTTCACGCTCGGCAAGGCGGCCGCGCTGTACCAGGGCCGCTACTGGAGCGACCGCTACTTCGGCACGGTGCAGGCGCTGCAGGCGCTCGCCGCCGAGGCCGGCGTGCCGCTGGCCACGCTGGCCGTGGCCTGGGTGCTGGCCCAGCCGCAGATCACCGCGCCGCTGCTCGGCGCGAGCCGGCCCGAGCAGCTCGACGCCACGCTGGCGGCCGCGAGCTACCACATCGACGCGGCGCTGCTGCAGCGCCTGGACGAGACCACGCGCGAGTACCGGCACGGCGACGCGGCGCGCTGATACCCCTATCCCTAGCACCCTGAAGCGCGCGTCACTCAATCGCCTCTGGCCTATACCCCACCACTACCTGCGTCAGCGGCCTGCACCAGCCATTCGACGAAGGCCGTGGCGGCCGCGCTGCGCGCGCGGGCCTGCGGCATATAGGCTGCATAGCGCCAGGGCGGCAGCGACGGCCCGTCGAACGGCTGCACCAGCCGGCCCGCCTCCAGGTCGTGCGCCACCAGCGCCGCCGGGCCGATGGCCACGCCCAGGCCGTCGAGCGCGGCCTGCAGCGCGAGGTGGAAGTGGCCGAACGTCAGCGCGCGCCGCGGCTGCAGGCCCGGCGCGCCGGCCAGGCGCAGCCATTCGTCCCAGGCGCCGGCCGAGGTGGCCGCATGCAGCAGCGTGTGCTGCGCGAGGTCCTGCGGCCGCGCCAGCGGCGCTTCGCGCAGCACCGCGGGCGCGCAGACCGGCAGGCGCCGCTCGGCAAGGAATGGCCTGGCCTGCCAGCCCGCGGCCTCCTCGGCGGTGCCGCGCACTGCCACGTCCACCTCGCGGCCGAGCGCGGCCAGCGGCGCGTACGAGGTGGCCAGCCGCACCTCGATGGCCGGATGGCCGCGCTGGAACGACGACAGCCGCGGGATCAGCCAGCGCAGCGCGAAGGTGCCGGGCACGTTGACCTGCAGCACCTGCTGCGCCGCCGCCTCCTGCTGGCGCTGCGTGGCCGCGGCCAGCAGGTCGAAGGCGCCGCGCAGCTCGGTGCCGTAGGCTGCGCCCACCGGCGTCGGCACGACGCCGCGGTGGCGGCGCTCGAACAGCGGGCGGCCGAGCCAGGATTCGAGCTGCTGGATGTGGCGGCTGACGGCGCCCTGGGTCACGTGCAGTTCTTCCGCCGCGGCGGCGAAGCTGCCGAGCCGCGCGGCGGCCTCGAACGCGCGCAGCGAGTTCAGCGGTGGCAGGCGGCGACCCGCGCCGGTGGCATCTTGCATGAGTTTTCTTGAACCGAGAGCGCAGATCAAATGGTTTGTCGGGCCTCTTCCATCTGCGGATGATGCGCCCATTCCTGCACTTCCGGAGCTTGCCCCCGATGACCGACCCCCAGCAAAACTCAGCCATCCAGCCGCCCGGCGGCGACGACATCCTCGTGCTCGGCCTGCAGTGGGGCGACGAGGGCAAGGGCCGCATCGTCGACCGGCTGGCCGGCGATGCCGGGCTCGTGGTGCGCTTCAACGGCGGCGCCAACGCGGGCCACACGGTCGTCGCGGAAGGCCGGCGCTGGCGGCTCTCGCTGCTGCCGAGCGGCGTGGTGCGCGGGCGGCCGGGGCTGCTCGGACCGGGCGTGCTGCTCGACGCGCAGGCGCTGCTCGACGAGATCGACGCGCTCGCGGCCCAGGGCATCGCGGTCGGGCCGGCGCAGCTGCGCGTCGCGGACGAGGCCGCGCTCGTGCTGCCGGTGCACCGCGCCGTGGAGCGCGTGCGCGAGGCCCGGCTGCGCGAGCCGATCGGTTCGACGCAGCGCGGCATCGGCCCGGCCGCCGAGGACCGTGCGGGCCGCCGGGCGCTGCGCGTGGGCGACCTGCGCGATCCGCTGCGGCTGGAGCAGCGCCTCGCCGAGCTGCTGGACCACCACAACACCTGGCTGCGCGCGGCCGGCGCGCCCGAGGAGACACTGCGCGGCACGCTGGCCGGCCTGCAGGCGCTCGCGCCGCGGCTGCTGCCCTATGCGGGCGCCGCCGGCGAGGCGATCGACGCGGCCCGCGCCAGCGGCGCGCCGCTGCTGCTGGAGGGCGCGCAGGCCGTGATGCTGGACCTGGACTGGGGCGCCTACCCGTTCGTCACCGCCTCCAGCACCGCCGCGGGCCTCGCGGCGCTGGGCGGCGGGCTCTGGCCCGTGCGGCGGCCGCAGGTGCTCGGCGTCTGCAAGGCCTACGCGACGCGCGTGGGCGCCGGGCCGCTGCCGACCGAGCTGCACGGCGCCGAGGGCGATCTGCTGCGCGAGCGCGGCGGGGAGTACGGCACCAACACCGGCCGGCCGCGGCGCTGCGGCTGGCTCGACGCGGTGCAGCTGCGCCACGCCTGCCGCGTGGCCGGCGCCGATGCGCTCGCGCTGACCAAGCTCGACGTGCTCGACGGCCTGCCCGAGGTGCGCATCGCCGTGGCCTACCGCCAGGACGGCCGGCGGCTGGACCGTCTGCCCGCCGACGCGGCGGCGCAGTCGCGCCTGGAGCCGGTCTACGAAACGCTGCCGGGCTGGCAGGCGCCGACGCACGGCCTGCGCGATGTTGGCGCGCTGCCGCCCGCGGCGCGGGCCTTCGTGCGCCGCGTGGCGGAGCTGGCCGGCCGGCCGGTGCGCTGGGTGTCGACCGGCGCGGAGCGCGACGATCTTATCGACCTGGGGGTATAGCTCCATAGCGCCCTGGAATATTGCGCTGCAGGCAGATACCCCTACACCTCCAGCCACTCCCGCTGTACCGCCGGCTGCGCCCGCAGCTGCGCCGGTGTGCCGTCGAAGACGATGCGGCCGTGGCCCATGACGAGCGTGCGGTCAGAGATGGCGAGCGCGATCGTGAGCTTCTGCTCGATCAGCAGCACCGCCACACCGCGCGCGCGCAGCGCCTGCAGCCAGGCGCCGACCTGCGCGACCAGCTGCGGCGCCAGGCCCTCGGTCGGCTCGTCGACGACGATCAGGTCCGGGTCGCCCATCAGCGTGCGGCACAGCGCGAGCATCTGCTGCTCGCCGCCCGAGAGCACGCCGGCCGGTGCGTCCCGCCGCTCCCGCAGGCGCGGGAACAGGCGGTACATGTCGTCGAAGCCCCAGCGGCCTGGCTTCTTCGTCCGCTTCTGCCCCAGCAGCAGGTTCTGGTGGACGGTGAGGCCGGGGAACACGTCGCGGCTCTCCGGCACGTAGCCGATGCCCAGCCGGGCGATCTCGAAAGGCCGCCGGCCGGCCAGCGGTGCGCCGCGCCAGGCGACCGCCCCTTTCCATTCGACCAGTCCCATCAGCGCCCGCGCCGTCGTCGAGCGGCCCGAGCCGTTGCGCCCGAGCAGCGCGACGATCTCGCCCGGCCGCACGTCGAACGCCACGCCGTGCAGCACGTGGCTGCGGCCATACCAGGCATGCAGGTCGCGCACGGCGAGCATCACGCGCCCTCGCCGAGGTAGGCCCGCTGCACGCGTGGATCGGCCCGCACCGCTGCGGGCGTGTCGAAGGCGATGACCTCGCCCTGCACCAGCACGGCGACGCGGTCGGCCAGGCCAAAGACCACGCCCATGTCGTGCTCCACCATCAGCAGCGTGCGGCCGGCGGTCGCGCTGCGGATCAGCGGGACGAAGCGCGCGGTCTCGCTGCGGCTCATGCCGGCCGTGGGCTCGTCGAGCAGCACCACGCCGGCATCGCCGGAGATGGCCAGGCCGATCTCCAGCGCCCGCTGCTCGGCATAGCTGAGTTCGCCGGCCGGCACATCGCGCCGGTGCTCCAGGCCCAGCAGCGCCAGCAGCTGCGCGGCGCGTTCGTTGGCATCGCGCAGCCGCGAGAGCAGATGCCACAGGCTGTAGCGGTAGCCCAGGCTCCACAGCACGCCGCAGCGCAGGTTGTCGAACACGCTGAGCCGGCCGAAGACGCTGGTGGTCTGGAAGCTGCGCGCCAGGCCCCGGCGCGCGATCTCGTGCGGCGGCCAGCCGTCGATGCGCTCGCCGTGCAGCAGCACCGCGCTGCCGTCGGGCGCGCGCCGGCCGCTGGCCAGGTCGAACAGCGTGCTCTTGCCCGCGCCGTTCGGGCCGATCAGGGCCACGCGCTCGCCGGCGCGCACGGCCAGGCTGGCGCCGCGCAGAACCTCCGCGCGGCCGAACCGCTTGCGCAGTTCGCGCAGCTCCAGCGCAGGCGGCGCGCTCACGCGGCGCCCTCCTCCGCGGCGATCGCCTGCGGCACCGCGGCCCAGCGCACCGCGAAGCGCGGACGCAGGATGCGCAGCAGACCCAGGCCCAGCGCCAGCACGGCGGCGGCACCGGCCCAGGTGGCCGCGGAGCCGGCGTCGATCTCGCGGCCGAGGAACGGCAGCCGCGGCCCGAGCGCCGCGTCGAGCCGCAGGCGGTAGGCCATCTCGACCAGCGCGCTGGCGCCCAGCAGCGCAACCGCGCCGGCCGCGGCCAGGCCCAGGTAGAGCCAAGCCAGCGCGCCCAGCCGGCCGTGGCGGGCCACGCGCAGGTTCGCCGCCAGCACGCCCGCGATGCCGCCCGGCGCATGCAGCACCATCAGCAGAAAGGCCAGGCCCAGGTAGAGCGGCCAGGCCCGGGTCCATTCGGGCAGCAGCACCGAGGCCAGCACCATCAGCACCGCGCCGACGACCGGTCCGAAGAAGAAGCCGGTCCCGCCAAGGAAGGTGAACAGCAGGTAGCTCGCCGAGCGCAGCGGGCCCATGCTGTCGGCGGCGGTGACGATCTCGAACTGGATGGCCGCCAGCCCGCCGCCCACGCCCGCGAAAAAGCCCGCGACGGCGAAGGCCAGGTGCCGCACCCGCCGCGCGTCGTAGCCGAGGAAGGCCACGCGCTGCGGATTGTCGCGCACCGCGGTGAGGATGCGGCCGAGCGGCGTGCCGGTGAAGGCGTACATCAGCGCGGCGCAGGCGACACAGTAGGCAGCGATCAGGTAGTAGACCTGGATCGCGGGGCCGAAGCCGATGCCCCAGGGCGCGGCGCCGTAGACGCGGTCGGCGGCCACGCCGGCCTCGCCGCCGAAGAAGCCCGGGAACATCAGCGCCGCGGCCGCGGCCAGCTCGCCGATGCCCAGGGTGATCATCGCGAAGGCCGTGCCGGCCCGCCGCGTGGCGACCCAGCCCAGCAGCGCGGCCAGCACCATGCCGGCCGCGCCTGCCAGTACCGGAACGAGCGCGAGGGGCACGGCGGCGAGGTTCATCGCATGCACCGCCGCAAAGGCGCCCATGCCGCTGTAGACCGCATGGCCGAAGCTCAGCATGCCACCCTGGCCCAGCAGGATGTTGTACGAGAGGCAGACGATGGCCAAGTACCCCATCTGCGACAGCAGGGTCAGCGCGAAACTGCTGCCGGACACCTGCGGAGCGAGCACCAGCGCGGCGGCGAACAGCGCCCAGATGGCGAGGCGGGGACCCATCGGTCTAGTCTTCGCGCTTGCCGAGCAGGCCCCGGGGCCGCAGGGCCAGCACCAGCACCATCAGCAGGTACGGCAGCATCGGCGCAACCCGGGCCAGCGGCGCGGCCGAGCCGTCGAGCGCGACGGCAAAGGTCTGCAGCAGGCCGATCGCGAGCGACGCGATGAACGCGCCGGCCAGCGAACCCAGCCCGCCGACGACCACCACGACGAACACGATGGAGCCGACCGACGCGGCCATGCCCGGCTCGGTCACATAGGCGCCGCCGCCCACTACGCCGGCCAGCGCCGCCAGTGCGCAGCCGCCGCCGAACACCAGCGTGAACACGCGCGGTACGTTATGGCCCAGCACCTCCACCATCTGCGGATGCCCGAGCGCCGCCTGAACCACCAGGCCGGCGCGGGTGCGCGTGAGCCCGAGCCACACGGCGGCCAGCATGGCCAGCGCCACCAGCATCACGAAGGCGCGCGAGCGCGGAAACTGCGTGCCGTGCAGCGTGAACAGCGGCCCCTGCAACATGTCCGGCAGGCTGGTGGGCACGGTCGCGCGGCCCCAGACAAGCTGCACCGCTTCCAGGATCAGGTACGACAGCCCGAAGGTCGCCAGCAGCTGCGGCAGCGGTCCGTGGCGGTGCACCCGCCGCAGGCCCCAGCGCTCGAACAGCGCGCCCAGCAGCCCGGCGGCCAGCGGCGCCAGCACCAGCGCGGCCCAGAAGCCCACGGCCTGCGACAGCGCACAGCCGAAGTAGGCGCCGAGCATGTAGAAGCTCGCATGGGCGAAGTTGAGCACGCCGAGCAGGCTGAAGATCAGCGTGAGGCCCGCGCTGAGCATGAACAGCAGCAGGCCGTAGCTCAGCCCGTTGAGCAGGGAGATGGCGAGGAATGCGGAAGTCATCTGCGGACCGCATCATGCAGCAACCGCCGGCGGCCTCAGCCATGCCGCAGGCACCGGTCTGCAACAACCGCCTGCATACCCCCCACCCTGCCAGCCTCAGGCGCCTGTCCCGCGGGCACAGCAGAGGTATACCCCTCAGATGGCGTCGGCGACGCTGGCGGCCAGCGCGAGCCGCTGTGCGCAGCGCTCGGCCAGCCGCGCATCGCGCGCCTCGACCATCACGCGCAGCAGCGGCTCGGTGCCGCTCGGGCGGATCAGCACGCGGCCGGCCTCGCCGAGCTCGGCCTCGACGGCGCGGATCTCGTCGGCCAGGCTCTCGTTGCGGCGCCAGTCCTCGCCCGGGCGCAGCGGCACGCCCAGCAGCACCTGGGGGAAGAGGACGACCTCCTTCAGCAGCGCGGCCAGCGTGCGGCCGCTGCGCACCACGGCTTCGAACACCTGCAGCGCACTGATGAGGCCGTCGCCCGTGGTGTGGCGGTCGCGCGCCAGCAGGTGGCCCGAACCCTCGCCGCCCAGCAGCCAGCCGCGGCGCTCCAGCTCCTCGAGCACGTAGCGGTCGCCGACCCGGGCGCGGACGAACTCCACGCCGCGGCCGCGCAGCGCGTTCTCCACCGCCTTGTTGGTCATCAGCGTGCCGACCACGCCCGGCACCGCCACGCCCTGCTCCAGCCGCTGGACGGCGATGAGGTAGAGCAGTTCGTCGCCGTTGTAGAGCCGGCCCTTGCGGTCGACGATTTGGAGCCGGTCGGCATCGCCGTCGAGCGCAATGCCGTAGTCGGCCCCGGCCTCGGCCACCGCGCGCACCAGCGCGGCCGGATGCGTCGCGCCCACGTCGCGGTTGATGTTGAGCCCGTCGGGCGAACAGCCGATGCTGGTGACCTCGGCGCCCAGCTCGTGGAAGACCTTGGGCGCGATGTGGTACGCCGCGCCGTGGGCCGCATCCACCACCAGCTTCATGCCGCGCAGGCTGAGGTCGTTGGGGAAGGTGCTCTTGCAGAACTCGATGTAGCGTCCGGCCGCATCGTCGAGCCGGCGGGCCTTGCCGAGCGTGGCCGAGTCGGCCCAGACCGGCGGCTGCTCCAGCGCGGCCTCGACCTGCTGCTCCCAGGCGTCCGGCAGCTTGGTGCCCTGGGCGCTGAAGAACTTGATGCCGTTGTCCGGGTAGGGGTTGTGGCTGGCGCTGATGACCACGCCCAGGCTCGCGCGCAGCGCGCGCGTGAGGTAGGCCACGCCCGGCGTGGGCAGCGGGCCAAGCAGCACCACGTCCACGCCGGCGGAGTTGAAGCCCGATTCGAGCGCGCTCTCCAGCATGTAGCCGGAGATGCGCGTGTCCTTGCCGATCAGCACCGTCGGGCGCTCGTTCGGCTTGCCATTGGTGCGCAGCACGCGGCCCACGGCATGGGCCAGGCGCAGCACGAAGTCGGGGGTGATGGGAGGCTGGCCCACGGTGCCGCGGATGCCGTCGGTGCCGAAATACTGGCGGGTCATGTTCTTTGGATCTCGTCGTCGTTCGTTCGCTCGTGGAAGAGTCGGCCCTGCGGCTGCGCGGCCTGCCATACGGCCAGGGCGGCCACCGTCTCGCGTACATCATGCACCCGCACGATGCGCGCGCCGCGCTCCACTGCGAGCAGCGCGGCGGCCACGCTGGGTACGAGCCGGTCGTCCACCGCGCGGCCGGTGACGGCGCCGAGCGAGGACTTGCGCGACCAGCCCAGCAGCAGCGGACGGCGCAGCTCCAGCAGTTCGCGCTGGCGGGCCAGCAGGGCGAAGTTCTGTTCCACCGTCTTGCCGAAGCCCACACCCGGGTCCAGCGCGATGCGCTCGGCCGCGATGCCGCGGGCCTGGAGCGCCGCGGCCTGCCGGCGCAGGAAGTCCGCCACCTGCGGCACCACGTCGCCGTCCATGGGCGTGGTCTGCATGGTCTGCGGATCGCGGTGCATGTGCATGATGCAGACGCCGCTCTGCGCATGGGCGGCCACCGCGTCGACCGCCCCGGGGCGGCGCAGTGCCCAGATGTCGTTGACGATGTCGGCGCCCAGGTCCAGCACGGCGCGCATCACCTCGGGCTTGGAGGTGTCGACCGAGACCGGCACGCCCAGGCGCACCGCCTCGCGCACCACGGGCACGACGCGGGCCAGTTCCTCGTCCTGCGGCACGGCCGGGCTGCCGGGGCGGGTGGATTCGCCGCCAATGTCGAGGATGTCCGCACCCTCGGCCACCAGCCGCTCGCAGTGGCGCAGCGCAGCCGCCGCGTCGCTGTGCGCGCCGCCGTCGGAAAAGGATTCGGGCGTGGTGTTGACAATGCCCATGACCTGCGGACGGGCCAGGTCGATCGCGAAGCGCGTGGTGCGCCAGATCTGCTGCTGCATACGAAAAAGGCTGCTGCGCATGGAAAAGAGGGCCGTCAGGCCCTCTTCATCACAGCGTCAGCGCATGCGTTGCCTGGTCGATCACGCAGCGGACGGCGCCGGATCGGTCTTGACGGCCGGTGCGCCGCCGCCTTTGTCGTCGCCGCCCGAAGAGGGAGGCGTGCGCGGCGTCCAGTCCTTCGGCGGGCGCGGCTCGCGGCCGGCCATGATGTCGTCGAGCTGCTCCACGTCGATGGTCTCCCAGTCGAGCAGCGCCTTGGCCATCGCGTGCATCTTGTCGCTGTTCTCCTCGATCAGGCGGCGCGCGAGCGAATACTGCTCGTCGATGATGCGCCGCACCTCGCCGTCGACCTTCTGCATGGTCTGCTCGCTCATGTTCGTGGTCTTGGTGACCGAGCGGCCGAGGAAGACCTCGCCTTCGTTCTCGGCGTAGACCATGGGCCCCAGCGCCTCGCTCATGCCGTACTTCATGACCATGTCGCGCGCCAGGTTCGTGGCCCGCTCGAAGTCGTTGGAGGCGCCGGTGGTCATCTGGTTCATGAACACCTCCTCCGCGATGCGCCCGCCGAACAGCATGCTGATCTGGTTGAGCATGTACTCGCGGTCGTAGCTGTAGCGGTCGTTCTCGGGCAGGCTCATCGTGACGCCGAGCGCGCGGCCGCGCGGGATGATGGTGACCTTGTGCACCGGGTCGCACTTGGGCAGCAGCTTGCCGATGAGCGCATGGCCGGCCTCGTGGTAGGCGGTGTTGCGGCGCTCGTGCTCGGGCATGACCATGCTCTTGCGCTCGGGGCCCATGAAGATCTTGTCCTTGGCCTTCTCGAAGTCCTGCATCTCCACGACGCGCGCATTGCGGCGCGCAGCCATGAGGGCGGCCTCGTTGCAGAGGTTGGCGAGATCCGCACCGGACATGCCGGGCGTGCCGCGCGCGATGATCGACGGGTTCACGTCCTGGCCGATCGGCACCTTGCGCATGTGGACGTTGAGGATCTGCTCGCGACCGCGGATGTCGGGCAGGGTCACGTAGACCTGGCGGTCGAAGCGGCCCGGGCGCAGCAGCGCGGCGTCCAGGATGTCGGGCCGGTTCGTGGCTGCCACCGCGATCACGCCGAGGTTGGTCTCGAAGCCGTCCATTTCGACGAGCATCTGGTTCAAGGTCTGCTCGCGCTCGTCGTTGCCGCCGCCGAGGCCCGCGCCGCGCTGGCGGCCGACCGCGTCGATTTCATCGATGAAGATGATGCAGGGCGCATTCTTCTTGGCGTTCTCGAACATGTCGCGCACACGGGCCGCACCCACGCCGACGAACATCTCGACGAAGTCGGAGCCGGAGATCGAGAAGAACGGCACCTTGGCCTCGCCGGCGATCGACTTGGCCAGCAGCGTCTTGCCGGTGCCCGGGGGGCCGACCAGCAGCAGGCCGCGCGGGATGCGGCCGCCGAGCTTCTGGAACTTCTGCGGACCCTTGAGGAAGTCGACGACCTCCTTGACCTCTTCCTTGGCCTCGTCGCAGCCGGCCACGTCGGCGAAGGTGACGGTGTTGTTGTTCTCGTCGAGCATGCGCGCCTTCGATTTGCCGAAGCTGAAGGCGCCGCCCTTGCCGCCGCCCTGCATCTGGCGCATGAAGTAGATCCACACGCCGATCAGCAGCAGCATCGGGCCCCAGCTCACGAGCAGCGTCATGAGCAGCGAGCCTTCCTCGCGCGGCTTGACGTCGAACTTGACGTTGTTGTTGATCAGGTCGCCCACGAGTCCGCGGTCGAGGTAGGTGGCGGTGGTGCGCACGCGGCGGTCATCGTTGGTGATGGCCGAGACCTCGGTGCCGCCCTGGCCTTCCTGGATGGTCGCGCTCTTGATGCGGTTGTTGCGGACTTCCTCCAGGAAGTCCGAATAGCCGATGTAACCGGCTCCCATGCCGCCACGGCCGTCGAATTGCTTGAACACGGTGAACAGCACCATCGCAATGACGAGCCAGACGGCGATTTTTGAAAACCACGGATTATTCAAGCGGAACTCCAGTCGCGAGGCGTGGGAAAGATGTGACGTATCTGTGACCCATTCTAGGGCTTTCAAGCTTTTGGACCGTGGATTTTCCCTCATGCCCTCATAGGGGTGATTCGCCTTTTACCGCTGGATTCAAAGGTTTTTCGCTGATTTCGGTCAAGGTTTCAGGCCGATGCCGACGAGGAAGGTTTCCGAGGAGCGGTCGCGCGACGCCTTGGGCTTGAAAGGCTTGACCGTGCGGAAGGTGCTGCGGAACAGCTTGACCAGCGGCTCGTAGCCGCCGCCGTGGAACACCTTGGCCACCAGGGCGCCCTCCGGGCGCAGGTGCGCGCGAGCGAAGTCCACGGCCAATTCGACCAGGCCCTCGATGCGGGCCGCGTCGGTGGCCGAAATGCCCGACAGGTTGGGAGCCATGTCCGACACCACCACGTCCACCGGCCGGCCATGGACTGCGGCCTCCAGCCGGGCCAGCACCTCGTCTTCGCGGAAATCGCCCTGGATGAAGGCTACCCCCTCAATCGGCTCCATCGAAAGCAGGTCCAGCGCGATGATGGTGCCGTCGAGCTCGCCCACGGCCGCGCCCTGCGGCGACAGGCGCCGCCGCAGGTACTGGCTCCAGGCGCCGGGCGAGGAGCCGAGGTCGACCACCGTCGCGCCCGGGCGGATCAGGCCCAGCGCCTCGTCGATCTCCTTGAGCTTGTAGGCCGCCCGGGCGCGGTAGCCCTCGGCCTGCGCCTGCCGCACATAGGGATCGTTGACGTGGTCGTTGAGCCACGCCTTGTTCACTTTCTTGCTTTTCGTCTGTACCTTCATCGCACGATCCGTTCCTGGGACGAGGAGCGCCCTCGGGGGCGCAGATAATACGGCCCCATGCCTCACATCCAGCTCACTCCTGCCGAACGCCGGCAGCGCCGCGCCGATGCGCACCATCTCGACCCCGTCGTCCTGATCGGCAGCGACGGGCTCACCGAGGCCGTCAGGAAGGAAGTCGACGCCGCGCTCAATGCCCACGGCCTCATCAAGGTGCGGATCTTCTCCGACGACCGCACCCACCGCGAACAGATCTACCAGTCGCTGGCCGGCGACCTGAACGCTGCGCCGATCCAGCACATCGGCAAGCTCATCATCCTCTGGCGGCCGCAGCCCGAGAAGGAGCGTGTCGCCGCCGAGGACCGCAAGCCCGGCCCGCGCGACGTGAAGGTGCTCAAGTACAGCTCCAAGGGCGGCGGCAAGCCCGAGATCAAGCAGTTGCGCGTGCTGGGCAACCAGCGCCTGACGGCCGGCGGCATCGTCAAGCGCGCCAAGCCCAGGCAGACCTCGATCAAGAAGCGCCAGGACTGATCCCGCGATGCCGTCGTCCGCCGCCGGGGCCGCCCGGCATGTGCTGTGCATGAAATGGGGCACGAAGTACGGCCCCGAGTACGTCAACATCCTCTACGCCATGGTGCGCCGGCACCTGAGCGGCGACTTCCGCTTCATCTGCCTGACGGACGACGCGAGCGGCATCCGTCCGGAAGTGACCTGCCTGCCGATCCCGGCGCTGGACCTGCGGCCCGAAGCGCCCGGCGTGCGCGACCGCGCCTGGCGCAAGCTCACCACCTGCAGCGCGACGCTGGGCGGCGCGTACGGCCTGCACGGCACGGCGCTGTTCCTGGACCTGGACGTGGTCGTGGTCGGCAGCCTGGACGAGTTCTTCTCGACCCGGCCCGGCGAGTTCCTGATCATCAAGGACTACAAGCGGCCCTGGCGGGTGACCGGCAACTCGTCGGTCTACCGCTTCGAGATCGGCGCCCATACCGACGTGCTGAGCAATTTTCGCGCGCACGAGGTGGAGATCCGCCAGCAGTTCCGCAACGAGCAGGCCTACCTGTCGGATTTCCTGCATCGCCAGGGCAGGCTCGGCTACTGGCCCAAAACCTGGTGCCCGAGCTTCAAGTACCATAGTATCCCCATGTGGCCCGCCAATTACTGGCGCGAGCCGTACATACCCCCCGGGGCACGGATCGTGATCTTTCACGGGGAGGTCAATCCGCCGGACGGTCTGAGCGGTCAGCGCAACCGGCGCTTCCGCCACATCCGCCCTGCGCACTGGATCGCCCAGCACTGGAAGGTCTGAACCTGCGCCTCAGGCGGCCGGCGGCAGCTGCACGGTCTGGAGTCGCCACAGCGTGACCCCAGCGCACAGCCACTGGCCGAAGTACATGGCCGAGCCCACGCCGTGCCAAAGCTTCAGGTTCTCGCGCGCCATGATGCGCGGCGACACACCGTACTGCTGGAGCAGCGCCAGCAGCAGCCCGCCCAGCACGAATGCCAGCGCGCCGTAGGCGACGCCGGTCGGCGCATCTCCGTTCGCCGGTCGGGAGGCCAGCAGCAGAACCAGACCGCAACCCACCGCGATCCAGGTCTGCCCCGCGAACAACCGCGCGGCCATGCTGCCGGCGATCGCTGGCGAGCCCAGGTGCGCGAACAGCATCGGCACCGCGAAGAAGCCGATCGCGCTCAGGCTGCCCCACCAGAGGGCCGCGGCGAAGAACGGAAGGCGTTGGCGCAGCAGGGCTTGCACGCGTCGTTCAGGTGTAGCTGACGGCGACGATCTCGTAGCGGCGAAGGCCGCCCGGGGCCTGCACCTCGGCGGTGTCGCCCTCCTCCTTGCCGATCAGCGCGCGGGCGATCGGGCTGGAGATGTTGATCAGGCCCTGCTTCAGGTCGGCTTCGTCCTCGCCGACGATCTGGTAGCGCACGGACGCGCCGGAATCCTCGTCCTCCAGCTCGACCGTCGCGCCGAACACGACCTTGCCGCCGGCGTCCAGCGCCTGCGGGTCGATGATCTGCGCGGCTGACAGCTTGCCTTCGACTTCCTGGATACGGCCTTCGATGAAGCCCTGGCGGTCCTTGGCCGCCTCGTATTCGGCGTTCTCGCTCAGGTCGCCCTGGGCGCGGGCTTCGGCGATGGCGGCGATGACATTGGGACGCTCGACGGTCTGCAGACGGTGCAGCTCTTCCTTGAGCTTCTCCGCGCCGCGCTTGGTGATGGGAATGGTCGCCATGCCTGTCTTCTCCAAAAAGAAAAAACGCCGGACGAAGCCGTCCGGCGGTGTCGTTGGTGGTATGCAGGTGCCGCCGGTCAGACCAGCGGGTGCCCGGCCAGCCGCGTGAGGATCGCGAGCGGGCTCGATTGGACATTGTATTGCCTCTCGGCCGGCAGATGCAGCGTCTGCTCCATCATGAACTGCCCGGCCATGACCGCGTGCGGCGTCTGGTCGGAAAAGCAGATCCAGACCGAGCCCGCCGCGAACGGCATGGTCTGCTGCGGCGCGTTCGCCTGGTAGTCGGCGTCGCCTTTCATGCCGTCGTGCAGCTGGAGCATCAGATGGTCATATTCGCTGCGAAGCGTCTTGGTCACGCGCAGCGAGCGCAGCGCCCGGGCCTGCCAGCGCGCGTAGCGCCGGGCGCGCGGCAGGAAGCGCCGGGCCACATCCTCGAACGGCTCACCCACGCGCCACACGCGCGGCTCGCCATGCGGATTGACGTTGGCGAATACGCGCAGGATGCGCTCGCCATAGTTGGGCCGCGACGGAAAGGCATCGATGTGCAGCCGCCGGTCGTCCGCGCGCCACGACTGCACGCGCGACTCGACTTGCGCCGGCCGCAGGCTGGTCGGCGCCAGCCGCAGGAACGGGGTGTAGGACGGCAGCAACCCGTGTACCAGCGCCTGCGCCTGCTGGCGGAAGCGTCCGATCACCTCGGCCGCCAGCTGCTGCGTGGCGGCGTCGCCGGCCGCGCCCTTGAGCTCGCCCTGGGCGTTCAGGCTGATGTTGCGCGAGCCCTGCGCCAGCAGTTCCGGGCGCAGCAGCGCCGCGCGCTCGGCGTCGCCGAACGCAAAGGACAGGTGCGGAAAGTAGAGCACCTTGCCGGCTTCGAGCGCGGCGATCCAGCCCTCGTCGGGCGTGGCCGCGTTCCAGTCGGCAAGATCCAGGGTGAGGATGGGCGCGTCGGGAAGAGGAGGCTGCTGTGGCATCCGGCGATTGTGCCCTGTGCAATGCCCGTGCTGCCCCCCTCACCTTCTTGCGCTAGCGCAACTGCGCATGCAATTCCTGCACCGAATAGACGTCGAGGTCGTCGAGGTACTTCAATCCCTCGACCGCCGCCTCGGCGCCCGCGATCGTCGTGAACGTGGTCACGCGCGCCAGCAGCGACGAGGTGCGGATCGCGCGCGAATCGGCGATCGCGTTGCGGCGCTCCTCCACCGTGTTGATGACCATGGCGATCTCGCCGTTCTTGATGATGTCGACGATGTGCGGGCGGCCCTCGGCCACCTTGTTGACCACGTCCACGGCGATGCCGGCCGCCGCGATCGCCGCTGCCGTGCCCTTGGTCGCCACGAGCGTGAAGCCCTGCGCCACGAGCTGGCGGGCCACTTCGACGGCGCGCGGCTTGTCGCCGTTCTTGACCGTGAGAAACACCTTGCCAGATTGCGGCAGCCGGGTGCCGGCGCCGAGCTGGCTCTTCACGAAGGCCTCGCCGAAGGTCCGGCCCACGCCCATGACCTCGCCGGTGGACTTCATCTCGGGGCCGAGGATGGTGTCCACGCCGGGGAACTTCACGAACGGGAACACGGCCTCCTTCACGCTGAAGTACGGCGGCGTGACCTCTTCGGTAACGCCCTGCTGCGCCAGCGTCTGGCCGGCCATGCAGCGCGCCGCCACCTTGGCCAGCTGGATGCCGGTGGCCTTGGAGACGAACGGCACGGTGCGCGAGGCGCGCGGGTTCACCTCCAGCACGTAGATGACATCCTGGCCGTCCACTTCCTGGATCGCGAACTGCACGTTCATCAGCCCGACCACGTTGAGCGCACCGGCCATGGCGGCCGACTGGCGCTTGAGTTCATCGACGGTGGCCTTGCTCAGGTAGTACGGCGGCAGCGAACAGGCGGAGTCGCCCGAGTGCACGCCGGCCTGCTCGATGTGCTCCATCACGCCGCCGATGAAGACCTTGCCTTCGGGGTCGCGCAGCGCGTCGACGTCGCATTCGATCGCGTCGTTGAGGAAGCGGTCCAGCAGCACCGGCGAGTCGTTGCTGACCTTGACCGCCTCCCGCATGTAGCGTTCGAGGTCGCGCTGCTCGTGCACGATCTCCATCGCGCGGCCGCCGAGCACGTAGCTCGGCCGAACGACGAGCGGGTAGCCGAGTGCGGCGGCCTTCTCCAGCGCTTCGCTTTCCGTGCGGGCCGTGGCGTTGGGCGGCTGGCGCAGGCCGAGTTCGTGGAGCAGCTTCTGAAAGCGCTCGCGGTCCTCGGCCGCGTCGATCATGTCGGGCGAGGTGCCGATGATCGGCACGCCGTTGGCCTCCAGGTCGAGCGCGAGCTTCAGCGGCGTCTGGCCGCCGTACTGCACGATCACGCCGACCGGCTTCTCCTTGTCGACGATTTCGAGCACGTCTTCGAGCGTCAGCGGCTCGAAGTACAGGCGATCCGAGGTGTCGTAGTCGGTCGAGACGGTCTCGGGGTTGCAGTTGACCATGATGGTCTCGTAGCCGTCCTCGCGCATCGCGAGCGCGGCATGGACGCAGCAGTAGTCGAACTCGATGCCCTGGCCGATGCGGTTCGGGCCGCCGCCGAGCACCATGATCTTCTTCCGGTCGGTCGGCTCGGCCTCGCACTCGTCCTCGTAGGTCGAGTAGAGGTAGGCGGTGTCGGTGGCGAACTCGGCCGCGCAGGTGTCCACGCGCTTGTAGACCGGGCGCACGTCGAGCGCGCGGCGCTTCTCGCGGACGGCCTTGTCGGTCGTCTTGAGCTGCCGGGCCAGGCGTCGGTCGGAGAAGCCCTTTTTCTTCAAGGCCAGCAGCGTGTCGCGGTCGATGTCGTCGAGCGACTTCGTCTCCAGCTCGAGCTCGATCTTCACGATCTCCTCGATCTGCACGAGGAACCACTTGTCGATCTTCGTGAGGTCATAGACCTCGTCCACGCTCAGGCCCAGGGCGAAAGCATCGCCCACGTAACAGATGCGCTCGGGACCGGGCTCGCCCAATTCCTTCTCCAGCACTTCGCGGTCCTGCGTCTTCTCGTTCAGGCCATCGACGCCGACCTCCAGCCCGCGCAGCGCCTTCTGGAACGATTCCTGGAAGGTGCGGCCCATGGCCATGACCTCGCCGACCGACTTCATCTGCGTGGTCAGGCGCGAATCGGCGGTCGGAAACTTCTCGAACGCGAAGCGCGGGATCTTGGTGACGACGTAGTCGATCGATGGCTCGAAACTGGCGGGGGTAGCACCGCCAGTGATTTCATTCTTCAGCTCGTCGAGCGTATACCCCACGGCCAGCTTGGCCGCGACCTTGGCGATCGGGAAGCCCGTGGCTTTGGACGCCAGCGCCGAGGAGCGCGACACGCGCGGGTTCATCTCGATGACGACCATGCGGCCGTCCTTCGGATTGATCGAGAACTGCACGTTCGAGCCCCCCGTGTCCACGCCGATCTCGCGCAGCACCGCGAGCGAGGCGTTGCGCAGGATCTGGTACTCCTTGTCGGTGAGCGTCTGGGCCGGCGCCACGGTGATCGAGTCGCCGGTGTGCACGCCCATCGGGTCGAGGTTCTCGATCGAGCAGACGATGATGCAGTTGTCGGCCTTGTCGCGCACGACCTCCATCTCGTACTCCTTCCAGCCGAGCAGCGACTCCTCGATCAGCAGCTCGCTGGTGGGCGAGGCTTCGAGGCCGCGCTTGCAGATGGTCTCGAACTCCTCGGCGTTGTAGGCGATGCCGCCGCCGGTGCCGCCGAGCGTGAAGCTCGGGCGGATCACGACGGGGAAGCCGACCGTCTTCTGCACCGCCCAGGCTTCGTCGAGCGAATGGGCGATGCCGGAGCGCGCCGAGCCCAGGCCGATCTTGGTCATCGCGTCCTTGAACTTCAGGCGGTCCTCGGCCTTGTCAATGGCCTCGGGCGTGGCGCCGATCAGCTCGACCTGGTACTTGTCGAGCACGCCGTGGCGCCAGAGGTCGAGCGCGCAGTTCAGCGCGGTCTGGCCGCCCATCGTCGGCAGGATCGCGTCGGGGCGCTCCTTGGCGATGATCTTCTCGACCGTCTGCCAGGTGATCGGCTCGATGTAGGTGACGTCGGCCGTGGCCGGGTCGGTCATGATCGTCGCGGGGTTGCTGTTGATCAGGATGACCTTGTAGCCCTCCTCGCGCAGGGCCTTGCAGGCCTGCACGCCGGAGTAGTCGAACTCGCAGGCCTGGCCGATGATGATCGGGCCGGCGCCAATGATGAGAATGGATGTGAGGTCGGTACGCTTAGGCATTCGTGGCCTCCGTCTTGTGCTTTTCCATGAGTGCCGTGAAGCGGTCGAACAGGTAGGCGATGTCGTGCGGTCCGGGCGAAGCCTCCGGGTGGCCCTGGAAGCAGAAGGCGGGCTTCTCGGTGTGCGCCAGGCCTTGCAGCGTGTTGTCGAACAGGCTGATGTGCGTGGCGCGCAGCGTGGCGGGCAGCGACTTCTCGTCCACCGCGAAGCCGTGGTTCTGGCTGGTGATCGAGACGCGGCCGGTGTCGAGGTCCTTGACCGGATGGTTCGCGCCGTGGTGGCCGAACTTCATCTTGTAGGTGTTCGCGCCCAGCGCGAGCGCCATGATCTGGTGGCCCAGGCAGATGCCGAACGTGGGGATGCCGGTCTCGATGAGCTCGCGCGCGGCTTCGATCGCATAGTCGCAGGGCGCCGGGTCGCCCGGGCCGTTGGCCAGGAAGACGCCGTCCGGCGCGAGCTTCAGCACCTCGGCGGCCGGCGTCTGGGCCGGCACGACGGTGATCTGCGCGCCGCGCTCGGCGATCATGCGCAGGATGTTCTTCTTGACGCCGTAGTCGAACGCCACGACGTGGAAACGCGGCGCGATCTGCAAACCGTAGCCCGGCGCACCGTCGCCCTTGTCGAGCTTCCATTCGGTCTGCGTCCATTCGTAGGGCGACTTCACCGACACGACCTTGGCCAGGTCCAGGCCGGACATGCTGGGCGCGGCCTGGGCGGCCGCAACGGCGCGGGCGATGGCCTTGTCGTTCACCGATTCGCCGGCGGCCAGCCCGACGATCGCGCCGTTCTGCGCGCCATGCGTGCGCAGGTGGCGGGTCAGCTTGCGGGTGTCGATGCCGGCGATGGCCACCGTGCCCGCGTCCGCCAGGTACCGCGGCAGGGTGCGCGTGCTGCGGAAGTTGGAGGCGACGAGCGGGAGGTCGCGGATGATGAGGCCCGCGGCATGGACCTTGTCGGCTTCGATATCCTCGTCGTTGACGCCATAGTTGCCGATGTGCGGATACGTGAGCGTCACGATCTGCTGGGCATAGCTCGGGTCGGTGAGGATTTCCTGGTAGCCGGTGATGGCGGTGTTGAACACCACTTCGCCGACGGCGGAGCCGGCGGCTCCGATCGAATGGCCGAGAAAGACCGTGCCGTCTGCAAGCGCCAGGATGGCGGGCGGGAAGGTTCCCTTGAGAGACAAAAGCACTGGGTTCTCCGGATGGTTACGGTCGCCCGGAATCGGCACGGCGAAGCCATGCAGATTGCTGCTTGTAGGGGATTTTGCTTTGGGGGCGTGCGGGCGACGCGGTTTGCGGGAAAGCCTTTGATTGTAGCCCTGGCCGGACCCGCGCTCCTGCGAAGGCAGAAGCAAATACAGGAATCGCCATGACGGCGACCACCGGCGAAAATTCAGGAACGATTCTCATCTACGAATATGATCGCCGGCCATGGCCTTTTCCGTCCCTGCTTCCTCCTCCGGCGCCCTGCTCTCGGACTTCGACGGCGTCTATGCCGAACTGCTGCGCCTGCTCGTGCGCCGCACCGGCAGCCTCGACGACGCACGCGATCTGCTGCACGACACCTGGCTGCGGCTCGCGGAAGAGGCCGCGCCGCCACCGGCGGAGCCGCTGCGCAGCCCCGGCGCCTACCTGTCCACCATGGCGCAGAACCTCGCGCTGGACCAGTTGCGCCGCGACCGCCGGCGCAGCGCCCACTTGGCCGATGCCGCCGCGCAGACGCTGGCGGCGCCCCGGCATGCGCCCGACGTGGCGGATGCCGTGATGTACCGGCAGGCCATCGACCATGTCGCGCGCTGCCTCGACTCCCTGCCCAGGCGCTGCCGCGACATCTTCCTGGCGTACCGGCTTGATGGCGAGCGGCAGGCCGACATCGCCGCGCGGCTGGGGCTTTCGCTCAACACGGTGGAGCGCGACCTGATGCAGGCCAACGCCGTGATCGAAGACGCGCTACACCGCTGGCGCGGCGAAGTGCCGCCCGGCCCCGCCCGCCGCGGCGGGCGCCGCCGCGGGCTCGCCACGCTGCTGGGCTGCGCCGGACTGCTTACCATGGCGGGTATGCTCTCAATGCGATTCATCCGAGAGCGCTCGGAGCCTATACTCTGGCAGGTATCTCTTTCCACCCGGCGCGGTCTGCGCAGCGGCCAGGATCTGCCCGACGGCTCGCGCATCGAACTCGACGCCGTCTCGGCCGCCGAGGTGCGCTACCGCGCGCACGGCCGTGCGGTGGAGCTGCTGCGCGGCGCCGCCTTCTTCGCCGTGGTGCGCGACGCGGCGCGGCCCTTCACCGTGGCCGCCGGGCCGGTCACCGCCACCGTGCTCGGCACCCGCTTCGGCGTGGAGCGGGGCATGGACGGCGCGGTGCTGGTGCAGGTCGAATCGGGCCGCGTGCGCGTGAGCCGCGGCGCGGGCGAGGCAGTGGAACTCGGCGCCGGCCAGTCGCTGCGCGTGGAGCCCGGCCGGCCCTGGCCCGCGCCGCGCGCCGACGCCGCCCCGGCCCTGTGGCGGCAGGGCGAACTGGCCTTCGAGGACCGCCCGCTCGGCGAAGTGCTGGAGCGCCTGGAGCGCTATGCCGCCTTCCCGCTCTCGGCCGACGCGCGCGCCGCCGCGCTGCCCGTCAGCGGCCGGTGGCGCATCGCGCGCGCGGCCGACTGGATCGCGGCCCTGCCCCGCTCGCTGCCGGTGCGGGTGGAGCGCGACGCAGAGGGCGGGATGCGCGTCACGGCACGCTGAACGCGCGGCGCGGCGCCGCTTTTTTTCAGGGTTCGGGCGGAGCCGTCCGTCAGGCAAGGGAACGCCATTCGTTTCCTTTGCCAACCCTTCCGAGAGAAAGCCGCCATGTCCGTCCAGACTCCCGCCCTTCCCCCGCGCGCCACCGCCCTGGCGCAGGCGGCCGCCGCCTGCGTGCTGGCCCTGCATCTGCAATGCGCCCAGGCCTGTCCCGTCGCCTTCGACATCCCCGCCCAGCCGCTGGCCGCCGCGCTGGACCAGTTCGCCCGGCAGGCCGGGCTGCAGCTCGTCTTCTCGCCGGCCCTGGCGCGCGAGCGACAGGCACCGCGCGTCTCCGGCAGCCTGGAGCCGCAGCCCGCGCTCGACGCGCTGCTGCGCGGCAGCGGGCTGAGCGGCCGGGTCGAGGGCGGCACGGTCACCGTCACCACCACCGCGGCAGCCGCGGACGCGCAACGCAGCCTGGGCGAAGTCACTGTCACCGGCAACCAGCTCGGCGAGATCACCGAGGGCACGGGCAGCTACACGCCGGGCACCATCGCCACGGCCACGCGCTTGGTGCTCGCGCCGCGCGAGACGCCGCAGTCCGTCAGCGTGGTCACGCGGCAGGCGATGGACGACTTCGCCCTCATCAGCATCGACCAGGCGATGGAGCACACGCCCGGTGTCAGCATCGTCACCTACGACAGCGAGCGCACCGTGTACTACGCCCGCGGCTTCCCGGTCAATAACTTCCAGTACGACGGCATACCGATGCTGCGCGACTCCGGCTACTCGGCCGGCAACACGCTCAGCGACCTGGCGATCTACGACCGCGTGGAAGTGCTCAAGGGCGCCACCGGCCTGCTCACCGGCACCGGCGACCCCGGCGCCACGATCAACCTGATCCGCAAGAAGCCCACGCGCGACTTCCAGGGCCATGCCACGGCCGGCGCCGGGCGCTGGAACAACTACCGCGGCGAGCTCGACGTGAGCGGCGCGTTGAATGCCGACGGCAGCGTGCGCGGCCGGGCCGTGGCCGTCTACCAGGACCGCCAGTCGCATCTCGACCACTACGAACGCAAGACGTCCGTGCTCTAAGGCATCGTCGAAGCCGACCTCACGTCCCGCACGCTGCTGACCGTGGGCGCGGACTACCAGGACAACGTCCCCCGGGGCTCGACCTGGGGCGGCATCCCGCTCTACAACGGCGCGGGCGCCTTCAACGCCGTGCCGCGCTCGTTCAACCAGGGCGCCGCCTGGAGCCGCTGGGAGCAGTACACCCGCACCGGCTTCGCCACGCTCGAGCACAGCCTCGACAGCGGCTGGGTGGCCAAGGCGCAGTTCAACCACCAGATCAACGGCTACGACGCCAACCTGGGCGCAGGGGCCTCAGGCTTTCCCGACCCGGCCGACGGCTCGGGCGTTTCGATGTGGGCCGGCCAGTACATCGGCCGCACCACCAGCGATGCGGCCGACGTGTATGCCAGCGGCCCTGTGCGGCTCGGCGGGCGCGAGCACGAACTGGTGCTCGGCGGCAGCGCCACCAACCGCCGCTGGAAGAACCGTGGCTGGTGGGATACGCAGAGCGTCGGCTACGACACCACCGTGGCCGACTTCTACCGATGGAACGGCAGCGTGCCCGCGCCGGCCTGGGGCGCCGCGCCCGACTACACCAACGACGAGGCCACCCGCGAGCGCGGCCTCTACGCCACCGCGCGCTGGAACCTGCGCGACGACCTCCAGCTCATCACCGGCGGCCGCGTGCTGTCGTACAGGACCGCCGGCATCCGCGAATCCGGCTCCTTCGTGCCCTACATAGGCGCGGTGTACGACATCGACGGCACCTGGTCGGCCTATGCCAGCTACACCACCATCTTCAAGCCCCAGTCGGCGCAGGACGCCAGCGGCCGCACGCTCGACCCGCTCGAAGGCGAGAACCGCGAGATCGGCGTCAAGGCTGCCTTCTTCGGCGGGCGGCTCCATGCCAGCGCGGCCTACTTCGACCTGCTGCAGGACAACTATGCCGAGGCCACCGGCGGGCTGACGCCGACCGGCGGCACCGCCTACCGTGCGATCCAGGGCGTGCGGACCAAAGGCTTCGAAGTCGAGGCCTCGGGGCGGATCGGCACGGCATGGCAGGTCCAGGCCGGCTTCTCGCACAGCATCGCGCGCCAGCAGGGCGAGCGGGTCTCCACGCTCACGCCGGCCAGCCAGTTCAGCCTCTACGCGAGCTACAAGCCCGCGGCGGTGCCGGGCCTCACGCTCGGCGGCGGCGCGCGGTGGCAGGACAAGACCTGGGGCGACGTGAGCCATCCTGCGGGCACCGTGCGCCACACGGTCCCGGGCTACTGGATCGCCGACGCCTCGGCCCGCTATGCCTTCACCCCGCGGCTCACCGGCGCGCTCGCGCTCACCAACCTCTTCGACAGGAAGTACTACACGATCTTCAGCTCTTACAGCACCTACACCTGGGGCGAGCCGCGCAGCGTCAACGCGAGCCTGACCTACCGATTCTGAGCGCGGCGCCGCGCGTCAGGCCACGCATGCGGCCTGGCGCAGCGCCTCGCGATGCGCGGCGCAGAGGCCGCGGAAGCCATCCCCGATGCGCGCGTCGCCGGCCGCCGCCTCCCAGAAACGCAGCGCTGCCGCGTAGGCCGCGTGCCACACGGCGCGCTGCGGCGGCAGCGGCCGTGGCGGCTCGAAGGCGCGCTGCGGCACCTCGCCGCCGGCCAGCGGCGCATGCAGCATCGGCAGCATGTCGTAGGCCGGCGCCAGCGCAAGGCGGCCGTCCGCCGGCCGGAAGCTCAGGTTGCCCGCGTGCATGTCGGTGTTGCCGATCAGGCGGCCGAACCACCACAGGCGCTCGACCGCTGCGCGGTCGTCCTCGGTCAGCAGTTCCAGCGCCGCGAGCCGCGCGGCCAGCCGGCTCCAGTCCTGCGAGGCATCGCCGACGAAGGCGGCGTTGACCGTCTCCAGCGTGCACAGCGCGCTGCGGCCGCCGTCGCCATGGCGGTCGAACCGCTCGACTTCGAGGAAGGTCCGCCCACCATGGGAGAGTATACGGCTGATGGCGGCTCCCACCACCGGCAGCAGCCCCATCACCCCCAGGGTATGTAGCGCCAGATGCTCGCAAACCAGCAGATCGGACCAGCGCTGCTCGGCCGCCGAGCCGCCCGCGCCCGAGAACTTGACCAGCACATGCGGCGTGGCACTCGCACTGCCCGGCGGGGGCGCGCGCAGCGCGGCGAACTTGGGAAATTCGCCGGCTGCGCTCGACCCCGGCACGCCGGTGGCCACGGCCTGCTGCGCGAGCGCGGCATAGGCTTCGGCCGTGGCCTCGGGCTCCAGCGGCACCGGCGGCGCGGCCCGCTGCGCCAGCCAGCGCCGGTAGGCGGCGTCGCCCACGATCAGGTTGCCGCTCGCATCCTCGCCGCGCTGCGCCAGCACGTGCAGGATCTCGTCGTCGCCCCATTCGCGCGGATCGGCCGGCACGCCGAGCGCGGCATGCTCGGCACGCGCGAACAGCCGGCCCATGTAGCCCTGCGGGCGCATGTCGTAGAGCGGATACGGCAGGCCGGGCCACCAGCCGTCGCGGGCGTCCTCGGGTACGGGCCAGTGGCCGCCGGCACCGAGATCGAGCAGGCTGCCCTGGGGGTGCAGGGCCGCCAGCGGCGCGAGCAGCTCGGCGCGGCCGTCGGCATCGACGCGGTAGACCGGCAGGTCCTCGGCGAGGCCGCGCACCGGCCGGCGCAGCGCATAGCGGGCTCGCCGCGCGCGGCCGGCCGCCACGAGCCGGCCCGGCGGCAGTGCCTGCAGCCAGCGGTGCAGTGTGGGCACGCTCACGCCGAGCGTGCGGGCCAGATCGGCAGCAGCAGCCGGAGCCTGGCGCGCGAGCGCCATGGTCAGCCGCGCCTCGGCCACTGCAGGATCACCGGCCACAGCCATATCCTATGAAAAGATTCATGAGAAGATTTTTATCAAAAATCCTCTTTTAAATCAATGGATTTTACTTTTACGTCAGTAGTCTGCGAGACGATTCCTGCACCGGTAGACGGCCATGCGCCCGGCCCGATGGCGTTCTGACGCCTTCCGTGGTCGGTGATACGGTCGTATTCCTCATCGAGCGCACGGAAGCGCTCGATGACGCGCTGGCCGTGCAGGTTCGCCTCCTGCTCCAGCAGCGGACATTCGGCCATCGCGCGGCCGGCGCTACAGGCAGTCGCCCCGGGGGCACGGAAGTCAATTTGAACGGTGTGCTCCTTTGGCTCCTCGCGTCAAGCCTTGCACGGGCTCTTTGCTGCGGAGGGTAGGCCAGTGAGCGCCTCAGGCACTGCGGACCGCGCCGCAGCCGTGGCCGCGCACAGCCTGCCAGCGCGAGCGCGCCGCGGCGGACCAGGCTCGAAAAGGAGGACGAGCCGCGGCGGGGCATGGTGACAAAAAGGGAGCAGCAATGATGAGGGCCGTGCCGCACTGCCCAATGCGATAAACCTACAGAGGGGGTATTGCCTCGATACGCCCTTTTCCAAAGCGCTATAGGGCAGTAGAGGCGAGGGTATCTGCGTCAGGCCGGCCGCAGCAGCGCCCCCTGGGCCTCCACCGCCTCGCGCACGAAGCTCCAGACCGCCTGCATGCGTGCGAGATGCTTGCCCTCGGCCGGCATCGACATCCAGAAGGTCCGGGTGAAGCGCGCCTGCCCCGGCAGCACGCGCACCAGCAGCGGATCGCCGTCGGCCAGGAAGGCCGGCAGCACCGCGAGGCCCGCACCCGCGCGCACGGCCTGGTACTGGGCTTGGATGCTGGTGCTGCGCAGTGCGAGCCGCTCGGGCCGGTGCAGTTCGTCGAGCAGCTGAAGCTCCTTGCTGAACAGCAGGTCGTCCACATAGCTCACGAACGCATGGCCGCGCAGGTCCTCGCGTGTGGCGATCGGCGCCTGGGTCGCAAGGTAGTCGCGCGCGCCGTAGAGCTGCAGCACGTAGTCGCAGAGCCGGCTGACCACCACCGGTCCGCGCGCGGGCCGCACGAGCGAGACGACGATGTCGGCCTCGCGCCGCGACAGATGCACCAGCCGCGGCAGCGCGAGCAGGTCGATCGACAGGCCCGGATGGCGTTGCGCAAGCCGCGCGAGCTGCGGCGCGAGCACCGCGGTGCCGAAGCCCTCGGTCACGCCGATGCGCACCACGCCGCTGGGCCCGGCCGCGCCGGCCGGGTCCACGGTATCGCGCTCCACCGCGCGGGCGGCGGCCTCCATCGCCTCGGCCTGCGGCTGCAGACGGCGGCCGGTCTCGGTCAGCCGGTGGCCGCCGGCCTCGCGCGCGAACAGCGCTGCGCCGGTCTGTTTCTCCAGCGCCTGGATGCGCCGGGCCACCGTCGTGTGGTCCACCCCGAGACGGCGGGCCGCGGCCAGCAGCGTGCCGGTACGGGCCAGTTCGAGGAAGTAGCGCAGGTTGTCCCAGTCCATGTCTGTGGATTGATGTGGATTTATGCAAAAGCCGAACGCATTCCTGCGCATTGTCCTGGCAATTTCGCACAGCTACGATGCACCGACAGCGACAACCGACCGGAGACAACCGAATGAACGCACCCACCTCCGTGGCCGCCCTGGCCCCGACCGTGAAACTGCTGATCGGCGGACGATTCGTCGAATCGCAGACCACCGAATGGCGCGACGTGGTCAACCCGGCCACGCAGCAGGTGCTGGCCCGCGTGCCGTTCGCCACACCGGCCGAGATCGACGCCGCCGTCGCCGCGGCGCAGGAGGCCTTCAGGGCCTGGCGCAGGACGCCGATCGGCACGCGGGCGCGCATCTTCCTTAGGTACCAGCAGCTGATCCGCGAGAACATGGCCGAGCTCGCCGCGATCCTCACCGCCGAGCAGGGCAAGACGCTGGCCGATGCCGAGGGCGACGTGTTCCGCGGACTGGAGGTGGTCGAGCATGCCGCGGCCATCGGCAACCTCCAGCTCGGCGAGCTGGCCAACAACGTGGCCAACGGCGTGGATACCTACACCGTGCTCCAGCCGCTGGGCGTGTGCGCCGGCATCACGCCGTTCAACTTCCCGGCCATGATCCCGCTCTGGATGTTCCCGATGGCGATCGCCACCGGCAACACCTTCGTGCTCAAACCTTCCGAGCAGGACCCGATGGTGACTATGCGCCTGGTCGAGCTGGCGCTGGAGGCCGGCATCCCGCCCGGCGTGCTCAACGTGGTGCACGGCGGCGAGGCGGCGGTCAATGCGCTCTGCGACCACCCGGACATCAAGGCAATCAGCTTCGTCGGCTCGACCAAGGTCGGCACCCATGTCTACCAACGGGCGAGCCTCGCGGGCAAGCGGGTGCAGTGCATGATGGGTGCCAAGAACCACGCCATCGTGCTGCCCGACGCCAACAAGGAGCAGACGCTCAACGCCCTGGTCGGCGCCACTTTCGGCGCGGCCGGCCAGCGCTGCATGGCGCTGTCGGTCGTGGTGCTGGTGGGCGAGGCCCGCGAATGGGTGGCCGACTTCGTCGCCAAGGCGAAGACGCTCAAGGTCAGCGCCGGCACCGAGGCTGGCACCGACGTAGGCCCGCTGGTCTCGCGCGCCGCGCACCAGCGCGTGACCGGCCTGATCGAGCGCGGCGTGGCCGAAGGCGCCACGCTGGAGCTGGACGGCCGCGACCCGCAGGTGGCCGGCTACGAGCAGGGCAACTTCGTCGGCCCCACGGTCTTCAGCGGCGTGAAGCCCGGCATGGCGGTCTACGAGCAGGAGATCTTCGGCCCGGTCGCCTGCCTCGCGGGCGCCGAGACGCTCGACGAGGCCATCGCCTTCGTCAACGCCAACCCGAACGGCAACGGCACGGCCATCTTCACCCAGTCGGGCGCGGCGGCGCGGCGCTTCCAGGAGGAGATCGACGTGGGCCAGGTCGGCATCAACGTGCCGATCCCGGTGCCGGTGCCGCTGTTCTCGTTCTCGGGCTCGCGCGCCTCCAAGCTCGGCGACCTGGGGCCGTACGGCAAGCAGGTGGTCCTGTTCTACACGCAGACCAAGACGGTCACGGCGCGCTGGTTCGACGACAGCACCGTCTCGCAGGGCGTCAACACGACCATCAGCCTGAAGTAGCGGGGTCCGGCATGGACTTCGAACTCTCCGAGGAGCAGCGCGCCTTCGCCGCCACGGCGCGCGGCTTCGCTGCGGCCGAGCTGGCGCCGCATGCGGCGCAGTGGGACGAGGAAGGCATCTTCCCGCGCGACGCCATCCGGCGCGCGGGCGAAGTGGGCTTCTGCGGCCTGTATGCGCCCGAGGCCATCGGCGGCCTCGCCCTGCCCCGCCTCGATGCCACGCTGGTGTTCGAGGAGCTGGCCGCGGTCGATCCGTCGACCACCGCCTTCCTCACCATCCACAACATGGCCGCGTGGATCATCGGCACCTGGGGCACGGATGCCGTGCGCAGCCAGTGGGGGCCGAGCCTCACGGCCGGGCAGAAGCTGGCCTCGTACTGCCTGACCGAGCCCGGCGCCGGGTCGGACGCCGCCTCGCTGCGCACCCGCGCCGAGCGCACCGCCGACGGCTGGGCCATCCACGGCGGCAAGGCCTTCATCTCGGGCGCCGGCAGCACCGACCTGCTGGTCGTCATGGCCCGCAGCGGCGGCGACGGCGCGGGCGGCGTCAGCGCCTTCGCCGTACCGGCGGACGCGCCCGGCATCAGCTACGGTCAGAAGGAACGGAAGATGGGCTGGAACAGCCAGCCCACGCGCACCATCGCGTTCGACGGCGTGCACATCCCGGCCGACCACCTGCTCGGCCGCGAGGGCGAGGGCTTCCGCATCGCGATGAAGGGGCTGGACGGAGGGCGCATCAACATCGCCACCTGCTCGGTCGGCGCGGCCCAGGGCGCGCTGGGCCATGCGCAGCGCTACCTGCACGAGCGCAGGCAGTTCGGCCGGGAGCTGGCGCAGTTCCAGGCCCTGCAGTTCCGGCTGGCCGACATGGCGACCGACCTGGTCGCCGCGCGCCAGCTGGTGCGGCTGGCTGCCTCCAAGCTGGATGCCGGCGCGCGCGACGCGACCACCTACTGCGCCATGGCCAAGCGCTTCGCCACCGACGCGGGCTTCGCCATTTGCAACGAGGCCCTGCAGCTGCACGGCGGCTACGGCTACCTGCGCGACTTCCCGCTGGAGCGGCTGGTGCGCGACGCGCGCGTGCATCAGATCCTCGAAGGCACGAACGAAATCATGCGCGTCATCGTCGCGCGCCGCATGCTCGACGACGACGCGCCCGACGCGATTCGCTAACGAGACCAAGGAGACACCCACCATGACCACCATCGCATTCATCGGCCTGGGCAACATGGGCGGCCCGATGGCCGTCAACCTGCACAAGGCCGGCCATGCCGTGCAGGCCTACGACCTCTTCCCCGCCGCGCGCGAGCGCCTGGCCGCTGCCGGCGTGCCGGTGGCCGCGAGCGCGGCCGCCGCCGCCGTGGACGCCGAGGTCGTCGTCAGCATGCTGCCCGCAAGCGCCCACGTCGAGGGCCTTTACCTCGGCGACGACGGCCTGCTCGCCCGGCTCGCGCCCGGCACGCTGGTGATCGACAGCAGCACCATCGCCGCGGCCAGCGCCATCAAGGTGGCCGAGGTCGCCGCCGCGCGCGGCATCGCCTTCCTCGACGCGCCGGTCTCGGGAGGCACCGGCGGCGCCATCGCCGGCACGCTGACCTTCATGGTCGGCGGTGAGGCGCAGGCGCTGGAGCGCGCCCGGCCGCTGCTGGAGAAGATGGGCGCCAACATCTTCCATGCCGGTGCGGCAGGCGCCGGCCAGACCGCCAAGATCTGCAACAACATGCTGCTCGGCGTGCTGATGATCGGCACCAGCGAGGCCATCGCCCTCGGCGTGGCCAACGGGCTGGACCCGAAGGTGCTCAGCGAGATCATGCGGCGCAGCTCCGGCGGCAACTGGGCGCTGGAGAAGTACAACCCGCTGCCCGGCGTGCACGAGAACGCGCCGGCGTCGAAGGGCTACGCCGGCGGCTTCGGCACCGACCTGATGCTCAAGGACCTGGGCCTGGCGCAGGAGAGTGCCACCGCCGTGAAGGCCGCCACGCCGCTCGGCGGGCTGGCGCGCAGCATCTATGCGGCCCACAGCCTCGCGGGGCATGGGGCGCTGGACTTCTCCAGCGTGATCCGGCTGCTGCAGAAACACTGAGCGGCCGCCGGCGGCGATCAGCGCGTCCCTGCGTTCTTCGACGCGATGCTGACGACCAGGCCGACGGTGACGACCGCCAGCGCCGCGACCGACGGCAGGCCGGGCGCTTCGCCCAGCAGCAGCGAAGCCTCGATGACGGCGAAGACCGGCACGAGGGCCGCGAACGACGCGCCGGCCACCGGGCCCAGCAGCGCCACGGCCTTGCTGTAGAAGTAGAGCGCGGCGATCGAGACCATGGCGCCCTGGTAGATCGCCTGCCCTGCCAGCGCGCGCAGGGGCGCTTCGAGAATGGCGCTGCCCTTCATGGCGACATAGACCGGCGCATAGACGAGTGCCGAGACGACCGAGACGATGGCTGTCGCATGCAGGGGGCCGACCGAGAACGCGCGGGTCGACACGGTGTAGATCGCCCACAGCAGCCCGCCGGCCAGGAACGAGCCCACCGCCGCGCCGGCACCGACCGATTGCGCCATGCCCTGCCAGCCCGCGGCACCGATGCCGGCCGCAATCAATGCCAGACCCGCACGCTCGCGCAACGGAACACGGTTTCCGAGCCACAGCACGCTCAGCAGGACCGAGAAGCCGATCATGCTGCCCGGCGTCAGCGCGGCGAAAAGGCTGACCGGGGCCAGCGCCAGGCCCTGCGAGACGACCAGCATGTAGGGCGCGCCGATGCCCGCAACCATGAGCGCCACAGGCACCGGACCGAGCCTGCCGAAGCCGGTCCTGACCAGGACCGGCGCCAGCAGCAGCCCTGCCACCGAGAAGCGCAGGAAGGTCACGTCGTACAGGTCGAACGACGAATAGGCCACGCCGAGCCGCGTCATCACCGGGAAGCCGCCCCAGATGAGCGCTGCCGCCAGCCCGCAGAGGACGCCTGCCAACCTGGTGCGACCCGTAGCCTCCATGCCATCGTCCTTTCATGGGCACTGCAGAACAGTCGCCGCAGCATAGGCCATCTTTGACATACATGTCAAAGATGAGTGCATCGGAGGGACGAGAGACGACGGCAGGACCGCCGCATCCTATGATCGGCTCCGGTTCTCGATGCAAGGAAACGGGATGGCTGGGATCCGACAGTTCGACGAGGATGCGGCACTGGCGGCGGCGCTGGAGGTCTTCCGGCGCCAGGGACTTGCCGCGACGTCGATGCTCGACCTCGCGCAGGCCACCGGCGTTCAGCGCGGCTCCCTCTACCATGCCTATGGCGACAAGAAGGCCCTCTTCCTGCGCGCCTTCGATCTCTACGAAGCCCGGTTCCTCCAGAGCGTCGAGGCCAGCCTGGCCGGCGATGACGCGGGCGACGTGCTGCACCGCTTCTTCGAAAGCGCCATTGCCCACATGACGGCCGGCTCGCCGTCGCAGGGTTGCCTGACCACGAAAACGGCCACGGACGGCAGCACCGGCAGCGCGCCGGTCCACGCACGGCTGCAGGCCCTCGTCGACCGGCTTGGCCGGCTCGTCACCGCGGCGCTGGAGCGACCGGCGATCCGCCGGCAGCTCACGCTCGACGCCCGGGCCGCCGCCAGCGTGGTCATCACCTTCACCCGCGGGCTGGCGGTGATGGAGCGCATACACGGCGACACGAAGGCGCTGCGGCTCGCCGCCGGCGCGCTGACGGCGGCCCTGGTCCGCCGGCCGCCTCAGCGCGGCAGGTCGTCGAAGACCTGCCCGCCCGCCGGCGCGTCGTCCGCATAGCGCACCCGGAAGATGCGGTGCGCGAAGCGCCACCGGCCCGAAGCATCCCGGGCCAGCGTGTCGAAGTAGGTGCCGACGACGCGCATCGTGCTGCCGTCCCGCGCGCGGCCGAATTCGCAGCGACGTGCGGGCCGCCGCCCGGCCTTCGTCCTGGAGATCGACGACGACCGGCGATGCGGTCTGGAACAGGAATTCCATGCGGCCGATGCTCTCGCCGATGCCGGCCTCGATGGCGGCCAGCCCTTCGCAGCGGTGCTGAAACGGCGGCGCCACCTCCCACACGCCATCGGGCAGGAACAATGCCGCGATTGCCCGCGCGTCGCGGTGGTTGACGCCATCGTGGAAGCGGTCGATCAGCTCGCGGATCGCAAGCCGGTCGGCGACGGATTCTGACAGGTGCTGCATGGGCCCATCGTGGACAGGTTCAGGGCCGCGGCCGCAGCACCATGCGGTCGCGGCCGATCTCCAGGTCGAACTGCTGGAGGAAGTTCTGGCCGAGCAGCGCCTCGTCGTCGGCCGCGCCGCGGCCGTGGTCGAGGCCGGTGCCGATGCGCAGGTTGGCCACCGTCGCGCCGCGCACCGCGACCGTCGCGCCCCGCACCACGGTGCCCGCGACCGTGCCGTTGGCGGTGCGGAAGGTCGCCGGCTCGCCGCCCCGCAGGCCCGCGCGGAGCGCCAGCCCGTCGCTCACGCTGACCAGGCTGGCGCCGGTGTCGACGAGGAACCGCACCGGCTCGCCGTTGACCGCGCCGGACACGCGGAAGTGGCCGTCCGCATGGCGCGGGATGACGATGGCGCCGTCGGCCGTGACCTGGGCGCGCTTCGGCTCGGCCACGCGCTGCATCGCCAGGTAGAGCAGGCCCATGACGGCCAGCCAGAAGACGACGATGCCCAGCGCGCCGCGCCGCGCCGTGCGCCCGGCGCGGCGGCCGCCGGCCGGGCGGGCATCCTCGGCCCCGGCGGCGCGGCGCCTGCGCTGCGCCTCGCGCCACCAGTCGCGGTCTTCAAGACCCATGCAGCTGGCGGCGCAGGGCCTGCACCTCCTCCACGAGGTCGGAGACGAGTGCCGCCAGCTCGGGGTTGGCGTCCATGTCGCGCTCCAGCCGCGCGATGCGGCGCGCCCGCACGACCTGGGTGCTGGTGAAGCGCCAGGCCGCGCGGCCGCCGCCTTCGGACTCGGCGCCGAGCAGGCCGGACTCGACCCGCTCGACGACCCACTCGGCACTGACCGAACAGGTATGGGCCAGCGACTCGATGTCGAGCGCATCCCGGTCGAGCAGTTCGGCCTCGACGGTGAAGTGGCGGCGCACGGAGGATGGAGGATTGGAAAAGGCCATGGTCAGCTCCTGGCGGCTGCGCGTGGGTTGAAGGCCAAGTCGCGCGCCATCGTCTCGTAGAGTTCCCGCGCCCGCGGCGTGTCGGCCGGCGGCCACGCCACGTCGAGCGTGAGGTAAATGTCGCCCGGCGGCTCGCCCGGGATGCCGCGGCCCTTGAGGCGCAGCCGGCGGCCGGGCCGGGAGTTCGGCGGCACGGTCACTTCGAGCGTGCCGGCCGGTGTCGCCACCTCGACGGCGGCGCCGAGCGCAGCCTCCCACGGAGCCACCGGCAGCGTCTGGTGCACGTCGCGGCCGTCGATGCGCCAGCGCGCGTCCTCGTTGAAATACACCTCCAGGTACAGGTCGCCAGCCGGCTGCCCATCAGCGCCTGGAGCACCATACCCCGTCAACCGAATCAGCTGACCGGCCTTGACGCCCTGGGGGATGCGCACTTCGAGCGTGCGCTCGCGCGGTACGACGTGGCCGGTCTCGTCCAGCTCGGCGCCGCGCAGCGTGAGCGTGCGCGTGGCGCCGCTGTAAGCGTCGGCCAGGTCGATGTCGATGCGCGCATGGTGGTCGCTGCCGCGCCGCGGGCCGGACCGGCGGGTGTGGCCGCCGGCTTCTCGCGCGGCACGCGCGGCGGCGGCCTGGCCGAACAGGCTGGAGAAGAAGTCGCTGAACTCGTGCTCGTCACCGCCCGCGCCGCCGGTGAACTCGAACCCGCTGGCCCAGTCCGGCGGCGGCTGGAAGCCCTGGCCGCCCTGCGCCCTGCCCTGCGGCTGGCGGCCGAGTTCGTCGTAGGCCGCGCGCTTCTCGGGGTCGGACAGCACGGCATAGGCCTCGTTGACCTCGCTCATGCGGGTCGCAGCGTCGGCTTCCTTGCTGACGTCGGGGTGGTACTTGCGGGCGAGGCGGCGGTAGGCCTTCTTCACCGTATCGGCGTCGGCCTGCCGCTCCACACCCAGGATCGCGTAGTAGTCCTTGAAATCCATGTCGTCGGGCTCCAGAGGGAAAGTCCTATGGTCGCTCAAACAGATGGCAACGCCTGTCGGGAAAACAAGGAAGTTGCAGACGCGCTGCTCAGTCCCGCAGCAGCGGCAGCAGTTGCCGGCCCTGGCGCTCGATCTCGCGCAGGTAGGGCGTGTCGGACAGCACGAAGTGCGTGATGCCCAGGTCGCGGTACTTGCGCAGCGAGCGGGCCACGTCCTCGGCCGAGCCCACGAGCCAGGTCGTGCCGGCGCCGCCGCCGCCGAACCGGCCGGGTGCCGTGTAGAGGTTGTCGTCCAGCACGTCGCCGCGCGCGGCCAGGTCCAGCAGGCGCTGCTGGCCGACGGCGACGGCGCGGCGGTGGTCGTGCCAGCCGGCGCCGTGGGTCTTGGCCATCTCGGCGACCTTGGCCTCGGCGTCGGACCAGGCCTGCTCGGTGGTGTCGCGCACGAGCGTGGTGATGCGCAGGCCGAACTGCAAGGGCGGCAGGTCGCGGTCGAGGTCGCGCGAGAGCGCCCTCAGCCGGTCGATGCGGCCCTTCACGCCTTCGAGCGGCTCGCCCCAGAAGAGCTGCACGTCGGCCTCGGTGGCCGACACGCGTTCGGCCGCGTCCGACGCGCCGCCGAAGTAGAGCCGCGGGTGCCTGCGCTCGCCGCGCACCGGGATGCGCGGCAGCACCGTCGACTTGGCAACCTGGAAGTGCTCGCCGGCGAAAGTGACCTCTTCCTCGGTCCAGAGCCGGCGCACCAGCCGCATGAACTCCCGGGTGCGGCCGTAGCGGTGGGCCTGGTCGCCCTCGCTGTCGCCGTAGGCGGCCAGGTCGTCGAGGCCGGAGACGATGTTGACCCGCACCCGGCCGCCGCTCAGGTGGTCGAGCGTGGCCGCGGACGAGGCAAAGTGCGCCGGCCGCCAGTAGCCCGGGCGGATGGCGATCAACGGCTCGAAAGTCGTGGTGCGGGCGGCCAGCGCGGTGGCCACGGTGAAGGTGTCGGGGCGGCCCCAGCCGGTGCCGATGAGGGCGCCCTTCCAGCCGTGCCGCTCCAGCGCCTGGGCATGGCTGGTGAGGGTGTCGAGGCTGTTGTGGTCGGCCGCGACGGGCTCGCCGCGGTGGCCGGCGACGACCTGGTTGGGGATGTACCAGAGGAACTCGGAAGCAGTGCTCATGCTGAAGGCTGGCCGCGCCCCCGGGGGACGCAGGCGAATCAAGGTGGACGAAGGGGCAGGTGCGACTCTACGCCTGCCAGCCGCGGCCAGCCGCATCCTTCATGCCAGCCGCGCATCCCAGGTAGCGCCGCAGATGCCGCACCGCAGGCAACAACGCTGCTGGGAAGCGAGCAGCGGATGAAAAACCCGCTGCCCGCCTGCCAACGGTCTCCAGTTCAGAGGTGATCGATCAGCACCTGCCCGAAGCCCGAGGTGCTGACCTGCGTCGCGCCTTCGAGCAGGCGCGCGAAATCGTAGGTGACCTTCTTGCTCAGCACCGCCTTCTCCATCGCGGCCAGCACGAGGTCGGCGGCCTCGGTCCAGCCGATGTGGCGCAGCAGCATCTCGCCCGACAGCACGATGGAGCCGGGGTTGACGTAGTCCTTGCCCGCGTACTTGGGCGCCGTGCCGTGCGTGGCCTCGAAGATGGCAACGGTGTCCGACAGGTTGGCGCCCGGCGCGATGCCGATGCCGCCGACCTGCGCGGCCACGGCGTCGGAGATGTAGTCGCCGTTGAGGTTGAGCGTGGCGATCACGCTGTACTCGGCCGGGCGCAGCAGGATCTGCTGGAGGAAGGCGTCGGTGATCACGTCCTTGACGACGATGTCGCGGCCGGACTTCGGGTTCTTCAGGCGCAGCCACGGGCCGCCGTCGATCGCCTCGGCGCCGCACTCCTTGGCGGCCAGGGCATAGCCCCAGTCGCGGAATGCGCCCTCGGTGAACTTCATGATGTTGCCCTTGTGCACGAGCGTCACGCTGGGGCGGTCATGGTCGATGGCGTACTGGATGGCCTTGCGCACCAGCCGCTCGGTGCCTTCGCGCGACACCGGCTTGATGCCGATGCCCGAGGTCTCGGGAAAGCGGATCTTGGTGATGCCGAACTCGTCGTGCAGGAAGCGGATGAGCCGCCGGGCCTGGTCGGACTCGGCCGGAAATTCGATGCCGGCGTAGATGTCCTCGGAGTTCTCGCGGAAGATCACCATGTTGGTCTTCTCGGGCTCCTTCAGCGGCGAGGGCACGCCCTTGAAGTACTGCACCGGCCGCAGGCAGACGTACAGGTCCAGCTCCTGGCGCAGCGCGACGTTGAGCGAGCGGATGCCGCCGCCCACCGGCGTGGTCAGCGGACCCTTGATCGAGACGACGTACTCGCGCAGCGCCTCGACCGTCTCGTCGGGCAGCCAGACGCCGGCGCCGTAGATGCGCGTGGCCTTCTCGCCGGCGTAGACCTCCAGCCATGCGATCCTGCGCACACCGCCATAGGCCTTCTCCACGGCCGCGTCCAGTACGCGCAGGGCGACCTTGGTCACGTCCACGCCCACGCCGTCGCCCTCGATGAACGGGACGATCGGGTGGTCCGGAACGTTCAGCGTCCCGTCGGCATGGACCGTGATCTTCCGCCCTGCGGCGGGAACCTGGATGTGCTGATAGGGCATGGGAAGGCGTCTCCAACGGCGGGGACCAGCAGCGCCGGAAGCGGGCCGCCGCTGGTGCAAAATCTCACTGCATTCTAGTGCCAACCCACGTCGGCACTGGCTCCGGACGGGCGGCTTCGAGCGGTACGTCCGGGGGTATGGCGCGCCGATGGTCGGCGGGCCTTTTGCACCAACGCCCCTTCTCCATCATTGGCAACTCCACTCCAGGAACTGGCACACATGAACAAACTCCTCGCTGCCCTGATCGCCGGCCTGTTCGCCGCGGGCGCCTTCGCCCAGCCGGCCCCCGCCGCCCCGGCAGTCGCTCCGGCTCCGGCCTACACCCCGGCACCGGCGCCCGCCGCCGAAGCGCCGCACAAGCATGTCGCGCAGAAGAAAAAGAAGCACGCTGCTGCGAAAAAGAAGCCTCTGAAGGCCAGGAAGCACAAGAAGGCAGCCAGACCCCACCGCCTCTGACTCGGCGCCAGCACGCGGCGCGGCGCGCCGCTTTGCGACACAATGGCCCGCCTGCGCGGGCCATCGTTCTTTGCGGCCCGGCCTTTGCGCATCTCCAGCCCCGACCACCCATGCCCACGACCGCCCTGCTCCGCCTCTTCCGTGTCCGAACCATCCTGCGCGGCGCGGCCGCGGTGGCGCTGGCGGCCAGCGGACTCGCACAGGCGCAGCCGTCGAGCCCGCAGCTGACCCTGCCGCGCGTGGCGCTCACGGCCGGCTTCTACCGCATCGACGCCCAGGTCGCGGCCACGCCGCCGCAGCGCGAGGTCGGCCTGATGTTCCGCAAGGAGATGCCGGCCCAGGAAGGCATGCTGTTCGCCTTCGAGGAGCCGGCCACGCAGTGCTTCTGGATGAAGAACACGCTGCTGCCGCTGACGGCCGCCTTCATCGCCGACGACGGCACCATCGTGAACCTGGCCGACATGAAGCCGCAGACGCTGGATTCGCACTGTTCGGACAAGCCGGTGCGCTACGTGCTGGAGATGAACCAGGGCTGGTTCAAGTCCAAGGGATTGAAGGCGGGGACCCGGCTCGGCGGCCCGCCATTCAACCGCTGAGACATACCCCCAGGGTGATCAGCCGGTAGCGCACAGGTGATGCGCGCCAGGGCTACATACCACCTCATGTCCATGCCGGCGGATCGGTCCCCGGCGGCACCGAAGGCCGGTCCCAGCCGGCCGGCGTACGCGCGAGCCGGGCGCTGTGGCGCACGGCGGTGAGCACGCCGAAGCCCGACGGCCCGGTGGCCAGCCACGGCGCGCGGTCCGGCGCCACGGCGTCCAGGCCACGCGCCACCCGGCCCAGGCCGCGCAGCCAGTGGCCCGTCTGCGCCAGCGACACCTGCACATGCCAGCTGCCGCCCTCGCGCTGCTGGCGGCGCAGCGCGGCGGCCGCGCCGAAGGCGATGAGGTAGCCGCTTGCCTCGTCGAGGATCTGCATCGGCAGCGGGCGCGGCTTGCCACCGCCGGCGGCCTCGCCTTCGGCCTGGTTGAAGCCCATCGCCGTCTGCACCAGCGAGTCGAAGCCGCGCCGCCCGGCCCACGGGCCCTGCGTGCCGTAGGCGGTCAGCGAGACGTAGACGATGCCCGGGCGCGCGGCCGCCGCCGCCTCCGGGCCGAAGCCCAGGGCCTGCAGGCCGCCGGGCCGGTAGCCCTGCACAAAGACATGGGCGCCGCCGAGCAGGCGGCGCAGCGTGTCCGCATCGCCCGGCACGCGCAGGTCGAGCAGCGCCGAGCGCTTGCCGCGGCTGGTGTCGGCGATCGCGGCGATGTTGGGCAGGTGCGGTGCATTGACCAGCAGCACGTCGGCGCCGTAGGCCGCGAGCGCCTTGCCTCCCACCGGCCCGGCCAGGATGCGGGTCAGCTCCAGCACCCGGATGCCGGCCAGCGGACGCTGGTCCGGCGCCAGCGGCGGCAGTTCACGTGGCGGCGCATCGCCGATGCGGTCGATGGTGAACAGCGGCTGCACGGCGATGGCCCGGCCCTGCGGCGTGGCGTCCCATGCGTCGAAGCTGCGCAGCGCCGTGGCGACCAGGCCGCGCTCGGCCGCCGCCGTCTCGAAATCGAGCGCCTTCCAGCGCAGCAGGGCCGCTTCGGCATCGGCCCCCGGGTGGCCTGTCCCGGTTGGAGTCCCAGCAGCCGCAGCGCGCCGTCGCGGTGGTGGGCGAAGTTGGCATGCACGCGCACGAAGCCGTCGGCCGTGCGGTAGAGGCCCGAGAAGGCGTCCCACAGGTCGGGCGAGCGCCCGTCGATGGCGAACCAGCCGGTGCATTCGATGCTGGCATGGGCCGCATCGACGTGCACCGCCTGGCGCGGCTGGCCGCGCTGGTGGCCAAGTTCGCAGGCGGCCAGCGCCGCCGCCGCGATGGTGGACTGGGCGGCTGCCGCCATCGCGAACGACGAGGGCAGCACCGGGTCGGCGCCCGGCAGCTCCACCTGGCCGAGGGCTGCGTCCGGCAGGCCCGCGGCCTCCCAGATCGTGGCGAGCGCGCTGCGGGCCGGGGTCATGGCGTGCTCAGCGGATGAGTTGCACGCCGGTCTTGGCCTGGACCTGCTCGAAGGTCACGCCGTCGGCCAGTTCCACCAGCTTCAGGCCCTCGGGCACCACGTCGATGACGGCCAGATCGGTGATGATGCGGTCCACCACGGCCACGCCGGTCAGCGGCAGCGTGCAGGCCGGCAGGATCTTCAGATCCTCGGTGCCGTCCTTCTTGCGGGCCACGTGCTCCATGAGCACGATCACGCGCTTGACGCCGGCCACCAGGTCCATCGCGCCGCCCATGCCCTTGACCATCTTGCCGGGGATCATCCAGTTGGCCAGGTCGCCCTTCTCGCTGACCTGCATGGCGCCGAGGATGGACAGGTTGACCTTGCCGCCGCGGATCATGGCGAACGACTGGTCGCTGCCGAAGATGGCCGACCCGGGGATGGTGGTGACGGTCTGCTTGCCGGCGTTGATGAGGTCGGCGTCGACCTCGTCCTCGGTCGGGAACGGGCCGATGCCGAGCATGCCGTTCTCCGACTGGAGCCAGACCTCCTTGTCGCCGGTGAAGTTGGCCACCAGCGTCGGGATGCCGATGCCGAGGTTGACGTAGAAGCCGTCTTCCAATTCCTGGGCCGCGCGCGCGGCCATCTGGTCCTGGGTCCAGGGCATGGTCAGTCTCCTTGCTTGTTCACGACCTTGGGCGCGGGCACTTCGGTGCCGGCGGCGGCCTGGGCGATGGCGGTCTGGGCCTCGACCTTGGCGGCCACCGGATCGACCGGTGCGGCCGCCGTCAGCGTGCGCTTCTCAATGCGCTTCTCGGGATTCGGATTGACGACGATGCGGTGCACGTAGATGCCCGGCAGGTGGATGTCGTCCGGGGCGATCTCGCCCACCTCGACGATGCGCTCGACCTCCACGACCGTGACCTTGCCGGCCGTGGCCGCGGCCGGGTTGAAGTTGCGCGCCGTGAGGCGAAAGCGCAGGTTGCCGGCCTTGTCGGCCACGTCGGCCTTGACCAGGGCCACGTCGGGCACCAGCGACTGCTCGAGCACGTAGGTCTCGCCGTCGAACTCGCGCAGCTCCTTGCCCTCGGCCACGATGGTGCCGACACCGGTCTTGGTGAAGAAGGCCGGGATGCCGGCGCCGCCGGCGCGCAGCTTCTCGGCCAGCGTGCCCTGGGGCGTGAACTCCAGCTCCAGTTCGCCGGCCAGGTACTGGCGCTCGAACTCCTTGTTCTCACCGACATAGCTGGAGATCATCTTCCTGATCTGGCGCGTCTGGAGCAGCTTGCCGAGGCCGAAGCCGTCGACGCCCGCGTTGTTGGAGATGATGGTCAGGTCCTTGGCGCCCGAATCGCGCAGCGCATCGATCAGCGCCTCGGGAATGCCGCAGAGACCGAAGCCTCCGACGGCCAGCAGCTGGCCGTCGGCCACCACGCCCTTGAGGGCGTCGGCGGCGGTAGGGAATATCTTGTTCACGAAGGAGTCTCCTCGGAGGTGGGAATCACCGCAGGCGCCCCGCGGCAAGCCGCTACGATACTACGTAACAACGTACGTAGAAGCCCGTAAGCATGCTCCAGGAGACAGCCCCGCCCGCCGACTACCGGCTGGCGTTCGACATGGCCCCCGTGGGCATGGTCATCACCCACCGCCGCGCCATCGTGGACTGCAACCGCCACGTCTGCGAGACCTTCGGCGCCGACTGCGCGCAGCTGCGCGGCCAGTCGCTGCGGGTGCTCTACCCCAGCGCCGACGAGTACGAGCGCATGGGCGCGCGGCTGGTGCCCATCCTCAATGCCCGCGGCCACTATGCCGACGACCGGGTCATGCGCCGCGTGGGCGGCCGGCTGGCCGGCGAACTGTTCTGGTGCCACGTCACCGGCCGGGCGCTCAACCGTGCCGATCCGCACGAGGCCGGCATCTGGACCTTCGAGGACCTGAGCGCGCGCCGCCCGGTCAAGGCCGGGCTGACCGGGCGCGAGCGCGAGGTGGCCGCGCACCTGATCAGCGGGCTCACGTCGAAGGAGATCGGCCGCACGCTGGGCATCAGCCACCGCACGGTGGAGATCTACCGCGCCCGGCTCATGCGCAAGTACCAGGCGAGCACCACGGCCGAACTGGTCCACAAGCTCACCGCAGGCTGACCCGATGGCGCTCAACATCGTCTGGATCGGCTTCTTCGCCATCGCCCTCGCCGCCGCCTGCGTCCAGGCCCTGCAGGGCGACCTGGCCGTCTTCGGCCGGCTGGTCGCGGCCATGTTCGACGCGGCGCGCACCGGCTTCGACGTGGCCCTGGGCCTCGCCGGGGTGATGGCACTGTGGCTGGGCCTGCTGCGCGTGGGCGAGCGCGCCGGCATGGTGGAGGCGCTCGCGCGCGCCGCCGCGCCGCTGCTGCGCCGGCTCTTCCCCGGCGTGCCCACGGGCCATCCGGCGCAGGGCGCCATGGTGATGAACGTGTCGGCCAACCTGCTCGGCCTGGACAACGCCGCCACGCCGCTGGGCCTCAAGGCCATGGCGGAGCTGCAGACGCTCAACCCGCAGCCCGCGGCGGCCAGCGATGCGCAGATCATGTTCATCGTGCTCAACACCGCCGGGCTCACGCTGGTACCGACCTCGGTGATCGCCATCCGCCAGGGCATCGCCATGCGCCAGGGCCTGGCCGGCTTCAACGCGGCCGACATCTTCCTGCCGACGCTGCTGGCCACACTGGCCTCGGTGCTGGCCGCCGTGGCTGCCGTGGCCGTGGTGCAGCGGCTGCCGCTGTGGCGCTGGCGCGTGCTGCTGCCGGCGGGCCTGTTCGCCGCGGCGGCAGCGGCGCTGGTGGCCGGCGTGGCCCGGCTTCCGCCGGCCCGCGCGGCCGAGGTGGCCGGCGCCGCCGGCAGCTTCTGCATCCTGGCCATCGTCGGCACCTTCATCGCGGCCGGCGTGCACCGGCGCATCGACGTGCTCGACGCCTTCGTCGAGGGCGCGAAGGAAGGCTTCGGCGTGGCGGTGAAGATCATCGCCTACCTCGTGGCGATGCTGGTGGCCATCGGCCTGTTCCGCGCCGCGGGCTGCATGGACTACGTGATGCGCGCGCTCGCCGCAGCCGTGGCCGCGCTGGGACTGGACACGGCTTTCCTGCCCGCCCTTCCGGTGGGCCTGATGAAGATACTCTCGGGCTCCGGCGCGCGGGCGCTGCTGGTGGACGTGATGCAGGCCCACGGCGTCGATTCGTTCGCCGGACGGCTGGCGGCGATCATCCAGGGATCGACCGAGACCACGTTCTACGTGCTGGCCGTGTACTGCGGCAGCGTCGGCGTGCGCGATACGCGGCATGCGCTGGGCTGCGCGCTGTTCGCGGATGCGGTGGGGATCGCGGCGGCGATCGGGCTGGCCTATCTGTTCTTCCGGTGACGGCATCGCGGACTGGCCGGGCAGCGTCGGCCGGGTCTCGCGCGAAGCGCCGGTAGCCGTCGTCGAGGGGGAGCGGGAAGAAGAGCGGCCGGGCGGCGCCGCCAATGCGGCGGCCAACCTGCGCGCGCTGGCCGCGGCGCCCGCCCTGGCGTCGGTCCGCAGCGCGGACCTGGCGGGCCGCAGCCTTGCGAGACTGGTGGACGACGCCGGCACCTGCTGGACCGGGGCTGTCGATGCAGCGCTGCCCACGGCGGTCAAGGAGCCACCGGGAAGCAGCTCCGCAGCCGCCCTCCGTGTAGGCATGCGCCGACGGCTGCGCCCGCCCTCGGCTCGCGGAGCGGATCGGACGCAAACCCTAGCCTTTCCAGGATCCAGGGCCTGTCGCCCTGGCATTGGAAAAAGGACACGGCATGAACTCCGAGCAGATCAAGGGCGCCGCCAAGGTGGCGGCAGGAAAGATCCAGCAGAAGGCGGGCGAGTTGCTCGACAGCGAGGCGCAGAAAGCCAAAGGCGTGGCCAGACAGGTCGAGGGGAACGCCGAGTTGAACGAGGGCGACGTGAAGCACGACCAGCGCCGCACCCCCTGGTCCCCCGGCGACCAGCCGCCCTAGCACCGCCGCGCGCCTGCGCCCCTCGTGCCAGCGGGGCGCGCTGCTCAGTTCTTCTTCATGCAGTCGCTGAGGTAGGCGCTGCGCCGGTCCGCCGGCCGGGGCCGTGCCGACTTCTCGCACATCGCGGCCTTGTCCTCCTCGCGCTTGCGGCCCTGGGCCAGGCAGTCGGCCATCTGCGACTGGCGGACGTTTTCCTTCAGACGCGCCATCTCGGCTTCGCAGTAGGCCTGCAGATTCTCGGGCGACCGCCGGTCTTCCGCGGCGGAAGCGGACCCGGCATTCCATGCCGAGACAAAAGCCAGAACGGTGAGAGGGAGGAGTTGCTTCATGGTGGGATGCCTTTGCGTCGCATTGCGTGGCGGGATCGCCATGCACGCAAGCTAAGCCCCCGGGGGCACCGCTGGCTGTCAGCCGCGGTCCAAGCGAACGGACGGCGCCGTCCGGCCAGGCAGGCCGCTGGCCGGCGCCGGGGCGAATGCCGGCCGCCCAGCGCCGGACGCAAGATACCCCCGGACCACCCCTCTCAAAGCCCGCGCTGCCAGCCCATCAGCAGCCCATACCCTCAGTGCAGCTTCAACCGTCCCGACACCCGCTGCTGCAGCAGCCGCGCCAGCGCCAGCACCGCCGTCTTGCCGGTGCCGAGGATCGCACGGTGGTGGTTCAGGTGCAGCGACATGTACATCCACTTGGCGACCAGCCCTTCGACGAAGAAGTTGCGACCGGCCAGGCCCCCCATGAGGTTGCCCACACCCTTGTTGTCGCCCAGCGAGACCAGCGAGCCGAAGTCGCGGTAGACGAAGGGCTCTGCCACCTCCTGCTCGCGCAGCAGGGCCGCGAGCACCCGCGCGAGGTAGTCGGCCTGCTGGTGGGCTGCCTGGGCGCGGGCCGGCACGGTCTTGCCGCCCTCCCACGGGCAGGCGGCGCAGTCGCCGAGCGCGAGCACACCGTCGGCCGAGGTGCGCAGGCGGTCGTCCACGACGAACTGGTTGAGCCGGTTGACCTCCAGGCCAAAGCCCGCGTTGGCCTCGGCGGCCTTGATGCCGGCCGCCCAGACGATGAGGTCGGCGGGCACCGGGCTGTCCGGCGTGACCAGTGCGCCGCGCTCGATGGCCGTCACCCGCGTGCCGGTGCGCACCTTCACCTGCTTGCGCTCCAGCGCCAGGCGGGCCTGGCGGGATATCTTCTCGGGCAGGCCGCCGAGGATGCGGTCGCCGCCTTCGACCAGCGTGATGTCCAGCCGGAAGCGCTGGCCCGCGCTCAGGCTGCCGAGCAGCTCGGCATGGGCCTCCAGCAGCTCGGCCGACAGCTCCACGCCGGTAGCGCCGGCGCCCACGATGGCGATGGACAGCGACCGGCTCCCGGCGAACGAGGCGCGGGCGCAGGCATTGAGCCAGTCGGTGTGGAAGCGCTGCGCGTCGCGCACGTTCTCCAGCAGGTAGGCATGCTCGATGCCCGGCGTGCCGAAGGCGTTGGAGCCGCTGCCGATGGCCAGGACCAGCCGGGTGTAGCTCACCGTGCGCCGCGGCACCAGCAGCTCGCCCTCGGCGTTGCGGATCTCGGCCAGCTCGATGGACCGGCCGCCGGCGTCCAGGCCAGCCAGTTCGCCGATGGCGAAGCTGAAATGGTTGCGCCGCGCCAGCACCGGGTACGACAGCCCTTCCTGGTGCGCGTCGAGCGTGCCCGCGGCCACTTCGTGCAGCGTCGGCTTCCAGATGTGGAACGGGTCGCGGTCCACCAGCAGCACGCGTTCGCGGCCCTGCTTCTCCCCCAGCCTGCGGCCGAGCCGCGCCGCGAGTTCGAGCCCGCCAGCGCCGCCGCCCACAATCACGATGTCCGAATGCATGCGTCCTCCCTGTTCCCGTGCACGGAAAGGGAAAAGTGTAGACGCCGCCGCTATCCCGCGATCCCGGCGCGCAGCCGCGCAAGCCAGGCCTTGAGCGCCTTCGCGTGGTCCGGCCCGACGCGCAGCAGGATCTTCTGGCCTGCGTGCAGGCGCTCCAGTTCCGGGTCCGCATATTCGTAGCGCAACCAAGGCTGCTCGGAGGCGCTGCCGCGCACCTCGACCAGCTTCAGCGCCAGCGGCCGGGCGGGCTCGGGCGTCCCGAGCAGGTCGTCGATGGCCCGCACGGCGCGGTCGTTGAAATGCCGGTGCGGATAGCCCAGTTCTTCATAGGCCTGCTGGAACAGCGGGTAGAGCTGCCGGTAGACGGCAGCCGCCCTGGCCGGATCGATGGACTGCACGAACTGCACGAAGGGCGTGTAGCGCTGGGCATTGGCGGGGGCCAGCCGCAGCGCATCGCCCTCGCCTTCCACCGCCAGCTTCGGCGGCGTGCGCTGCACCGGCCAGATGCGGGCCGGCGCGTGGCTGCGCGGCAGATTGTCGACCGTGGCGACCACGCGGCGCACCAGGCCGTCGGGCACCAGGAAGCGCTGCCACTGCGCGCGCGGCGCCAGGCCGTCGATGGCGGCGGCGACGGCCGCGTCGGACTCCTGCAGGGCCGGCAGCGCGGGCGCGGCCGGGTCGGGTTCGATCGGATGAGCCGGGCCGGCGGGCTCGGCCGCCGGCTCGGCCACCGGTGCCTGCGGCGCGGCCGCGGCGACGGGCGGCGCGGCCTGGCGCGCCTGCCACTGCCGACAGCCATACCAGCCGGCGGCCGCGAGCGCGGCGACGATGGCCAGGGCGAGCCAGGGAAAGGATCGTTGGCGCGGCGGGCGCAGGTTCGGTTCGGTCACGGGCGGATACCTCGCTGGCGGATGGACGAAAGAGGCTGTCCATCCTAACGCCCCGGTTCCGTTCGCCGAGTTCAGCGTCAGGCCGCGCGCGCGCCCATCGCCCGGCAGCCCGCCGTGGCATCCAACTCGCCGCGGTAGGCGCCCGCCTGCACATCGAGCAGCCCCAGGACCGAATGGAACAGGTTGTCGTGCGTCAGCGGTTCGTCGAGCGTGCCGCGCAGGCATCGGACCGCCAGCCCGGTGCGCGCGGCGAAGCCGCGGCTGAGCCACGCGATCATCGGCACGTGCTTCTGCACCTGCGGCGCCAGCCGGTACGGGATGCCGTGCAGGTAGAGGCCGTATTCGCCGAGCGATTCGCCGTGGTCGCTCAGGTAGAGCAGGGCCCCGTCGTAGTCGTGCTCGCGGCCGCGCAGCCAGTCGATGGCGCCGGCGAGCACGTGGTCGTTGTAGGCGATGGAGTTGTCGTACGCGTTCATCAGCTGCGCCGGGTCGCACTGCGCCAGCGCGACCGTGGTGCATTCGGGCAGGAAGCGCTTGCGCGACGCCGGCGAGCGGCGGGTGTACGACGGCCCGTGGCTGCCCATCTCGTGCAACACGACGACCACGCCGCGGGCGCGGCGTTCGGCCGGCAGTGCGGCGATGCGCTCGTCCAGCCCGGCCAGCAGGATCTCGTCCAGGCATTCGCCGTCGCACAGGGCCCGGGCGCCGGGCACGGCGCGCGCCGTGTCCCGGGTGGAGACGTTCGGCACCCGGTCGCACACGCCCTTGCAGCCGGCCTGGTTGTCGATCCACAGCACGGCCAGGCCCGCGGACTGCAGCAGGTCGAGCAGGTTCTCGTGCTCGCGGTCGCGCGATTCGAAGGCCGCCTTGCCCAGGCCGGAGAACATGCAGGGCACCGAGGCCAGCGTATGCGTGCCGCAGAAATGCACGTCGCGCCAGCTCAGCACGCCGCGCTGGGCCAGCTCGGGCGTGGTGTCGCGCCCGTAGCCGTTCAAGGCGTAGTGGTCGGCGCGCGAGGTCTCGCCGACCACCAGCAGGAAGAGCGGCGGCCGCTTCTGGCCGGCATAGCTCGCGCCCAGCGTGGCCGGTCCGAGGGGCAGCGGCGCGCCGCCGTCCATCCTGCCGCCGCCGTGGCGCACCACGCGCACGGCCGAATAGGCCGCGGCCACCGGATTGGCCATGTAGCGCAGCTTGCCGTTCTCGCGCATCAGCGGCGCCAGATCGCGGTAGCCGATGAAAACGGCCAGGCCGGCCATCGCCAGCGCCGCGGCGCACAGCGCCAGATTGCGCCAGGCATTGCCGGCCCAGCGGCGCTGCCGCACCCGCACGCGCGCCAGCACCCACAGCGCCGGCAGCGCGGCCGGCAGCACGCCGGGCAGCACCGGCCAGCCGGCCAGATCGCGCATCTCGCGGGCATCGGTCTGCAGGGCGCTGCGCAGCATGTCGGGGTCGAGCACGATGCCGTAGGCCAGCATGGCGTACTGGGCGAACGCGGCCAGCACGGCCAGCCCCATCCACAGCGGCCGCGCGCCGCGCGACCAGGCCAGCAGCGACAGCGCGGCCAGCGTCAGCCCGCCGACGAGGCAAGGCGCGGCCAGCAGCCCGTGCAGGCCCGTGTGCAGTTCGCGCAGCGCGCGCCACAGCGCCAGGTTGCCGGCCAGCGTGAACCAGGCGGCCATCCAGGCCGCGACGGCCTGCGGCGAGTAGCCACCGGGCGCACCGAGCCACAGGTGGCGCAGCCTGCCGAGACGCAGGGACGGACCGGCCGGCGCGGCGGCGGGAGGCGAAGGAAGAACGGCATCGGACATGGCCGCGCAGCGTAGGAGCCGTGCCTGAACGCAGGATGAACGTTCCGTTATCAGCATGAGGGAGTATGGGCTTGCAGCTCCCTTCATCCGGACGCCTCTGGCCTCAACAGCCGGGGGTATCCCAGCATGCCCGCGGCGCGCCTGTCGTGCTGCCGCTGCCGACGAACGCAACTGCGTGCCGCGCGGCCTGCGGGCTGCGCGCTGCCGCCGGCCCTTCATCGGGGACATCAAGCGGCAGGCCCTGGTCCTGCTCTGACACGGAACACCGCGTGCCATGTCCGCGCTCGAAATCGCCGGCGTTGGGCTCACCGCCCGGCGCATCCGCTGGTGCCGGCCGGCGGGCATCGTCGCCGTGCTGCTCTACGCCTGGAGCGCGCGGCGCGGAGAAGAGGGAGCGGCACAGCCGCCCGGGGGCTGTTCTCTATCTGTGGCGGCGCACCGACCAGGCCACGCCGGTCAGCAGCAGCACCATCGCCGCCCATTCCAGCGGGCGCGGCCACTGGCCTTCCCACACGAAGCCGTAGAACAGCGCGAACAGGGTCTCGAACACGATGAGCTGGCCGGTCAGCGTGAGCGGCACGCGCCGGTTGGCGATGTTCCACAGCTGGTTGCCGATCAGCGAGGCGCCGATCGCCAGCCCCGCGCTCACCGCCCAGAAGACCGTCCAGTCGCGGCTGGTGCCGGGCGGCGCAACGATGTCCGCCGCGGGACCGATCAGGCCCAGCGCCACCCCGGCCGCCGCGCCCGCCAGCGCCAGCACGCCGCTGGCCGCCCCGTAGAGCGCCGACCATTCACCGCTGCTGAAGCGCGGATTGCGCTGGAGATAGCGCGCGTTGTCCACCGCATACCAGCTCCAGCAGGCCAGCGCCCCCACGGCGCAGGCGATGCCCGCGGCGATGCGCCCGGCGGGCGCCTGCGTGGACGCGGCATGCAGGAACACGTCCACGTTGATGCAGGCGATGCCCGCCACCACCACCGCGAGCGGCAGCGCCAGACGCCGCAGCGGCGCCGCGCCGTGGTCGGCGCGGCCCATCAGCGTGACCAGTACCGGCAGCACGCCGATGATGAGCGAGGTGGGCGCGACGCCGGCCAGTTGCACCGCATGGGCCAGCAACAGGTAGTAGACGATGTTGCCAGCCAGCGACTGGCGCAGCAGCGCGATTCCGTCGGCGCGGCCCAGGCCGGCGGCGATGCCGCGGGCCTGCGGCGCCAGCATGGCCGCGGCCACTGCGCCGTAGGCCAGGTAGCGGCCGGTCATCAGCTCCCAGGGCGTGAAGCCGGCCAGCACCCGCGGCACGATGAACACCAGCCCCCACAAAGCCCCGGCCAGCAGCCCGCACAGCACACCCCAACGCATCGATATCTTTCCCTTCCCTGGACACCCAGCTGGCCGGCACGGCCGAAAAAGCACAGGCGTTCGCTCGCCAAGGGCTTCGCCGAATAGAATCATAGGCTGTGCCCGGCAGGGCCAGCGCTCCGTGAACCGCCTTTCGCCCGCGGCTTCCGATCCCGATTCCGAGACAAGCACAGACACCCCGATGACCAACGAAGAACTCCTCAGCACCTACGGCCCGCGCGAAGCGATGGACTACGACGTGGTCGTCGTCGGCGGCGGCCCCGCCGGCCTCTCGACCGCCATCCGGCTCAAGCAGCTCGCGGCCGAAAAAGGCCAGGAGATCTCGGTCGTCGTGCTGGAAAAGGGCTCCGAGCCCGGCGCCCACACCCTGTCGGGCGCCATCATGGACCCGCGTGCGCTCACCGAGCTGATCCCCGACTGGAAGGAAAAAGGCGCGCCGCTGAACCAGCCGGTGACCGAAGACGCCATGGTCTTCCTCAGCGAGAAGGGCAGCCTGCGCACGCCCGGCTTCCTGCTGCCACAGTGCTTCCACAACGAAGGCAACTACATCGTCAGCCTGGGCAACGTGGTGCGCTGGCTAGGCCAGCAGGCCGAGGAACTCGGCGTGGAGATCTTCCCCGGCTTCGCTGCGGCGGAGGTCGTCTACAACGACGACGGCAGCGTCAAGGGTGTGGCCACCGGCAACATGGGCGTGGGCAAGGACGGCGAGCCGACGGCCGAGTTCCAGCTCGGCATGGAGTTGCACGGCAAGTACACGATCTTCGCCGAGGGTTCGCGCGGCCACCTCGGCCGCCAGCTGATCGCGCGCTTCACGCTCGACGAGGACCGCGACCCGCAGACCTACGGCCTGGGCGTCAAGGAAGTGTGGGAGATCGACCCGAAGCGCCACCAGCCCGGCTTCGTGCTGCACACGGCCGGCTGGCCGATGGACGGCAGCACCTACGGCGGCGCCTTCCTCTACCACGACGAGGGCAACAAGGTCACGCTGGGCTTCATCACCGGGCTGGACTATGCCAACCCCTACCTGAGCCCGTTCGAGGAATTCCAGCGCTGGAAGACCCACCCCAACATCCGCTGGTACCTCGAAGGCGACGAATCCAAGGGCATCAAGGCGGGCAGGCGCCTGGGCTACGGCGCGCGCGCCATCACGGCCGGCGGCCTGCTGTCGCTGCCGAAGACCGTGTTCCCGGGCGGCGCGCTGGTCGGCTGCGAGGCCGGCTACCTCAACGTGAGCCGCATCAAGGGCAGCCACGCCGCCATCAAGACCGGCATGCTTGCGGCCGAGGCCGCCTTCGATGCGGTGCAGGCCGGCCGCCGGCACGACGAACTCACGGCCTACCCCGAGGCCTTCGAGAACAGCTGGCTTCACAAGGAGTTGAACAAGGCGCGCAACTTCAAGGCCTGGTTCAAGACGGGCCTGTTCACCGCCACACTGATGAACGGCATCGAGCAGTTCGTGCTCAAGGGCAACGTGCCGTGGACGCTGCACCGCCACAAGCCCGACCATGCCTACCTGAAGCCGGCGGCCGAGTGCAAGCCCATCGTCTATCCCAAGCCGGACGGCAAGCTGACCTTCGACCGGCTCTCCAGCGTGTTCATCAGCAACACCAACCATGCGGAGAACCAGCCGGCCCACCTGACGCTGAAGGATCCGAGCGTGCCGGTCGACGTCAACCTGGCGATGTACGCCGGTCCCGAGGCCCGCTACTGCCCGGCCGGGGTGTACGAGTTCGTGGTCGACGAGGCCAAAGGCGGCAATGCCCAGCGTCTGCAGATCAACGCGCAGAACTGCGTGCACTGCAAGACCTGCGACATCAAGGACCCGACGCAGAACATCGTCTGGGTCACGCCCGAGGGCGGCGGCGGGCCAAACTACGTGGGGATGTGACGGCGCCGGGTCCGAAAGCTGCACGGTAGCGCACTGCAGCGCTCGGTGCCAGGCGCCCTCCTCGCCTTCCGGGAGAACCGAACGGAGACCGGACCTACAACCGGCCAAGCCACGGGTGGCCGGGATGCGCCCGGTCGAGCCAGCGCCGCAGGCATCCCTTGTCGGACGGCGACAGCCGGGGCAGCGCATGGCGGAATTCCGCTGCGCGGCGCCTGGATCGAGGCATCGCGCTTGTAGACCCAGATGTCCGGCGTCCCGCGCTCCAGCATCATGTCGACGCGCCAGCAGCCGCGCTTCAGGTCCGCCCCCCAGAACTGGGAGACTGCTGGCGGTGCAAGAAACGGCGGCGGCCAATGGCCGACCACGCCTGCGTGCGCGGTAAAAAATCTCAGTTCGGACAGAAAGGACCGTATCGTATCGAGGTCCGAGGGCAGCACGGCGAACTCCAGATCCTCGTGCTCCCGCAACTGCTCGCCATGCCAGAGGTCCAGCGCCCAACCGCCGACCACATACCAGTGCACCGGGGCCTCGCGCAGGCGTCTCGCCAGTGCCTGGGGCGTCCAGGGATCCCAGGCGTCATCCGCAGGAGGTGCAGGCGGCATGCCAAGTTCGCGAAAAAGGGAGCCGCTATAGCGCGACGCCGTCGTCGTCATCATCCTCGGCACTGGAGCCGCCACGGTCGGCGGAGCCACCGGCGACGATGCATGGTCAGGCCATGGCCCACTGCCCCTGCGCCATACGAGGAGATTCCGGATGAACGTGCACGTTGCGATCGACGTACCCGCCAGCACGGTGGAGATCGGCGTCGGCGATGCCAAGGCCACGCTCAATGCCCACCAGGTATCGCGGCTGATCGAACAGTCGGCCTTCGGCGGGGCCCACATGCAGCCGGTCGAGGCGCCGGTGCTGGAAGCCAACCACAAATATGTCGCGCAGCTGGACCCGCCCGCCGTGGTGCTGCAGGATGATCCTGCGCCGCCGCCGGTCACGCTGATCTTCCATGTGGGCTCCGGCTGGACGGCCTATCGTTTCACCGAGGCCGGCCGCCAGGCGTTGGTCGCGCAATGGTCCGCGCCCGGTGGCATTGGTCCGCTGCAATAGCGGCCAGCCCTGCTCAATAGCCAACAGAGGTGGCGATGCCGACGGCCAGCACCGTGAACAGCAGGAACGCCACGATGGCGCCCAGCACGGTCAGCGTACGGCGGGTCGCGTACCGGTTGCGGCCGGACGAGTGCGGAACCTGGCCCGGCGAGGTCTTGTCTGGATTCATCTCCTGCTCCTGAATGCTGAGTTCGATGAAGGCAAGCTACCTCGCGTGCTGCCATGGCCGTGTCGGACAGCGGCCCGCGGCCACCTGCCACGCCTGCCTACGCCACCTCAGGTCGCCAGCGGCAGGTCCGCCTTCTTCAGCGTGCGCAGCACGAAGCTCGACTGGCTGTGACGTATTCCTTTGATCTTGTAGAGCCGCTCGCGCAGCAGGCGCTCGTAGTCCTTGGTGTCGCGCACGACGATGCGCAGCAGGTAGTCGTATTCGCCCGAGACGAGGTGCGCCTCGACCACCTCGGGGATTGCGGCCAGCGCCTCGCCGAACTTGCCGAGTGTGTTGTCCGAATGGCTGTCGAGCGTGACCATGACCAGCACCGTGTCGCGCAGGTCCAGCGCCTCGGGGTTGATGCGCACGGTATAGCCCTGGATCACGCCCGACTCCTCCATGCGGCGGATGCGCGTCCAGCAGGGCGACGGGCTCAGGCCCACGGCATCGCCGATCTCCTGGAGGCTCGCGCGGGCGTTCTGCTGCAGAACGGCCAGAATGCGGGCATCGATACGGTCCATGGAAAATTCTTCTCTCTTTCGGGCAATAACAGAAGATATTTCCAAAATTCCTGGATTGCAACGCAAGAACGGCAATCCGTTCGGCGCGCCGCCGCGCATACTTTGCGGCATCGAGGGCGCTTACCGGCGGCCCAGATGGGAAGGGCCCCGTCCGGTTACTGCCGGGCGGGGCGCTGGACAAGGGGATACTGGGGACCCTGCCTTTCGCATCTGCCATTGTGGCGCATGCTGCAAAGTTATACCCCCTGTCTGCTCATTCCAGGACTGCCCGTGTCTTCCCCATTTCGTAGCGGACCCAATCCAGGAACGACGCGCGTCGCATGTCGGCCTCGAAGCGCACCGGTGACAAAAGCACATATTCCGATCATCGGGAATGCCCCCCCGAAGGCGCCACCAGGCCGCGCTCAACCGCACCATCGGCGTGGTGCTGGGCTCGGGCTCTGGCTGGCCGTCGGCTCGGTAGTGCGCGCATGACGCCAGTCCACGGATACTCTGGCCCCTTGCAGTCCACAGCGCACGATCTTCGCGCACTGCCGGCCCATACCCCTGCCTCTGTCAGGGATTGAACGCCCGCGACAGCGCCGCGCGCAGGGCCTCGGCCAGCTCGGTGGCCGAGAACTTGGCCACGTAGGCATCGGCACCGGCGCTGCGGCCCTGGGCCTCGTTGGTTTCGCCCGACAGCGAGGAATGGATCACCACCGGCAGCGTGGCGAAGCGCGGGTCGTGCTTGATGTTGCGGGTGAGCGTGAAGCCGTCCATTTCAGGCATCTCCAGGTCGGTCAGCACCAGCGCGACCTTGTCCTGGATGGTCTTGCCCTCGCGGCGCGCGGCCTCGTCCCAGGCCAGCAGCTGCTCCCAGGCCTCGCGGCCGGAGTTCACGATGACGTGGGGCGTATCGAGCGCCTCGAACTCCTGCTCCAGCAGCGACCGGGCCACGGCCGAGTCGTCGGCGGCCAGCACCACCGCCCCCGGGCGCAGGCGCAGCTGCGCCCCGATCAGCGGCGGCTCCGCAGGCGGCGGGGAGACGGTGCGCACGATGGCCTCCACGTCCAGCACCTGGGCCAGGCGGGCGCTGTTCACATCCTTGTCGAGCCGGGCGATGCTGGTCACCAGCCCGCCGCTGGCGCTGCCTTCGGCGGCCAGTACCTGCTGCCAGTCGAGTTGCACGATCTCCTCCACCCCCTCGACGGCGAAAGCCTGGGTGGTGCGGGCGAACTCGGTCACCAGCATGATGTTCAGGCCGGTGCGCGGCGTGACCCCGACGACGGCCGGCAGGTCGATGACCTGCATGATCTGCCCGCGCAGGTCCACCACGCCGAGCACGTGCGGATGCGCGCCGACCACGGCCGTCACCTTGGGCATGGCGACGATCTCGCGGACCTTGAAGATGTTGATGCCGAACAGCTCGCTGCGGCCGCTTTCGTCCGCCGGATCGCCGCCCAGGCGGAAGAGCAGCAGCTCGAACCGGCTCGACGGCTTGCCCGCCTGGGCATCGGCGCCCGTGCTGCCCTGGGCCGGCCGGCCCTGCGTTGCTGCAACCATGCTGTTCCCTCGTCGTGATGTGCTGGATGATCTGTTCCGGCCTCGAGTGTACGTGGCCGCCCGCCTATTTCACCCTCTGCTTTTCGAGCTTGCGCGCCAGCGTGCGGCGGTGCATGCCGAGCCGCCGGGCGGCTTCGGAGATGTTGAAGCCGGTCTGCGCCAGCGTCTCGTGGATGTGCTCCCACTCCAGCGTCTTGATCGAGGTGGCCCGCTCGGTCAGCTCGACCTCGGCATCGCCCTCGCGGCGGTCGAAGGCGGCCTCGATGTCGTCGGTATTCGACGGCTTGGCCAGGTAGTAGCAGGCACCGAGCTTGATGGCCTCGACCGCGGTGGCGATGCTGGCGTCGCCGGTCAGCACGACGATGAGCATCTTCGGATCGTGCGCATGCAGCCCCTGCACGCAGGCCAGACCCGAGTCGCCGCCGGCCAGCTTCAGGTCGACCACGGCGCGGCCGAAGGTGTGCGTGCCCAGCAGCGCTTCCACCTCGCCGAGGCTGGCCGCCTGGGCCACCGTGTAGCCGCGCCGTTCGAACGAGCGGGCCAGCGTACGGCCGAACGCGGCGTCGTCCTCCACGATGAGCAGTTGCCGGTCGTGCGGGCTGGTCATGGCGTGCCGCCTCCTTGCGGGTCGTCGTCTTCTGCGGTGTCCTCGTCGTCCAGGCTGATCGCGGCCAGCGGCAGCCGCACGGTCACCAGCGCGCCGCCGCCGATGCGGTTGGAGGCTGCCAGGCTGCCGCCCAGCGTGCGGGCCACGTTGACCGAAAGGAACAGGCCCAGCCCGCCGCCTGGGCAGCCCTTGGTGGACTGGTAGGGCTTGCCCAGGTTGGCCAGCATCTGCGGCGCGAAGCCCGGCCCGTCGTCGGTGACCATCAGGACGAGGTCGCTGCCGTCGCGCAGCACCGAGAGCTCGACCCGGCTGCGCGAGGCATCGAGCGCATTGTCCAGCACGTTGCAGACCATCTGCTGCAGTGCGGAATCGGACACGATGGGCCAGTCCTCGCCGAAGCTGCGGCGGTAGCGCAGGTCGGCGGGGCGGCGGGTCTGCTCCCACTGCGCGACGAGGTCGTCGAGGAAATCGGCCAGCGTGGTCTGGACCGGCGCCTCGCCGCGCGCCTCGCCGGCCGACAGCAGGATGCCGCCGACGATGTTCTTGCAGCGCTCCAGCTGGATCTGCATCTCGCCGATTTCCTGCAGCAGTTCGGCCGAGCCGGTGAACGGCTCCATGCGCCGCCAGTCGCCCAGGATGACCGAGAGCGTCGCCAGCGGCGTGCCCAGTTCGTGCGCCGCGCCGGAGGCCAGCAGGCCCATGCGCACGATGTGCTCCTCCTCGGCCGCGCGCTGACGCAGGTCGGCCAGGAAGGCGTCGCGCTCGCGCAGGTTGCGGCTGATGCGGGTGACGAAGCTCACCAGCAGCGCCGCGTTGATCACGAAGCACAGCAGCACGCCCTGCAGGTACAGGCTGCCGGGGCCCTTTTCCAGGTGCAGCTCCAGCGGCAGCGGTATGTAGGTGCGGGTCAGCGCGATGAAGCTGGCGCAGGTGATCGCGAACAGCGCCCATACGGCCGGGCCGGTGAGCAGCACCGCGCCCAGCATGGTCTGCACGAGGTAGAGGTAGATGAACGGATTGTTGACCCCGCCGCTGAAGTACAGCTGCGCCGTGAGGCCGGCCATGTCCACCAGCAGCGCCACCAGCAGTTCGCCGTGGTGCACCGTGTCGCGGCGGCGCAGGTGCTGCCACATGGCGAGGTTGACAGCGGCCAGGCCGGCGACGACGGCGGCCATGGGTGCCAGCGGCAGGTCGATGCGGAAGACGAGGTAGACCACCGCGATGGTGACGATCTGGCCGGCCACGGCCAGCCAGCGCAGCACCACCAATTGCTGCATGTTTTTGAAGTCGGTGGCCTGGTCGGCCTGCGCAATGCCGCCGTCGAGCCGTGGCGGCATGGCCGGCGCACCATCGCGGGCGGCTGGCGCCTCGGTCTGCATGGCGGCCGTCAGCCCTGGACGGGCATGCGTTCCTGCCGCAGCAGCCACCAGCCGGCAAGGGCCGTCATCAGCGCCAGGCCGAACCAGGTCGCCGCGTAGGCCAGGTGGTTGTTGTAGAACGAAAGCACGGTCAGGCCGGGCACCGGCCATTGCGCGGTGCGCGGCTGGCCGTCCGGCCACTGGGCGTCGATGAAGAACGGCGCCACGTTCCGCAGGCCGCGGGCGGCGGCGATGGCCGGCACGTCGCGCGAATGCCAGCGGTTTTCCTCGGGCGAATTCTTGCGCAGGAACCCACCGTGCGGCTCCGACAGGCGCAGCAGGCCGGTCACCGTGGTTTCCCCTTGGGGCGGCGCGGCTTCCCGGTTGTCCTGCGCGCGCCGCTCGGGCGGCACGAAGCCGCGATTGACCAGCACCGTCGTGCCGTCGGCACGCACCATCGGCGTCAGGACCCAGAAGCCGGCGCCGAGTTCGGTGGTCGCCTGGACGAATGTCTCGCGGTCGTTGAGGAAGCGGCCGATGATGCGCACGCGGCGGTATTCGTCGCGCCCCGCGTTCACGTCCTTCCACTGCGACGGCGGTGGGATGTCCGCCGGCGGCGCCGTCACCCGCTCGGTCACGCGGGCGATCAGCTCCAGCTTCCAGCTGCGGCGCTGGAGCTGCCAGGAGCCGAGCGCGACGAAGACCACGACCAGCAGCAGCGCCGTCCCGCCGATGAGCAGGCGGCGCGCGCGTCCCCCGCCCTGCCGCGGTGGCAGCGGAACGGGGCCGGCCGTCAATGCTCGTGGCCCGCCTCTTGGGCGGCCGGATGCGGGTGCTGCGGCATCATGTTGGTGTTCATGTGGAACATGACCCACAGCGTGCCTGCGATGCCGATGGCGACGAAGACGATGGTGAAGATGGTGGACAGCAGGGTCCAGCCGCCCTCGACCTTGCCGTTCATGTGCAGGAAGTACACCATGTGCACCAGGATCTGCACCACGGCGAAGCCGCCGAGCACCAGCACGCCGACCGTGCGATCGGCGATGGTGTGGGACATGACCAGCCAGAACGGGATGGCGGTCAGCACCACCGACAGGATGAAGCCGATCACGTACTCGCGCAGGCTGCTGTGCGGGCCCACGTCGCCGTGGTGGTCGTCATGATGGTCGTGGTGGCCTGCGCCGTGCGCAGGGACGTGGACGTCGTGCGCGCTCATCACAGCACTCCCATGAGGTAGACGAAGGTGAAAACGCCGATCCAGACAACGTCCAGGAAGTGCCAGAACATCGACAGGCACATCAGGCGGCGCTTGTTCTCGTGGATCAGGCCATGCTTGGAGATCTGCACGATCAGCGTGACCAGCCAGATCGAGCCGAAGGTCACGTGCAGGCCGTGGGTGCCCACCAGCGTGAAGAAGGCCGACATGGCGGCGCTGCTCTGCGGGCCGGCGCCCTCGTGGATCAGGTGGTGGAACTCGTAGAGCTCGACGCCCAGGAACGCCAGGCCGAAGATGCCGGTGACGATGAGCCAGCCGATCGTGCCGCCAACCTTGTTCTGCTGCTTTTGCAGCATGGCAAAGCCGAAGGTGATGGACGACAGCAGCAGGAAGGCCGTGTTGAGGGCCACCAGGTTCAGGTCGAACAGCTCGGCGCCGCCGGGGCCGCCGGCATGGTTGCGGCCGAGCACGCCCCAGGTCGCGAAAAGCGCCGCGAAGATGAGGCAGTCGCTCATCAGGTAGAGCCAGAAGCCCAAGGCGGTGCCATTCTCGGGATGCGGCTCGTGCTCCAGGTGGTAGACGCGGGCGGTACCCGTGGCGTCGGCGCCGCGGGCACCCGCCAGGGCGGAGGGATGGACAGCGATATCAGACATGGCGGGCCAGCAGTTGGGTGCGCGCGTTCTCGGTGGCGATCACTTCGGACGCCGGGATGTGGAAGTCGCGCTTGTAGTTGAAGGTATGGACGATGGCGGTGATCACGATCGCGGCGAACGACACGATCGCCAGCGGCCACATGTGCCAGATCAGTGCGAAGCCCCAGACCAGCGAGATCGCCGAGATGATTGCGCCGGACGCCGTGTTCAGCGGCATGTGGATGTCCCTGAAGCCGGCCAGCGGGCGCTGGTAGCCGTGCTTCTTCATGTCCCACCAGGCATCGACTTCGTGCACCACCGGGGTGAAGGCGAAGTTGTACTGCGGCGGCGGCGACGAGGTGGCCCACTCCAGCGTGCGGCCATCCCACGGGTCGCCGGTCACGTCGCGCAGTTCCTCGCGCTTGAGGAAGCTCACGAAGATGCAGATCAGGAAGCTGGCGATGCCGATGGCCACGAGGCCGGCGCCGAAGGCGGCGACCACGAAGTACGGCTGCAGCGATGCATCGTCGAAGTGGTTGACGCGGCGGGTCACGCCCATCAGGCCCAGCACGTACAGCGGCGTGAAGGCGACCCAGTAGCCGGCCAGCCAGAACCAGAAGGACATGCGGCCCCAGAAATCGTTCAGGCGGAAGCCGAAGGCCTTGGGAAACCAGTAGGTCATGCCGGCGAACAGGCCGAACACCACGCCGCCGATGATCACGTTGTGGAAGTGGGCGATCAGGAACAGGCTGTTGTGCAGCACGAAGTCGGCCGCCGGCACGGCCAGCAGCACGCCGGTCATGCCGCCGACGGTGAAGGTGACCATGAAGCCCACGGTCCACAGCATCGGCACCTCGAAGCGGATGCGGCCGCGGTATATGGTGAACAGCCAGTTGAAGATCTTCGCGCCGGTCGGGATCGAGATGATCATCGTGGTGATCCCGAAGAACGAGTTCACGCTGGCTCCCGAGCCCATGGTGAAGAAGTGGTGCAGCCAGACCAGGTACGACAGGATCGTGATGCAGACCGTGGCGTAGACCATGGAGGTGTAGCCGAACAGGCGCTTGCGGCTGTAGGTAGCCGTCACTTCCGAGAAGATGCCGAAGGCCGGCAGCACGAGGATGTAGACCTCGGGATGGCCCCAGATCCAGATCAGGTTCACGTACAGCATGGGGTTGCCGCCCAGCGAGTTCGTGAAGAAGTTCGTGCCGACGTAGCGGTCGAGCGACATCAGCACCAGGGCCGCGGTCAGCACCGGGAACGAAGCCACGATCAGCGCGTTGGTGCACAGCGAGGTCCAGGTGAAGATCGGCATCTTCATCATGTCCATGCCGGGCGCGCGCATCTTGACGATGGTGACCAGCAGGTTGATGCCCGACAGCGTCGTGCCCACGCCCGCTATCTGCAGCGCCCAGATGTAGTAGTCCAGCCCCACGCCCGGATCCTGGTTGCCCAGGTTGGACAGCGCCAGCCAGCCGGAGGTGGAAAACTCGCCCAGGAACAGCGAGATCATCACGAGGATGGCGCCCGCGGTGGTCATCCAGAAGCTGAAGTTGTTGAGGAACGGGAAGGCCACGTCGCGCGCGCCGATCTGCAGCGGCACGACGTAGTTCATGAGCCCGGTGACCAGCGGCATCGCCACGAAGAAGATCATGATCACGCCGTGGGCGGTGAAGATCTGGTCGTAGTGGTGCGGCGGCAGGTAGCCCAGGTTGTCGCCGAAGGCGATGGCCTGCTGGAGGCGCATCATGATGGCGTCGGAGAAGCCGCGCAGCAGCATCACGATGCCCAGCACCATGTACATGATGCCGATCTTCTTGTGGTCGATGCTGCAGAACCAGTCGCGCCACAACGGGCCGATCAGCTTGAAGCGCAGCAGAACGGCCAGCAGGGCGAGGCCGCCGAGCGCCACGGCGATGAAGGTGACGAGCACGATGGGCTCGTGCGCCATGGGAATCGAGTCCCAGGTGATGCGCCCTAGCAGCCAGTGCGCGGGCTCGGAGTTGTGTACAACGGACATGGCAGGTCAGTTCAAAGGGGCGCGGCCACCGGGGAATGGCAGGACGCCCGAGGGTGCAGATGCGGTGGGGTCAGGACGGCGAACGAGTCGCAGCCCATCATCAGTTCAACAGGGTCTCGACCGGCGACGACGAGGTGCAGATCGACTGCGCCATCACCGTCGTGAGCGCCTCCTGGCGCGCCTTGGCTGCGGCGCGGCCGCGGGCGGCATCGGCGGCCATGACATCGTGCATGCAGGGCTTGCTCTCTTCCACGCACAGGTTGACCACGCGCTTGAACAGGCCGTCCTCCACGGAGGCGAAGCGCTCCACGGGATTGCGCTCGCTCGGCTTGGCCAGCTCGATATAGGCGTTGCGGTCGAGCGCCTTGCCGGCCCTGGCCTCGGCGACCCACTTGTCGAAGTCCGCGTCGCTCACGCCCAGGAACCTGAAGTGCATGCCGGCGAAGCCCGCGCCGCTGTAGTGGGCCGAGATGCCCTTGAACTCGCCCGGCTTGTTGATCACCGCGTTCAGCTCGGTCGTCATGCCCGGCATCGTGTAGATCATGCCGGCCAGGTCGGGCACGTAGAACGCGTTCATCGTGGTGCTGGAGGTGAACGTGAAGTGGATCGGGCGATCCACCGGTGCGGCCAGTTCGTTGACTGTTGCGATGCCCTGCTCCGGCAGCACGAACAGCCACTTCCAGTCCAGCGACACGACCTGCACTTCTAGCGGCCTGACGTTCTCGGGCAGCGGCTTGCCTTCGGCGATGCGGTCCAGCGGACGGTACGGGTCCAGCTTGTGGGTCGCGATCCAGGTGATGGAGCCCAGCGCGATGATGATCATCAGCGGCACGGACCAGATCACCAGTTCGAGCTTGGTGGAATGGTGCCACTCGGGGTTGTACTCCGCCTTGTCGTTGGACTGGCGGTAGCGCCAGGCGAACACCAGCGTGAGGACGATCACCGGGATGATGATGATCAGCATCAGCAGCGTGGCGATGATGACGAGACGGCCCTGCTGGGCGGCGATGTCTCCGGCTGGATGGAGCACGACAGTGTTGCAGCCGGCCAGCACGAGAGCGCCGGCGGCCATCAGCAACGCTCGGCACGGAGTCTTGAGTGAGGACAAACCCAGAGGCATGGAATGCGTTTATAGGGATGGAAGGGATTGCTTGCGCGCGGCAAATGTAGTCGGATTATCCTCCTACGGCGATTGGACGTTTTGTCCCACGCCGGTAGACCACCAGGGTATCCAAAGCTCAGGAGAAGGAGATCTGTCCGTATGACAACACTTGCCACCCACCTGCCTGACCACCTCCCGACCAGCCCCGAGATCTCGTCCCCCTTCCTTCCCCGCGGCACGGTGCCGCCGCATTCCGAGGTCGCCCCGGGCGACATCGCGGTCGGCGTGATCATCGGGCGGGCCTCGGAATACTTCGACTTCTTCGTCTACGGCATCGCGTCCGCGCTCATCTTTCCCGCAGTCTTCTTCCCCTTCGCGCAGCCGCTCCAGGCCACGCTCTATGCCTTCATCATCTTCTCGTTCGCCTTCCTGACCCGGCCGATCGGCACTGCGGTCTTCATGGCGATCGAGCGGCGCTGGGGCCGCGGCACCAAGCTGACCGCCTCGCTGTTCCTGCTGGGCACGGCCACGGCCGGCATCGCCTTCCTGCCCGGCCACGGGCAGATCGGCGTCTGGTCCATCGTGCTGCTGGCGGCCTTCCGGCTGGTGCAGGGCCTCGCGCTCGGTGGCACCTGGGACGGCCTGCCCTCGCTGCTGGCGCTGAACGCCCCGCCCCACAAGCGCGGCTGGTATGCGATGCTGGGCCAGTTGGGCGCGCCGCTGGGCTTCGTGATCGCGGCCGCCCTGTTCGCCTACCTCTACAGCCAGCTGTCGTTCGACGACCTGCATGCCTGGGGCTGGCGCTATCCGTTCTTCGTGGCCTTCGCGCTGAACGTGGTGGCCCTGTTCGCCCGCCTGCGGCTGGTGGTCACGCACGAATACGACCAGCAGCTCGGCGAACGCGAGCTGACGGCAGAGCCGGTGCACACGGTGCTGCAGGCCCAGGGCTCCAACGTGCTGATCGGCGCCTTCGCGGCCCTGGCCAGCTACGCCCTCTTCCACATCGTCACGATCTTCCCGCTGTCGTGGATCCAGTTGTACTCGGGCCAGTCGCTCTCGGGCGTGCTGTCGGTGCAGATCGTGGGCGCGGTGCTCGCCGCGGGCGCGGTGGTGGTGTCGGGCCTGCTGGCCGACAAGATCGGCCGGCGCAGCACGCTGGGCATCTTCGCCGTGCTGATCGCCCTGTTCAGCTTCGTCGCGCCTGTGCTGCTCGATGCCGGCCAGGCCGGCCAGCATGCCTTCATCATCGCGGGCTTCGTGCTGCTGGGCCTGTCGTACGGCCAGTCGACCGGCGCGGTCACCTCGAACTTCGAGCCGCGCCTGCGCTATACCGGCGCAGCCTTCACCGTCGACATCGCCTGGCTGATCGGCGCGGCCTTCGCCCCGCTGGTGGCGCTGGGCCTGTCGTCGCACTACGGGCTCTGGGCCGTGGGTGCCTACCTGCTGTCGGGCGCGGCCGCCACGCTGATCGCGCTGCGGATCAACCGCAACCGTCAGCCGGTGGTCAGGGACACCGACGACTGATACCCCTGCCCCTGAATGCACAAGGCCCGCCCCCAGTGCGGGCCTTGTGCATTTGAGGCGGGGAGTATGCGGCCACCGGTCGGCGCACGGCATGTCCGCCCGCAGGCGCTGCAGCCTGCGCCTGCCAGGGCTTCATGCGCAGCGGTGGTCTGCGTGGTCGTGGGAATGATGATGGAGGTGGTCGTCCGGCTGGGCCACCGCATGCCGCGTGGCCAACCCGAGCTTGCGCAGCAGTTGCACGTCGGCATCCACGTCGGGGTTGCCGGTGACCAGCAGCTTGTCGCCATAGAAGATCGAGTTGGCACCCGCCAGGAAGCACAGCGCCTGCACCGCCTCGCCCATCTGCTGGCGGCCGGCCGACAGGCGCACGCGCGCCTTCGGCATGGTGATCCGGGCCACCGCGATCACGCGCACGAAGTCCAGCGGATCGATCGGCGGCGCATCGGCCAGCGGCGTGCCGGGCACGCGCACGAGGCTGTTGATCGGAACCGATTCAGGGTATGGGTTCAGGTTGGTCAGCTGCGCGATCAGGCCGGCGCGGTGCACCGGCGCCTCACCCATGCCCACGATGCCGCCGCAGCACACGCTGATGCCGGCCGCGCGCACGTGCGAAAGCGTGTCCAGCCGGTCCTGGTAGGTGCGGGTGTCGACGATCTCGCCGTAGTAGTCGGGCGCGGTGTCGAGGTTGTGATTGTAGTAGTCCAGACCGGCGTCCTTGAGCGCGACCGCCTGGTGCTCCTGGAGCATGCCCAGCGTGGCGCAGGACTGCAGGCCCAGGCCCTTGACCGCGCGGATCAGCTCGGCCACCTTCTCGACGTCGCGGTCCTTGGGCGCGCGCCAGGCCGCGCCCATGCAGAAGCGCGAGGCCCCGGCGTCCTTGGCCGCCTGGGCGGCGCGGGTGACCTCCTCCACGGACATGAGCTTCTGCGCCTTCACGCCGGTGTCGAACTCCGAGGACTGCGGGCAGTAGCCGCAGTTCTCGGGACAGCCGCCGGTCTTGACCGACAGCAGCGTGGCCAGCTCGATGTCGCCCGCAGGGAAATGCGCGCGGTGCACGGTCTGCGCCTGAAACAGCAGGTCGTTGAACGGCTTGTCCAGCAGGGCCTGGACGGCTTCCACCGTCCAGGGGCCCGGGGGTGCAGCCGGCTTCCTGGCCGGACGGTGCAGGGTTACCGCATGGGCGGCGGCGGCGCTGGCGTGTTCCGCGGGGAGGTCATTCATACCCATCTATGCAAACTCCAGTGTGACTTGGTCGACAGACAGCGATTCTCCCCTGCCCGCGACGATCCTGCCGCAATCCCGGCCAGTGGCCTGCGCCGCGATCGGGCCCCCGGGGGAAGGCGAAGACTCCGCCCTCGGCCACCCAGCGCAGCAGGGCCAAGTGGTCGCGCGCTGCCAGCCTTGCGCCGGGTGCCTAGAGCAGTTCGCGGCCATGCGCGTGGGCGATATCGCCGCCGTCGAACAGCGCGACCAGCGGACCGGCATCCAGCAGGGCGATCCTCATCCGCCGCATCCTCGTCGCCGGGACGTCCAGGCCACGCCCTGCCTTTTGGCGTCCTGGCAAGCCAGCCAATCCCGGGCAGCCGCATCGTGCCGGGCGTGCAGCTTGCGGCGCAGGCGGTCGCCCGCTGCACCGGCCGGCTCCGCTGCCACCGGCGCCCTGTCCGCCTCCAGGGGGCCGGGTGCCGGCTCTGCGACGATGGGCGGCAGGCTTTCCGCCTGCACCTGCAGCAGTTAGTTCGTAGCGATTCCTGCGCCCCAGGGCACGCTGCACCGCGTCCACGATGAACTGCGACTTCGTGATGCCCCGCCGCCGCGCGGCCCGCTCCGGTGCCTGCGCCAATACGGAGTCGCCGGCGCCATATACCCCCACAGGTAATTTCTCCTGGCGCCCGCCGTCCCTACGCTTCCAGGATATACCCCTAGAAAATCAAGGTCTGGACGCCCTGCGCCGTGCCCAGCAGGCAGACGGCCGCCTTCTGGTGCGCGAACACGCCGACCGTGACCACGCCGGGCCACTGGTTCACTTCGGATTCGAAGGCCAGCGGCTCGATGATCGACAGGCCGCGCACGTCGAGGATGTGCTGGCCATTGTCGGTCGCCAGCGGCGTGCCGTCGGCTTTCAGGCGCAGCGTAGCCGTGCCGCCCAGCGCCTTGAACTGTGCCGTGATGCGGCGCGCGGCCATCGGGATCACCTCCACCGGCAGCGGGAAGGCGCCCAGCGTGGTGACCTGCTTGGAGGCGTCGGCGATGCAGATGAAGCGGTCGGCCAGCGCTGCCACGATCTTCTCGCGCGTGAGCGCGGCGCCGCCGCCCTTGACCATGTAGCCGCGGCCGTCGATCTCGTCGGCGCCGTCGATGTAGACGCCCAGGTGGTCGACCTCGTCCGCATCGACCACGCGGATGCCCGCGGCCTCGAGGCGCTCGGTGCTGGCGGCGGAACTGGAGACGGCACCGGCTATTCTGGCCTTGACGGTGGCCAGCGCGTCGATGAACTTGTTGACCGTGGAGCCGGTACCCACGCCGACGATCCGGCCGGGCTCGACGTACTGCAGCGCGGCCTGGCCGACGAGGGCCTTGAGTTCGTCCTGGCTCAGGTTGGCGGACGGGGCGTCAGCGGAGGAAGGGGTGGGGGTCATGGGCGAGAATTGGAGGGTTTGCTCCGGATTATCCCCGCCCGTTCTGCCATGCCGCTCGTTCCCTATGCCCTCGCCCGCCCGCTGCTGTTCCGCCTCGACCCCGAGACGGCGCACGAACACACGCTCGACATGCTGGCCCGCGGCGCCGGCACGCCGCTGCAATGGGCCTGGTGCGGCGAGACGGTCGGCGACCCGATCGAACTGGCCGGACTGACCTTCCCCAACCGCGTCGGCCTGGCCGCCGGGCTGGACAAGAACGCCCGCTGCATCGACGGCCTGGCCGCCATGGGCTTCGGCTTCGTCGAGGTCGGCACCGTCACGCCCCGGCCGCAGCCGGGCAACCCCAAGCCGCGCATGTTCCGCCTGCCCGATGCCCGCGCGCTCATCAACCGCCTGGGCTTCAACAACGATGGGCTCGACGCCTTCGTCGCCAACGTGCAGCGTGCCGCCGTGCGCCGGACGCCGCGCAGACCGCTGCTGCTGGGCCTGAACATTGGCAAGAACGCAGCCACGCCGATCGAGGACGCCACGGCCGACTACCTGCGCGCGCTCGACGGCGTGTACCCGTATGCCGACTACGTGACGGTCAACATCAGTTCGCCCAACACCAGGAACCTGCGCGCGCTGCAGGGCGACGAGGCGCTCGATGCGCTGCTGGGCGCCGTGGCCGCGCGCCGCGGCGAACTCGCCGCCCGGCATGGCCGCCGCGTGCCCGTGTTCGTGAAGATCGCGCCCGACCTCGACGGGGACCAGGTCGGCGTGATCGCCGCCACGCTGCGCCGCCACGGCATGGACGGCGTGGTCGCCACCAACACCACCATCGCCCGCGACGCGGTACGCGGCCTGGCGCATGCCGAGGAAACCGGCGGCCTCTCCGGCGCGCCGGTGCGCGAGGCCAGCAACCGCGTGATCGCGCTGCTGCGTGCCGCGCTGGGCAAGGACTTTCCGATCATCGGCGTGGGCGGCATCCTGAGTGCTGCCGACGCGGTCGAGAAGATCCGCGCCGGTGCCGACGTGGTGCAGATCTACACCGGCCTGATCTACGAAGGCCCGGCGCTGGTGAGCCAGGCGGCCCGGGCGATCAAGACGCTGCGCGGCTGACGGAACTTCCCCCCCCCTGCGAAGGAAGCAATGCAATGACGGCGACCACGTACGATGGACAGGCGGTTTCACCGGACCCGCCTTTTGGCGCTTCCATCGTGGTCTACCGCAAGAGCCCGAGCGGCATCGAGTTTCTGCTCCTGCATCGTGCGCACCAAGGTCCAGACTACGAAGGGGAATAGGCATGGACACCTCCGGCTGGCGCGCGCTGGCCGGGCGAAGATCCTGAACACGGTGCGCGGCGGGAACTCCGAGAAGAAACTGGCCTGCTCCTTCCGCTGCGGCGGACAGAGTTCGGCTCGGCCCGCTGGCAGGTCTATATGGCTCAAGCCGTCGAGGATGCGGTGGTCACGCTCGATGCGGAGCATGATCGCCATGTTTGGCTCTCGGCTGCGGATGCCGCCCGCCGCTGCCGCCCGATGGAGGTGGCAAAACAGATCCTGGCCGTGCACGGAAGTCTGGCCGAGTAATCAGGCAGAAGACAAACGGCCCGCGGATCGCGGGCCGTTTTCACCGGCGGTCAGCGGCGGCGCAGCCGCAGGAGAACCGGCAGGAGTATACGCCCCCAGCGTACGATTTTCCATGGCACCAGGGTGATACCCCCGCCTGTTACGGCGGCAGTCAGGGCCGGATAGCGTCGCACGATGCGCAACACGCGGCCGAGCACCGCTTGCGGGCCGCTGCCTTCGGCCGCACGGGCCTGGGCTGCGGCCAGCGCCAGGGCGCGTTCCTCGGCCCGCTCGTCGCGCAGACGCTTGCGCTGCGCCGCGATGCGGTCCAGCACCGCCTGCTCGGCGGGCGTGGGCACGAAGCCGGCCAGCGCGCCGGCGGGTGTCGCGGCCTCGGGCGGGGTGGGTCGATCGACGCTCATAGCGTCCCCTTCACCGCCTGCCAGTCCCGCTGCAGCTCGCGCCGCGTCAGGATGAAGGCATGCCGCGCGCGGCGGCCGATGGCGACCACGCCGGCCAGCACCGCGGCCCAGGCCACGAGCCAGGCCAGCGCGACCAGCCAGGCGGCGAGCCGGCGGCTGGGCGTGTCCCAGTAGTGCACGACGATGGCGAACGACAGCGCGGTCAACGCCACCACCGTGAGTCCGGCGAGCAGCACGCCGAGCACGACGAGGTATTGCAGGCGCTTCTTCTCGGCCTGCCATTCGAGGCTGGCGAGTTCGAGGCGGTCCTCGGCGGCGATGGCGCCTTCGATGACCCACTTGTGCCCACGCGCGACCAGGCCGTCGAGGCCGAGCAATCGGAGCAGGCTCATGTGTCGGTCTCCTTTGCAGGCACCGCGCCGGCGATCAGCGGCGGCCCAGGAGGAAGCCCACGACCGCGCCGGCGGCCAGCGCCGCGCCGGCCACGCGCCAAGGCTCGTCGTGGGCGTACTCGTCGGCCGCACGGGCGGCCTCGCGGGCCTGCTGCGCCGCCTCCTGCGCCAGCCGCACGGCCGAGTTCTGTGCAGCCTGTGCGCCTTCTTCCAGGCGCTTGCGCACGGCCTTGATCTCTGGCACGTCGTCGAAGCTCTTGTCCGCCAGCAGTCCGCGCAGATCGTTCACCAGCGATTCGAGCTCGGCCTGGACTTCGGTGACCTTGGGGGTTGCAGCCATTGGATTCCTTCCTTTCCGTGATGTGAGGAGTGACAGGGCCTGAGCATCTTACGCGCGGGCCTCGGAGTGAACGCAAAAAATTGCCTTCACGCTTCCCCGCTACGCGAAGCCGGCTGCGGCGACCGGACACGCCGGCTCGCAGCCGCATAAGCAAGCACACTCGCCGCAGTTGCAATCCAGGATCGGAATGGAACACTCGCACCATGAAAGTCCGCCATCTGCTGCTTTGCGTGCTGGTCACCGCGATCTGGGGCGCCAACTTTTCGGTCATCAAGCTCGGACTGCAGTCGATGGATGCCTTCGTGCTGGCCGGCGTGCGCTTCACGCTCTGCGCACTGCCGGCCGTCTTCGTGCTGCGCCGCCCGCGCGTGCCGCCGGGCTACCTCGCCGGCTACGGGCTGCTGTTCGGCGTGGGGCTGTGGGGCGTGGTGAACCTCGGCATCCAGGCCGGCGCGTCGGCCGGCATCGCGTCGCTGGTGCTGCAGCTCAGTGCCTTCTTCACCATCCTGCTCGGCGCGGCGGTCTTTCGCGAGCCCGTTTCGCGCTGGCAGTACGCAGGCATCGCGGTCGCCTTGGCCGGCCTGGGCTGCACCATCGGCATCGCCGACGGCTCGGCAAGTCCGGCGGGGCTGGCGCTGGTGGTTGCGGGCGCGCTGTCATGGGCGGCGGCCAACGTGCTGATCAAGCGTTCGGGCACGCAGGAAGTGCTGGCCTTCGTGGTCTGGTCCAGCCTGTTTGCGCCGCTGCCGCTGTTCGCCCTAGCGCTGGCGCAGCACGGCCCGGACGTGTTCGCCGCGACCTGGCACCGGCTGGATACGGTCACCGTCGCCTCGATCCTGTTCCAGGCCTATCCGACCACGCTGTTCGGCTACTGGATCTGGAACGCGATGCTGCGGCGCTACCCGGTGTCGGTGGTCGCGCCGCTGTCGCTGCTGGTGCCGGTGTTCGGCCTGGCCGGCTCCGCCCTGGTGTTCGGTGAACGCATTGGCGGCCTCAAACTGGCGGCGGCCGGGCTGATCGTGCTGGAACTGGCGGTCGGCCTCTACGGCCGGCAGACAGCGGCCGCGCTGCGGCGCTAGCCGGCAGCCAGCGCCGCCACCCGCTCCCCGATCGCCAGCGCACTGGTCAAGCCCGGCGACTCGATGCCGAACAGGTTCATCAGCCCCGGCACGCCGTGCTCCGCCGGCCCCTGGATGACGAAGTCGCACGCCGGCTCGCCCGGCCCCTGGATCTTGGGCCGGATGCCGGCGTAGCCTGGCCGCAGCGCCCCGTCGGGCAGGGCGGGCCAGTAGCGGCGCACCTCGGCATAAAAGGCGTCGCCGCGCGCCGGGTCGACGACGAGGTCGGCCGGGCTGTCGACCCACTGCACGTCGAGCCCGAACCGGGCCTGCCCGCCCAGATCGAGCGTGAGGTGCACGCCCAGGCCGGCGGCCTCGGGCACGGAGTAGATCAGGCGCGAGAACGGCGCGCGGCCGGCCAGCGTGAAATAGCTGCCCTTGGCATAGTGCGACGGCGGCACGTGGGCCGCGTCGAGCCCGGCGATGGACCGCGCCAGGGCCTGCGCACCCAGGCCGGCGGCGTTGACGAGGGTGCGCGCCAGCAGTTCGGTGCCGCCGCCGGTGCGCAGCAGGACGCCGTCGGCCGTGGCCTCGCCCCCCAGCCCCGGCGTGTGCAGCGCGACCCAGCCGCCGGCGCTCTCGACGTCGCCCTGCAGGGCGCGCATGAGGCCATGGCTGTCGACGATGCCGGTGTCGGGCGAGAGCAGCGCTGCGGTGCACGCCAGCGCCGGCTCCAGCGCCTGCGCTTCGGCGGCCGTGAGCCGGCGCAGGCCCGCGACCCCGTTGGCGGCCGCATGGGCGACGATGGCGTCGAGCGCGCCCTCCTGCGCCGCGCCGGTGGCCACGATGAGCTTGCCGCAGCGGCGGTGCGGCACGTCGCGCTCGGCCGCATAGGCGTAGAGCAGTTCGCGGCCGCGCACGCACAGCCGGGCCTTGAGCGAGCCCTGCGGGTAATAGAGGCCGGCGTGGATGACCTCGCTGTTGCGCGAACTGGTGCCGGTGCCGATGGCGCCGGCCGCCTCCAGCACGATCACCTCGCGGCCCTGCCGCGCCAGCGCGCGGGCGATGGCCAGGCCGACCACGCCGGCACCGGCAACCACCGCATCGACGTGTTCCGTCATGGCATCCCTCCTGACATCCGTTTCATACTCCCCCTCCAATCATCACCTTGTGCTTTACTGACAGGCGCTTGCATGCCATACTCCCTCATGTCGCAATATCGACCGTGACGCCGCCCGCGGCGCCCGGCACGTAGGCTGCGAGCATGTCGGCCGGCGGCGCCGGCCGGCCGAACAGGTAGCCCTGGAAGGCGCGGCAACCGTGCTCGCGCAGGAAAACATGCTGCCCCTCGTTTTCGACGCCTTCGGCCACGACCTGCAGGTCCAGGCTCTGCGCCAGCGCGAGGATGGTGCGCACGATGGCCGCATCGTTGGCGTCGGTCAGCACGTCGCGCACGAACGACTGGTCGATCTTGAGCTGGTCCAGCGGCAGCCGCTTGAGGTAGGACAGCGACGAATAGCCGGTGCCGAAGTCGTCGAGCGAGAAGCCCACGCCCCGGTCCTTGAGCTGGCCCATCTTGGCGACCGCGTCCTCGATGTCGCCGAGCAGCAGGCTCTCAGTCAGCTCCAGCTTGAGCCGCTGCGGCGTGGCGCCGCTGCGCGCCAGCGTGTCGGCGACCTCGGCGACGAAGTCGCTCTGGCGGAACTGGCGCGCGCTCACGTTGACGGCGATGAAAAAGCCGCGCGTGGCTGGCTGGGCGGCCCACAGCACCAGCTGCGCGCAGGCCGATTCCAGCACCCAGCGGCCGATCGGCAGGATCAGCCCGGTCTGCTCGGCCAGCGGGATGAAGTCGCCCGGCGACACCATGCCGCGCGCCGGATGCAGCCAGCGCAGCAGCGCCTCGGCGCCCAGCAGGCGCTGCTGTGCATCGACCACCGGCTGGTAGTAGAGCCGCAGCTCGCCGTTGGCCAGCGCATGGCGCAGGTCGGTCTCCAGCGCCGAGCGGGACGAGACAGCGGTCTGCATGTCCGGATGGAAGACGATGATGGTGTTGCGCCCGGCGGCCTTGGCCTGGTACATGGCGAGGTCGGCGCGCTTGAGCGCCTCGTCCACGCCCTGCACGCGGCTGCCGCCGAAGAGCGTGACGCCGATGCTCGGCGTACTGTGGTGCTCGTAGCCGTCGAGCACATAGGGATGGTTGAGCGCGTCGAGCACCTTGCGCGCGACAATGCGGGCGCGGCCCTCGGCAGCAGCCTCGTCGGCGCCGAGGTTCTCCATCATCACCACGAACTCGTCGCCGCCCAGGCGCGCCACGGTGTCGCCGGTGCGAACGCAGGTCACGAGCCGGTTGGCCACGCGTTCCAGCAGCGAGTCGCCGACGTCGTGGCCCAGGGTGTCGTTCAAGTCCTTGAAGTTGTCGAGGTCGATGAACAGCAACGCGCCGTGCTGGTGGCTTTCGAGGCTGCGCCCGAGCGCACCGTGCAGGCGGTCGTGCAGTAGCCGGCGGTTGGGCAGGCCGGTGAGCGCGTCGTAGAAGGCCAGGCGCTCGATCTCGTCCTCGGCCCGCTTGCGCTCGGTGATGTTGCGGCCGACGCCGCGGTAGCCGCGGAAGACGCCGTGCGCATCGAAGATCGGCGCGCCGCTGAGCGACACCCAGTGGATCGTGCCGTCGGGCTCCATGCGCTGGAGCTCGAAGTCGTGGAAAGTCTCGCGCGCGTCGAGCACGGCGCGGTGGCGCTCCCAGTCGGACTCGGTCATGTTGATCGCGCCGAGGTCCCAGCGCGTGAGGCCGATGTCGGACTGCCGCGGCGTGCCGGCATGGCGGCCGGCATAACCCTCGAAGCGCACGAAGCGGTACTGGTCGTCCAGCTCCCAGTACCAGTCGGAGGACAGCTCGGTCAGGCTGCGAAAGCGCGCCTCGCTCTCGCGCAGGGCCTCCTCGGCGCGGCGGCGCTCGGTCACGTCCATCTGCGCGCCGACCATGCGCACGGGCTCGCCGTCATCGCCGCGCTCCATCACCTTGCCGCGGTCGAGCACCCAGATCCAGTAGCCGCGTTTGTGGCGCAGGTGGGCGTCGAGCCGGCGGTGCAGCTCGCCCCGGTCATCCGGATGCACCTGGGCCAGCCAGTTGCGCACCAGCGGCTCCAACTCGTCGCGGCCGTAGCCCAGCATGGCGTACCAGCGCTCGTTGAAGATGATGCGGCCGCTCGGCAGGTCCCAGTCCCACAGGCCCACGTCGGCGCCGGTCAGCGTGAGCTCCAGGCGCTCGGCATCGCGCCGGCGCTCGGCGTCGCGCTGCATCTCGGCGCGCTCGCGCTCGCTGCGCGCCCGCTGTGCCACGTAGAGCGCCAGCGCGCCCACGGCCGCGCCCAGCAGGCACAGCAGCGCATAGATGCTGACCCGCGCCAGCCAGGGCCGGTCGATGGACGCATAGGGCCGCCCGACGGCGACCACCATCGGCTGGTGCAGCCGGATCTGCATCGAATGCATGGTGCGCAGCGCGACCAGGCCGCCCGGTCCCTGCGTGGAGGTGACGGACCGGCCACTGCGCAGGTGGGCATCGAGCAGGCCCACCATCTCGTCGGGCGACGACGCGTCAGCCGATGGCGGCATCCGCATGAAGAGGGCGCCGCTGCCGTGGATCAGCTCGGCATGCATGTCCGGCGCATAGAGAATGGAGCGCAGCACCACCTCGGCATAGGTCTGGTCGAGCGAGGCCGACACCACGCCGACGAAGCGGTCGCCGTCCATGATGGCGCGCGCCGCATTCATCGTGAACACGCCCAGGTCGGTGCGGAAAGGCTGCGACAGGTAGAGCACGCTGCCGTCGCGGTGGGCGCGCGGCGTGGTGAAGAATTCGCGCATGGCCACGTTGCGCCCCACCAGCTCTCCGCGGCTGGCGGCCCACACCGTGCCGTCGGCGTCGGTGATCAGCATGGTGCGCACGCCGGGCAGCGAGGCCACCCAGGCCATCAGGCGCCGGGTGGCGGCCTCCGCATGGGCGCTGCGCGCCGCCGCGGGCACGCCGAACTCGTCGCGCAGGCTGCCCAGCGCGCCGTGGATACCGTCGAGCTGGCGGGCGAAGTTGTCGTCCACCACGCGGGCCTGGGCGGCCAAGCGCTCGCGCTCGGCCTCGAACGCGCGGCCGCGTTCCTGGACCAGCACGTGGCCGAGGGCCACGAGGATCAGCGCGAGCATGCAGCCGTAGACGGCCCATTCCCAGCGCCTGCGGCGTGCCGCGCGGCTGCCTTCGGGCTTCATGCAGCCGCCCGCAGTGCGCACGCGGGCCGCGGGCTGCGGAAGACTTCGTGTCGAGGGGAGCGCTGCTGGGTCATGTCGCCTTTGTACGCCGTTCCATGCACAGTGGAACAGCGGTTGTCGTCCATCCAAATTATAGAAAGCCGCCGGCCGCAGCCCCTGCGATTACAAGGGCCGGCGCCGCTGCGAGACAATCCTCACATGACCGACGCCACCGACACCGGCCTGCGCTGGAACAACCGTTTCGCGGCGCTGGGCCCGGCCTTTTCCACCACGCTGCGGCCGACGCCGCTGCCGGCACCCTACTGGGTCGGCACCAGCCCGCCGGCTGCGGCGCTGCTCGGGCTCGACCGCGGGGGCTGGTTCGGCTCCGACGCCAGCCTCCAGGCGCTGACCGGCAACCTGCCGATCGCGGGCAGCCATCCGCTGGCCTCGGTCTACAGCGGCCACCAGTTCGGCGTCTGGGCCGGCCAGCTCGGCGACGGCCGCGCCATCCTGCTCGGCGAGACGGCCGGCGGCTGGGAGGTGCAGCTCAAGGGCGCCGGGCGCACGCCGTATTCGCGCATGGGCGACGGCCGCGCGGTGCTGCGCTCGTCGATCCGCGAATTCCTCGCGAGCGAGGCCGTCGCCGGCCTGGGCATTCCCACCACCCGCGCGCTCTGCGTGACCGGCTCGGACGCGCCGGTCTACCGCGAGGAAGCGGAGACCGCCGCCGTGGTCACGCGGGTGGCGCAGAGCTTCATCCGCTTCGGCCACTTCGAGCATTTCGCGGCGCGCGACGACCTCGCCTCGCTGCGCACGCTGGCCGACTATGTGGTCGACCGCTACTACCCCGATTGCCGCGCCACGCCGCGCTACGGTGGCAACGCCTACGCCGCGCTGCTCGAAGCCGTGGGCCTTCGCACCGCCGGACTGCTCGCGCAGTGGCAGGCCGTGGGCTTCTGCCACGGCGTGATGAACACCGACAACATGAGCATCCTGGGCCTCACGATCGACTACGGCCCGTTCCAGTTCATGGACGCGTTCAACCCGCGCCACATCTGCAACCACAGCGATACGCAAGGCCGCTATGCCTTCAACCAGCAGCCGCAGGTCGCCTACTGGAACCTGCTGTGCCTGGCGCAGGCGCTGCTGCCGCTGATCGGCGACGAAGAGCATGCCAAGGCCGCGCTCGGTACCTATCCCGACGCCTTCGGCAGCGCGTTCGACGCCCGCATGCGCGACAAGCTCGGCCTGCCCGATGCGGCCGCGGCCGACCGCCCGCTGATCGAATCCACGCTGCGGCTGCTGGCCCAGGGCGCGGTCGACTACACCATCTTCTGGCGCCGGCTCGCCGACTTCGCCGCGGGCGGCGAGCTGGCCGCGGTGCGCGACCTGCACCCCGACCGCGACGCCTTCGACGCCTGGTTCGACACGCAGTACCGCCCGCGCACCGGCGGCCAGCCCGACGCGGCCCGCATCCGCGCGGCCAACCCGCGCTACGTGCTGCGCAACCATCTCGGCGAGGTGGCCATCCGCCGCGCGCGAGAAAAGGACTTCTCCGAGGTCGAGACGTTGCGCCGCCTGCTGGCGTCCCCATATGAGGACCATCCCGGCTTCGAGGACCGCGCCGGATTCCCGCCCGACTGGGCCACTTCCATCGAGATCAGCTGTTCATCATGAGCGACACGCCACCCCCCACGATCCGCAAGACCGATGACGAATGGAAGGCAGTGCTCGCATCCAAGGATGCCGAGCCCCGCGCCTTCGACATCACCCGCCGCGCCGCGACCGAGCGGCCGTGCACCGGCCGCTACGAATCCTTCTGGGCCGACGGCAGCTACCACTGCATCAGCTGCGGCGCCAAGCTGTTCGACTCCGGCACCAAGTTCGACGCCGGCTGCGGCTGGCCGAGCTTCTCGCAGGCCATCCCCGGCGCGATCCGGGAGATCACCGACACCAGCCACGGCATGGTGCGCACCGAAACGGTCTGCGCCCGGTGCGGCGCCCACCTGGGCCATGTGTTCGAGGACGGTCCGGCGCCGACCGGCCTGCGCTACTGCATGAATTCGGCCTCGCTCGAATTCACGTCCGACAAATAGGCCCGGCGGCCGATGCGGTACAACCTCGCCCCATGAAGCTGCTGATCGACTTCTTTCCCATCATTCTTTTCTTCGTCGCGTTCAAGGTAAAGGGCATCTATTTCGCCACCGGCATCGCGATCGCCGCCACCATCGTGCAGATCGTCTACCTGCGCTGGCGCCACGGCAAGGTCGAGCCGATGCAGTGGGTGAGCCTCGGCGTGATCGTGCTGTTCGGCGGCGCCACGCTGCTCGCCCACGACGAGGCCTTCATCAAGTGGAAGCCCACGGTGCTCTATTGGCTCATGGGCGCAGCCCTGCTCGCGGGACAGCTGCTGTTCCGCAAGAACCTGCTGAAGTCGCTCATGGGCTCGCAGCTGGAGCTGCCCGAGGCCGCGTGGCGCACCGTCAACTGGAGCTGGATCGCCTTCTTCGCCGTCATGGGCGCGCTCAACCTCTGGGTCGCCGCGCACGTCGACACCGACGCCTGGGTCAACTTCAAGCTGTTCGGCGGCATGGGGCTGATGTTCCTGTTCGTCGTCGTGCAGGCGCTGTACCTCGGCAGGCACATCCAGCAGCCCGGCAAAGATGCGCCATGACCGGGGCGCTGGACATTACCGCGGCCGCCATCGACCGCCGGCTGCGCGGGACGCTCGATCCGACGCAGCTCGAAGTCATCGACGAAAGCGCCTCCCATGCGGGCCATGCCGGTGCCAACGGCACCGGCTTCGGCACCCATTTCCGCGTGCGGATCGCATCACCATTCTTTACAGGCAGGACGCGCGTGGCCCAGCACCGCCTTGTGTATGATGCCCTGCGCGATTTTCTCGCCCAGGGCGTCCACGCCTTGGCCATCGACGTTCTCTGAGGCATACACCCCTCTCATCCCGTACCGACCGCCCGCCTGCCGCTTCGGCCTCGCCGGTCTTCCCCTTCAGGACAACAACCATGCAGAAAAAGATCTTGTCGGCTCTCGTGGCCGCAGCCGTGATGGGCGCAGCCGTGCCGGCCCTGGCGCAGAACGCCGCCATCGTCAACGGCAAGCCTGTGCCCAGCAGCCGCGTGCAGGTGCTGACCGAGCAGCTCAAGCGCGCCGGCCGCCCGATCACGCCCGAGATCGAGCAGCAGATCAAGGACGAGGTCATCGCCCGCGAGATCTTCATCCAGGAAGCCCAGCGCCGCGGCCTGGACACCACCGCCGACTACAAGGACCAGCTCGAGCTGACCAAACAGACCATCCTGATCCGCGAGCTGTTCGCCGCCGTGCAGAAGGACAACCCGGTCACCGATGCCGAGATCCAGGCCGAGTACGACAAGTTCGCCGCCGCCAACGCCGGCAAGGAATTCAAGGCCCGCCACATCCTCGTGGACAGCGAAGCCAAGGCCACGGACATCATCGCCCGCCTGAAGAAGGGCGGCAAGTTCGACGAGATCGCCAAGAAGGAATCGAAGGACCCGGGATCCGGCGCCAATGGTGGCGACCTCGGCTGGGCCAACCCGGCCAGCTACGTGCCGGAGTTCACCGAGGCGCTGACCAAGCTCAAGAAGGGCCAGACCACCGACGCGCCGGTCAAGAGCCAGTTCGGCTGGCACGTGATCCGCCTGGACGACGTGCGCGAAGCCCAGTTGCCCAAGCTCGAAGAGGTCAAGCCGCAGATCACCCAGCAACTCCAGCAGCAGCGCCTGGCCAAGTTCCAGGACGAACTGCGAGCCAAGGCCAAGGTCGAGTAAGCCGCTTTCCCCAAGCGAAAAAGGACGTGCCCTGCACGTCCTTTTTTCTTGCGTTGACCCGTCCTGCCAGAGACGCAAAACGGGGGGACTGGAACGCACAGAATGCGCCGGCCGAGTGGGTCAACGGCATCCTGAAGACCGGCTTCTGCTGCATCGCCCTGCCGATCTCGCACAGGCCAGGCGCATGGTCGAGCATGCCATGCACATCTGCAACCATGAACGGCCGCATCTGCCGCTGACATGCAAATGCCCGATGTGGTGCAACCGGGCGTCCCTGGCTGGAGTCGCTCCAGCTTTTTCACCGTGTCAAGGCTGTTCAGGACGGGTCAACCGGGCTGGAAAAGACCACCGTCCGGATATCGTCGAAAATCTCGTCCCATTGCTGGTCCGAGACGTCGAGCAAGCCGAAGCCGCGCAGCATGAACAAGCCCTCTGCGGCCAGCATGGCAATGCGGCCGCGCCGCTCCTTGGTGGTGGCCGCTTGCAGGCACGGCGCGAAGATGTCCCGGTACATGCTGCGGATCTCCTCGCGGTAGCCGGGCGCGCGCGCCAGCCCGGCCAGTAGCGCCATCGCCCGCGCAGTGTTCGCGGCCTCCTCTGCCCGGGTGGCTTCCACGTGCACGAGCGCGGGTTTTTCGGGGGTGTCCGCATGGCGCTCCCGGGCTGCGGCCGCATGCTCGTCATAGGCCGCCGTCGAGCGTTCGAACATCGCCCGGATCACCCCGTCCTTGGTGCCGAAGGCGTACAGCACGCCGCCCTTGCTGATCCCGGCCTCGGCGGCGATCGCATCAATCGTCAGGCCCGTGGTGCCTTCCCGCAATACGACGCGGTCGGCGGCATCCAGCAGGGCGCCGCGGTCGATGGTCTGTTTTCGTCCCATACTCCTTCCATTTTTTCAATCCGTCTGGTCGGATATATACTTTCCGCCCACTGGTATGTGTGGCACATCCTGCGCCGGTGCCACCTGATCTGCGAACAGAACTCTCACTTTCTCAAAAGGATGGTCGCCGGATGACCGACAAGTTCAGACGCCAGGTGCTCATCGGCGGGGGCGCGGCGGTTGCGGCCGCCGGTGCGGGCCTGCTCGCCATCTCCAGCAGGGATGCCTCGCTGGTGCCGGGCAAACCGCACGCCCGACGGGTGCAGGGCGACACGGAACTGGTCGATGCAGTGGAGGTCGCGGTGATTGGCGGCGGCATCGTCGGCACCAGTACGGCGCTGTCGCTGGCCGAGCGCGGCGTGTCGGTGGCGCTGTTCGAGAAGGGCGTGATCGCCGGGGAAGCCTCCGGCCGCGCCCACGGTCTGGTCGAGAGCAAGCACCAGGCGGCGATCAAGCAGCCGCTGATCGAACTGTCCAAGCAGCGCTGGCGCAAGCTCAACGAACTGACCGGCGAAGACACAGGCTGGCGCGAACGCGACATCATCCAGTATTTCGAGACCGACGAGAAAGTCCACGAGATTGAGGAGTGGCAAGAGCAGGTCAAGGGCGCCACGGCCCATCTCGGCCGTTTCGCCCATGACGACGACGTCGCCCGCCTGCTGCCCGGGGCCGCGACCTTGTTCAAGGGCGCCTTCTTCGTGCCTGGCGAAGGCATTGCCGAACCGCGGCTGGCGGCTGCGGCTATCGCGCGTGGTGGGCGCCGGCTCGGCGGGAAGATCTACGAGAACACGGCCGTGCGCGGCATCGAGCGCGAAGGCGGTCGCGTCTCGGCGGTGGTCACCGAGCGCGGCACGGTCAAGGCCCGCGCCGTGGTCCTGGCAGGCGGCGTCTGGTCGCCGGTGTTCGCCCGCAGCCTGGGGCTGGATCTGCCGCAGTTCACGGCCTATGCCTCGATCCAGAGTCTGGCGCCTCAACCCGGACTGCCTGACATCGTGGCCACGCTGCCCCGGGTCGGCGTACGCCGCGAGTTCGACGGCGGCTACACCGTCGGTCCCATGCAGGGCATCGCCCCCATCCTGCCGAGCACGGTCCGCGAGGGCCTGCGCCTGCTGCCGGCCATTCGCGCGCAGGGCAGCTACATTAAGGCGCGGCTGTCATGGAGCAATTTCCTGCGCGAGCTCAACACGCCGACGCAGTGGCCGCTGGACCGGCCGAGTCCGTTCGAGGACATCCGCATCCTCCAGCCCCGCGTGCGCGACCCGCTGCTCGATGAGTCCCTGGCCTATCTGAGGAGCGTCCTGCCGAGCTTCGACCAGGCCACGGTCCGCGAGCGCTGGGCCGGCTCGCTGATGACCACGCTGGACAATGCGCCGGTGATCGCGCCGGTCGCGCAGATTCCGGGCCTGATCCTCGGCACCGGCTTTTACTACGGCTTCACGATGGGGCCGGGCGCGGGCGAAGTCCTCGCCGACCTGGCCACCGGCCGCACACCCTCCATCGACCTGGCCCCTTTCCGCTTCGAGCGATTCTCCGACGGAACCCAGCTGGGCTTTCATGCCTGACCGCGCCGGCCACCGCGCCGACCATGACGAGAACAAGATATGACGATTTCCAGACGCACCCTTCTCCAGGGCACAGGCATCGGCGTAGCAGGCGCCGCTGCCGGCGCCGTGGGCGGCATCGCGCTGAATTCCGGACCCGGCTGGCTGCTGGGTTCTGAGCTGCCACGCGCGCTGCACATCGACACCGATACTGACGTCCCCGCCGAAGCCGATGTCGTGGTGGTAGGGGCCGGCATCGCCGGCATTTCCACGGCCCTGTTCCTGCAACGCAAGGGGCTCAAGACGGTCGTGTTCGAGAAAGGCTGCGTGGCCGGCGAACAGTCCAGCCGGGCTTTCGGCTGGATCTACACCAACGGCTGGCACCCCGACAAGCTTGAACTCGCCATCCTCGCCAGGAAGCTTTGGCAGGGCTTTGCCGGGCAGTTCGGCGTCGACGTGGGCTGGCGCCAGAGCGGCAACACCTTCTTCCTCAAGACCGAGCAGGAAGTCGCCGCAGCACAGGACTGGATCGACGAAGCGCGCCGACACTTCCCCCACGACATCGACGCCAAGCTGCTGCGCGGCGCCGAACTCGCGGCCCTGTATCCCGGCGCTGCAGCCAACGGCTACATGTCGCATCCCGGATGATTGCATAAGCGAGAATCGCTATCCACTCTTCATGGCCCGAGCGGTGATGCGAGGATTGATAGAGTCACTGCAATCACCTCCGGAGGTCCAAGCATGCTGATCGCCCTGCACAGGAACGCCCGCACCACGCCCGCCGTGCGT
>WNDY01000014.1 GCA_009914555.1 Xylophilus sp.
GCGCGAGCACCGCGCCCTGTTGGAGCAATACGCTTTGATCGCCAGCATGAGTGCCAGAGGCAACTGCTACGACAACGCAGCAATGGAGAGTTGGAACCACAGTCTGAAGGTCGAGGCCATCCATGGTGAACACCTCGCCACACGGGAGCAGGCCAAGGCTCATGTGTTTGACTACATTGAGGTTGACTACAATCGGATCCGGCTGCACTCGACCCTGGGCTACCTCAGCCCAGAGCAGTACGAGCTGGCCAATGTCGCTTAGATAGGTGTCCGTAAATCAGGGGCAAGATCAGTGCGCAGCTGCTCGTGGGCGGCGACACGGTAGGTGTCGAGCGTGATCAGGCCGACCGAGGCCGGGCCGTGCACGCGGGCGCACAGGGCGGCCAGCTTGGCGGCCGTGGTGGTCTTGCCGACGCCGGTGGCGCCGACCAGCGCGAAGATGCCGCCCTGCTCCCAGAGCGGGCGCTCAGGCGCGTCGGTGCGCAGGTTGCGCTCCAGCACTTCCATGAGCCAGCGCACCGCGTCGGCTGCCGACAGGTCCTCGGGCAGGCGTTCGAGCACGGCGCGGGCCAGGGCGGGCGAGTAGCCGGCGCGGATCAGCTTGAGCATGAGGTTGGACTGGATCGGGTCCTGGCGCGCCTGGCCGAGCCAGGTCAGCGTGCTGAAACGGTCCTCGATCAGGTCGCGCATCGATTGCAGCTCGCCCAGCAGGGCCTGCTCGCTGATGGCCGGGGCCGCGGCGACCGGCGCGGCAGCCGCGCGGCGGCGCGGCGGCGCGGGCTCGCCGATGAATTCGGCCGGCAGCGCATGGCGCATCGGCGCCGGCGCGGGGGCCGTGGTGGCGAAGGCGAGCGGCGACGGCTGCACCGGCGCCGGCCGGGCGGCGGGCAGGGGCTGCGGCGGGGCCTGCAGCAGCGGGTTGTGGCGCGGCGGCGCGGCCGCCGGGGCGCGGTCCTGGTGGGCCACGCGCTCGCTGAAGCTGGCCGAGCGCGGCGGCTGCCGGGCCGGCGGCGGCGCTTCGGCCCTGCCGCCGTGCATGGCCTCGTGGCGGCGGCGCAGCATGCGCTCGCGCACGTAGTCCTGGAACGAGAGCGTGCTCATCGCGAGCTGCTCGGTGTCTTCCTGCACCGGGCTGGCCGGCGCGCGCGGCGCGGCGGCGGCCTGGCGCTCCGGCGTCTGCTGCTGCTCCTGCTCCGGCGCGGCCTGGGCGCTGCCATGCTCCAGTGCGCCGAGCGCATCCTCGGCCGTGGCCACCACCTCGACGCCGCCGGCGATCGGCCGGTTCGACAGGATCAGGGTGCCTTCTCCGAAGGCCATGCGGGCCTTGGCCAGGGCTTCGCGGGACGTGGGGGCGTGGAAGCGCTTGATGTTCATGCTGCTGCACCTCGGAGGATCGGGCCGATGCGGATCGTGTGGGTTTCAGGGATCTCGCTGTGGGCGAGCACCTGGAGCCGGGGGGCGACGCGCCGCACCAGGCGGGCGATGGCGCCGCGGATGGCGTCGGGCACCAGCAGGCAGGCCGGCAGGCCCTGCTCTTCCTGCTGCAGGGCCACTTCGGCGGCGGTGCGCGAGAGGATGTCGGCCACGCCCGGGTCGAGCGCGGCGCCGTTGGGGTTGCCCAGGGCCTGCACCAGCAGGCGCTCCAGGCCGGGCTCGATGGCGATCACGCTCAGTTCGCGCACGGGGCCGTAGATCTGCTGCACGATGGCGGGCGACAGCGCCACGCGCACGCGGCGGGCCAGCTCGGCCGGGTCGGTCGTGGCGGCGGCATGCTCTGCCAGCGTCTCGACGATGGTGCGAATGTCGCGGATGTGCACCGACTCCTCCAGCAGCAGCTGCAGCACCTTCTGGAACGTCGCGATCGGCACCATCTTCGGGACCACTTCCTCGATCAGCTTGGGGGCCAGCCTGGTGATGTGTTCCACCAGCTGCTGGGTCTCGGTGCGGGAGAGCAGCCGCGCCGCCTGCACCTGCATCAAGTGTGAGAGATGGGTGGCCAGCACGGTTTCCGAATCAACGACGGTAAAGCCGGCCATTTGCGCCGCTTCCTTCTGCCGCGCGTCGATCCAGTGGGCCGGCAGGCCGAAGGCCGGATCGGTCGTGGCGGTGCCGATCAGCGGCGTGGTGATGCCGCCCGGGTTGATGGCGAGGAACTGGCCCGGGAACGCCTCGCCCTCGCCCACGACCACGCCGCGCAGCGTGATGCGGTAGCCGCTGGGCTTCAGTTCGAGGTTGTCGCGCACGTGCACCGCCGGCGGCAGGAAGCCCACTTCCTGCGCGAACTTGCGGCGCACGCCCTTGATGCGGGTGAGCAGGTCGCCCTGGCGGTGCTTGTCCACCAGCGTGATGAGGCGGTAGCCCAGCTCCAGGCCCAGCAGGTCGACCGGCTGCAGGTCGTCCCAGCTGGCCTCGCCGTCGCCGGCCGGCGCGGGCGGCGGCGCGGCGGCGGCGGCCTTCGCGGCGGCGGCGTTGCGCCGCGCCAGCACCCAGGCGGCGTAGCCGACCAGCGCGCCGATCAGCAGGAACACCGCGTGCGGCATCCCCGGGATCAGGCCCAGCAGGACCAGGATGCCGGCCGTGACGCCCAGCACCCTGGGCGAGGTGAACAGCTGGCCCACGATCTGGCCGCCCATGTCGGTGTCCTTGCCCACGCGCGAGACCACCATGGCCGCGGCCACCGAGATCAGCAGGCCCGGGATCTGCGCGACCAGCGCGTCGCCCACGGCCAGCAGGATGTAGCTGTCGGCCGCCTGGCCGGCCGAGAGGCCGTGCTGCAGCATGCCGATGACGAAGCCGCCGACGATGTTGATCAGCAGGATCAGGATGCCCGCGATCGCGTCGCCGCGCACGAACTTGCTCGCGCCGTCCATCGAGCCGAAGAAGTTGGCTTCCTCCTGCACCTCGGCGCGGCGGCGCTTGGCCTCCTTCTCGTCGATCAGGCCGGCGTTGAGGTCGGCGTCCACCGCCATCTGCTTGCCGGGCATGGCGTCGAGCGTGAAGCGCGCGCCCACCTCGGCGATGCGCTCGGCGCCCTTGGTCACCACCACGAAGTTGATCACCACGAGGATCGCGAACACGATCAGGCCGACGGCGAAGTTGCCGCCGATCAGGAAGTGGCCGAAGGCCTCGATCACCGCGCCGGCCGCGCTTGGGCCGGTGTGGCCTTCGAGCAGCACAACGCGGGTCGATGCCACGTTGAGCGACAGGCGCATCAGCGTGGTCAGCAGCAGCACCGCCGGGAAGGCCGCGAAGTCCAGCGGCTTGAGCATGTAGGCCGCCACCATCATCACCATCAGCGCCACGGCGATGTTGAGGGTGAAGAAGGTGTCCAGCATCCACGACGGCATCGGCAGCACCATCAGCGCGAGGATGGCGACCACCAGGATCGGCGCGGCGATGCCCTGGAGCTGGGCGGTGTTGGCGCCCAGCCAGCTGCGGGCGGAGGCGATGCGGGCGTTCATTCGGCTTCAGCGCCTTTGCTCTTCAGCTTGTTGCGGGCCACGCTCGGCAGCGTGATGTGCGGATCGAGTTCGGGCGGCACGGCCGGCTGCGGCTGCTCGCCCGGCATCGGGCCCTCGCCGCGCATCGCGGCCTTCAGGCGGTAGACGTAGGCCAGCACCTGCGCGACGGCGGTGTAGAGCGTCTTGGGAATCGGCTGGTCCAGCTCGGCATGGGTATAGAGCGCCCGCGCCAGCGGCGGCGATTCGAGCACCGGCACCTTGTGGCGGCCCGCGATCTCGCGGATCTTCAAGGCCAGCATGTCGGCGCCCTTGGAAATCACCTGCGGCGCGCCCATGGTCGTCTCGTCGTACTTGAGCGCGACCGCATAGTGGGTCGGGTTGACCACCACGAAGTCGGCCCTGGGCACGTTGGCCACGCTGGCGCGGTTGGCGATCTCGCGGGCGCGCTGGCGCTGGCGGCTCCTGATCTCGGGGCTGCCCTCGGATTCCTTGTGCTCCTGCTTGACCTCCCGGTGCGACATCTTCAGGCGCGACTTGAAGAAGAAGGCCTGGATCGGCACGTCCACCACGGCGGCCAGGAAGACCACGAGCAGCATCAGCCCCAGCCCCGACACCAGCCAGTCGGCCACCGCCTGGAGCGCCACCGACGAAGGCTGCAGCACCAGCATGGCCACGCGCTGGATGCTGCGGTCGACGAACAGCCAGGCCACGACCGAGAGCACGACCGTCATCAGCACCAGCTTGGCGATGTTGGCCAGCTGCTGCTTGGAGAACAGGTTGGCGATGCCCGCGAGCGGGTTGAGCTTGGAGAAGTCCGGCGTGACCGGCTTGAAACTCCAGATCCAGCCGCCCGAGAAGACCGCGGCAGCCACCGCCACGGCGCTGACCAGCAGCGCGAACAGGCCGCAGACCGCGAGGCCGGTGAAGGCCATGGCCTGCATGCGCTCCAGCATCGTGCCGGTCGCATGCACCGTCGCCGCGTCGAACGACAGCTGCCGCACCAGCGCGCGCTGCAGCGTGTCGATGCCGGTGGGCGCCAGCGCCAGCAGGGCGCAGGCCCCGGCGCCGAGCACCGCCAGGTGCGACAGGTCCTTGGAGCGCGCGCCCTGGCCGTCCTGGCGGGCCTTCTGGAGCTTGCGCGCGGTGGCCGGTAGGTTGCGGTCTTGGCTGGAATCCATGGGCGAAGCGGCGGCGGAGAATCGTGTGCGGCGATTGTCCGAAGCGCTCCGCTTTCCTAAAGCCCGATAAGCGCCGCCCGCCGGGCGCTTATCGCCGGCCTGCAGCGGCCGGCCTTTTGCATACCCTGTGGAGAATAGGGCTGGAGCGGGCGCCAGCCGGGCGCTGTCAGCCTATACTCCCGGTGTGCCTCAGAAGCCGAGGCTTGCGAGCAGGTCGTCGACCTGCGACTGGCTGGTCACCACGTCGGCCGTGTTCTCCGGATCGACCACCGGGCCGGCCAGCGCCGGCTGCTGCTGCTCCACCACCTGCTGCACGGCCGGCTGCGCGTGCGGCGGCGCGGTCTGGATCAGCAGCTGCACCAGCTGCTCCTCGATGGTGGCGGCCAGGTTCACCACCCGCGCGATCACCTGGCCGGTCAGGTCGTGGAAGTCCTGCGCCATCATGATCTCGGTGAGATGGGTGTCGGCCTCCTTGCTGACGCGCTCCACGTCGACGAGGAAGTTCAGGATCTCGCCGCGCGCCACCGCGGCCACCGGATCCTTGATGAGGGAGGCGAGCACCCGGCGCGACTCGGTGGCGATGTAGTCCTGCTGGGCCTTGGCCTGCTCGACGCGGCCGAGCACCTTCTCGGCGGCCTCGCCGGTCAGGCGGGCGATGTACGACAGGCGGCTCTTGGCATCGGGCAGCTCGCCCACCGTGCCGCGCAGCTTGTCGGCGTAGCCGAGTTCGTTGAGCGCGTCGTGCAGCTGGCGGGTGAGCGTGCCGATCTTGACGTGGACGGCCTCGGTCTCGGCGGGGGCCGGTGCGGCGGCGTCCGCGGGGGTCACGGTCGGGCTGGCGGTCATGGTGCTTCGGCTACGGCTGCAGCCCGAGCTTCTTGATGATGTTGGCGACCTTTTCTTCCAGCGTGGCCTTGGTGAACGGCTGGACGATGTAGCCCGCGGCGCCGCCCTGGGCCGCGGCCACGATGTCTTCCTTGCGGGCCTCGGCCGTCACCATCAGCACCGGCAGGTGCTTGAGCTTCTCGTCGCCCTTGACCTCGGCGAGCAGCTGGAAGCCGTTCATGTTGGGCATGTTGATGTCGGTCACCACGAAGTCGAAGCGGCCGTTGCGCAGCTTGTGCAGCGCGGCCACGCCGTCCTCGGCCTCGTCGGCGTCGGCGTAGCCGCTTTCCTTGAGCAGGTTGCGCACGATGCGGCGCATGGTCGAAAAGTCGTCGACGATCAGGAAGCGCAGGGCGGTCGTCACAAGTCACCCTTTCGTTGAGAGATGGCGGAAATGGTTGTCATGGTCGTCGTCGAGGAGTCGGTGCGGGCGCGGCCGGTCACTGCCGGGCGCCGGAAGCGCGATTGTCCCGTTTTTCGGGCGCGGCGGGTTCGGGGGACGCCCCGGCGGGCGCTTCGGCTGCCGGGGCAGCGGGCGCGGCGGGCGCCGGCTTGCCCGTGCGCAGCAGGCGCTCCTCGGCCTCGCGGGTCATCACGGTGATGGTGATGCGGCGGTTGACCGGCGCGCGCGGGTCCGACGGCTCCAGCGGGTCGCTGGCGGCCAGGCCCACCACCCGGGCCAGCTTGCTGTCGGGCATGCCGGCGGCCACCAGCTCGCGGCGCGAGGCGTTGGCCCGGTCGGCTGACAGCTCCCAGTTGCTGTAGCCGCGGTCGCCGTTGCCGTAGGGCGCGGCGTCGGTATGGCCCGCGAGGCTGATGCGGTTCTCGACCCCGCCGAGCGTGGAGCCGATCTCGCGCAGGATGTCGCGCATGTAGGGCTTCACCAGGGCGCTTCCGGTGTCGAACATCGGCCGGTTCTGGTCGTCCACGATCTGGATCTGCAGGCCGTCGGGCGTCACGTCGAGGCGGATCTGCGAGCGGTACTCGCGCATCTTGGGACTGTCGGTGATCAGCGCGTCGATCCTGGCCTGCAGCTGCCGGATGCGTGCCGCGTCCTGGCGCGCGGCCTCGGCGCGCGCCTGTTCGGGCGTGATGCGGCGGAAGTTGCTCTCCTCCGCGTCGGCGCGGCGCACCTGGCCGTGGACCTTCGAGAGGTCGTTGCCGCCGCCCGGGATGATGCTGGAGCTGTTGCCCGCGCCGCTGCCGCCGGACATCGCCACCTTCAGCGGCGAGAAGAAATATGCGGCGATGCCCTGCAGCTCGCCCTTGGCCGTGGAGCCGAGCAGCCACATGAGCAGGAAGAAGGCCATCATCGCCGTCACGAAGTCGGCATAGGCGATCTTCCAGGCGCCGCCATGCGCCGTGTGCTGCGCGCGGCGCACGCGCTTGACGATGATCGGCTGCAGCTTCTTGGAATCGGCCATGGCGGTGCTGTTGCTGTCGTGCGGCGCGCGCTTCTTCTGATTTGCCTGCTACTTCTTGCCGCGCACGTAGGCTTCGAGCTCCGTGAAGCTCGGTCGGTCGGTGGAGAACAGCACCTTGCGGCCGAACTCGATCGCGGTCGACGGGTTGTAGCCCTGCATGCTGGCCAGCAGCGTGGTCTTGATGCACAGCAGCTCCTTGGCCGCGTCTTCCGTTTTCTGCTCCACCAGGCCGCCGATCGGCTCGACCACGCCGTAGGCCAGCAGGATGCCCAGGAACGTGCCCACGAGCGCGGAGCCGATCATGCCGCCCAGCACCGCCGGCGGCTGGCCGACCGAGCCCATGGTGTTGACCACGCCGAGCACGGCGGCCACGATGCCGAAGGCCGGCAGCGCGCCGGCCAGGCGGGCCAGCGCCGCCACGGGGGCGTGGGCCTCCTGGTGGTGGGTCTCGATCTCGTTGTCCATCAGCGCCTCGATCTCGTGGGCGTTGAGGTTGCCCGAGACCATCATGCGCAGGTAGTCGGTGGTGAACTCCACCACGTGGTGGTCGTTGCCGACCAGCGGGTGGGCGGTGAAGATGGGCGATTCCTGCGGCGACTCCACGTCCTTCTCGATGGCCATCAGGCCCTCCTTGCGGGCCTTTTGCAGGATGTCGTAGAGCATGGCCAGCAGTTCGAGGTAGCGCGCCTTGGTGTACTTGTTGCCCTTGAGCGCGGCCGGCAGCGCCTTGGCGGTCGCCTTGAGCACCTTGGGCTGGTTGTTGACGACGAAGGCGCCGATGGCCGCGCCCAGGATGGTGGTCAGCTCGAACGGCAGCGCATGCAGCACCACGCTGATGTTGCCGCCGTGCGCGATGAAGACGCCGAAGATGCAGCCCAGCGTGAGGAGGTAGCCGACGATGACGAACATGCTGTGGCGGAGGGGATCGGGGGCGGCCGATGGGGGCGGTGGGTGGAACGGCGGGGCCGGCTGGCGGAGGTTGTTATCAATGGTATCGGATCGGAACGGCAGTTCTTGAGCCCGGCGCCCATGGAAAACGCCCTGCGGCCTGTGGGCCGGCAGGGCGCTGCCTTCGGGGGCGGGGCCGGAGGCCTACGACTTGAGCAGTGCGAGCACGCCCTGCGGAATCTGGTTGGCCTGGGCCACCATCGCCGTGCCGGCCTGCTGCAGGATCTGCGCGCGCGACAGGTTGGCCGTTTCCGAGGCGAAGTCGGCGTCCTGGATGCGCGAGCGGGCCGACGAGCTGTTCTCCGAGGTGATCTGCAGGTTCGACACCGTGGTCTCGAAGCGCGACTGCAGGGCGCCGTAGGCGGCGCGCTGGCTGTTGATGGCCGACAGGGCCGAGTCGACGGTGGCCAGGGTGCGGTTGGCCGCGTCCACCGTGCTCACGTCGAGGTTCTGCACCGTCTGCAGCTGGCTGGCCGAGGAGGTGGACTGGTTCAGGAAGCCGCCGGACGCACCGCCCGCGCTGTCGGTGGCGCTGAAGGACTTGGCGGAGTCGAGCGTGAGCTGGCCGGTGACGACCACCGCATCGGCCGCGACCGTGCCGGTGCCATTGGTCGCCGTGAGCGCGCTGGTGCCGGCGATGGCGGTGCCCGCGGCGTCGGTGAGGCTCAGGTCGTTGCCCGTGGCCGACTTGTTCAGCAGGTGGATGTCGTTGCCGGCGGCGTTGGTCAGGACGATCGCGTCGCCGGCGTCGTTGACGCGGGCGGTGACGCCCGTCTTCGCCGATACGTCGTTGAACGCCTTGACGGCTTCGCTGAGGCCGTCGCTGTTGACCTGGCTGCCGACGGTGAAGGACAGCGTCACCGGCTGGCCGGTGCCGTTGTCGGACGCCAGGTCCAGCTGGTAGGTCGTGCCGGCCTGCAGGCCGGCCAGGTCGACCTCGGTGTGGGCCGTCGCCGTCACGCCGGTCTTCTCGGTCGCCGCGTTGACGGAGGCGGCCACTTCCTTGGCCGAGGACCCGGCCGCATAGGCCACGTCGGCCGTGCCGTAGGCACCGTTGATCGTGAGGGTGCCGCCGGTGATGGCCGAGGTGCCGGCTGAGCCTCCCTGGGCCGTGATGGCGTTGGCCGTGCTGCCCAGCGTCAGGTCGCCCGCGCCGCCGACGGTCGTGGCCGCCGCGCCGCCGATGCGGTAGTTGCCGTAGGCGCTGGCGCTGAAGTTCGACGAGGTAGCCGTGATCGTCTGGTTGGCATTGGCGCCGACCTGGAAGGTGGCGCTCGTGAACGAGCCGTCGAGCAGCTTGCGGCCGTTGAACTCGGTGCTCTTGGCGATGCGGTCGAGTTCGGAGGTCAGCTGGTTGACTTCGGCGTTCAGCGCCTGGCGGTCGCTGGCCGAGTTGGTGGCGTTGGCGGTCTGCACGCCCAGTTCGCGGATGCGCTGGAGAATGTCGCCCGCGCTCTTGAGCGCGCCTTCGGCCACCTGGGCCAGCGAGATGCCGTCGTTGGCATTGCGGGCGGCTTGGTTCAGGCCGCGGAGCTGGGTGGTGAAGCGCTCGGAGATGGCCAGGCCGGCAGCGTCGTCCTTGGCGCTGTTGATGCGCAGGCCGGACGAGAGGCGCTGCATGGACGTGTTCAGCGAAGCCTGGCTCGTGGCGAGGTTGCGCTGGGCGGTCAACGAGCTGATGTTCGTATTGATGGTTGATGCCATGACGAAACTCCTGGATGCCCGGGCGGGGAACGAAGTGACAACTGCGGACTGCACAGCCGCTGGCCAGGATTCCCGGTGGAGCGCCAGGAACTTGGGACGATGGGCCGGATTCTGGAGACCGGCCGTCCATCCGAAGCGCCGATAAGCGGGGGCAATCCGGCGCAGCTTCGGTTTTCCGGAGGGCGCGGGCCCTCTGGACAACCGGAAACAAAGCCTAAAGTTTCCAGGCCCCCTCCCGAAAACCTCCTCAACGGGCTTTTCCCAGGCTCGCCGGCAGGGTCCGAAAGACCCGGCCATGTCGGCCAGGCGCGTTCTGGCATTCGGCCCGGCAGCACGCCGGATTTGGTCAGCCACATTGGAGAGTTTTCGAAGATGGCCTCTATCATCAACACCAACATCAGCTCGTTGACCGCCCAGCGCAACCTGAGCACGAGCCAAGCCTCCCTGAACACCTCGCTGCAGCGCCTGTCCTCGGGTCTGCGCATCAACAGCGCCAAGGACGACGCCGCGGGCCTGGCCATCTCCGAGCGCTTCACCTCGCAGATCCGCGGCCTCGACCAGGCCGCCCGCAATGCCAACGACGGCATCTCGCTGGCCCAGGTGGCCGAAGGCGCGCTCAAGAGTTCGGGCGATATCCTCCAGCGCATCCGCGAACTCGCCGTGCAGTCGTCCAACGCCACCAACTCGGCCAGCGACCGCCAGGCGCTGAACGCCGAAGTCAACCAGCTGACCTCCGAACTCGACCGCATCGCCAAGAGCACCGAGTTCAACGGCCGCAAGCTGCTCGACGGCTCGTTCACGAGCGCCACCTTCCAGGTCGGCGCCAATGCCAACCAGACGATCACGGCCACCTCGTCGAACTTCAGCACCAACTCCTACGGCAACTACCGCATCGGCGGCGCGGCGGCCACGACCGTCGGCGGCGCGGGCGACCTGACGCTGGGCAGCACGGCCAACGCCATCACGGCCCAAGGTGCGATCGGTGCATCCGCCATCGCCGCGGCCGGCACGCTGACGATCAACGGCGCCTATGGTTCCGAGGCCGTGGCCTACGCCGCCGGCGCCTCCGCCAAGGATGTCGCGGCCTCGGTGAACGCGGCAACCGAGAAGACCGGCGTGACGGCGACGGCGCGCACCGAAGTCGGCCTGTCGGGTCTGGAGGCCGGCAAGTCCTACACCCTGAAGCTGGCATCGGACAACGCCACCAGCCAGGCCGTGACCCTGTCCTTTACGGTCGGCAGCACGCTGAACTCCGACGGCCTGAGCGATGCGGTCAAGGCGTTCAACGACGTGTCGTCCAAGACCGGCGTGACGGCCCGCGTCAACGACGCCGGCGACGGCCTGGTCCTGACGAACGCCGCCGGCAACGACATCTCGGTCGTCAACGACTCGGCTGCTGCCAACACCATCAACATCACCGACGCGGCCGGCGGCGCGCTGGTAGGCGGTGCCGGTGCCGGCATCGCTGGCAAGGACGGCGCGGGTGCCTTCGGTACCGATGACCTGGTCATCACCGGCCAACTGACGCTGGACTCCTCCAAGTCCTTCAGCGTGGTCGACAGCGCCGGCGCGGCTGCCGGCGGCGGCTTCCTGAACCAGTCCACCTCCTCGGCCAGCCAGCTGCAGACGGTGCAGAACCTCGACGTGAGCACGGTGGACGCGGCCAACCGCACCCTGGCCACCGTCGACTCGGCCCTGTCGGCCATCAACAGCCAGCGCGCCAGCTACGGCGCCCTGCAGTCGCGCTTCGAGACCACGGTGTCGAACCTGCAGGTCACCTCGGAGAACAGCTCGTCGGCCCGCTCGCGCATCCAGGACGCCGACTTCGCCTCGGAAACGGCCAACCTGTCGCGTGCGCAGATCCTGCAGCAGGCCGGCACGGCGATGGTGGCCCAGGCCAACCAGCTGCCCCAGGGCGTACTGGCGCTGCTGCGCGGCTGATGCGCATGGCCGAAGGCGGCGGACCCGGTCCGCCGCCTTCGGCGCTGGTTTCGGGCGGCAGTTTCTGCCGCCTTTTTGCCTTTTTGCATGGCGGAGCGGGGTTCGGGGTAGTAACGGCCCGGAAATGCCCGCCTGTTGCGGGGATCGCGGTTCGGACCGGGCTTCGATAATCCAGGCCGGCACAAGAAGGAGCATCGCATGGCAGGCATGTCATCGGTCGGCATCGGCAGCGGACTGGACGTCCAGAGCATCGTCTCGCAGCTGGTGGCGCTGGAAAAGAAGCCGTTGGACACCCTGAAGCTCCAGGCCACCGCGACGCAGGCCAAGATCTCCGCCTTCGGCCAGCTGAAGTCGCTGACCTCGACGCTGCAGGATGCCGCGTCCAAGCTGGCCAGCCTGACGGGATGGAACGGCGTCAAGACCTCCTCGTCCGATGCCTCGATCACGGTGTCGGCCATCGGCGGCACCAAGCCGAACTCTCTGAGCGTCCAGATCCAGCAGCTGGCCAAGGCGCAGTCCCAGTCGTCGGGGCTCATCCCGTCCGATACGGCCGTGGGTGCGGGCACGCTCACCCTTCAGCTCGGCACCTGGAGCAGCGACCACGCCACCTTCACCGCCGGCACCACCGCCGCGGTGAGCATCTCCGTGAGCGCCAGCGACACGGTGGCCGACATCGCGAGCAAGATCAACGGCTCCGCCACCGCCGGCGTCACGGCCACGGTGCTCAGCGATGCATCGGGGCAGCGGCTGCTGCTGCGCTCCAAGGCGACCGGCGAGGCCGCGGGCTTCCAGCTGTCGGTCGCCGACAGCGACGGCGACTCGACCGATGCCAGCGGGCTGTCCCGCCTGGTGGCGGGCAGCGGCGCCGGGATCACCGAATATGGCCAGAATGCCAAGGCGACGGTCAACGGCGCCTCGGTCAGTTCGGCCTCCAACACCTTCGCCAATACGGTGTCCGGCGTGACCTTCACGGCCACGGCGGTGACCACGACCGCCGCGCAGATCGAGATCACGGCCGACACCGACGCGATGCAGGCCAACGTCGAAGCGTTCGTCAAGGCCTACAACGACGTCAACCAGCTGATCAACAGCAACACCAGCTACGACGCCGCGGCCAAGCTCGGCGGCTTGCTGCAGGGCGACTCGGCAGCCATCACGCTGCAAAACACCTTGCGCAGCGCATTGCAGGCGGTGACGGCCAACAGCAGCACGTTCTCGCGCCTCTCCGACATCGGCGTGTCGGTATTGCAGGGCGGCGACCTGGAACTCGATTCGTCCAAGCTGGCCAAGGCATTGGAAAACCCCGATGCCGCCTCGCAGCTGTTCCGCGGATCGGACACGGACCTGACCGACGGTTTCGCCGAGAAGTTCAAGGCGATGACGCAGAAACTGCTGGCGACCGATGGCTTCTTCTCGACCAAGGACGCGTCGCTGCAAAAAGCGGTCAAGAGCAACTCCGACGAGCAGGACAAGGTCAACGAGAAGGCCACCAACCTCGAAACCCGCCTCAATGCGCGCTATGCGGCGCTGGACTCGCAGATGGCCAGCCTGAACGCGCTCAACGCCTACGTCACCCAGCAGGTCACGACCTGGAACAAGTCGACCGGCTGACCCGACCCCTGCGGCCCTTCAGATCGGCAGCCCGATGCCGATAGACAGAACAGACACAAAACAGATTGCTTCGACGACGCCAAGGACCGCTGCCATGTACCGCCCGCCCAGTTCCCGCTCTGCCAACGCATACCAGCGCATCAACGTCGAGACCAGCATGCACACGATCGACCAGCACCGTCTGGTCGGTCTGCTGTTCGAGGGCGTGCTCGGCGCCATCGCAACGGCGCGCGGCGCGCTGGCCCGCGGGGACGTGCTGACCAAGTGCAATGCCGTCAACCGCGCCGTGCGCATTCTGGAAGAGGGCCTGGCCACCGGCCTCGACACCGTCGACGGCGGCGAACTGGCATCGAATCTGGAGGCGCTCTACGATTACTGCACGCGCCAGCTGATCCTGGCCAACGCACGCAACGACGACGTGGTGCTTCAGCAGGTGGCGCGCCTCGTCGAGACGGTCGCCCAGGGCTGGAGCCAGATCCGCACCGGCGAGGCGGTGGAGGCATGACCATGCCCGAGCGCCTGATCGACTACTACAAGGCCATCGAGGAGAGCAGCCACAAGATGCTCGAAGCCGCGCGCTCGCGCGACTGGGACGAGGTGGTGCGCCACGAGGGCGCCTGCGCCGTGCTGATCGAGCAGTTGCGCTACCGCTCCCGCGTGGAGGAACTGCCGCCGGAGCAGCGCCGCGAGAAGACCCGGATCATGCAGCGCATCCTGCGCAACGACGCCCAGATCCGCTGCCTGGCCGAGCCCTGGCTGTCGCAGTTCGAGCACCTGTTCGAAGGCCAGCCGCAGACAATGCACTGACCACCGGCCCGGCGCCGCAAAGGCCAAGGGCACCCTCGGGTGCCCTGGTTGTGTGCCGGGAGTATATGGCTAGAGTGGGCGAAACACGGGCGCAAGCGACGCTATCTGCCGGGAGTATTCAGACCTGCATGTTCATGATGTCCGAATAGGCCTGCACCATGCGGTTGCGCACGTGCACCACGGACTGGAAGCCGATCTGCGCCTTCTGGATCGCCACCATGGTCTGCTCCAGGCTCACGCTGGGGTTCTCCAGCTGCACTTCGCGCTGCAGCGCGGTGGACTGGTCCTGCGCCGCGCTGACCGATTGCAGCGCGCCGCGCAGGGCCGTGGAGAAGCCGGCGCTGCCGGTGCCGTCTTCGGCTGCCGGCCGGGGCGCCACTGCGCGGCGGGCGGCCGACGCGGCGTGGGTGGCGGTCAGCGGCGAGGACGGGATGCGCAGGTCCATGGCGGGCTCGTGTGTCGGAAGGGATGAACGGGTTGACGGTAGGGGATGCTAGGGCGGCGCGGCCCGGGCGGACGGCCGAAATGAAGAGCAAAGGCGCGCTTTATCGGGCGAACGGCGGCGGGGCGGGTTCCCATAATCGCCCTCCAAGGCCGGGGCCGTGCGCGCCCGGCCGAACCTGGAACCACCGCCCATGTCCGCCGCCGTCGCCGCCGAAGCTCCCGCCGTGATCCCGCCCGAAAGCGCCGCGGGCGCACGCGCCGCCGTGCCGTGGAGCCAGCGCCTGGCCCAGCTCGCCCCGGGCCAGAAGCGGTGGATCGGCGCCGGCGCGCTGCTGCTGGCCGCCGCCGTGCTGGCCGCCGTGCTGGCCAACCGCCAGCCCGACTACAAGGTGCTGTTCTCCAACCTGTCCGACAAGGACGGCGGCGCCATCGTCGCCCAGCTGTCGCAGATGAACGTGCCCTACCGCTACACCGAGGGCGGCGGCGCGATCCTGGTGCCGGCCGACCGGGTGCACGACGTGCGCCTGCGCCTGGCCACGCAGGGGCTGCCCAAGGGCTCGGTCACCGGCTTCGAGATCACCGAGGGCAACCGCTTCGGCGTGACCCAGTTCCAGGAGCGCCTCAACTTCCAGCGCGGGCTCGAAGGCGAGCTGACCCGCTCGATCCAGGCGCTGTCGTCGGTGCAGACCGCCCGCGTGCACCTGGCGCTGCCCAACCAGAACGGCTTCTTCCGCGAGCAGCAGAAGCCCTCGGCCTCGGTGCTGCTGTCGCTCTACCCGGGCCGCATCCTCGACCGCGCGCAGATCGCCGGCATCGTGCACCTGGTCGCGTCGAGCGTGCCCGAGATGGACCCGTCGGCCGTCTCCGTCCTCGACGACAGCGGCAAGCTGCTGTCCACCCAGGCTGGCGACGGCGGCGCGGCCGACGCCGAGCAGCTGGCCTACGTGCAGCGCATCGAGCAGCAGTACAGCCGCCGCATCCTCGACCTGCTGGAGCCGGTGGTCGGCCGCAACAACGTGCGCGCCCAGGTCACGGCCGACGTCGACTTCTCGCAGACCGACCTCACCTCCGAGCAGCACAAGCCCAACCAGACGCCCGACAGCGGCGCGGTGCGCAGCCAGCAGGTCTCCGAAAGCTCCGGCCAGCAGACGCCGGCCCAGCCCACGGGCGTGCCGGGCGCCACCAGCAACCAGCCGCCGGTGCCGGCCACCGCCCCGATCAACGGCGCCAACCCGGCCCCCACGGCGGCGGGCGGCCAAGGTGGCCAGACAACGAGCAAGCGCGAGTCGGTCATCAACTACGAGGTCGACAAGACCACCCGCGTGACCCGCGGCGCCAGCGGCGCGGTGCGCCGCCTGACGGCCGCCGTGGTCGTCAACTACCAGCCGGGCACGCCCGACCCCAAGACCGGCGCGGCGCGGCCCGAGGCCCTCAAGCCCGAGCAGATCGAACAGATGACCGCGCTGGTGCGCGAGACCATCGGCTTCAGCAAGGAGCGCGGCGACTCGGTCAATCTGATGAACGCCCCGTTCCAGGTCGAGGCCCCGCCGGCGCCCGAGCTGCCGCTGTGGCGCCAGCCCGAGACGCTGGAATTCGCCAGGACCTGGGCCTGGCCGATCGCCGCGGCGCTGGGCGTGGCGCTGGTGCTCATCGGCACGCTGCGCCCGGCGCTGCGCGCGGTCGCCCGCCGCCGCGACGCCGCCGAGGCCCTGGCGATCGCCCGGGCCCAGGGCGCGGGTCCGGACGGTGCGTCGCTGCTGCCCGGCGGACAGCTCAATGCGCTGGAGGGCGAATCGCTCGACCGCCCGGGGCTCGAAGGCCCGGCCGGCGCGCCGGCCCTGCCGATGTCGCCCGAGCAGGCGCGGCTGGAAGAGGCCCGCGCGCTGGCCCGCGCCAATCCGGTGGCCGTGGCCCACATCGTGCAAGGCTGGATCAATGGCGAGGGATCATGAACAACCGCAGTCCAGGGGCATTGGATGTGACCACCACTCCCATCGGAAGGATCCGCCATGGATGAACAGGGCCTGAGCGACGCCGCCATCCTGCTGATGTCCCTCGGCGAGGAGGAGGCCGCCGAAGTCTTCAAGCACCTCTCGCCCAAGGAGGTGCAGAAGCTCGGCGAGGCCATCGCCCGCACCCGCGCGGTGCCGCGCGACCGGGTCGACGAGGTCATCGGCCGTTTCACCGACGCGGCCACCCGCCAGAGCCTGCTGGTGTCGGACACCAGCAACTACGTGCGCGCGGTGCTCAAGCGCGCGCTCGGCGACGACAAGGCCTCGCTGCTGATCGACCGCATCCTGCAGGGCGGCGACGTCTCGGGCATCGAGAGCCTGAAGTGGATGGATCCGCTGTCGGTGGCCGAGCTGCTGCGCAACGAGCATCCGCAGATCATCGCCGCCATCCTGGTCCACCTCGACAACGACCAGGCCGCCGACGTGCTGGTGCAGTTGGGCAACCGCCAGCGCGCCGAGGTGCTGCTGCGCGTGGCCACGCTCGAAGGCATCCAGCCGACGGCGCTCAAGGACTTGAACGAGGTGCTGTTCAATGTGTTCGCGGGCGGCGACAAGGTGCGCAAGAGTTCGCTGGGCGGCGTGAAGACGGCCGCCGAGATGATCAACCGGCTCGGCTCCAACGCCGAAGGCGCGGTGCTGGAGACCATCCGCAGCCACGACCCGGACCTGGCACAGAAGATCATGGACAAGATGTTCATCTTCGACGACGTGCTCAAGCTCGACGACAAGGCCATCCAGCTCACGCTGCGCGAGGTCGCCAGCGAAACGCTGATCGTCGCGCTCAAGGGCGCCCAGCCCGAGCTGCGCGAGAAGTTCCTGGCCAACATGTCCACCCGCGCGGCCGAATCGCTGCGCGAGGATCTCGAATCGCGCGGCCCGATCCGGCTGTCGGAGGTCGAGGCCCAGCAGAAGGAGATTCTCAAGACCGTGCGGCGCCTGTCGGACGAAGGCCAGATCGTGATCGGAGGCGGCGGTGACGACAGTTTCGTCTAGCCGCTCGCGCCACAACGCCTACGCACGCTTCATCCCGCGCGAGGAAGTCGGCACCGTCGTGCCCTGGCGCTTCGGCCCGATGGACGGCACAGGCGGCCTGCTGCCGCTGCTGCCCGTCGAGGCGGCGGCCGCGCCCGCCGCGGCGGTGGTCGACGAGGCCGCGCTGGCCGCCCAGGCCGAACGGCTGGCCGCCGAGCATGCGGTCGACCGCGAGGCCGCCCATGCCGCCGGCGTGGAGGAAGGCCGCGCCGCCGCCGCGCTCGAATGGCAGCAGCGCCTGGACGACCACATCGCTGCAGAGGGCCGCGCCGCGGCCGAGCGCCTGGCGCGGGCCGCCGAGGCCGTCGCCGAACGGCTCCAGGCGCTGGAGCAGGGCATGGCGCAGGAAGTGCTGCAGCTGGCCTGCGAGATCGCGCGCCAGGTCGTGCGGCAGGAACTGTCGGTCAACCCCAACGCCCTGCAGCCGGTGGTGCGCGAGGCGCTCGGCCTGCTGGTGGCTGAGGGCAGCCCGGCCACGGTGCGGCTGAACCCGCAAGACTTCGAGGTGGTCGAGCAGCCGCTGCGCGACGAATTCACCGTCGGCGCGCCCGGTGGCGCGGCCATCCGCTGGCAGGCCGACGCCGCCGTCGCACCCGGCGGCTGCCTGGTCGAGGCCGCCGGCACGGTGGTCGACGGCAGCCTCGGCAGCCGCTGGCGCCGCGCGGTCGCCACGCTGGGGCTGGAATCGGACTGGGAAGACACCGGCGGAGCGCACGGCGATGGCGACCGCTGAATCCCCCGCAGCCTCCCCGCTGTGGCGCGACTTCTTCGGCGAGGCGCGGTCGCGCGTGGCCGCCGGCGTGCCGCTGGCCGCGCGCGGCACGCTCACGCGGCTGACCGGGCTGGTGCTCGAAGCCTCGGGCATCCACGTGCCGGTCGGCTCGCAGTGCCTGGTGCGCATGCCGGAAGCGGCCGGTGCGCCGCCGCCGCAGGCGCCGGTGCTGGCCGAGGTGGTCGGCTTCGCGGGCGACCGGGCCTACCTGATGCCGGCGGGCGACATCCACGGCCTCTCCAGCGGCGCGAGCGTGGAGCCGGCCGCCCCCTACATCCCCGTGCCGCGCCTGGGCGAGCCCGGCCGCCCGCCGAGCGGCGTGGGCGTGCTACGCCTGCCGCTCGGCGACGGCCTGCTCGGTCGCGTGGTCGATGCCCAGGGCATTCCCCTCGACCACGGCGGCCCGCTGCAGAACGTGAGCGCCGAGCCGCCCGACCGCAGCCCCATCAACGCCATGGACCGCGACCCGGTGCGCGAGCCGCTCGACACCGGCGTGCGCGCGGTCAACGCGCTGCTCACCGTCGGCCGTGGCCAGCGGCTGGGCCTGTTCGCGGGCTCGGGCGTGGGAAAAAGCGTGCTGCTCGGCATGATGGCCCGCTACACCCAGGCCGACGTGATCGTCGTGGGCCTGATCGGCGAGCGCGGCCGCGAGGTCAAGGAATTCATCGAGGACATCCTCGGCGAGGAAGGCCGGCGACGCGCCGTCGTCGTCGCCGCCCCGGCCGACGCGCCGCCGCTGCTGCGCATGCAGGGTGCGGCCTATGCGACGGCCGTGGCCGAATGGTTCCGCGACCAGGGCCGCCACGTGCTGCTGCTCATGGATTCGCTCACGCGCTATGCCATGGCGCAGCGCGAGATCGCGCTGGCCATCGGCGAGCCGCCGGCCACCAAGGGCTATCCGCCGAGCTGCTTCGCGCGGCTGCCGCAGCTCGTGGAGCGCAGCGGCAACGGCCTGAACGGCGTGGGCTCGATCACCGCGTTCTACACCGTGCTCTCCGAAGGCGACGACCAGCAGGACCCGATCGCCGAGGCGGCGCGCGCCATCCTCGACGGCCACATCGTGCTCTCGCGCACGCTCGCCGAGAGCGGCCACTACCCGGCCATCGACATCGAGCAGTCGGCCTCGCGCGTGATGCACAGCGTGGTGCCCCAGGCCCACTTCGACCTGGCGCGGCGCTTCCGCGCGGTCTGGTCGCGCTACCAGAAGAGCCGCGACCTGGTGCAGGTGGGCGCCTATGCGCACGGCTCCGACCCGGCGCTCGACGAGGCCATCCGGCTGCATCCCGAGATGTCGTACTTCCTCCAGCAGGACATGCACGAGGCCGCGTCGCTCGACGACAGCCTGGCCGGCATGGGCCATGCGCTCGGCGCCTGACGACGATGGCCCAGCCCTCCGCCCTCGCCGTCGCGATCGAGCTGGCCGAACGCCGGCGCGATGCCGCGCGCCAGCGCCTGGCGCAGGCCGTCGGCCACCAGCAGGCCGCCCAGGCACAGCTCGATCAGTTGCAGGGGTATGCTGGTGAGACACAAGCCAAATGGGGGATCCAGCCCCATACTGTCCGGTCACCGGAGGTCATGGGACACCACTACCAGTTCATGGCCCGGCTGCAGCATGCCGTCGGCCTCCAGGCCGAGGTGATGGCCCGGCATGCGGACCACGTCGACGGCGCCCGGCGCGCGCTGACCGAGGCCGAGCTGCGCGTGGCCAGCCTGCGCAAGCTGGCCGGGCAGCGCGCCCGCGAGGCCGAGCGCAGCCAGCAGCGCCGCGAGCAGAAGCAGCTCGACGAGATGGCCGCACTCCAGCACCGCCGCCGCCTGCAGGCCGGCGGCCCCTGGAGCTGAGTACCGAACCGAAGAACGAGGGGAGCATCGACATGGAAAAGACCCAGGCTGCATCCAGTCCGCCCGGCGCATACGCCGCTGTGCACGGCGCGCGCGCGAAGGCCGCAGCCGCTGCGCCGGACGCCGCCGCGGGCGGCCCGGCCACCGAGGGCGTGCAGGGCTTCTTCGCCCTGCTGAGCGCGCAGGATCCGGAGGCTGCCGACGGCGCCGCCGATGCCCTCGCGGCCCAGGACGAGCCCGCTGCGTCCGATCTGCAGGCCGGCATGCCCGATGCCGGTGCAGCTGCGGCTGCCGCAGCCGCCGCGGCTTCGGCCGCCGCCACGGTCGCCGCGGGTGCCGGCGATCGCGCGGCGCAGGGCGCGGACGCCGTTCTCGGCGCCGGTGCTGGACCGGCCCGGGACGGCTTGGCCGGGCCCGGCGCCCAAGGGCCGTCCGCCGAAGCCGGCGGCCAGCCCGGCAGCGTGGCCGGCTACGGCGGCATCCTGGCGCAGATCCAGCAGACCCTGGCCCAGCAGCAGGGGCAGCCGCCCGCTGGCGACCCATTCGCCACCGGAGCCGGACAGGCCGCGTTGCAGCGCGGGGCGCGCGCCGCAGCCGGCGCCGGCGGCGCGGCAGTTTCTGCCGCGGGTTCCGCATCGAACCATGCTTGCACCGCGACATCGGCCGCGACGGCCAGTCGCGCGGCGGACGCCGCGCGCGCCACCGATCCAGCCTCCACCGCCGTCCTCCAGGCTGCGCTCGCGCCGCTGGCCGCCGCGGCCGCCGCGCCCGACGGCCTGCGCGAAGCCGAACGCAGCGAGACCCATCGTGCCGGTCCTCCGGCCGACGGGCTGGCGGCCGCGTCGCCGGTGCAGTCCGCAGCCGGCGCATCGCTGGTCGTCGATGGCGCGGGCCATGCCTCGCCGGCCCCGGCCGGCATGCCGGGCGCCGCGCCGGCCCATGTCGACGTGTCGGGCGCCTCGGGCGGCGAGCTGGTCGCCGAGCAGGTCCGCTACTGGATCGGCCAGGACCGGCAGAACGCCGAGCTGGTGCTCGATCCGTTCGGCCACAAGGTCGAGGTCAGCATCGCAGTGACCGGCAACGAGGCCCATGTCGCCTTCCGCAGCGACCAGGCCCAGACCCGCGATTTGCTCGATGCCGGCTCCGGCCACCTGCGCGACCTGCTGAAGGCCGAGGGCCTGGTGCTCTCCGGCGTGACGGTGGACACGCCCGGCGCCGACACCGCGGCGGCGCAGGCCGGCGCCGGCGGCCGGCAGGGCGAGGGCAGCCGCCGCGAGGGCGCCCGCACCGGCCGCGTCGCCACCGTGGCGGCGGCGGGCGGGGGCGCCGGCACGGCCGCCGCCCGGCCCCGCCCCGGCACGGCCGACCGCACGCTCGACGTGTTCGCCTGAAGGCGGTTCAGCCGGTCCAGGCCGCTGGCGCGGCGGCCCCGGCCGCATGCCGGCGGCCCGGGATCGCGGCGATCAGCTCGCGGGTGTAGTCGCCCTGCGGACGCAGGAAGACGTCCTCCACCCGCCCGGACTCGACCTGCCGGCCGCCCTGCAGCACCGACACCGTGTCGGCGACCTGCCGCACCACGGCCAGGTCGTGCGAGATGAACAGGTAGGTCAGGCCCAGGTCGCGCTGCAGCTCCTCCAGCAGCGCCAGGATCTGCGCCTGCACCGTCACGTCCAGCGCCGACACCGCCTCGTCGAGCACCACGACCTGCGGCTGCAGCACCAGCGCCCGGGCGATGGCCACGCGCTGGCGCTGCCCGCCCGAGAGCGCATGCGGGCGGCGCGGCAGCACGGCGGCGGGCAGGCCCACGCGGTCGAGGATGCCGTGGACGCGCCGGGCGCGCTCCGCAGGGGCGATCGGCTCGTAGTTGCGCAGCGGCTCCTCGATGATGCCGAAGACGGTCTGGCGCGGGTCGAGCGAGCTGAACGGGTTCTGGTGCACCAGCTGCACCGTGCGGCGAAAGCGCCGCAGCGCCTCGCCGCGCAGCGTGGCCAGGTCGGTGTCCTCGACCAGGATCCGGCCGCCGGTCGGCCGGTGGAAGCCGGCCACGCCGCGCGCCGTCGTGGTCTTGCCCGAGCCCGATTCGCCGACCAGCGCATGCGTGGTGCCGCGCCGCACGCGGAAGGACACGCTGTCCACCGCGCGCAAGGCCGCGCCGCGCCGGGCGCCGGGAAAGTCGTGCACCAGGTCCTGCACCACGATCGCATCGCCCTCGCCCGACGGGCGGTGGGCGCGGAAGGCCGTGGGCGACAGCGACGGCGCATCGGCCAGCAGCTGCCGGGTGTAGGCGCTGCGCGGCCGGCCGAGCACGGCGTGCGCCGGCCCGTGCTCCTGGATGCGGCCGCCCTGCAGCACGACGATGCGGTCGGCCCGGTCGGCCGCCACGCCCAGGTCGTGGGTGACCAGCAGCACGGCCGTGCCGGTCTCGCGCCGCAGGTCGTCCACCAGGTCGAGGATGCGGCGCTGCACCGTCACGTCGAGCGCGCTGGTCGGCTCGTCGGCGATGAGGAGCTGCGGCCGCAGCGCGATCGCGATGGCGATCAGCACGCGCTGCTTCATGCCGCCCGAGAGCTCGTGCGGATACTGCCGCGCCCGCAGCTCCGGCTGCGGCAGTCCCACGCGGGCCAGCAGCTCCACGGCACGCTCCGCGGCGGTGCGGCGGTCGCCCGCGCGGTGGATGCGCAGGATCTCGGCCACCTGGTCGCCCACGGTGCGCACCGGGTTCAGCGAGCTGGCCGGGTCCTGCGGCACCAGGCTGACGGCCGCGCCGCGCAGGGCCGTCCAGCGCGATTCGGGCCAGCGCGTCGCGTCCACCCCATTGATGCGGACCGTGCCGCCTTCGACCACGCCGTTGTCGGCCAGCAGTCCGATGGCGGCCTGGGCCGTGGTTGTCTTGCCCGAGCCGGATTCGCCCACCAGCGCCACCACCTCGCCCGGCGCGACCGAGAACGACACGCCGTGCACCACCCGCTGCGGCGGCTGGTGCTTCTCGCGGTAGGCGACCGCGAGGTCGTCGATTTCGAGCACTGCCGCTGCAGCTGCCGCCGTCATGCGCGCCCCTGCGCGATGGCCGCGCCGATGCGGTTGGCCGACAGCACCACGGCCACCACCAGCAGCCCCGGCGCCGTGGTCAGCCACCAGGCGGTGGCGACGTAGTTGCGGCCCTCGGCGATCAGCAGGCCCCATTCGGGCGTGGGCGGCGGCGTGCCGTAGCCGAGGAAGCCCAGCGTCGCGATCTGCAGGATCGCCCAGCCGAACTGGAGCGCCGCCAGCGCCGTGACCGAGGTCAGCGAGTTGGGCAGCACATGGCGCCACAGCACGCTGCACCAGCGCCCGCCGCTGCCGAAGGCCGCTTCCACGTATTCGGAGCGGCGCACCCGCACGACCTCGGAGCGGACCACCCGGGCGAAGCTCGCCACCGAGGTCACGCCCACGGCGATGGCCGCGTTCAGCGGGCCGAAGCCCAGGATGATGATCACCGACAGCGCCAGCAGCAGGGAGGGCACGGCCAGCAGCACGTCGACCAGGCGCATGACCGCGTCCTCCACCCACCCGCCGGCGGCGCCGGCCACCAGGCCCAGCAAGGTGCCGACGGCCAGGCCGATGCCCACGGCCAGCAACGCGCCTGTCAGCGAGTGCACCGCGCCGTACACCAGCCGCGCATAGACGTCGCGGCCCAGCGCGTCGGTGCCCAGCCAGTGGGCCGCGCCCGGGGCCTGCAGCTGCTGGCCGGCCTGTCCCAGCGTGGCGCTGTGGCTGGTGAACCAGCCGGGCGCCACCGCCCAGGCCAGCACCGCAGCGATCACCAGCCAGGCCAGCAGCAGGCCCGGTGGCGTGCGCAGAATGCGCGCGGCATGCCGGCCGGCAGGCGGCGCGGCGGTCGGGGAAGGGTAGATGGAGGACATGTCAGTTATTCATGGTCACGGCGCTCACGCGCCACCCGCAGCGCATGAAACCGCCACGGCCAAAGGCCAGCAGACGCCGCGCAAGGGCCGCCCCGCAGCGCTGGCGTCGCCCCCCTACCCGGAGCGCGAAGCGCGTAGAGAGAAGGGGGGAGCGGCGCAGCCGCTCGGGGGGATGTTTCATTTGAACGCGCTGCGGTGGCGCAGGCGCGGATCGAGCAGCGGGTAGAGCAGGTCCACCGCCAGGTTGATCAGGACAAAGGCCGTGGCCGAGATGACGACGATGGCCTGGAGCACGGCCGTGTCCTGGCTGCTCACGGCCTGCTGCGTCAGGCTGCCCAGGCCGTTGAGGCCGAAGACCGCCTCGGTCACCACCGCGCCGCCCAGCAGTTCGCCGAACAGCACGCCGGCGATGGTGAGCGCCGGCAGCACGGCGTTGCGCGCCACGTGGTGCAGCAGCACCCAGCGCCACGACGCGCCCTTGGCCCGGGCCACGGCCACGAACGGCTGGGCGCGCACCGCGTCGATGTTGCGCAGCAGCACCTGGGCCAGCGGCGCGGAGATCGGCACCGCCAGCGTCAGCGTCGGCAGGACCAGGCCCTCCCACGGGCCGGGGTTGATGACCGGCACCCAGCCCAGCCGGAACGACACCACCTGGATCAGCATGATGCCCAGCCAGAACACCGGCACCGAGATGAACAGCGACGGCAGCGTCCGGAGCAGCGAGCGCAGCCAGCCCAGCCGGGTCAGCTGCGCGGCGAAGGACAGCGCCAGCGCCAGCAGCAGCGCCAGCGCGAAGCCGAGCGCGGCCAGCCGCAGCGTCGGCGGCAGGTTGACCGCCAGGCCGTGGCGCACCGGCACGCCCGACTGCACCGAATAGCCGAAGTCGCCGGTCAGGAAGTTGCCCAGCGTGTGCAGGTACTGCCGCCATGCGGGGCTGTCGGCGCCGTAGGCCGCGCGGATGTCCGCGATCTCCTGCGGCCCGAGGCCAAGGTCCGGGTTCAGGAACTTGATCAGGATCGCGTCGCCCGGCAGGAACTGCAGCAGCACGAAGGAGGCGGTGAACGCCGCCCACAGCACCAGCAGGGCCTGGCCGGCGCGGCTCAGCAGATGGCGTGCCATCGGCGCCGGGCCCGGCTATTTTTTCGCCAGCCAGGTGTCGTAGAAGCTGGGCCGGCCCACGGCCTCGAAGCCGACCTCCCTGACCTGCGGGGCGCCGGCGAAGGCCTGCGGCTCCTCGAAGATCGGGATCGCATAGGCCTGGTCGACGAGGTAGTTCTGCACCTCGCCGCTGAGCGCCAGCCGCTTGGCCGGATCGGTTTCCGAGGCGATCGCTTCGAGCAGGCCGTTGAGCCGGGGATCGGTGAAGTCCTTGACCTTCTGGCTCACGCCGCCCTTTTGCAGCAGCACGTTGCGGTTGGTCGGGTAGAACTGGCTCTTGATGACGTCCGGGTCGGCGCGGCCGACCATGCCGGCGTGCAGCGGCGTCTTTTCGGGGTCCAGCGCATCGACCGTGCGGCTGCCGGCGTCGCCGGCCAGGATGACGTTGAGCTTGACGCCGATCCTGGACCACTGCTGGGCGATGAGCTGCAGGGCCTCCTTGTTCTGCGGCTGCGGCAGCGATTCGAGCACCGACAGCTCCAGCACCCGGCCGTCCTTCTCGCGCAGGCCGGCGGCGTTCAGCCTCCAGCCGGCTTCGTCGAGCAGCTGCTTCGACCTCTCGGGGTCGTAGGCCAGCTTGGCCGACAGGTCGGTATAGCCCGCGGCGGTCGAGGCGATCACCGAGGTGGCGCGCGGGTAGTTGGACGAGAACAGCGTCTTGACGATCTCCTCGGTGCTGACCGCGTGCAGCAGGGCCTGGCGCACCCGCACGTCCGACACGAGGGCGTTGTCGGGGCGGAAGTAGACGCCGTTGTTCACGCCGCGCGTGGGCGGCGCGTAGATGATGAAGCCCTTCTCCTGCACCCGCTTCTCGTCATAGGCCTGCACTTGGCGGATGAGGCCGGCCTGGCCGGCCAGCAGCGCGCCGATGCGCACGCTGTCCTCGGGCGTGACGACGTACCTGATCTCGTCGAGCCGCGCGCGGCCCTGGTGCGCCAGCCTGGCCGGACCCCAGCGGTAGTCAGGCCGGGCCTTGAGCACCAGTTCCTTGCCGAGCGTCTCGCCGGCCACCACGAACGGGCCGGAGCCGATGATCCGGGTCGCGTCGCCCAGTTCGTCGAACGGCCGCGCGAGCGTGGCCAGCGACACCAGCCCGGAGCCGATCACCGACGTGCCCTGGAGGAACCCGGGCGAGGGCGCCTTGAAGTGGAACCTGACGGTCAGCGGGTCGATGACCTCGCTGCGCTCGTAGTTGTTGATGACTTCCGACACCGGCTGCTTGAGCGCCTTGTTGCCCAGGCCGTAGGTGTCGTAGTTCTTCGCGACCGCGTTGGCGTCGAGCGGCGTGCCGTCGGAGAAGGTCACGCCGCTGCGCAGCCTGAAGGAGTATTCGGTGGCGTTGCCGTTGACCGTCCACGACTCGGCGATCCAGGGCTGGATCTCCAGCGTCTTCGGGTCCTGGTAGGTCAGCTTGTCGGTGATCTGGTTGAGCACCCCGCCGTTCGGATAGAAGCCGCCGGCCGGCGGATACAGGTTGGTGTGGGCCTGCTGCTCCAGGTAGACCAGCGTGCCGCCCTGCACCGGCGTGTCGGCCTGGGCGCTGGCGGCCGGGGCGGCGGCGGACGGGGTCTTGGAGCAGCCGGCGAGCGCGGCGGCGAGCGCCAGGCCGATCAGGGCGCGCGGGAGGGTTCGGTTCGGCAGGTGCAGCACGGTCATCGTCGGCGCGGGAAGTCGCGGTAGGGCGAAAAGGGGCGCAGTCGATGCTATCGATGCGCCGCATTCCCGCTGGCGCGATTGCGTAGCATCGTTATTTGCGGCGGGCATTTGCCGCAGGCGCGCCGCCCGGCTGCGCCGCCGGTAAAAAGGGTCTTTGCCGCGCTATTCTGGCGATCGTCGACCGGCTGCGCGCCAATAATCGAGCCCAGTCCAGACCGGCCGTGCGCCCGTGGAGAGCCCGCGCTTTCCACGGCCGCCGGCCGGACGCCCGCCGCAAGGCACCACCATCGTGTCTGCCCCTTCCGCTGCCGACGCAGCCGCCAAGCCCAGGAACAAGAAGCCGCTGGTCATCGGCCTGGCCGTCGTGGTGCTTGCGGCCGCGGGCGGCGCGGCCTGGTTCGTCAAGAGCCGCCAGGCCCATGCCGACGACGAGGAGGGCGCCGAGCCCCAGGCCGCCGCGGTCGCGCATGCCGACCCGAAGGCGGTGCCGACCTTCCTCGCGATGGAGAACATGGTCGTGAACCTGGCCGACCCGGGCGGCGACCGCTTCGCGCAGATCGGCATCACGCTGGAGCTGGACAACGACAAGACGGCCGAGCGGGTCAAGGTCTACCTGCCGGCGATCCGCAGCGGCATCCTGATGGCGGTGTCGCAGCGCACCTCGCAGGAACTGCTGACGCGCGAGGGCAAGGACAAGCTCGCCGCCGACGTGCTGCGCGAGGTCTCCAAGCCGCTTGGCCTGCCGGAGCCCAAGGCCCGCAAGCCCCGGCCGCGCGAGGAAGGCGTGGAGGAGGACGAGGACGACGAGCCGCCGCGCCGCGCCCCCGCGCCGAGCCCGGTGCGCAGGGTGCTCTTCTCGAGCTTCATCATCCAGTAAGGCGAGGAATCTCCCATGAGCGAATCATTCCTGTCGCAGGAAGAGGTCGATGCCCTGCTGGAGGGCGTGACCGGCGAGAGCCAGCGCCTGGAGCAGGAGGCCGTCGATACCGGCGGCATCCGCGACTACGACCTCTCCAGCCAGGAGCGCATCGTGCGCGGCCGCATGCCGACGATGGAGATCGTCAACGAGCGCTTCGCGCGCAACCTGCGCATCGGCCTGTTCAACTTCATCCGCCGCAGCCCCGAGATCTCGGTCGGCACGGTGGCGGTGCAGCGCTACAGCGCCTTCCTGCGCGAACTCGCGGTGCCCACCAACTTCAACATCGTGGCCATCCGCCCGCTGCGCGGCAGCGGCCTGGTGGTGTGCGAGCCGTCGATCGTCTTCGGCATCATCGACACGCTGTTCGGCGGCATCGGCAAGTTCCAGACCCGCATCGAGGGCCGCGACTTCTCGGCCACCGAGCAGCGCGTGATCAACCGGCTGGTCGAGGTGATCGCCACCGAGTACAAGAAGGCCTGGCAGGGCATCTACCCGATCGAGCTGGACTACCAGCGCTCGGAGATGCAGCCGCAGTTCGCCAACATCGCCACGCCCAGCGAGATCGTGGTGTCCACCGCGTTCCACCTGGAGATCGGCGACATCGCCGGCGCCATCCACCTGTGCATGCCCTATGCCACGCTGGAGCCGATCCGCGACGTGCTGTACTCGTCGGTGCAGGGCTACTCCATCGAGGTGGACCGGCGCTGGGTGCGCGTGCTCACGCGCGAGATCCAGTCGGCCGAGGTCACGCTCGTGGCCGAACTGGCCCGCGCCGACGCCACGGTGGAGCAGCTGCTGGCGATGAAGCCCGGCGACTTCATCGAACTCGACCGCCAGCCGCGCATCCGCGCGTCGATCGGCGGCGTGCCCGTATTCGACTGCCAGTACGGCACCCACAACGCGAAGTACGCGATCCGCGTGGAGGAATGTCTGCGCGGCAGCGACTTGAACTGGATCGGAGAACGCGATGTCCACTGAAGGCGACAACAACGGCGGCGGCGGCGTCGAGGACGACCTCTCCGCCTGGGCCGAGGCGCTCGAGGAGCAGAAGCAGGCCGAGGCGCCCACCGACCAGGGCGGCCCGCTGGCCGGCGACGCCGCGCGGCCCTTCGGCGGCGGCACCGGCGACGGGCAGGACATCTCGATGGTGCTGGACATCCCGGTCCAGCTCTCGGTGGAACTGGGGCGCACCAAGGTGCCGATCAAGTACATCCTGCAGCTCGCGCAGGGCTCCATCGTCGAACTCGACGCGCTGGCCGGCGAGCCGATGGACGTGCTGGTCAACGGCTACCTGATCGCCCCGGGCGAGGTGGTGGTGGTCAACGACAAGTTCGGCATCCGGCTGACCGACGTGGTCACGCCCTCGGAACGCCTGAAGCGCCTCAGCCGCGGCTAGCATCCCGGGATGACCCAGACCCTCTTGATCGTCATCGCCTTCGTCGCCGCGCTCGCGGCGCTGCCGTGGTTCGTGCGGCGGCTCCAGCAGCAGCGGCTGCTCGGCGGCGCGGCCGGCGCGGGCGCGGCGCGCGTGGTCTCGGCGCTGGCCGTCGGGCCGCAGCAGCGGGTGGTGACGGTCGAGGTCGGGCCCGCGCATGCGCGGGCCTGGCTGGTGCTGGGCGTGACGCCGCAGACCGTGCAGTGCCTGCACACCGTGCCGCTTTCCCCCGGCGCGGCACCGGCCGCGCCGCCGCCGCAGGCGCCGTTCGCGGGCGAACTCGCGCGCGTACAGCAGGCGGAGCAGCCATGAGGGGTATGTGCGTGAAGCGCGCGCCATCCGTGCACTACATGGCATTAACGGGGGGAGTATTGCTTCTGGCCGCATTGCCCGCCGCGGCGCAGCAGGGCGGTGCGCTGCCGCTGGTGATCGGCTCGGGCGCGGGCGGCACCAGCTACTCGGTGCCGATCCAGACGCTGCTGTTCTTCACCGCGCTGTCCTTCCTGCCGGCGCTGCTGCTGATGATGACCGGCTTCACCCGCATCGTCATCGTGCTGTCGCTGCTGCGCCAGGCGCTGGGCACCCAGTCGGCGCCGCCGAACCAGGTGATCATCGGGCTGTCGCTGTTCCTCACGCTGTTCGTCATGGGACCGACGCTCGACCGCGTGTACCAGGATGCCTACGTGCCCTATGCCGCCAACGCCATCACCTTCGAGCAGGCGCTCGCGCGCGGCGAGGCGCCGATGCGCGGCTTCATGCTCAAGCAGACGCGGCAGTCGGACTTCGCCCTCTTCAAGCGGCTGGCCAAACTCGACGCGGCGGCGACGGCCGAGACCGCGCCGCTGCGCGTGCTGGTGCCGGCCTTCGTCACCAGCGAGCTGAAGTCGGCCTTCCAGATCGGCTTCATGATCTTCATCCCGTTCCTCGTGATCGACATCGTGGTGTCCTCCATCCTCATGTCGCTGGGCATGATGATGCTGTCGCCGGTGCTCGTGGCCCTGCCGTTCAAGCTCATGCTGTTCGTGCTGGCCGACGGCTGGAACCTGCTCCTCGGCTCGCTCGCGGCGAGCTTCGTGCCATGACCGCCCAGATGGTTCTCACGATGGCGCGCGACGCGCTGACGCTGCTGCTGGTGGTGTCCATGCCTATCCTCGGCGCGGTGATGGCCGTGGGCCTGCTGGTCAGCCTGTTCCAGGCGGTCACCCAGATCCACGAGGCGACGCTCGCCTTCGTGCCCAAGCTGATCGCCGCGGTGGTCGTCTTCGCGATGTTCGGCCCGTGGATGCTGACCACGCTGGTGGACTACATCCGCCGCACCATCGAGTCGATCCCCTCGGTCATCCTCTAGCGGCCGGCCGCGTGGTCACGTTCACCGAGGCGCAGATCATGGCCTGGCTGTCGCCGGTGCTGTGGCCCTTCCTGCGCGTGCTGGCGCTGTTCAGCGTGGCGCCGGTGTTCTCGATGCGGGCGATTCCGGTGCGCGCGCGCATCGGCCTGGCCCTCTTCGTGGCGCTGTGCGCCCAGGGCATCCTGGGGGGCCAGCCGGTGATCGACGTCAACGGCCGCGGCGCGCTCGGCGCCGTGGTGCAGCAGGTCGGCGTGGGACTGGCCATCGGTTTCGCGGTGCGGCTGGTGTTCGCCGCGGTCGAGCTGGCCGGCGAACTGGTGGGCCTGCAGATGGGCCTGAACTTCGCCTCGTTCTTCGACCCGTCGAGCAATGCCCAGGTGAGCGCGGTATCGCGCTTCTTCGGCAACGTGACGACGCTGCTCTTCATCGTCATCAACGGCCACCTGCTGGTGCTGATGGCGGTGGTGCGCAGCTTCGACAGCTTCCCGGTGGACGGCCACTTCCTCCAGCAGGTCAATGCGGTGCGGCTGTTCGACCTGGGCACGTCGCTGTTCTCCAGCGCGCTGTGGATCGCGCTGCCGATGATCGCGCTGCTGCTGTTCACCAACCTGGCGCTCGGCATCATCTCGCGCGTGGCGCCGCAGATGAACATCTATGCCGTGGGCTTTCCGGTCACGCTGACCGTCGGCCTGGTCGGCATCCTGGCCACGCTGCCGATGCTGGAGCACCCGGTGCTGGCGCTGATGCAGCAGGCGATCGACCTGTTCGCCAGCCAGCGCTGAGGTCAGCGGCCCGAGGCCTTGCGGGCCGCGAGCACGTCCGGATCGATGCGCATGTTGAGCGTGGGGCGCTTGACTTCGGCGGGCGGGCGGCCCAGGCGCTTCTTGAATTCCCAGGCGAACTCTTCTTCGCCCACCACCCGGTCTCCGATCATGTGCGCTGCCTTTGCGAAAAATTCGTCCGTGAGTTCCGGCGCGTCATCGGGGTCGATCCAGCCGGTGGGTTTTCTCGATTTCACGGGCATTGGCATGCCTCATGGAAAGTTCGGGGGGTGCAAGCCGGCGCCGTGTCACACCAGGTTGTTGCGGATCGCGTAGACCGTCAGCTCGGCGTTGTTGGCCAGCCTGAGCTTCTCCAGCACCCGGGCGCGGTAGACGCTCACCGTCTTGGGGCTCAGCATCAGCTCCTCGGCGATGTCGGCCAGCCGCCTGCCGGAGGCGATCTTCAGCAGCGTCTGCAGCTCGCGCTCCGACAGCGCATCGTGCGGCTGGGCTGGCGTGGGCTGGGCCACGCTGTCGGCCAGCAGCTGGGCGACCTCGGGCGTGAGATACTTGCGGCCCTGCACCAGCGTGCGCACCGCGCCGATCAGGTCGGCCGGGTCGGCCGCCTTGCTCGCGTAGCCCTGGGCGCCGGCGCGCAGGCAGCGCAGGGCGTACTGGTCCTCCGGGTACATCGAGACGATCAGCGCCTTGATCCCCGGGTGCGTCTCGCGCAGGCTGGTCAGCACCTCGATGCCGCCGCGGCCCGGCAGATTCAGGTCCAGCAGCAGCACGTCGCATTCCGCCCGGCGCAGCAGCTCGCGCAGCTCGGGGTAGCTGCCGGCCTCGCCGACGACCTCGATGTCCATGCCCTCGGCCAGCGTGTCGCGGATGCCGCGGCGCACCACGGCATGGTCGTCGCAGAGCATCACGCGGATCACGGCGGCGCCTCCGCGTCGGCCAGCGGAATGGACAGCACGATCGACGTGCCCTGGCCCGGCCGGCTGCTCACGTCGAGCCAGCCGTCGACCGTGCGGGCGCGCTCGTGCAGGCCGCGCAGGCCGAAGGCGCGCGGCTTGTCCGCGGCGCCCGCGGGCAGGCCGGGGCCGTCGTCGGCCACTTCGAGCGTGAGCAGGCCGCCGCTGCCGGCGATGTCGATCTGCACCCGGGTGGCTCCGGCCGCGTGCTTGGCGATGTTGGTGAGCGCTTCCTGCGCCGTGCGGTAGGCCACCAGGCGCAGGTCCGGCGGCACGTCGATGCGCTCGTCGGCGGCGCGCACAGTGGCCGGCACGCCGGTGCGGCGCTCGAAGGCGCCGGCCAGCCACTGCACCGCGGCCACCAGGCCGGAGTCGAGGACGGCCGGCCGCAGGTCGCGCATGATGCGCTGGCTGGCGCCGATGGCGTGCTGGAGCATGTCGCCGGCGCTGTCCACGTGCTCGCGCATGGCGTCGTCGGCCGCATGCCGGCCGATCCAGGCCAGGTCGATGCGCACCGCGGCCAGCGAGCCGCCGATGTCGTCGTGGATCTCGCGGGCGATGGCCGCGCGCTCCTGCTCGATCGAGGTCTGCAGGTGCTCGGCCAGCTCGGCCAGGCGGCGCTGCGACACGGCCAGCGCGCGGGTGGCCTCCTCGCGCGTGCGGCGGGCCTCGTGCACCTCGATGGAGCGGCGGATCACCCGCGCGAGCTGGCCGATGTCGTCCTTGAGCAGGTAGTCGGCGAAGCCCTGGCGCATGGCCTCGACGGCGGCGGCCTCGCCGATGGCGCCGGAGACGAGGATGAAGGGCGGGGCGCCGGACTCGGCGGCCAGCAGCGCCCAGGCGTCGAGCGCGGTGAAGCCGGGCAGCCGGTAGTCGGCCAGGATGGCGTCGAGCCCGCCGGCGGCCGCCCGGCCGGCGAAGTCCTCCAGCGTGTCGACCCGCTCGACCGTGAACGCCAGCCCGGCGCGGCGCAGGGCGATGCAGGCCAGCGCATGGTCGGCCTCGGAGTCCTCCAGGTGCAGCAGGCGCAGCGGTTCCTCGGTCACGGCAGAGCAGGCATAAGGCCCGCTATCATAGGCGCCGCCAGAGCGGGGTCGCAGGCGTGCCGAGCGGCGGCGTGGGTGTTTCCCCCGCCGATTCGCACGAAAGACTCAGTTAAATTCGATTCCGGCCGATAACCTTCGGATACAAGTGAGCGCCTGGAGTCCGGAATTTGCTGATGGTGGTGCCGCAGGCCGCACGGCCTGCCGAGGGGCGATGGAGAAACGATGCAGTCACTAGATTCGACGCCCGAGCCGCAAGGCGCGCGCCTTTCCGTCCTGGTCGCGGCCGAACTGCAGGATTCCCTGCTCGTCGTCATGCACGACCTGCACCGGCTCGAAAACCTGCTCAACCATGCGGCCGACAATCTGCTGGAGCGCTTCTCCGCCGCCACGCAGGGCCTGAGCGACGCGGTCGTGGGCCAGTCCAGCGCGCTGGCCGAGGTGCGCAGCAACCTGCGCGGCGCGGTGACCGAGCTGCAGTTCCAGGACATGGCCTCCCAGCTCATCCTCCATACCACCAAGGTGCTGCAGGGCTGCGCCTTCCGCATCGCCTCCGAGGCCATGGGCCAGGAGGAGGGCGAGGAGGCCGCGCCGTTCACCGACATGGTGCCCGAGCGGCCCAACCCCGTGACCCAGAGCGAGATGGACGCCGGTTCCGTCGACCTGTTCTGAGCCCCATGCAACGCCTGCCGTGCAGGCGCCCCACCGTTCACCCCATTGCAGCCTTCCCGGAGCCCCTTTCATGCAAACTATCCTCGCAGTCGACGACTCGCCCTCGATGCGGAAGATGGTGTCGTTCACCCTGACCAGTGCCGGCTACAACGTCGTGGAGGCCGTCGACGGCCAGGATGCCTACGAGAAGGCGCAGCAGCACGCGATCAACCTGGTGCTGGCCGACCAGAACATGCCGCGCCTCGACGGCATCGGCCTCACCCGCAGGCTGCGTGAGCACCCCGACTTCAAGACCACGCCTATCCTGATTCTGACCACCGAGTCCAGCGACCAGATGAAGCAGGCCGGCCGCGCCGCCGGCGCCACCGGCTGGCTGGTCAAGCCCTTCGATCCGAACCGCTTGATCGAAGTCATCAAGAAAGTGATCCGCTGAGCCGAAACTGAGGAGGCCGCCCCGCGGCGGCCGGACAACAACAATGCGATACAGAGGAGCCCGCAATGGGTGACATCCACCAGGAAGGTTCGGGCGCGGACTTCGACCTCAGCCAGTTCTACCAGATCTTCTTCGAGGAGGCCGGCGAGAACCTCGACCAGCTCGAACAGGCGCTGATCGACCTCGACCTCGGCAGTGCCAACGACGAGGAACTCAACAGCATCTTCCGCTGTGCCCACTCGGTCAAGGGCGGCGCGGCCACGTTCGGCTTTTCCGACGTGGCCGAGCTGACCCACCACATGGAGTCGCTGCTCGACCGCCTGCGCCGCCACGAGCTGCAGCCGATCCCGCAGATGGTCGATGTGCTGCTCGAATCGGCCGACGCCGGCCGCAGCCTGCTGGCCCGCCACCAGGCCGGCGGCGAAGGCGAAGCCGTGGTCACGACCGACCTGGTGCGCCGCATCGCCGAGCTGGCGGCCGGCCAGGTGCCGGCTGCCGCGCCGGTCGCGCCGCCTCCGCAGGCTCCCGCCCCTGCGCCCGCCGCTGCGGCACCGGCTGCCGCGCCCGGCGGCGCCCGCCAGCTGGAGATCCGCATCGGCCCGGTCGAGCAGTTGGAGCAGGCCGACGCGCTCAAGGAACTGTTCCGCGACATCCCGGGCCTCGGCACCATCGAGGATCTGCCGTCGGACCGGCCGGACACCCGCGTGTTCGCCGTCGAGACCACCTCGACCGACGACGACCTGCTCGACCTGTTCGCCTTCCACGTGTCGAAGGAGCAGGTGGCGATCGCCCCGCGCGGCGCGGCCGCGGCGGCCGCCGCCGAAGCGGCGCCTGCCGCGGACGCGGGCTTCGGCTTCTTCGGCGACGCGCCCGGCGCGCCGGCCGCAGCCGCGCCCGCCCCGGCCGAGGCGACGCGCCCGGCGCCGGTCCGTGCGCCGGCCGAGCCCAAGCCCGGCGGCGGCAGCCAGGCGCACCTCGAAGCCACCACCATCCGCGTGGCCGTCAGCAAGGTCGACCAGCTCATCAACCTCGTGGGCGAACTGGTCATCACCCAGGCCATGCTGGCGCAGACCAGCCAGGGTCTGGACGCCGCAGCCAACCAGCAGCTGCTGGCCGGCCTGGCCGACCTCGACCGCAACACCCGCGACCTGCAGGAATCGGTCATGTCGATCCGCATGATCCCGATGTCGGTCGTGTTCAGCCGCTTTCCGCGCATGCTGCGCGACCTGGCCGGCAAGCTCGGCAAGAAGGTCGAGCTCGTCACCCACGGCGAGGCGACCGAACTCGACAAGGGCCTGGTCGAGAAGATCACCGACCCGCTGACCCACCTGGTGCGCAACAGCTGCGACCACGGCATCGAGCTGCCGGCCGACCGCCTCGCCGCGGGCAAGCCCGAGCACGGCACGATCACGCTGTCGGCCGCGCACCAGGGCGGCTCCATCGTCATCGAGGTGCGCGACGACGGCCGCGGCATGTCGCGCGACAGGATCCTCGGCAAGGCGCGCGAGCGCGGCCTGGACGTGTCCGACCAGATGAGCGACGCCGACGTCTGGCAGCTCATCTTCGCGCCGGGCTTCTCCACCGCCGAGGTCGTGACCGACGTCTCCGGCCGCGGCGTCGGCATGGACGTGGTCAAGAAGAACATCACCGCGCTCGGCGGCACGGTGGAGATCGACTCGTCCGAAGGCTACGGCATGAAGGTGTCGGTGCGCCTGCCGCTCACGCTCGCGATCATGGACGGCATGTCGGTCGGCGTGGCCGACGAGGTCTACATCCTGCCGCTGTCCTCGGTCGTCGAGTCGTTCCAGGTCGGCGGCAGCGCGGTCAGCACCGTGGCCCAGGGCTCGCAGCTCGTGAAGGTGCGCGACGAATACATGCCGGTCGTGGAGCTGGAGCGCGTGTTCCAGGTGCCGCGGCCCGACGCCGGCGAGTCGGCCAACAACATCATGGTCGTGGTCGAGTCCGACGGCAGCCGCGTGGCGCTGCTGGTCGACGAACTGCTCGGCCAGCAGCAGGTCGTGGTGAAGAACCTCGAATCGAACTACAAGAAGGTGTCCAACGTCTCGGGCGCCACCATCCTCGGCGACGGCCGGGTGGCGCTGATCCTCGATACCAGCGCATTGGTCCGCCGCTCGCGGCATTGAACGAACGACACAAGAAATCCAGGAGTGCCGACATGGCCGTGCTCGAAAAAACCGCCGATGCCTCGACCGAGGCCGCGACCGCCGCGGCGCGCGAATACCTGACCTTCCGCCTCGACCAGGAGGAGTACGGCATCGACATCCTCAAGGTGCAGGAGATCCGCGGCTACGAGCCGCCCACGCGCATCGCCAACGCGCCGCCGTTCATCAAGGGCGTGGTCAACCTGCGCGGCACCATCGTGCCGATCGTGGACATGCGGCTGAAGTTCAACTGCGCGCAGGCCGAGTACAACAGCTTCACCGTCGTCATCATCCTCAACCTGCGCAACCGCGTGGTCGGCATCGTGGTGGATTCGGTCAGCGACGTGATGGAACTCGCGGCCGACCAGATCAAGGCCGCGCCCGAGGTCGAGAGCGTGATCGACAACGGCAGCATCGTCGGCCTGGGCACCATCGGCGAGCGCATGCTGATCCTGCTGGACATCGAGGCGCTGATGTCCGGCGTGGACATGGGGCTGGTCTGACCCGTCCCGGGGCCATGACGACGGTCGCCACCAGCCGGAGCGCGGCAGCCCTGCCTGCGGCCGGCCCCGCCGAGCCCGCTGGGGCGCGCGAGTTCGCCTGGACCCCGGCCGACTTCACCCGCGTGCAGGGCCTGATCTACCGGCGCGCCGGCATCCACCTGCACGACGGCAAGCATGCGATGGTCTACAGCCGGCTCTCGCGCCGCCTGCGCGAGACCGGCCATGCTGCAGAAGCAGGGCGCGCGGCGCGAGAGCCTGCAGGCCAAGATCTTCGGCGGCGGGCAGGTCATGCACAACTTCACGACGATGAACGTCGGCGAGCGCAACACCCGCTTCGTGCGCGACTACCTGCGCACCGAGCACATCCCGATCGTCTCGGAGGACGTGCTCGACATCTATCCGCGCAAGGTCTGCTACTTTCCCGCGAGCGGCAAGGCCATGGTCAAGCGCCTGGCCCACACCCATCCCGAAGCCCTGGTCGCGCAGGAGGTGCGCGGCAACGCGGCCGCCGTGGCGCAGAGCACGGCCGGCGGCTCGGTGGATTTGTTCTAGATGAAGAAGATTCGTGTCATCGTCGTCGACGATTCGGCGCTCGTGCGCAGCCTGCTGGCCGAGATCATCAACCGCCAGCGCGACATGGAATGCATCGGCACGGCCAACGACCCGCTCGTGGCCCGCGAGATGATCCGCGAGAAGAACCCCGACGTGATCACGCTCGACGTCGAGATGCCGCGCATGGACGGGCTCGACTTCCTCGGCCGGCTCATGCGGCTGCGGCCGATGCCGGTCGTCATGGTCTCCACGCTGACCGAGCGCGGCGCCGAGGTCACGCTGCGCGCGCTCGAACTGGGGGCCGTCGATTTCGTCGCCAAGCCGCGCGTCGGCGTGGCCAGCGGCCTGGCCGAGCTCGGCGGCGAGATCGTCGACAAGATCTGCGTCGCCGCGCAGGCGCACGTGAGCCGACACTCCTCCCAGTTACCACCTGCATCGGGTGCAGTACGCGGGCCAGCAGCCCATACTCCTGTAGCTCTCGGCCGTGTCTCGACCGAGAAGCTGATCGCCGTCGGCGCCTCCACCGGCGGCACCGAAGCCATCCGGGAGATCCTGGTGCAGCTGCCGGCCGACGCGCCGGGCGTGGTCATCACCCAGCACATGCCGCCGGGCTTCACCACGAGCTTTGCCGCGCGGCTCGACGGCCTGTGCCGCATCACCGTCAAGGAGGCGGTGCACGGCGAGCGCATCCTGCCGGGCCATGCCTACATCGCGCCGGGCGGGCGGCAGTTCCGCATCGACCGCAGCGGCGCCAACTACGTCGCCGTGGTGGAGGACACCGAGCCGGTCAACCGTCACAAGCCGTCGGTCGAGGTGCTGTTCCGCTCGATCGCCGCCGTCGTCGGCCGCAACGCCTACGGCGTGATGCTCACCGGCATGGGCGCCGACGGCGCGCGCGCGATGCGCGAGATGAAGGATGCCGGCAGCTACAACTACGTGCAGGACGAGGCCAGCTGCGTCGTCTTCGGCATGCCGCGCGAGGCGATCGCGCAGGGCGCGGCCGACGAGGTGCGGCCGCTCATTCAGATCGCGCCGGCGCTGCTCGCGCGGCTGCACGGCGGCGGCAGCGCGGACCGCGTGCACCACCGCATCTGACGGGTTCACAGCCGCACGCTGACCTCCACCGGCGGCCCGTCGTCCTCGGGCTGGCGGCAGCCGACGACGACCTGCCGTCCCACGCGCCGGAACTGCAGCCCGATGCGCCGCGCGCCGACCTGCAGGCCCTCCACGTCGAGCCGGTCGATGCCCTGCGGCAGCGCGGGCCGCACGATGTGCACCGTGCCGCGCACGCCGTCCACCCGCAGGCCCAGGCAGGACTGCAGCAGCATGAACGGCGCGCCCGCGGCCCAGGCCTGCGGCAGGCAGGCCACCGGGTAGGCGATCGGCGGCTCGCCGGGCTGGCGCGTGAAGCCGCAGAACAGCTCGGGCAGCCGCATGCCGAAGTGCACCGCGGCCTCGAACAGGTGGCCCAGCAGCTGCACCACGCCGTCGCGCTCGCCGTAGCGCGCCAGGCCCGCGCCGCAGAGCGCCACGTCGTGCGGCCAGACCGATCCGTTGTGGTAGCTCATCGGGTTGAAGCGCGCGGCCTCCGACGGCAGCGTGCGGATGCCCCAGCCCGACTGGAACGCGCGCCCGGCCAGCTGCCGCGCCACCGCGCGGGCGCGCTCGGGCGCGGGCAGGCCGCTGTAGAGCAGGTGGCCGGCGTTGGACGCGCGCACGCGGCAGGGCTGGCCCGCGCCATCGACTGCGAGCGCGTAGAACTGCAGCGCGTCGAGCCAGAACAGCCGCTCCACCGCCGTGCGCAGCCGCTCGGCGGCGGCGCCCCACACGGCCGCGGCGTCGGCCTCGCCGCGCCAGCGGGCGAGATCGGCCATCGCGCGCAGCGCGCGCCAGGCGTAGCCCTGCACCTCCACCAGCGCGATCGGCCCCTCGGGCGTGCGGCCGTCGGCATGGAAGATGGCATCGTGGCTGTCCTTCCAGCCCTGGTTGGCCAGGCCGCTGGCCTCGCCGCGCTGGTAGGCCAGCAGGCCCGCCGGGTGGCGCTCCATGCTGCGCACCAGCCAGGACGCGGCCGCTTCCAGCGCGGGCCAGAGCGCGTCGACCGTGGCGCGGTCGCCGGTGCGCCGCGCATAGGCGCCGGCCAGCAGCACGAACAGCGGCGTCGTGTCCACGCCGCCGTAGTACTGGCCGAACGGCAGCTCGTCCACGGCGGCCATCTCGCCCTTGCGCGTCTCGTGCATGATCTTGCCGGGCTCGGCGTCGCGGAAGCTCGACGTCTCCTGCGCCTGCCGCGCCGCGAGGAACGACAGCACGCCGCGCGCGAGGCCCGGGTCGAGCCAGAGCACCTGCAGCGCCGTCACGATCGCGTCGCGGCCGAACGGCGTGGAGAACCACGGGATGCCGGCATATGGGTACGGCCCGGTCGGCAGGTCGGTGGTCAGCAGCGCGAGATCGGCGCGCGAGCGGTCGAGCCAGCCCTGGAACAGCCGGCCCGAGGCCGCGAGCCGCGCCCCGCGCCGGCGCTTGGCGCGCATGCCGCGCCGCGCCCGCGCGGCGGCGGCGCGGAAGCGTTCGGCGCCCATGGCGGCGGCTCCGGCCGCGTCGGGGCCGACTTCCACGTAGAGCAGCCAGTGGCCGCGCGCCGGCAGCTCCACCTCGAACCGGGCCTCGTGCGCATCGAGCCGCTGCGGCGCCTGCGACAGCGCGATGCAGCTGCGGCGCTCCACGCCGTCGAGGCCGCGGTAGGCCAGCTCCACGGTGCGTTCGTGCACGCGCGGCGCGGCGGCGGTGCCGCGGCGGCTGCGCCGCTGGCCGCGCACCTCGAACATGTCGCGGAAGTCGGCATCGAAGCGCAGCGCCAGCGGCACGCGCGCCGGCCGGTCGCCGTAGTTGGCGAGCCGGATGCGCTCGAACAGCCGCGCCTCCCAGAGGAAGCGCTTGCGCTCGATGTGGATCACGCCGTGCGGCGTCGCATCGCTGCCGAGCACCGGCAGCGGCTGGTTCGTGAGGTCGGCGGTGAAGACCACGTTGTCGTGGCTCACCGCGCTCGACAGCAGCGACGGCCGCGCGCCGTCCACGCGCAGGCCGAAGGCGCTGAGCACGCGCGTGTCCTCGCGGAACAGGCCGTCGGCCGCGCCGGTCACGTCGCCGTGCGCGTCCATCACGAGGTAGGTGTCGCCGTCCTTGAGCACGAAGCTGCTCTGCACCGCGCGCTCGGGCGCGGCGCCGGCCGGCAGCTCGGGCGGGGTCGTTGCGTCGGTCGTCGCCATGGCGCTGCCGGGCTCAGGCGGCGCGGCGCGCCGTGTGCGTGCGGCCGTCGCCGTCCTGCCCGATCAGCCGGCGGTACTGCGCCACGTAGGCCGAGGCCATGGCCTGCGCGCTGAAGCGGCGGTCGAACGCCGCGCGCACCGCGCGCCGGTCGAGCCGCGCCACGGCATGGACGGCCGCGGCCGCCTCGTCCTCGCTTTCGACGATGAGGCCGCTCACGCCGTGCTCGATGACCTCGGGCACCGAGCCGCAGCGCCAGCCGATGACCGGCGTGCCGCAGGCCATGGCTTCGATCATCACGAGGCCGAACGGCTCGGGCCAGTCGATCGGGAACAGCAGCGCCCGCGCCTGCCCGAGGAAGGCGGCCTTGTCGGCGTCGCCGATCTCGCCGACGAACTCCACGAGCGGATCGGCCAGCAGCGGGCGGATGGTGCGCTCGAAGTAGTCGGCGTCGGCCGCATCGACCTTGGCCGCGATGCGCAGCGGCAGGCCGGCGCGCCGGGCGATGGCGATCGCGCGGTCGGGCCGCTTCTCGGGCGAGATGCGGCCGAGGAAGGCGAGGTAGCCGCCCGACGGGTTCGGCTCGAAGCGGTAGGGCGCGTCGTCGAGCCCGTGCGGCACGGTGGCCTGCCAGTTGGCAAAAGGCAGTGGCGCGCGCTGGCTCTGCGAGATCGACACCAGCGGGAAGCGGTGCCAGCGCCGGTAGGCCAGCGGCAGGTCGGCGAGGTCGAGGCGGCCGTGCAGGGTGGTCAGCGTGCGCTGGGCGATGTCCTCGAAGAACGGGAAGTGCAGCAGGTCGGTGTGGAAGTGCAGCACGTCGAATTCGCCGGCGCGCTCGCGCACCGCGTCGAGCAGCGCGAGGTGGGCGGCGAGGTCGGACTTCAGCGGCGCCGGGTCGAGCCGCAGCGCCTGCGCGCGCACCGGCACGAGCGCGGCGCGCGTGTCGGCGTCGGCTGAGGCGAACAGCGTGACCGCGTGGCCCTGGTCCACGAGGGCGTTCGTGAGGTGGGCGACCACGCGCTCGGTGCCGCCGTAGAGCCGCGGCGGCACGGCTTCGTAGAGCGGCGCGATCTGGGCGATCTTCAAAGGGGCGATATTGGTGACCAAGGGTTCCTCCGCAGGAGCGGAAACAAGGACGGGTAGGGTATAGGCCTGTAGCGCACTATTTCAGTGCGCTACAGGCGTCTGCCAGGGGGTGTATCCGAGCGTCAGCCGGCCTGCACCCCGATGCGCCGCGGCTGGGCATGCGCGGCCTTCGGGATGTGCAGCTTCAGCACGCCCTGCGACAGCTCGGCCGTGACCTTCTCGGTGTCGAGTTCCTTGCTCAGCGTGAACACGCGGCGGAAGCGCGCGAGGCCGACCTCGGCATGGTGCGAGCTGAGCCCGGCCGGCACCTCCAGGCCGGATTCGGCCTCGATCGTCAGCGTGTCGGACTTGACCTGGAGGTCGAGCTTGTCGCGGCTCACGCCCGGCAGGTCGGCATAGAGCGTGATGCCGCCTGCATCCTCGATCACGTCGACCGGCGGCGTGAGCGCGGCGTCGTCATAGCGCGCGGCGCGCGGGGAATCGGTGGCGGTGGCGGCTCCTTCGCCCCGCGCAGTGGCGGGCACGGAAGCCTGGACGTCTTGGGCCATGGCAGGTCTCCTTGTGCGAAAACGGTGAAGGGGAAAAAAGTGGCGGTTCACTGGACGCTGATGCGGCGCGGCTTGGCCGACGCCCGGCGGCCGACGGTGATGCGCAGGATGCCGTCGCGCAGCTTCGCGTCGACGGCCTGCGGGTCGGCATCCTCGGGCAGCGAGACGGCGCGGCGGAACTTGCCTTCGAAGCGCTCGTGGATGTGGACCGCGGCGTCGGCCGAGGCACCCTCGGGCAGCGCGCTCCTGCGCTCGCCTGCGATGGTCAGCAGGCCGCGCTCCAGGTTCACCTCGATCGACTCGGGCGCCACGCCGGGCGCGAAGGCGAAGATCTCGATGGCGTCGGGCGTGCGGCCCACGTTGAGCGCCGGAAAGCCGGCGCGGGCGAGGCCGCGGATGGTGGGCGACAGTTCGAAGGCCTGCTGCATCTCGCGCTGCAGGCGATCCACCTCGGCGAACACGTCGTGCGGGAAGAAAGATCGGTACATGGCGAAAACCTCCATTCGGTTGAACGGAGCGCCGGAGGCGTCTTCGTGGCTGTCCCCAGCGCATCCGGAAAGCGAAATAGGGAGGCTCTGCACGATTTCAAGGGCCCCCGCGAAGTGACCACCAGCGGCCGTGGGGCATTCGTTCCCGCGGGCGCCGCGCCCCGCTACCATGGGCCGATGCAGCACCGATGCCTGGCCGCCCCTGCGACGACGGCGCCGTCCCCCCGGACGGCGCGGGCGGCGGCCGCGCACGCCCGCCGGGCGGCCCTTGCGGCCGCACCTGTTCCGGCCCGGCGATCCTCCCCTGCCTCCACGCACTGAACTGCGCCTCCCGATCCGCCGGGCCCCTTCCGCCCCCGGGGCGCGCCGGCCGGCCGGGCGCCGTCCGCCTTTTTCTTGCTTTTTCAGGAGATCACGCCATGCAGACCCCTTCCAGCGCGCCGGCCGCCGAGCGCATCGTCACCAAACTCGACCATGCCCGCATCCTGCGCCTCGCGCGCGAGCGCGACGCCGAAGACCTTGCGGAGGCGGTGGACGCGGCCGACCTCGTCGCGCCGCAGGCCGTGCCGGCCGACGTGGTGACGATGAACACGCAGCTGCGCGCCGCCGCCGACGACGGCAGCGAACGTCGGATCACGTTGTGCTATCCGCAGGACGCCGACGCGGCGGCCGGGCGGCTGTCGGTGCTGTCGCCGGCCGGCACCGCGCTGCTCGGCCGGCGCGTCGGCACGCTGGCCCGCTGGACCGCGCCCGAAGGCCGCGACGCGGCGCTGCGCATCACCGCGATCGCGTTCCAGCCCGAGGCCAGCGGCGACTACCTCGCCTGAACCGGCCGCCTACTTCGCGCGGCCGGCGATGGCCTTCTCGGCCGCGTTCACCAGGTCGCTGCCCACGGTGGACTTCCACTTGTCGTAGACCGGGCGCGTGGCCTTCACGAAGGCCTCGCGCTCGGCGGGCGACAGCTCGGTCACCGTCACGCCGTTGCCGGCCAGCTCCTTGAGCAGCGGCTTGTCGGCCTCCACCAGGCCCTTGCGCGCGATGCCGATCTCTTCCTTGCCGGCATCGATCGCGGCCTGGCGGACGATCTCGCGGTCGGCCGGCGTCCAGCTGTTCCAGACGTCCTTGTTGACCACGAAGATCAGCGGATCGGCCACGTAGCCCCAGAGCGTCAGGTGCTTCTGGCCGACGGTGTGCAGCCTGGCGGCCTGGTAGACCGCCAGCGGGTTCTCCTGGCCGTCGACCGCGCCGCTGGCCAGCGCCGGCTGGGCGTCGGCCCAGCTCATCTGCGTCGGGTTGGCGCCGAGCGCGGTGAAGGTTTCGAGGAACAGCGGCGAGCCGACCACGCAGATCTTCAGGCCCTTCAGATCGGCCGGCGACTTGATCGCGTGCTTGGAGTTGCTGATCTCGCGGTAGCCGTTCTCGCCCCAGGCCAGCGGCACCACGCCGGCCCGGTCGATGGCCTGGAAGATGATCCTGCCGGGCTCGCCCTGCGTGAGCGCGTCGATGGCGGCGAAGTCGGGCGTGAGGAAGGGCAGCGAAAACAGGTTCAGCTGCTTGATCTGCGGCGACCAGTTGATGGTCGAGCCCACGGCCAGGTCGATCACGCCCTGGCGCAGCGCGGTGAATTCGCGCGTCTGGTCGCCCTGCACCAGCGAGGTGCCCGGGTAGAGCTTGATGTTGATGCGGCCCTGGGTGCGCTCGCGCACGAGGTTGGCCCAGATCTCGCCGCCCTTGCCCCACGGGAAGGCGGTGCCCAGCACCAGCGACAGCTTGTACTCGGCCTTGTAGTGCTGCTGCTGCGCCTGGGCTGCGGGCGCGAGTGCGGCCAGCGTGGTCGCGGCGGCGGCCAGCGCGAGGAGGGAGCGGCGGAAGTTCATGGGACGTCTCCTGGGTGTGAAAAACGGGAATTCAGTAGCCGAGGCGTGCGGGCAGCCACAGCGCGAGCTGCGGCCAGGCGATCACCGCGACCATCACGAGGAACATCGCCAACAGCATCCAGCCGACCCAGCGCACGGTCTCCTCCATGCGCACGCCGGCGATGCGGCACGACACCATCAGGTTGACCGCCAGCGGCGGCGTGAACTGGCCCAGCGCCACCTTGAGCGTGAGGATCACGCCGAACCACACCGGATCCCAGTGGTAGTGCTGCACGATCGGCCACAGGAGCGGCACGAAGATCAGGAAGATCGACACCCCGTCGAGGAACATGCCGACGGTGATCAGCATCAGGATCAAGAGCGCCAGCACGCCGTATTCGCCGAGGCCGGAGTTCACGATGGCATGCGTGATCGGGTCGATCACGCCGAGCGTCGAAAGCGAGTAGGCGAAGATGCCCGCGAGCGAGACCACCAGCAGGATCACGGCCGACAGCTCGCCCGACTCGCGCAGGATCGGAAACAGGTCGCGCAGCCCGATGGTCCGGTGGACCGCCATGCCGACGAAGAGCCCGTAGAACACCGCGACCACCGCCGCCTCGGTCGGGGTGAACCAGCCGGCGCGCATGCCGCCCAGGATCAGCACCGGCGCGGCCAGCCCCCAGACCGCCTCGCGCAGGCTCTTCCAGAACGCAGGACGGGGGAGGTATGCCTCTGCAGCGCCCATGCCATGCCGGCGAGCCAGCCATACCGCCGGGACTATTAGCGCAAGCCCGGCCAGCACGCCCGGGATCATGCCGGCCGCGAACAGCGCCGGCACCGAGGCGCCCGGCACCAGCACCGAATAGACGATGAACGCGACCGACGGCGGGATCAGGATGTCGGTGGCCGCCGCGGCGCCCACGACGCTGGCCGAGAAGCTCGCCGGGTAGCCCGCACGCGACATCGCCGCGATCATCACGCCGCCCACGGCCGCCGCGTTGGCCGGGCCCGAGCCCGAGATGCCGCCGAGGAACATCGCCACCGCGATCGCCACCAGCGGCAGCATGCCCGGGCCGCGCCCGACGATGGCGACCGCGAAGTTCACCAGCCGCAGCGCCACGCCCGAGCGGTCGAAGATCGAGCCGACCAGCACGAACATCGGTATCGCCAGCAGCGGGTACTTGCCCAGGCCCGCATAGAAGTTCTGCGGCACGGCCAGCAGACCGAACCACTGGGTGTCGAGGTTGGCCAGCGCGATCGCGGCCGCGCCGGCCAGGCCCAGGGCCGCGCCGATCGGCACGCCCAGCAGCATCATGAGCACGAACGCGGTGAAGAGCAGCGCGGCGATCATGGCGCCGCGCCGGTCCGGCCGCGCCGCACGAACAGCCCCAGCGCGCGCAGCGCGATCGCCAGCGACACGATCGGCAGCCAGACCGAATACCACCACTGCGGCACGCCGATGCCCGGCGAGGTCTCCTCGAAGCGGAAGTCGTCCCACACCACGCGCACGCTGAGCACGGCCACCAGAGCGAACAGCAGCGCGACCGTCAGCGCGCCGAAGCGGGCCAGCGCACGGCGGCGCCGCGGGCTGCCGCGCTCGGCGAAGTATTCGATGCGGATGTGGCGGTCGCGCGCCACCGCGGCCGAGCCGGCCACCAGCGCCAGCACGATCATGAGGAAGACCGAGATCTCCTCGGTCCAGGCGAACGAGGTGTTGGTGAAATAGCGCACCAGCACGTTGGCGAAGGTGATCAACGCCAGCGCCGCCATGATGAGCACGGTCAGCCAGTCTTCGATCTTCAGGGGGACGCGGGTGTTCTCGTCGTCGGTCTGCGCGGTCGCGGAGGCGTCCGGCGCGGCGCCGGGCTCGGCGGGCAAAGGCATGGGCAAGCGGCTGGAGTGTTGTCTTCGTTGTGGCGGAGGACGGGCGCGCTGGCCCGCCCGCGGGCCCTGCGATGCTAGGCCAGCCGCCCGCGGGCGGCCTATACGGATTAACCGCAGTGTGCTGGACCTGTGCTGATCCCGTGCTGGAAACGGCTTCGTCGGTTTCGTCACTACCTTATCCAAACGTCTTATTTGCGCGACGGCGGGCACAAAAATACGATCGCTCCCCGTTTGCCGGCCTGCGTTTGATTTCCGTTGAGTGCGCCCGGTGTGCCGTTTGACCGGGCCCGTGCGGCCCTGTGTCCGGAGCCTGCGGGCTCCGGCATCGAACTCCATTCATGAGCTACGCCCAACCACCGAACCCTGCCCGCAAGGCTGCGGGCCTCGCCGCCATCGTCGGGCTGCACATCGGGGCCGCCTACCTGTTGACGACCGGCCTCGCGCGCGACGCGATCAAGACCGTGCTCAACCCGGTCGAGACCACGATCATCGACGAGGTCAAGCCGCCCCCGCCGCCGCCCCCGCCGCCTCCGCCGCCCAAGCAGATCGTGCGCCAGCGCGCGCCCACGCCGCCGCCGCCGGTCTACGCGCCGCCGCCGGAGGTGAAGGTGGCCGCGCCGCCGGTCGAAAGCGTCGTCGCCACGCCGGTGCCCCCGCCGCCCGCACCGCCGCCGGAGCCGCCCGCGCCGCCGGCTCCGCCCGCACCGCCGCCGGCGCCGGCCATCGCGCAGGCCGGCATCGTCTGCCCCAACTCGGCCCAGGTGCGCGCCAACACCAGCTATCCCGCCGCCGCCCAGCGCCGCAACATCACCGGCGACGTGCTGGTGGAGTTCCTCGTGTCGGCCGGCGGCGCGATCGAGAACGTGCGCGTGGTCAACCAGGCCAACAGCATCCTTGCGAACGCGGCCATCGAGGTCACGCGCAAGTTCCGCTGCGAAAGCCAGGGACGGCCGGTGCGCGTGCAGGTCTCCTACAGCTTCCAGATGAACTAGCGCGGCGCCGCCGCGCCGCTTTTCGCCCCTTTCCGTTGCTTCCTTCCTCGTTCCTGCCTTTTTCGACCTCTCAATCCACGGAGTCACCTCACATGTCCGCTACCTTCCGCCTGCGCGCCGGCGCGCGTCCGGCCGCCATCGCCCTGGCCCTGCTGTTCGCCGGCGCCGCGGCGCTCGCCCAGGAGGCCCAGCCCGCGGTCGCCGCGGCAGCCGCCGCCACGACCACCCACACCACCGGCAACCCCTACGGCATCCAGGCCCTGTGGGACGGCAGCGACGTCGTGGCCAAGGGCACGCTGCTGATCCTGGCGGTCATGTCGCTGGGCAGCTGGTACATCATCCTCGGCAAGCTGCTGGAGCAGGCGCGCATCAAGCGCTTCGCCCGCGAGAGCACCCAGCTCTGGAAGGCCGAGCGGGTCGACGCGCAGCACATCGCCCGGCTCAAGGACAAGAGCCCGTTCCGCTACATCGCCGAGACCGGCCTGGGCTCGGTCGGCAAGCACTCCGCCGTCGGCCGTCACATCACCTTCAACGACTGGCTCGCGCTGTCGATCCAGCAGCCGATCGACGTGGTGCAGAACCGCCTGCAGGGCGGCCTCGCGTTCCTCGCGACCGTGGGCTCGACCGCGCCGTTCGTCGGCCTGTTCGGCACCGTCTGGGGCATCTACCATGCGCTGACCGCCATCGGCCTGTCGGGCCAGGCGTCGATCGACAAGGTCGCCGGCCCGGTCGGCGAGGCGCTGATCATGACGGCCATCGGCCTCGCCGTGGCCGTGCCGGCGGTGCTCGGCTACAACTGGCTGGTCCGCCGCAACAAGGTGGCGCTCGACGACATCCGCAACTTCGGCTCCAGCCTGCATTCGGCGCTGCTGGCCACGCCGGTGCCCGCGCACTGAACCAGGAGGCATCCCGCCATGGGCATGCAGGTAGGCGCCGAGGGCGCAGACGACGACGTGGTCTCGGCCATCAACACCACGCCGCTGGTCGACGTGATGCTGGTGCTGCTGATCATCTTCCTGATCACGATCCCGGTGGCCACGCAGGCGATCACCGTGGCGCTGCCCAGCGAGACCGCGGTGCCGCGCGAGAGCAAGCCCGACACGGTCAGCCTCGGCGTGGACCGCGACGGCAACCTCTACTGGAACACGACCAAGGTGGCCGACGAGGACGCGCTCGTGGAGCGGCTCAAGACCGTCTCGGTCAAGGTGCCGCAGCCCGAGATCCAGATCCGCGGCGACCAGGACACGCCTTACCACTACGTCGCCCGCCTGGTCAAGGCGAGCCAGCGTGCGGGCATCCAGAAGGTCGGCTTCATCACCGAGCCGCCGCCGCGTTCCTGAGCGGCGGGACTACCAGAGACTCGCGCCATGCCCCTGCCTTCCGCCGCCGCCCCATCCGACCCCCAGGTCCTGGTGGACATCAACACCACGCCGCTGATCGACGTGATGCTGGTGCTGCTGATCATGCTGATCATCACCATCCCGATCCAGCTGCACAGCGTGAACCTCAATCTGCCGACGCCCTCGCCGAACCCGCCCCAGAAGCCGCCCGAGGTGGTACAGCTGCAGGTGCAGGCCAACGGCAGCTATATCTGGAACGGCGAGCCGGTCGCCAATGCCGGCGAACTGCAAAGCCGCCTGCACGCGATCGCCGTCCGCGCCGAGGTGCCCGAGCTGCACATCAAGCCCGAGCGCGACGCCCACTACAAGTACGTCGCCACCGCGCTCGCGGGCGCGCAGCGCGAGGGGCTCAAGAAGCTGGGCATCGTCAACAGCGCTGAGTGATTCTCCCACCCCCCGAGGTGCTGCGCGCCTGCCCCTCAAGGGAGGCGACGCCAGCGCGGCGGGATGGCCCCTGCGCGGCGTCCGCCGGCCCAGGCCGTGCGGAGGCGGGCATCGTGGGCGGTGCAAAATAGCGGGCCTTCCATTGCCGCGCTCCTCCATGGACTATCCCGGAAACCTCTTCGTCGTCGCTGCACCGAGTGGTGCCGGCAAGTCCAGCCTTGTGAAGGCGCTGCTGGAGGTCGACTCGCACGTGCGGCTGTCGGTGTCGCACACCACCCGGCCGTCGCGCGGGCAGGAAAAGCACGGGCGCGAATATTTTTTCGCGTCCGAATCCGAGTTCGACGCGATGGTCGAGGCCCGCGCCTTCGTCGAATGGGCCCATGTGCACGGCCGCCGCTACGGCACCTCGCGCCGCGCCATCGAGGAGCGCATCGCCCAGGGCGCCGACGTGATTCTGGAAATCGACTACCAGGGCGCCCTGCAGATCCGCGAGTATTTCTCCAACGCCGTGCTGATCTTCATCCTGCCGCCGAGCTGGGAAGAACTGCGCTCGCGTCTGGAGCGCCGCGGCGAGGATGCGGCCGACGTGATCGAGCTGCGCCTGCGCAATGCCGAGGTCGAGCTGGCCCAGGCCAGCAAATTCGACTTCGTTATAATCAACGAGTTGTTCGATCGCGCGCTTTTCGACCTGAAAGCCATCGTCCACGCACAGCGGCTCAGGTATGCGGCCCAGCGCCGGGCCCGCGCCGACACCTTCCGCTCCCTGCACATCGCCTGATCCTCTTCATCGGACTCTTTTTCGGAGAAATCCCCTCATGGCCCGCATTACCGTCGAAGACTGCCTGGTGAACATCCCCAACCGCTTCCAGCTGGTCCTGGCCGCCACCTACCGCGCACGCATGCTGAGCCAGGGCCATGCGCCCCGCATCGAAAGCAAGAACAAGCCCGGCGTGACCGCGCTGCGCGAAATCGCCGAAGGCAAGGTCGGTCTGGAGATGCTCAAGAAGGTTCCGGGCTGATCGGCCGGCTTTCACTGCCAAAGGCACCGCATCGCGGTGCCTTTTTCGTTGGCGGTTGCCTGCTGCTGGTGCATAGACGGTAAAGTAAGGCATGAACGTGGTGCTGAAACAACCTGCGCCGCCGCAGGCGGCGGCGCCCGGCCAGGGCGTGCCCGCGACGGGCGGCACGGCCGGGGCCGCGGCTGCGGCCAGCGCGGCGGCGGCTGCCGCCAATGCCGCAGCCGCCAGCTTCGCGGCGCTGACGGCCCGCCTGGACTACCTGGGCGCCGCCGGCGTCGAGCAGGTGCGCCAGGCCTACCGCTTCGCCGACGAGGCCCACCTCGGCCAGCTGCGCAACAGCGGCGAGCCCTACATCACCCATCCCATCGCCGTGGCCGCGCAGTGCGCGGAATGGAAGCTCGATACCCAGGCGCTGATGGCCGCGCTGCTGCACGATGCGATGGAGGACTGCGGCGTCACCAAGCCCGACCTGATCGACCGCTTCGGCGCGCCGGTGGCCGAGCTGGTCGACGGCCTGACCAAGCTCGACAAGCTCCAGTTCAACACCCGCGAGGAAAGCCAGGCCGAGTCGTTCCGCAAGATGCTGCTGGCCATGGCGCGCGATGTGCGCGTCATCCTCATCAAGCTGGCCGACCGCATCCACAACATGCGCACCATGGGCGACATGCCGCGCAGCAAGTGGGGCCGCATCTCGCGCGAGACACTCGACATCTACGCGCCGATCGCCCACCGCCTGGGCCTGAACGAAGCCTACCGCGAGCTGCAGGACCTGTCGTTCCACCACCTGCATCCCTGGCGCTACGCCACGCTGTCGAAGGCCGTGGCCAAGGCGCGCAACCGCCGCCGCGACCTGGTGCAGAAGGTGCAGGCCGACGTCGACGCGGCGCTGACGGCCGCCGGCCTCAAGGCCCGGCTCGCGGGCCGCGAGAAGACCCTGTTCGCCATCTACCAGAAGATGGAGGACAAGCACCTGAGCTTCGCCCAGGTGACCGATATCTACGGCTTCCGCGTGATCGTGCCGACGGTGACCGAGTGCTACACCGCGCTCGGCATCCTGCACCAGATGTACAAGCCGGTGCCCGGCAAGTTCAAGGACCACATCGCGATCGCCAAGCTCAACGGCTACCAGTCGCTGCACACGACGCTGGTCGGCCCCTCGGGCGTGAACATCGAGTTCCAGATGCGCACCGAGGAGATGAACGTGGTGGCCGAATCCGGCGTGGCCGCCCACTGGCTCTACAAGGCCAAGGATGCGGGCAGCTCGGCCTCGGAGCGGCTGGGCACGCAGTGGCTGCAGTCGCTGCTCGACATCCAGAACGAGACGCGCGACGCCGCCGAGTTCTGGGACCACGTCAAGGTCGACCTGTTCCCCGATGCGGTCTACGTCTTCACGCCGCGCAGCCAGATCATGGCGCTGCCGCGCGGCGCCACGGTGGTCGACTTCGCCTACGCGATCCACAGCAACGTGGGCGACCGCACCGTGTCGGCCCGCATCAACGGCGAGCCGGTGCCGCTGCGCCACGAGCTGACCAACGGCGACGTGGTCGAGGTGGTGGCCGACCCGACCGCCGAGCCCAATCCGGCCTGGCTCAGCTTCGTGCGCACCGGCCGGGCGCGCTCGAAGATCCGCCACTTCCTCAAGACGATGGCGCAGAACGAGTCGGAGAACCTCGGTGAGCGGCTGCTGGTGCAGGCGCTGCGCGCCGAGGGCATCGAGCAGCTGCCGGGCGAGGACGACGCCGACTTCCAGCCGCTGTGGGAGCGGCTGCTGCGCTTCACCGGCAACCGCAATCGCGCCGAGCTGCTGACCGACATCGGCCTGGGCAAGCGCATCGCGAGCATCGTGACCAAGCGCCTGGTGCTGCTGCTGACCGAGCTGGGCCACCGGCCCGACGCGCTGCTGCTCTCGCGCGAGCGCTTCACCTCGCACGAGCACCTGACGCAGGGCGCCGTGGTGCTCGACGGCAGCGAGAATGCGTCGATCCAGTACGCCTCGTGCTGCCGCCCGATTCCCGGCGACGCCATCGTCGGCTACATGGGCCGCGGCGAGGGCCTGGCCGTGCACACGGCCGACTGCGCGGTGGCGCGGCGGCTGCAGCACAAGGACGGCGAGCGCTTCATCGCGGTCGAATGGGCCGACGAGCCGGTGCGCATGTTCGAGACCGGCGTGGTCATCACCGTGACCAACCGCAAGGGCGTGCTCGCGCGCGTGACGGCCGAGCTGGCCCGGGCCGAGGCCGACATCACCAACGTCGACATGGGCGAGCAGGGTTCCGAGGGCACGACCGACCTGCGCTTCGTGCTCGCGGTGCGCGACCAGCAGCACCTCGAAGCCGCGCTGCGCAACCTGCGGCGCACGCCGCAGGTGGTGCGGGCGGCCAGGATCCGCCCGGCCGAGTGATCCGGGCTCGCTCAGGCCGCCGGGTAGCGCACCGCCAGGATCTCCAGCTCGCGCACGCCGGCCGGCGTCGGCAGTTTCACCACGTCGCCCTCGCGCGCCTTGAGCAGCGCGCGCGCCACCGGCGAGATCCAGCTGACCTGGCCCTGGTGGTTGTCCGCCTCGTCGATGCCGAGGATGGTGATGGTGCGCTCTTCGCCCAGGTCGTCCACGTAGGTGACGGTCGCGCCGAAGAAGATCTGGTCGCTGCCGGCGTGGACCGACGGGTCGGTCACCTCGGCGATCTCCAGCCGCTTGGTGAGGAAGCGGATGCGCCGGTCGATCTCGCGCAGCCGCTTCTTGCCGTAGAGGTAGTCGCCGTTCTCCGAGCGGTCGCCGTTCTTCGCGGCCCAGTGCACCGCCTCGACGACCTTGGGGCGCTCCTCGTCGATCAGCGCCAGCAGTTCGCCACGCAGCCGGGCGTGGCCCTGCGGCGTCATGTAGTTCCTGCCGCCGGGCGGCAGGGGCGGCAGGCCGATGTCGCCATCGTCGTCATCGCCGGCCGCGTCGTTCTCGCGTGTGAAAGCCTTGCTCATCGCCGCATTGTGCGGCGAAACGACGGCGGGGGTATAGATTTCTAGCGTGCTCAGGATATGCGCAAGGCAGGGGTAAGGCAGGGAGTATCCAAAGTGCCGGTCAGGTGCCGGGCGATCGCCGCCTTCAGCGGCGGCAGCCGGTCCGCGCCGCGCAGCACGGCCTGGCGCAGCAGGCGCGGCAGCGGCCGGGCATCGGTGAACAGGCCCACCACGGCGTTGGTGCCCTGGTAGATCAGCCGGCTCGCGCGCTGGTGCTCGCGGTCGTAGGCGGCCAGCAGCGTGCCGGCGCCGATGTCCTGGCCGCGCCGGCGGGCCTGGGCGAGCAGGGCGGCCAGCGTTTGCACCCCGGCCAGCCCCAGGTTGAAGCCGTGGGCCGTGACCGGATGCATGCCGACCGCCGCGTCGCCCACCAGCGCCGCCCGGCAGGCCGCGAAGCGGTGCGCCCAGGTGGCGACGAGCGGGTAGGCGTGCCGCTCGCCCGCGAGCGCGAACGGGCCCAGCTGGTGCTGGAATTCCCGTGCGATGAAGGCTGCATAGCCGGCCGGTGGCAGGCCGAGCAGATCGGCGGCCTCGGGCGTGTCGACCGTCAGCACGGCGGAGCTGGCATGGCTGCCGTCCGGGGAGGGCGGCAGCGGCAGCATGGCCAGCGTGCGGGCGTGGCCGAAGCATTCGTGCGCGATCGCTCCGTGCGGCAGCCGATGGTGCACCCGGGCGACGATCATCGTGCGGCCGAAGTCGCCCATCTCGGCGCCGATGCCGAGCTGCCGGCGCACGGCCGAAAAGCGCCTGTCGGCCGCGGCCAGCAGCCTCGCGCGCAGGCTAGGCAGCGCGCCGCGGTCGGCATCGAGCCGGGCGAGCGCATCGGTCGTTTGCGCCTGCACCGCGGGCGCTGCGTCGATCAGCCGCACGTTCGGCCTGGCCAGCGCGGCGGCCAGGCCGGCGCGCCGCAGCGCATGGTTGGGCACGATCCAGCCCAGCGCATCGCGGCCGGTGCGCGCGGCGTCCAGGCGCAGGCCCCTGTCGAGGTCGGCGCCGTCGTGCACCCGGGCCTCGCGCAGCAGGCCGATCTCGTGCGGATCAAGCCGGCCCCACCAGCCCAGGCGCCGCAGCAGCGCGACGCTCGGGGGGTCAGGGCGATCTCGCGGCCATCGGGTGCGGGGGCGGCCAGCGCCGCGCGGGGCTGGCGCTCCACCAGCGTGACATCCAGGCCGGCGTCGGCCGCGGCGGCCGCCAGGGCCAGGAGGCCGGCTGGTCCGGCGCCCACGATGGCGATGTCGGTGTCGGTGTCGGTGTCGAACGGGGAAGCAGGCATGGTGGCAGAAACGGCAATCGGCGAAGGCGCCATTGTGGCCAGCCGCCGGAGACCATCCTTTGCTGCCGGTCAATGCCGCCGACGGGATGGGGCGGGCGTCAGAAGAAGCGGCTGGCCGGCAAGGGGGTGTCGTGCACCGCGTACTGGCCGAGAGCGCGCGCCTTGTAGGCCGTGGGGTTGTCCGACACCAGGGTGCGCGCGTTGCGCCAGCGGCGGTCGAGGTTGTAGCGCCGCGTGGCGGCCGAGGCGCCGCCCACGTCGAACAGCTGGCTGCCGGCGCGCACCACGAGTTCGTCGATCACCACCTTGGCCTGGGCCGTGGCGATCAAGCCCTGCAGCGCCAGCCCGGCGTCGAAGGCGCCGGGCTGGCGGGCGTCGTCGTCGGCGTCGAGCGCATCGGCCGCGGCCAGGGCGACCGTCTGCGCCGCGAAGGCGGCGGCCGAGATCTGGCCGATGGTCTGCTGCAGCAGCGGATCGTCGGCCGGCTTCGCGGCCGCGGCATGGTTGAAGCTGCGCTCGCCGCGGCGCTGGACCAGCGCGACCGCCTCCTGCTCGATGCCGCCCAGGATGCCTGCGACCACGCTGGTCACGATCAGCTGGGCCAGCGTGCTGCTGTAGGGCAGGCCATAGGCCGTGCCGGCCGTGTCGAACTCGACCTCGTCTGCCGCCACGCGCACCTGATGGAGCCGGGTGGTGCCGCTGCCGGTCACGCGCTGGCCGATCCCGTCCCAGTCGTCCTCCAGCACCAGGCCTTCGCGGCCGACCGGCACGACGACGGAGGCAGCGGCGCCCTCGGCCGTCCCGGCGCGCACCAGCACGTAGTCGGCTAGAGGCTGCCGGTGCTGTAGTACTTGACGCCCTCGACCCGCCAGCCGCCCTGGCCGTTGGGCGTGAGCGGCGTGTCGAGCGCGCCGTTGCCGACGGCGCTGGTGGACAGCTCGCCCGAAGCCAGCCCGAAGATCGCGCCTGCGGCCACGGCGCGCACCCACGGATGGCCGGGCTGCGTGGCCGTCAGCGGCAGCACGAAGCGGTCGACGAAGGCGAAGTGGTTGCGCAGGATGTGGGCGACGTTCGGGTCGGCGGCGCCCAGGGCGATCACCGCGGCGATCAGCTGGCGCAGCGACGCGCCGGCCCCGCCGACGGCCACCAGCAGGCGCAGCGCGCCGAAACGCGCGCGGCGCAGCAGGCCGACCGCCTCGAACGGGCGGACGCGCTCGGCGTCGCGCTGCGAGGCGCCTTCGGCGATGGCGGCGAACAGGGCGGCGAGTTTGGGACTGCCGGGCCGCACGTCGGCGGCGTCGGACGCGGGGGACACGGGAAGTGCACTCATGGGTGCGATGAGAAGAGGAGGGGATCGCCGCGCGGGCGCCCCAGCCAGTATGCGAACCCGCTTGCTCGCCGGCCGCATTTGCAAATGACCTCAGCGCGCCAGGTCTGCGCTCACATCCGCTGCGCGGACATGAACTCCGCCCCCAAGCCCCAGGATTCGCCGCGCGAATGCGGGGCCTACAGCCCGGCCGCTGCACGCAGCGCCGCGGCCTTGTCCGTCCGTTCCCAGGTGAATTCCGGCTCCTCGCGGCCGAAGTGCCCGTAGGCCGCCGTCTTCTGGTAGATCGGGCGCAGCAGGTCGAGCTGCTGGATGATGCCCTTGGGCCGCAGGTCGAAGTGCTCGGCCACCAGCGCGGCGATCTTCTCGTCGGGGATCACGCCGGTGCCTTCGGTGTAGACCGTCACGTTGATCGGCCGGGCCACGCCGATGGCGTAGCTGACCTGGATCTGCGCCTGGCGCGCGAGGCCGGCGGCCACGATGTTCTTGGCCACGTAGCGCGCCGCATAGGCGGCCGAGCGGTCGACCTTGCTCGGGTCCTTGCCGCTGAAGGCGCCGCCGCCGTGCGGGGCCGCGCCGCCGTAGGTGTCGACGATGATCTTGCGGCCCGTGAGGCCGGCGTCGCCCTGCGGCCCGCCGATGACGAAGCGGCCCGTGGGGTTGACCAGGTAGCGCGTGTTCACCAGCCACTCCTTGGGCAGCACCGGCTTGATGATCTCCTCGATCACCGCCTCGATGAAGCTGGGCTTGAGCTTGGTGGCGGTCTCGCTCTGGTCGGCACTGTGCTGTGTCGACAGCACCACGGTGTCGATCGAGTGCGGCCGGCCGTCCACGTAGCGCAGCGTGACCTGGCTCTTGGCGTCGGGGCGCAGGAAGGGCAGGCGGCCGTCCTTCCTCAGCTGGGCCTGGCGCTCCACCAGGCGATGGGCATAGTAAATCGGCGCGGGCATGAGTTCGGGCGTCTCGTCGATCGCGTAGCCGAACATCAGGCCCTGGTCGCCGGCGCCGGTGTTCAGGTGGTCGTCGCTGGCGCGGTCCACGCCCTGGGCGATGTCGTTGCTCTGCTTGTCGTAGGCCACAAGCACGGCGGCGGCCTTGTAGTCGATGCCGTAGTCGCTGTTGTCGTAGCCGATGCCCTTGATGGTGTCGCGCGCGACCTGGATGTAGTCGACGTGGGCGTTGGTGGTGATCTCGCCAGCCAGCACGACGAGGCCGGTGTTGGTCAGCGTTTCGGCGGCGACGCGGCTGTACGGATCCTGCTCGAAGATGGCATCGAGGATCGCATCCGAGATCTGGTCGGCCACCTTGTCCGGGTGGCCCTCCGACACCGATTCGGACGTGAAGAGAAAGTCGTTCGCCATTTGAATAAACTCCTTGGGTTGCATGGCCTGGCGCGTTGCCGGGCCCCCGGGGGCTGGCGAACGCTTTAGCAGTCGTGTTTAACGTCGCCCTGCAAGTAGTCCAATAACTCGGCGACAGCCGCCATTCTAGCCATCCCCTCTTCTCCTCTCATGCCGGCACTGTTTTGCCGCCTGCCGCTGTGGTTCGCCCATGCGGTGGGCGCGGTCCTCGGCTGGCTCGTCTTCCTGCTGTCGCCGACCTACCGGCGCCGCTTCATCGCCCATGCGCGGCTGGCGGGCTACCGCTTCGGCGCGGTGCGTGGCGCGGTCGCGCATGCCGGGTGCATGGTGACCGAGCTGCCGCGGCTGTGGTGGGGCGCGCCGGTGCGCTGCACCTGGGCGTCGATCGACGTGGTGCACCAGGCCTATGCGGCCGGCCGCGGCGTGGTCTACCTGACGCCGCACCTCGGCTGCTTCGAGGTGTCGCCGCAGGTGGCGGCGCGCGACTTCACTGCGGAGCACGGGCCGATCACGGTGCTCTTCCGGCCGGCGCGCCAGCCCTGGCTGGCGGGGCTGATGGCGGATTCGCGCCGGCGCCCGGGACTGGAGACGGCGCCGACCACGCTGGCCGGCGTGCGCCAGATGATCCGAGCGCTGCGCCAGGGCCGGGCCGTGGGTCTGCTGCCCGACCAGGTGCCGCCCGAGGGGCAGGGCCTCTGGTCGCCGTTCTTCGGCAGGCCGGCCTACACCATGACGCTGGCCGCGCGCCTCGCGCAGCAGACCGGCGCGGCCGTGGTGCTGGTGCGTTGCGAGCGGCTCGCGCGCGGGCGCGGCTTCGTGCTGCATCCGCGCGGGCTGGCCGAGCCGCTGGCGGCCGACCTGGAGATGGCGGTGGGGCAGATCAACCGCGAGATGGAGCACCTGATCCGCGAGGCGCCGCAGCAGTACCTGTGGGGCTACAGCCGCTACAAGACCCCTCGGCGGGAAGTTTGAGAAGAAAGAAAGAAGGAACGACGTGGGCGCATATCTGGGCATTCTGTTTCTGCGCGCGATCGCGCCGTTGCCGCTCTCCTGGATCCGTGCACTGGGCTGGGTGCTCGGGCACGTCCTGGCCGTAGTGGCCAAGCCGCGCCGGCGCGTGGCCGAGCGCAACCTGGAGCTGTGCTTTCCGCAGTGGAGCGCCGCGCAGCGCCGCCGCGTGGCGCGCGAGTCCATCGTCTGCTTCGCCCAGGCCTGGCTGGACCGCAGTTGGCTCTGGCAGTCGCCGTGCGCGGTGCTGCAGCGCCGGCTGAAGCTGCACGGCGCGCTGCACGAGCTGGAAGGCACGACGCCGACCATCATCTTCTGCCCGCACTTCTACGGCCTGGATGCCGGCGCGATGGCCATCGGCATGAACATCCAGCGCCTCTTCACCTCGATCTACACGCCGGTGCCCGACAAGCGCGTGGACCGCTGGATGACCGCGGGCCGCATCCGCTTCGGCGAGGTGCGCATGTTCAACCGCTTCGACGGCGTGAAGGCCAACCTCGCCGGCCTGCGCGCCGGCGGCATCCTGTACCTGCTGCCCGATATGAACTTCGGCCCGCAGGAGTCGGTCTTTGTGCCGTTCTACGGCGTGCAGGCTGCCACCGTGCCGTCGCTGCCGCGCTTTGCCCGGCTCGGCCGCGCCAAGGTCGTGCCGGTCATCCCGCGCATGACGCCCTGGGGCTACGACGTCGAGGTCTTCCCGGCCTGGGAGAACTATCCGACCGACGACGTGGTGGCCGACACGGCGCTGATGAACCGGCGCCTGCAGGGCTGGATCGACACCATGCCCGCGCAGTACTGGTGGGTGCACCGGCGCTTCAAGACGCGGCCCGCGGGCGAGCCGCCGGTCTACTGAGTGGGTATGTTCCTGTAGCGTTCGAAAGCCGGGCGCTATGGGCTGTCAGTAGGGGTAGTATCTGCCGCGGGATGCGTCCACTGCCACAGCAGCTGCGCCGCCTCGTCCACGCCCTGGCGCTTGAGGGCCGAGAACAGCCGGGCCTCGCCGCCGCCGGCCTGCAGGCGCGCGATCGACAGGGCCTTGGCCTGCTCGGCGCACGTGAGCTTGTCGGCCTTGGTCAGTAGCACCAGGAACTTCAGGCCCTCCTCCACGCGCGGGCGGATCACCTCGAGCAGCACCTCGTCGAGTTCGGTCAGGCCCAGGCGCGGATCGCACAGCAGCACCGCGCCGACGAGGTTCTCGCGCGTGACGAGGTAGTTGGCCATCACGCGCTGCCAGCGGATCTTGTCCTGCTGGGGCACGGCGGCGTAGCCGTAGCCCGGCAGGTCGGCCAGCACCGCGTCCATCACGTTGCCGCGGCCCAGCTGGAACAGGTTGATGTGCTGGGTGCGGCCCGGCTTCTTCGACGCGAAGGCCAGCTGCTTGTGCTGCGTGAGCGTGTTGATGCAGGTGGACTTGCCGGCGTTGGAGCGGCCGACGAAGGCGATCTCCGGCACGGCCAGCGCCGGCAGGTGGTGCAGCTGGGCGGCCGTGGTCAGGAAGCGGGCGGTGTGCATCCAGCCCATCGCCTCCTTCGCGGACACCGCGCCATCGGTGTGCGCGGCGAGTTTCGCGGGGTTCTGATCTGGGACAAAGGATGCGGTCATGGCGTGCGGGGCAGGGTAAGCCGGGGCATGCGCCACGGGGGGTGCATTGTAGAATTTTGGCGGTCGCACCTAGAAACAAAACCCTCGATATGAAGCTGTTCGTCCCCTTGCTGACGGCCGTTTTGCTGTCATGGACCGCCCTGCATGCCGCCGCTGCGGACGACAAGCCGGCACCGGCCGCCAACAAGGCCGCCAAGCCGGACCTGGTGCAAGGGGAAGCCAAGTACACCGCCGTGTGCGCCGCCTGCCACGGCGCCGACGGCAACTCCACCGTCCCCGCGCAGCCCCGGCTGTCGCAGCAGCACCCCGAGTACCTGGTCAAGCAGCTCGCCGAGTTCAAGTCGGGCAAGCGGGCCAACCCCATCATGCAGGGCTTCGCCGCCACGCTCTCCGACGACGACATCCGCAACATCGCCTGGTGGGTGGCCGGCAAGCAGGCCAAGGCCGGCTTCGCCAAGGACAAGGCCCTGGTCGCCCTGGGCGAGCGCATCTACCGCGGCGGCGTGCCCGACCGCCAGATCGCCGCCTGCGCCGGCTGCCACAGCCCCAACGGCGCCGGCATCCCGGCGCAGTACCCGCGCCTGTCGGGCCAGCATGCCGACTACACCGCGGCCCAGCTCGTGGCCTTCCGCGACGGCGTGCGCAAGAACAGCGTGCCGATGGCCGACGTGGCCGCCAAGCTCAACGACCGCGAGATCCGCGCCGTGGCCGACTACATCGCGGGCCTGCGTTGACATCGGTCAAGTAACATGCAGCGGCCCTGGCGGCTCCGCGGAACCGTCCGCCGATAATCCACCCCAAGACAGGGCGGGTCCATCCACCGGTTCCGGCAGGATGGCCCGCCCTTCGTCTTGCCCGACCGCCGCCTTCGCCGTATTTCGCCGTCCCGACCGATGACCGTCACCACCCATGGCCTGCGCCTGCGCTCCGGCTCCCACCTGCTGCGGGCCGCGGTGGAACTGCTGTCGTCGATGCGCTTCGCGATCGCGCTGCTGACGGTCATCTGCATCGCCTCGGTCATCGGCACCGTGCTGCAACAGCAGCAGCCGCTGCCCAACTACGTCAACCAGTTCGGCCCGTTCTGGGCCGAGGTCTTCGGCGCGCTGCGGCTGTATGCGGTCTACAGCGCCTGGTGGTTCCTGCTGATCCTGGCCTTCCTCGTCGTCAGCACGTCGCTGTGCATCGCGCGCACCACGCCGCGCATCCTGCGGGAGCTGCGCACCGTCAAGGAGCACGTGCGCGAGCAGAGCCTGCGCGCCTTCGGCCAGCGCGCCGAGGCGCCGCTCGCGGGGGAGACGCCCGAGGCCGCGGCCCGCCGCATCGGCGGGCTGCTCGCGGGCGCGGGCTGGAAGGTCAAGCTCCAGCAGCGGCCCCGCGAAGGCGGCGCCGGCTGGATGGTGGCCGCGCGCGCCGGCGCCGCCAACAAGATCGGCTACATCGCCGCGCACGGCGCCATCGTGCTGATCTGCCTGGGCGGCCTGTTCGACGGCGACCTGATCGTGCGCGCGCAGATGTGGTGGCAGGGCAAGACCGCCTATGCCGGCGGCGGCCTGATCGCCGACGTGCCGCAGCAGCACCGCCTGTCGGTGCGCAACCCGACCTTCCGCGGCAACGTGCTGGTGGCCGAGGGCACGCAGTCCGGCACCGCCATCCTCAACCAGTCCGACGGCGTGGTGCTGCAGGACCTGCCGTTCGCAATCGAGCTCAGGAAGTTCATCGTCGACTACTACTCCACCGGCATGCCCAAGCTCTTCGCGAGCGAGATCGTGATCCACGACAAGGCCACCGGCGCGCAGGTGCCGGCGCGGGTCGAGGTGAACCATCCGGCCAGCTACAAGGGCATCGAGATCTACCAGTCCAGCTTCGACGACGGCGGCTCGCGCGTGAAGCTGCGCGCCGTGCCGATGGCCGCCGGCGTGCAGCCGTTCGAGGTCGAGGGCACCATCGGCGGCAGCACGCAGCTGCAGGGTAGCGGCGGCGAGCGGCTCACGCTCGAATACACCGCGTTGCGCGTCATCAACGTCGAGAACATGGGCGGCGGCGAGGGCGCGGGCGTGGACGTGCGCAAGGTCGACCTGCGCCATGCGATCGAATCGCGCCTGGGCGCGGGCAACAAGACGGCGACCAAGCGCGAACTGCGCAACGTGGGCCCGAGCATCGGCTACAAGCTGCGCGACGCCGCGGGCCAAGCGCGCGAGTACCAGAACTACATGCTGCCGGTGGACACCGGCGACGGCCATCCGGTCTTCCTGCTCGGCGTGCGCGAAGACCCGTCGGCGCCGTTGCGCTTCCTGCGCCTGCCGGTGGACGACGAGGGCGGCATGCAGGGCTTCCTGCGGCTGCGCGCGGCGCTGGCCGAACCGGCGCTGCGGACCGAGGCGGTGCGCCGCTATGCGGCCCATGCGATCGACCCCCACCGGCCCGACCTGGCCGCGCAGCTGGCGCAGTCGGCCGGTCGCGCACTGGCGCTGTTCGCTGGCGAGGGCGCGCGGCCGGATGCGCGGGGCCGTCGCCAGGGCGGCCTGCAGGCCATCTCCGACTTCATGGAAGCCAACGTCCCTCAGCCCGAACGCGCTCGCGCCGGCGAGGTGCTGGTGCGCATCCTCAACGGCGCGCTGTGGGAGCTGGCGCAGCTCGCGCGCGAGCGCGCCGGGCTCCGGCCGCTGGAACCCGGCGAAACCGCCCAGGCCTTCATGACGCAGGCCGTGCTGTCGCTCTCCGACACCTTCGCCTACCCGGCGTCTGTGGCCTTCGAACTGACCGACTTCACCCAGGTGCAGGCCAGCGTGTTTCAGGTGGCCCGCGCGCCGGGCCGCAACATCGTCTACCTCGGCTGCGCCTTGCTAATCCTCGGCGTGTTCGCCATGCTCTACATCCGCGAGCGCCGGCTGTGGGTCTGGCTCGCGCCGCGGACCGATGGCAACGGCACCCAGGCGCTGATGGCCGGATCGGTTAACCGTCGCACACTCGACGCCGACCGCGAATTCGATAGCCTCGCGCATAAACTGCTGGGTGTGCACGCGCCCCCTTCTGGAGCCGCTCCATGACGATGACTGTCTCCCCCACGACGCCAACGACGACGACGACGACCATCCGCCTCGACGAAAACTGGTTCGCGCGCCGCAACGCCTTCGACTGGCTGTTCGCCGCGATCGCGCTGGCCGGCGGCCTGTTCGCCTTCACGCGCTACGGCGCGTTCATGGACGGCTACGAGAAAGGCATCCTGATCGCCTCCATCCCCGCGGCCATCGGGCTGGGCTGTTTCTGGCGGCCGTTGGCGGTGCTGATGCTGGTGGTGGCCGGGCTGTCGCTCGTCGGCCTCGGCACCTACCAGGGCGACCTGGCGCGGGCCGACAGCGCCTTCCTGCTCAAGTACTTCCTTTCCAGTCAGTCGGCCATCCTGTGGATGGGCGTGCTGTTCTTCATGAGCACGGCGTTCTACGGGATCGGCCTGTTCGCGCGCGCGGGCGCCGGCGGCACGGCCGAGCTGATCGGCTCGCGGCTGGCCTGGGCGGCGGTCACCCTGGCACTGGTCGGCACGATGGTGCGCTGGTACGAGAGCTACCTGATCGGCCCCGACATCGGTCACATCCCGGTCAGCAACCTCTACGAGGTGTTCGTGCTGTTCTGCTGGCTGACCGCCACGTTCTACCTCTACTACGAGGCCCGGTACCGCACGCGCGCGCTCGGCGCCTTCGTGCTGCTCGTCGTGAGCGCGGCCGTGGGCTTCCTGCTCTGGTACACGCTGGTGCGCGAGGCCCATGAGATCCAGCCGCTGGTGCCAGCGCTCAAGAGCTGGTGGATGAAGCTGCACGTGCCGGCCAACTTTATTGGCTACGGCACCTTCGCGCTGTCGGCCATGGTGGCCTTCGCCTACCTGATCAAGCAGCAGGCCGCAGAGACGCGCTGGTGGCGCCTGACGCCCATCTGGGCGCTGGGCGCGGCCCTGTGCTTCGTGCTCATCGCCTTCCGCCAGCGCGCGGCCGAGGCCGGCGGCAGCTACTGGGTGGGCTACGCGGCCATCTCGGCGCTGATCGCGGCGGGCATCCTGCTGGGGCGCCGACGCATCGCCGTGCGCCTGCCCGCGCTCGAGGTGCTCGACGACATGATGTACAAGGCGATCGCCGTCGGCTTCGCCTTCTTCACCATCGCCACCGTGCTTGGCGCGCTCTGGGCGGCCGAGGCCTGGGGCGGCTACTGGAGCTGGGACCCGAAGGAGACCTGGGCGCTGATCGTCTGGCTCAACTACGCGGCCTGGCTGCACATGCGGCTCATGAAGGGGCTGCGCGGCACCGTCTCGGCCTGGTGGGCGCTCGGGGGACTGGCCGTGACCACGTTCGCCTTCCTTGGCGTCAACATGTTCCTCTCGGGGCTGCACAGCTACGGAACCATTTGACGCGCCGGCAGGTCCGACGATGAGGCTGTGGGGCACCGCTCTTCCAACCAGGGCCTGCCATGCATCTCCGCCGCACCGACCGCGGATTCGACCGCCCCACGCCGAGCGAGATCACGCCGCGCACGGTCTACGAGGCCCGCCGCGCCTGGCTGCGGCAGATGGCTGCCGGCGCGGCCGGCCTGCCGCTCGCGGCCTGGGCGGCGCGCGATGCGCAGGCGGCCTTCGCCAGGCCCGGCAAACTGCCTGCCTTGCAGACCGTGCCGTCCAAGGCGGCCGGCGCAGGCACCGACGAGGCGGTCACGCGCTACGAGGACGTGACCGGCTACAACAACTACTACGAGTTCGGCCTGGGCAAGGACGACCCGGCCCGCAACGCCCACACGCTCCGGACCAGTCCGTGGACGGTCGAGATCGACGGCCTTGCGGCCAAGCCCGGCAAATACGCGATCGAGGATCTGCTCAAGCTCTCGCCGCTGGAAGACCGGATCTACCGCCTGCGCTGCGTTGAAGGCTGGTCCATGGTCATACCCTGGGCAGGATACTCGCTGAGCGCCCTGCTCAAGCGCGCTGAGCCGCTATCCTCCGCCAAGTATGTGGAATTCCACACACTGGCCGACAAGGCGACCATGCCCTATGTGGGCTCGCGCGTGCTCGAATGGCCCTACGTCGAGGGCCTGCGCATGGACGAGGCGATGCATCCGCTCACGCTGCTGGCCTTCGGCATGTACGGCGAGGTGCTGCCCAACCAGAACGGCGCGCCGGTGCGGCTCGTGGTGCCGTGGAAGTACGGCTTCAAGAGCGCCAAGAGCATCGTGCGTATCCGCTTCACCGACCGCGAGCCGCGCACCGCCTGGAACAAGGCCGCGCCGCAGGAATACGGCTTCTACAGCAACGTGAATCCGGACGTGGACCATCCGCGCTGGAGCCAGGCGACCGAGCGGCGCATCGGCGAGGGCGGCCTGTTCGCCAAGCGGCGCAAGACGCTGCCGTTCAACGGCTACGGCGCGCAGGTGGCGCAGCTCTACGCGGGCATGGACCTCCGCAAGCAGTTCTGATGGCCACCCGCGCGGCATGGCTCAAGCCGGTCGTGTTCGCGGCCGCGCTGCTGCCGTTCGCCTGGCTGGCCGGGGGGGCGGCGGCCGACACGCTGGGCGCCAACCCGGCGCAGGCCCTGGTACGCTCCATCGGCGACTGGGCGCTGCGCTTCCTCTGCCTGGCGTTGGCCGTCACGCCGCTGCGGCTGGCCACGGGTTGGGCGGTGCTGGCGCGGCTGCGGCGCATGGCCGGGCTGTTCGCGTACTTCTACGCGGCGCTGCACCTGCTGTGCTACGCCTGGTTCGACATGGGTTTCGAGCTGCCGGACATCGCGGCCGACATCGCCAAGCGGCCGTTCATCCTGGTCGGCTTCGCGGCCTTCGTGCTGCTCACCCTGCTGGCCGCCACCTCGCCGCATGCGGCCGTGCGGGCGCTGGGCGGCCGGCGCTGGCAGGCGCTGCACCGCACGGTCTATGCGGCGGCGCTGCTCGCGCTGCTGCACTTCTGGTGGATGCGCGCGGCCAAGAACGACTTCAGCGAGGTGGCGGTCTACGCCGCCATCGTGGCGGTGCTGCTCGGGTGGCGCGTCTGGAGGCGCTGGCTCAGCCGCCCTGCACCGCGCGCAGGGGCGCCCGCACGGCGTTGACCGCCGGGTCGATCTGCGCCGTGGGCAGCTGGTAGGCCCGCTGGTCGAACAGGTCCACGCCGCATTCCAGCGTTTCGATCCAGTCGAGGAAATCGGCCACCGCGCGCGCGCCCACGATGGGCGCGCCGTGCTGCGGCACCAGCATGGCGATGTCGAGCTTGCGTGCCATGTGGACCCACAGCCGCAGGATCTTGTTGCACACCATGTAGCGGCGGTGGAAGCCTTCCATGCGCGGGATGTGGTCGCGCAGCGCGCGCACCGGCCGCGCGGCTTCGGCGCCCGAGGTCATCGACGCGCCCAGGTCGCCGGTGAACAGGATGCGGCTCGCCGGATCGTAGAAATGGAAGTTGCCCTCGGCATGCATGAAGTGCGCGGGCAGCAGGTGCAGCACGCCCTGCCCCAGCGGCAGGATGCCGCCGGCGTCGGGCACGCCGACCACGCGGTCCTCGGTCTTGCCGACCTTGGCGAAGTGCGGCGCGAAGCGGGCCCACAGCCGCGAGATGACGAGCTTGGCCCGCGTGCTGGTCAGCCAGCGGTCGAGCGAGGCGATGATGTCCGGGTCGGCATGCGAGGCGAGCAGGTACGACAGCTGTTGCGGCGCGAAGAAGCGCGACATGCCGAGGTAGAGCTCGTTGAACGCCAGGTTGCCGCCCGGGTCGATCACGGCGCCCACGCCGTGGTCGACGATGAGGAACTGGTTGGCCTGCACCGCCTGGCCGTCTTCCTCGACCAGGTCGGTGAACATCAGGCAGGCATGGTGCTCGTCGCGGTACAGCTCGATGGACATGGCCGGCACTCTAGGGCTGCCCGCCGGGCCGGCCTTTGAGGCAGGTCAAGCCGGCAGGAGCGCCTCGTGGCGGAAGGTGTCCTCGACCGATTCGCGCGCGCGGATCAGGTGCGCCCGGCTGCCGTCCACCAGGACCTCGGCCGGCCGGGCGCGGGTGTTGTAGTTGCTGGCCATCGATGCGCAGTACGCGCCGGCCGACAGCACCGCGAGCCGGTCGCCCGGCTGCACCGCCAGCGCGCGGTCGCGGCCGAGCCAGTCGCCGCTCTCGCAGACCGGGCCGACCACGTCGTAGGTCGCGGCCGCGGCGCCTTCGCGCGGCGCCAGCGGCACGATGGCGTGGTACGCCTCGTACATCGCGGGGCGCGGCAGGTCGTTCATGGCCGCGTCGACGATGCAAAAACTCTTCTGCTCGCCGGGCTTGAGGTAGAGCACCTCGGTCACGCAGAGGCCGGCGTTGCCGACCAGCGAGCGGCCGGGCTCGATCAGGATGCGGCGCCGGCCGTAGCCGCGCGCGTCGATGCGCTCGAACAGCCGGGCCCAGAGTACGTCGGCCGCCGGCGGGTGGTCGCCGTGGTAGTCGATGCCCAGGCCGCCGCCGAAGTCGAGGTGGCGGATCGGCACATCGGCCGCTTCGATCGCGGCGACCAGATCGAGCACCCGGTCCACCGCATCGAGATATGGCGCGGCGTCGGTGATCTGCGAGCCGATGTGGCAGTCGATGCCGACCACGCGCAGGCCCGGCAGCGACGCGGCATGCCGGTAGACCGCCACGGCGCGCTCGTGCGCGATGCCGAACTTGTTGCCCTTGAGGCCGGTGGAGATGTACGGGTGCGTCTTCGCATCCACGTCGGGGTTGACGCGGATGCTGATCGGCGCGACCTTGCCGGCCTCGCGCGCGACGGCGTCGAGCACGTCGATCTCGGCCTCGCTCTCGACGTTGAAGCAGCCGATGCCGGCGGCCAGCGCGGCGCGCATCTCGGCACGGGTCTTGCCCACGCCCGAGAAGATGACCTTGGCCGGGTCGCCGCCAGCGGCGAGCACGCGCGCGAGCTCGCCGCCCGAGACGATGTCGAAGCCGCAGCCGGCGCGCGCGAACAGCTGCAGCAGCGCCAGCGACGAGTTGGCCTTCATCGCATAGCAGATCTGTGCGTCGCGCCCTGCGAAGGCGCGCTGGTAGGCCGCGAGCGCGGCCAGCATGGCGGCCTGCGAATAGACGAACAGCGGCGTGCCGTATTCGCGCGCCAGGTCGGACACGCGCACCTCCTCGGCATGCAGCTCGCCGCCACGGTAGCCGAAGAAGGGGGCGCCGGGCAGGGCGGAGGCGGCAGTCGTCATCGCGTGTTGGGAATGGAGTCGTCGGTGGCCGAGGGCGCGGGCCGGGTCGGCAGGATGGTGTCGGGCAGCGAGGCCCGGCCGGTGGCCACCGGATCGGTCGGCAGGTAGAGCGGACCCTTCTGGCCGCAGCCGGCGAGCAGGCCGGCACACACTGCCGCACTGCCTGCAAGGACAAGGGCTCTGACTAGAATTTGCCGGATTGGGACCATCCGCGGATTGTAGTAATGACCGACAACGAATTCCTCGATGAAGCCGAGAAGCTGCTGCTCGCCGTGGAGCAGGGCAGCGACCGCATCGGCGAGACGACCGACGCCGACATCGACGCCCAGCGCGTCGGCGGCATGGTGACGCTGACCTTCGGCGCCAACGGCAGCCAGCTCGTGGTGAACCTGCAAAAGCCGCTGCACGAGGTCTGGCTCGCATCGCGCTCGGGCGGCTACCACTACCGCTTCGACGACCACGCCTGGCGGGACACCAAGGGCGCGGGCGAGTTCTTCGCGCAGCTCAACGCCGATGCGAGCGCGCAGGCAGGTCAGCCGCTGAAATTCGAAAAGTGATGGGGTATACCTTCGCAGCGCGCGGACCAAGCGCGCTGTGAAGGTATAGGGCGGTGAGTATATTGAGGCGGACCGTTCAGTTCCGGAACAGGTCGAGGATCTTGTTGCGCTCCTCGACCGGCGGCGGCGCCGGCGCCGCCGCCCCCGGCACGGCGGCCGGCGCGGCGTTGGCATTGTCCATGCCCAGGCTGGTCACGCCGTTGTTGCGCGCGTATTCCTCGTAGAACCATTCGCCGCCGACATTGACCACGCCCGGCGGCACCACGGGTTCGGCCACCGGCACGTCCTTGAGCGCGCGCTCCATGAAGCCGATCCACACCGGCAGGGACAGGCCGCCGCCGGTCTCGCGGCTGCCGAGGTTGCGCGGCGTGTCGTAGCCGATCCAGCTGACCGCGGCGATCGTCTGCTGGTAGCCGGCGAACCAGGCGTCCACCGAGTCGTTGGTCGTGCCGGTCTTGCCGGCCAGGTCGTGGCGCTTGAGCGTGGCCTGCGCGCGCGCGGCCGTGCCCGCGCGGGCCACGTAGTTCAGCAGATCGTTCATGATGAAGGCGTTGCGCGCCTCGATCGTGCGGCGGCTCTCGTCGAGCGCCGGCGGGCGCGTCTCGGCGATCGTGCGGCCCTTGAAGTCGGTGATGCGCGCGATGATCCACGGGTTGACGCGGTAGCCGCCGTTGGCGAAGACCGAATAGGCGCTGACCATCTGCATCGGCGTGACCGAGCCGGCGCCCAGCGCCATCGGCAGGTAGGCCGGATGCTTCTCGGCCTCGAAGCCGAAGTGGGTGATCCATTCCTGCGCGCGCTTGGTGCCCACGGCCTGCAGCAGCCGGATCGACACCATGTTCTTGGACTTGCCCAGGGCGGTGCGCAGCGTCATCGGGCCGTCGAACTTGCCGTCGTAGTTCTTGGGTTCCCACGGCTGGCCGCCGGTGGTGCCGGCATCGAAGAACAGCGGCGCGTCGTTGACCATGGTGGACGGGCTGAAGCCCTTCTCCAGCGCGGCCGAGTAGATGAACGGCTTGAAGCTCGATCCCGGCTGGCGCCAGGCCTGGGTCACGTGGTTGAACTTGTTCTTGTCGAAGTCGAAGCCGCCGACCAGCGCCTTGATGGCGCCGCTGCGCGGGTCCATCGCGACGAAGGCGCCCTCGACCTCGGGCAGCTGGGTGATCTCCCAGGTGTTCTTGGGCGTGCGCACCACGCGGATGATCGCGCCGCGGCGGATGCGGACGTTGGGCTGGGCCGTGGCGGCCAGGCCCGACTGCGCGGGCTTCAAGCCCTCGCCGGTGATCTCGACCGCATCGCCGTTGCCGCGCACCGCGGTGATCTTGCGCGGGTTGGCATCGAGCACCACCGCGGCCAGCACGTCGCCGTTGTCCGGGTGGTCGACCAGCGCCTCGTCGATCGCGTCGTCGAGCTCGCGTGGATCGCTCGGCAGGTTCACGAACTTCTCGGGACCGCGGTAGATCTGCCGGCGCTCGTAGTCCATGATGCCGCGGCGCAGCGAGCGGTAGGCCGCATCCTGGTCGCCGGCCGACAGCGTGGTGTAGACGTTGAGCCCGCGCGTATAGGCCTCGGCGCCGTACTGCGCGTAGATGAGCTGGCGCACCATCTCGGCCACGTATTCGGCATGCACGCGCGTGTTGTCGGGGCCGGTGCGCAGCTGCAGCGCCTCCTGCTTGGCGGCCTCGGCCTCGGCGGCGGTGATGAAGCCGTTGGCCTGCATGCGCTCGATGATGTAGAGCTGCCGCGCGCGCGCGCGCTTGGGGTTGCTGATCGGGTTGTAGGCCGACGGCGCCTTGGGCAGGCCGGCGAGCATCGCGGCCTCGGCGATGCTGACGTTCTTCAGCGGCTTGCCGAAGTAGATCTCCGAGGCGGCCGCGAAGCCGTAGGCCCGGTTGCCCAGGTAGATCTGGTTCATGTAGATCTCGAGGATCTGGTTCTTGCTGAGCATGTGCTCGAGCTTGAACGTCAGCAGGATCTCGTAGATCTTGCGGGTGTAGGTCTTCTCGGAGGAGAGGTAGACGTTGCGCGCCACCTGCATCGTAATGGTCGAGGCGCCCTGGCTCTTCACACGGCCCAGGTTGGCCAGGCCCGCGCGCAGCATGCCCTTGTAGTCGACGCCGCCATGCTCGAAGAAGCGCGCGTCCTCGATCGCGAGCACCGCGTTCTTCATGACCTGCGGGATCTCGCCGATCGGCGTCAGGTTGCGGCGCTCCTCGCCGAACTCGCCGAGCAGCGCGCCCTCGGTCGAATACACGCGCAGCGGCAGCTTGGGGCGGTAATCGGCCAGGTCCGAGATACCGGGCAGGTTGGGATAGGCGACGGCGAGCGCGACCGCTGCGACCAGCACGACGGAGACGACGCCGGCCACGGCCAGGCCCGCGATCCAGGCCAGGCTGCGCAGCAGCCATCGCACCCAGGCGGGCGTGGTGGATGGCGGAGGGCGGAAAGGGGGCTTACCGGAGTCGGAAGGCGGAACGGGAGGCGGCATGTCACTCCGGAATGCGAAAAAAGGCAACGGCCATTATAAAAATGGCCGTTGCCTCCGGTGCATGACACATTTGCGCGACTATTTTGTAAAAGCCTGTGCGTTGACCGCGCTCGTCGGCTTTTGACAACGTGCCCTGCGCCCGGTCAAGGGAAAAAGCTTGGTTGCAGAAGGGCCTTACTGATAGCATTCATGTGAAATGTTAAGTTCTGTAGCTGTTTTTTTCCGCACTTTCTGACCAGTTTCCGGGGACCATCTTGAGCTTTGCGGGATCCTTGTTCAGCCGCCAGACCGCGCCTCTGCTGGGCATCGACATCAGTTCGTCGAGCGTCAAGCTGGTGGAATTGGGGCGCGAGAAATCCAGCGGGCTGGTGCTCGAGCGCTGTGCCATCGAGCCACTGGAGCGCGGCTGGATCGTCGACGGCAACATCGAGAAGTTCGACGCGGTGGCCGATGCGGTGCGCCGCGTCGTCAAGAAGAGCGGCACGCGCACCAGAAACGTGGCGCTGGCGCTTCCGCCTTCGGCCGTCATCACCAAGAAGATCGTGCTGCCCGGCGGCCTGAGCGAGCAGGAACTCGAGGTCCAGGTCGAATCCGAGGCCAACCAGTACATCCCGTTCTCGCTCGACGAGGTGAGCCTGGACTTCTGCATCGTCGGCCCCAGCGCCGCGTCGCCCGGCGACGTCGAGGTGCTGATCGCCGCGCGCGCCGCGAGAAGGTGCAGGACCGCCAGGGCCTGGCCGAGGCCGCGGGCCTCAAGGCGGTCGTCATCGACATCGAGTCCTATGCCTCGCGCCTGGCGGCCGGCCGCATCATCGAGACCCTGCCCGCCAAGGGGGCCGGGGCCTTGGTTGCGCTGTTCGAGATCGGCGCGCTCACCACCAGCATGCAGGTGGTGCGCGACGACGAGGTGCTCTACGAGCGCGACCAGGGCTTCGGCGGCGCGCAGCTCACCCAGCTCATCGTGCGCCACTACGGTTTCTCGGCGGAAGAGGCCGAGAGCAAGAAGCGCAGCGGCGAACTGCCGGAAGACTACGACACGGCCGTGCTGCGCCCCTTCGTCGACAGTGTGGCGCAGGAGGTGGGTCGCGCGCTGCAGTTCTTCTTCACCAGCACGCCGCACCACAAGGTGGACCATGTGCTGCTGGCCGGCGGCTCGGCGCCGCTGCCGGGCCTCACCGAGGCCGTCACGCAGCAGACCGGTTTCGCGGCCAGCCTGGTCAACCCTTTCGAAGGCATGGAACTGGCCAGTTCGGTGCGGCTCAAGAAGATGGTGCGCGAGGCGCCGGCCTACCTTACGGCCTGCGGGCTGGCCATGCGGAGATTCCTCCAGTGATCCTGATCAACCTGCTGCTGCACCGGGAGGCGGCACGCAAGCGCCGCAAGGAGCAGTTCCAGGCGACCATGTTCGGAGCCTGTCCGAAATTTTGTGTGTGAGGCATAGCATGTCAATGAGGAGCATGTATGCCGACGAGCAAGACGAAAACGAAGAACGCAGCGATAGCCGCCCGAACGGCGGCGTTGCCCACGATCCCC
>WNDY01000015.1 GCA_009914555.1 Xylophilus sp.
ACGCACGGCGGGCGTGGTGCGGGCGTTCCTGTGCAGGGCGATCAGCATGCTTGGACCTCCGGAGGTGATTGCAGTGACTCTATCAATCCTCGCATCACCGCTCGGGCCATGAAGAGTGGATAGCGATTCTCGCTTATGCAATCATCCGGGATGCGACAGATAGGTGTCCGTAAATCAGGGGCAAGATCACTGGGAGCGGACTATGTCGCCAAATCCGCGCCGAACGGACGTACGCTGCTGGCGGTTTCTTCGCCGCACTATGCCAACAAGAGCATTTATCCGAAATTGCCCTTCGATCCGGTCAAGGATTTTCGGGCCGTTGCCGGATATGGCGAGGCATGCCTTGGCTTGGTGGTGCCGGAAGATTCCCCGTTCAAGAAGATCCAGGATCTCGTGACATTTGCGCAGGCCAATCCCGGAAAGCTCACCTATTCCTCCTCGGGCAATGGCGCCGTAACACATCTGGCCGCGGCGGAGTTCCTCTCCCGTGCCCATGCCACTGCGGTCCACGTTCCCTACAAGGGCGGTGATGGCGCCGTCGCGGACGTTGCCGCCAACCAGATATCGTTCACCTTCGCACCGCTGACGGCCGTAGTGCCGCTGGTCGAAGGCAGGCGGATGCGTCTGCTGGCCGTCAGCTCCGCCAGACGGGTGGCGTCCGTCCCCCATGTCCCGACGGTGGCGGAATCCGGATTTCCGGGGTACGAGGTCGTGTCCTTTTTCGGTTTTCTCGTACCGGCGGCCACACCCGATGATCGGATCGCGGCCCTGTCGCGTGCCATGGTCGCGATCGCCAAGACCAACCAGTTCGTGGACTTCGCGACGCTGCGCGGATTTTCTGTGCATGTCACCGACAGCGTGGAATTCGGAAAGACGCGTCAGGCGGAAATGGAGCACTGGGCTGCCCTCGTGGCGAAAAGCGGCGCCAAGCAGGAGTAATCAATTCATAGCGGGTTATGGCAGTTCTTCGGATAAGCCCGGAGGCTTTGCCGCGTCCCGTGCCGATTCATTGGGAAAGCGTTTCATGAAGATCTCGAAAATAACTCCCTATTTCTTCAATCCGCGCAGCAGCCGGAATCTGCTGCTCATCCGTGTGGAGGCCGAGGATGGAACCTACGGCTGGGGCGAGTGCTATACCAGCCCGCGCAAGGAACGGGTGGTGGAAATGTTCATCCGGGAAATGACGCCCTACGTCATCGGACGCAGCGTTTTCGATATCCGCCACACCTGGAAAATCATGTTCGACGATTTTGCGGTGCGCCGCGGATCGGTGGACCTTTCCTGTGCCTGGAGCGGCATCGAGATCGCCACCTGGGACATCATCGGCAAAATTGCGGGCCTGCCGGTCTACAAGATGCTCGGCGGCGCCAACCGCGAAAAGATCCGGCTCTATGCCAACGGCTGGGCCGACCAAGCCCGCGACCTCGACGAACTGTGCGACGCGGCCCGCAAGACGGTGGCCCAGGGCTGGTCGGCGCTCAAATGGGATCCGTTCTCCGGACCCTGGCGTACCTTCATTGCCAAGAGGGAAGAAGACGCGGCGGTCGAGAACGTCCGCGTGCTGCGCGAAGCGGTGGGGCCGGGCGTGGAACTGCTCATCGATGCGCACCGCCGGGTTGCGCCGCAGCAGGCGATCTTCTTTGCCCGCCGGGTGGAGTCTTACGGGATCATGCAGTTGGAGGATCCCAGCCTCGCCGACAACATGGACCTGGTAGCGCAGACGCGGGAGGCTTCCTCCATCCCCATCGTCACCGGCGAGACGCTCTATTCCAAGGAGCAATTCATCCAGGTCTTCGAGCGCCGGGCGGCCGACGTCATCAACCCCGACGTCACAGTGGCCGGCGGCATCCTGGCCTGCATGGAGATAGCCGCGATGGCCGAGCCCTACGGCATCGCCTTCAGCCCGCACAACAACAACACCACGGTGGTGGGCCTGGCCGCGACGCTCCATCTGGCAATGGCCAGCCCCAACTTTCTGATCGGCGAATACTTCGTCAGCCTGGCGCCTGGCTGCGATCCCATCGGGACCCAGCGCCCCCGCGTCGAGAACGGCTGGGGCCACGTGCCCGACACGCCGGGCCTGGGCATCGACGTGGACATCGACGAGGTCCTCGCGTGGCCCTACCAAGACCTCGGCGCCCGCAACCTCCGGCATCCCGAAGACGAGTTCCCGAAGGAAGGCTGCGTCTGAGCGCGCGGCACGGGCAGCTTTTCGACAAGCGCGCCTTCACCGTATCAAGAACAGGAGACAATATGCACAGATCCAGGCTCACCTTTCTCCTCTGCGCGTCGGCGCCGCTGTTCGCGCAGGCGCAGTCCCCGGTCGCCATCTTTGGCGTGGTCGATGCCGGCGCGGGGCGCATCAGCACCACAGGCACGGGCCACGCATCGGGGCTGTTGACCGGCGGCAACGGAACCAGCCGGCTGGGCTTCCGGGGTTCGGAGGATCTGGGCAGCGGCTACTCGGCCGGCTTCCACCTGGAGGGAGAGCTGCAGACGGACACGGGCAATGCCAACGGCTTGAACTTCATGCGACGTTCCACCGTGAGCCTGTCCGGACCCATGGGCGAGATCCGCATGGGCCGGGACTTCGCGCCCAGCTATCTCAGCATGAGCCTCTACGACGTGTACGGGCAGCGCGGTTTCGGGTTCGTGGAGAACTATGGTCCGACCGCCGGCGTGATGACTTCGGGCGGCAGTACCTTCAGCTATATCCGCACCAGCAACTCCGTGGCGTACTTCCTGCCAGCAGGCGCGTTGAACGGCACCGTGCAGTACGCCTTCGGCGAGCGCAACTCGCAGACCGCGACCACCGCTGCCAACAGTTCGAAGCAGGGAAATTACATGGGAGGCCGGCTGGGCTATGCGAGCGGGCGGCTGGACGTCGGCGCAAGCTACGGCGTTTTCCATGACGTGAGCTGGGCCGCGGCCTATGTCGCTGACTACACGGTCGCCAACGTCGGCGGCTCCTACAACTTCGGCGTCGTGAAGCTCCTGGTGCTGGTCCAGAGCGAGTCCATGTCCGGCCGGGCGGGCCAGGCTGGCTTCCGTTTCAACACCTACTCGCTGGGCGCCAGCATGCCGGTCGGCGGCGGCGTGGTCCGCGCGAACTGCAGCAGGTATGACAACAAGACGGCAGGCCAGTCCGACCGGGACGCCCGGAAGTTCGCGCTGGGCTATATCTACCACCTCTCCAGGCGCACCGCGCTCTATGCCGACGTGGCGCGGGTCAGCAATTCCGGGGCCGCGGCCTTCGGCATCGGCAACATTGGCGGCAGCATCTCCGGTGCTGCAGCAGTTCCGGTGGCGGGCGGCAGGGCCACGGGCTATGCCGCAGGCTTACGTCACATTTTCTGAGCCGGGCAGCCGCCGTCGCCTCAGATTCATACATCATAGATCATGCATGATGTTGACGCGTAGGAATGCGCGGCCGATACTGCGCCGCTTCAACGGCAAATACACGGAGACAGACATGCACATGGACAGGCGAGGGGCTCTGGCCCTGGCAGCCGGCAGCCTCGTGTTACCCGCCATGGGGTATTCGGCGGAGCCCGCCTGGCCGCGACAGGTGCTGAAGTTCGTCAACCCGAACGTGGCGGGCGGCACGTCGGACATCCTGGGCCGCATGGTCGGCATCCCGCTGGCGAAGGCGCTGGGTCAGCCGGTGATCGTGGACAACCGACCCGGAGGCAATGGCAACGTGGGCGCTGCGCTGGTGGCGCAAGCCACGGACGGGCATACGGTGATGGTCAGCGACATCCCGTCGCTCGCCATCAGCGAGACGCTCTACCAGGACTTGCCCTACAAGCTCGACCGGGACCTGCAGGCCGTTGCGATGCTGGCCTATTCACCGCACGTGTTCGCCGTCACCGCGGACCTGCAGGCGCATGATCTGCAGGGGCTGGTGGCACTGTCGAAGAAGCGGCGCGTCAACATCGCCCTGCCGTTTCTGGGAACCCCCAACCACCTGGGCGCGTTGGAACTGGCCCAGCGGGTGGGCCTGTCCTGCCAGTTCGTTCCCTACAAGGGCGGCGCCCAGGCGCTGGCGGATACCGTGGGTGGAACAGCCGACCTCGTGGTCACTTCGGTGCTGCCGGCGATTCCGCTGCTGCAGGCCCGCAAGCTGCGGGCTGTGGGCATTTCCGGTCGAGCCCGTTCGCCGCTGCTGCCGCAGGTGCGGACCATCGCGGAGCAGGGCGCACCCGGTTTCGAGACCGGCAGCTGGCAAGGCGTGACCGCCCCGCGGCGCATGGCCGAGACCGCCGTGGACCGCCTGCAGGTCGAACTGCTCAAGATCGCGCGCTCGGCCGACTTCGCCAGGCGCCTGACCGAACTCGGCGCCGAGGCCGCGCCGCAGGACCGCCGCGAGATGGCCGCCTTCATCAAACAGGAGTCCGCGCGCTGAAACGCCGTGATCGCCCGGTCCCGGGGTCAGCTCGAATCCGTCAACTGAACCAAGGCCCGGATGCGGTCATGCGACGTCGTCAGGCTTCACCACATCTGCGCCGCCGCTACGGCAGGCGCCTGGAACAGCGGTGCCGCAACCGAGGCGTAGCCCAGCTGTGCCATCGCTTCCATCGTGCCTTCCTCCCTCGCAGTGCGTCGAACATCCCGGCACGCCTCACAGCGCAGCCGCCCTGGCTAGAACCTGTTCCCCCTGACCTTCCTACCCATGCAAGCCGCTCGATATTCCCTTGACGATCTGGTCGTGTTCGGCCGTGACCTGCTGGCCGCGGCCGGCATGGAACTCTCCAAGGCCCAGCGCGTGGCGGAACTGCTGATGCTCTCCGACGCCATGGGCCGCCGCACCCACGACCTCGCGTTGATTCCGCTGTACCTCTCCGATATCGCGAAGGGCGGCATGACACTCAGCGGCGACTTCGAGATCGTGTCCGACCGGGGCGCTGCGCTGGTCATCGATGCACGCCGCCTGCCGGGCCTCTGGCTCATGGACTCCGCGATCCAGCTCGCCACCGATCGCGTGGGGCGTTACGGCGTGGTGTCGGTGGCCATCCGGCGCAGCCACCACATTGGCTGTCTTGCCGCGTTGGCGAAACAGGCCGCCGACCGCGGCTTGGTCATCACCATCGCCAATTCCGAACCATCGGCCCGGCGCGTAGCGCCCTACGGCGGCAAGGAGGCGCTGTTCACGCCCAACCCCTTCGCGTTCGGCTACCCCGGGCCGGACCATCCGGTGCTGGTGGATATCTGCGCGAGCATCACTACCGTGTCCATGACCCGCACCAAGTACGCGGCGGGCGAGCGCTTTGCACATCCCTGGCTGCTTGATGCCGATGGCCGGCCGACCAACGACCCCGCCGTGCTGGAACACACTGAGCCGCGCGGTTCGCTGCAGTTGCTGGGCGGACAGGAGTACGGGCACAAGGGTTTCGGGCTGGCGCTGATGATCGAAGCGCTGTCGCAGGGGCTCTCCGGCTATGGCCGCGCGGACAAGCCGGTTGCCTGGGGCGGCGGCAACATCTTCTTGCAGGTGCTCGATCCCGCTTTTTTCAGCGGCCGCGACGAATTCGAGCGGCAGACGGACTTCTTCGGCGATGCCTGCAGGGCCAGTCTGCCCGTCGATCCGGCCCGCCCCGTCCGCCTGCCCGGCGACGAAGCTGCCCGCCTGCAGGCGCAGGCCGAACGCGACGGGCTGGGCTATATGGAGGCGACCTAAACGGCGCTCGAGGCCGCTGCGCGACAGTTCCGGGTGAGGATGCCTGGCACGCCCTAGCAGTTGCCCCGGGGCGGCTACCCGGCAGAGACACGGGCCTGCCTCGGCAGCTAGGAGCGGCTCCCCATGACCGCCTGGCGGAAGCAGATAGCAGCAGCAACCTGCCGCATGACGTCCATGGATGTCCGGGCGTCGTTCCAAGCGAATGGGCAGGCGGCCGAAGCCGACAAACCATGCATGGGCCCCTCTGCGCCAGCCAGCGGTGCTTTCCCGTGCGCTCGCCATTCTCGACCTCCCTTGCCGGCAATCCTGTTCGGTACGTCGCGACCTGGCCGATGCGCTGGGCACCGTGCGCAGTTGTTGCCTTATGCCCTGCCTGTGTCCTGCAGCGGCTGGCGGAACAGCGCCGGCCCACGCGCCCGAAGCAGTGCCAGGATGCGCGCGGCCGCCGGGGAAAGATAGCCTGCACGCCGGTGTGTCACGCCCAGGCTACGGCGCAGCGTGGTCGCCGCGAGGCGCACTTCCTTGAGCACGTCGGTGTCGCGCTGCAGCGCTAGCGTGTGGCGCGAAACGAAGCTCAACAGCTCGGTGCGCGCCACCATGCGTGGCAGCAGCGGGATGGTGTTGGCCTCGATCTGCACCGTAGGCCGCGCGAGTCCCACCGAGGCGAAGGCGGCGTCGATCCATTGACGGCTGGCGATGGTGGGTGTCGGCAGCGCCCAGCGGTAAGCCAGCAGAGCTTCCATTGTGATGCGCCGCTGTGCGAAAACAGGATGCGTGGGGCTTGCAGCCACGACCACGACGTCCTTCACGATGGCGTGCGACACGAGGTCGGGATCGCGGTCGGCTGTCAAGCCTATCTGCAGGTCCAGCCGGCCTTCGCGCAGACTTTGCCACAGGTCGGTGCTGGAGCCGGTGACGATGTCGATGGTCGTTCCGGCGCCGTCGGCCAGTGCCAGCCGGCACAGTTCGGGCAGCAAATGATCGGCCGCGATCGGCCCGCTGCCGATGCGCACATGGCCCGCGTGGCCGCGGGCGAAGTCGCTGACCTCGCGCATCGCGTCCTCGGCCGCGCCGCGCAGCATGCGGGCGCGCGCGAGCAGCACCTCGCCTACCGGCGTAAGCCGGATGCCACGGCCGGCGCGTTCGAACAGCGGGCTGCCGAAGGCCTCCTCCAGCCGCTGAATGCATTTGGACAGCGCCGGCTGGCTGCGCGCCAACCGGTCGGCCGCGCGGCCCAGGTGGCCGGCTTCGGCCGCAGTCTCGAAGTAACGCAGGTCGCGCAGGTGCAGATCCATGGAATGAACAAAATTTATCGATGGATCGATATTATCGAATGGACGGAATGATTCGTCGTTTCCAGAATGGTGGGCATTCATAGCAACAAGGAGACTCCAGATGCTTTCGGGTTCCCGCATGGCGTCCCCGGCCACTGTGCACCGGCGCAGGTTTGCCCTGCAAGCGCTGGCCATCGCGGCCGTGCCATCGCTGGCAGTGCCGATCTGGGCGCAGGGCCGCTACCCAGAGCGGCCGGTTACGCTCGTCGTGCCGTTCGCGCCAGGAGGCAACATCGATTTCACGGCGCGCGTGCTGGCCGAGCCGCTCGGCCGCCTGCTGGGGCAGCCGGTCATCGTGGACAACCGTCCGGGTGCCGGCGGCGTCATCGGCGCAGCCTTCGTCGCGCGCGCCAAATCCGACGGCTACACGCTGCTGCTGGCCAATTCGGGGCCGAACGCCGTGGCCAACGCGGTGAGCCGCAAGGTGCCGTACGACGGCGTGAAGGACTTCACCGTGGTCGGAGGCATCACCACCAACCCGGCGGTGCTCACCGTGTCCACGCGGCTGCCGGCCGCCAACTTCGCGGAATTCGTCGCCTATGCGCACGCGCGCAGCGGCGGCGCCAGCGTCGGTACCGCGGGCAACGGCTCGTTCACCCACCTGGTGATCGAGCTGGTCCGCGCGCGCACCGGCCTGCTGCTGACCGCCGTTCCCTACAAGGGCACCGGGCCGGCTGCGGCCGACCTCATGGGCGGTCAGCTCGATGCCATGGTCGACCAGGTCACTACGGCCGCGCCGCTGGTCACGCAGGGCCGCGTGAAGGCCATCGCCCAGCTGGGGCCTCGGCGCTCGCATTTGCTTCCCAATGTGCCCACGCTGGCAGAGCAGGGCTTTCCCGATATCGATGGCACGCTCTACACCGGCCTGTTCGCACCGGCTGGCCTGCCGACGGACGTGACCGAGCGGCTCGCCGCGGCACTGGAAGCGGCACTGCGCGATCCATCGGTGCGCAAGCGCTACCACGACATGGGCGCCGACGTGTCGACCCGCCCGCGGGCCGACTTCGCCCGCTATGCCGAAGGCGAGGCCCGCCGCTGGGCCGAAGCCGCGCGTGCGTCGCACGTCTCCATCGACGAATGATGCGCGGCGAGGAGGCACACCTGCCCATGGGTACGCTGCCCGCACTGCCGCAGGGCGCCTGCGACAGCCACATCCACATCAACGATCCGGACAGATTCGCCTATGTCCCGCAGGCCTCGCTGCGCCCGCCGCCGGCCACGGTGGCAGACCTTGCCCGTGTCTGGGCGGGCCTCGGCCTGGAGCGCTGGGTGATCGTCCAGCCGTCGAGTTACGGCACGGACAACCGCTGCACGCGGGAGGCTGCGGCCCGGCTCGGCGGCCGCGCGCGCGCCGTGGTCGTGATCGACGTGCAGACGTCGGATGCCGAGGTCGCCCGGCTGCACGCGCTGGGCGCGCGCGGCGTGCGCTTCAACCTGCTGCGGCTGTCGCCGGTGGCGGCTGTGGCCATGCGCGAGATCGCCGCGCGCATCGCGCCGCACGGCTGGCACCTGCAGCTGCATGCGGCGGCCGACGACATCCCGGCCCTGGCCGGCACGCTCGGCCGGCTGCCCGTGCCGGTGGTGTTCGACCACCTGGGTCGGCTGCCGGCCCGCGATGCGGCCGCGCACCCAGCCTTTGGCGCCATCGCCGGCCTGCTCGACGCCGGCCGCGCCTGGGTCAAGCTGTCGGGTGTCGAACTCGTCGACGATGCCGATGCCCCGGCCTGGCGCCATGCCGCGGACATCGCCCGGCGTTTGCTGGCGCTGGCGCCGCAACGTATGGTCTGGGGCTCCAACTGGCCTCATCCGGCCCATGTGGTGCACGGTCGGGAGACGCCGGTGCCGGCCGACCTGCTGCGCTGGCTGGACCGGGTCGTCGGCAACGACGCCGCAGCCTGGCAGGCCGTGCTGGCCGACAACCCCGCCGTGCTCTACGGCTTCGGCGCACCGCCCCTTGCTTCCTCCTCCACCCCCTTCCCATCCACAACGAACGCATGAGCTACACCATCTTCGTGACCGCCCCGCGCCTTGCCGCCGCCGGCGCTGACCTGCTTGCTGCCGCGGGTGCCCGCGTCATCTACCTGGAGAACGCCGACAGCGCCGAGGAGGCCGAGCGGGTGCTCGCCACCGAGCCGGTCGATGCCATCATCTCCCGTACCGTCGCGCTCAGCGCCAAGGCGATTGCCTCGTGCCCCACGCTCCAGGTCATTTCCAAGCACGGCGTGGGCGTAAGCAACATCGACGTCGAAGCCGCCACCGCACGCGGTATCCCGGTCTATGTCACGCCGGGCGCCAACGCCCAGTCGGTGGCCGAGATGACGCTCGGCCTGCTGTTCGCCGCGGCCCGCCGCATCGCCTGGATGGACGGCGAACTGCGGGCCGGCCGCTGGAGCCGCGCGCAGGACGGCATTGAGCTGCGCGGCCGCACGCTCGGCCTGCTCGGCTTCGGCCAGGTCGGCCAGCGCGTGGCCGTGGTGGCGCAGGCGCTCGGCATGCAGGTCGCTGCCTTCGACCCGGCGCTGCAGGACCAGCCGAGCCCGGTCGCCGGCGTGCAGCTGGTCGGCAGTCTCGATGCACTGCTGCCGCTGTCGCAGGTGCTGAGCCTGCACGTGCCGCTGAACCGCCACACCCGGGGCCTGATCGACGCTGAACGCCTCGCGCGGCTGCCGCGCGGCGCCATCCTCGTCAACACCGCCCGCGGCGAGGTGGTGGACGAGGCCGCGCTGGTCGATGCGCTCAAGAGCGGCCAGCTCCATGCCGTCGGCCTCGACACGACCGTGCAGGAGCCGCTGCCGGCCGACAGTCCGCTGCTCGCGCTGCCCAACGCCGTGATCACGCCGCACGTGGGCGGCTCCACGCCTGCCGCGCTGGCCGCCATGGCCTCCGGCGCCGTGCGCAACGTGCTCGGCTGGCTGCGCGGCGAGCCGTCCGACCCGTCGGCCTGCGTGAACCCGGCGGTGCTGGCTGCGCACGCCGCAGCCTGATGTCCTTTTTGTTTTCTTCTGGAGACCCCATGACCACCACGCCTGTCCAGTGGCCCGCCGGCTACCGCATCAACCCCCGCGCCGAAGGGCCCGGCGCCGACATCGTCGAAGCCTTCCAGGGCCTGCCGGCCGCGGCCATCGGCGACGCGATGAGCCGCCAGATCGGCACGATCGGCCTGCGCCAGTACCATGCCCGCATCGACACGCAGATCGCCGGCCCGGCCTTCACCGTGCGCGTGCGCTCGGGCGACAACCTCATGATCCACAAGGCGCTGCTGATAGTGCAGCCCGGCGACGTGCTGGTGATCGACGGCGGCGGCGACGTGTCGCAGGCACTGGTCGGCGGCCTGATGCGCACCACCTGCGTGGCCCGCCGCGTGGCCGGCCTGGTGATCGACGGCGCCGTGCGCGACCTGGCCGAATGGGCCGAGGACGGCATGCCGATCTTCGCGCGCGGCCACACCCACCGCGGACCGAGCAAGGACGGCCCGGGCGAGATCAATGTGCCGGTGTCCGTCGCCGGCCTGGCCGTGCTGCCGGGCGACCTGATCGTGGCCGACGCCGACGGCGTGATCGCCGTGCCCGCGGCCGAGGCGGCCGACGTGCTCGCGCGCACCCGCGCCCACCTGGAGAAGGAAGCCAAGATCCGCGAATCCAACCGCACCGGCACCGCCGACCCCGAGCGCTTCGACGCCGTCCTGCGCGCCAAGGGTCTGCCTGTTTAGAGAACAACCCCCGAGCCGCCGCGCGGCTCCCCCTTCTCTCGCTGCGCGGGAAGGGGCGGCGCCAGCTGCGGGACGGCCCTTGCGCGGCGTCTGCTGGCTTTCGCTGTGCCGGCTCCAAGGGCGCCTGCACCCATTCATCCATCCATCTCGCCATCACACAACGGAGATATGACCATGCAACGTCGCCAACTGCTCGCCGCCGGCTCTGCCTTCGCGCTCGGCGCGTTCGCCGCCGGCGCGGCCCACGCGCAGGGCTCGTGGCCCGACCGGCCGATCCGCTTCATCGTGCCGTTCCCGTCGGGCGGCGGCACCGACATCTCCTCGCGCCTCGTGGCCGAGAAGCTCACCACGGCCAACAAGTGGGTTGTGGTGGTTGACAACAAGCCAGGCGCGGCCGGCAACATCGGCCTGGACGCCGTCGCCAAGGCGGCACCCGACGGCTACACGCTGGGCATGGGCCAGGCCACCAACCTGGCGATCAACCCGTCGCTCTACAGCAAGCTGCCGTTCGATCCGCTGAAGGACTTCACCGCGATCGCCCAGGTGGCCACCCAGCCGATCGTGATCGCCGTTCGCAACGAATCGTTGTGGCGCACGCTGGCCGACTTCCTCAAGGCGGCCAAGGAGAAGCCGGGCGCCGTGGGCCTGGCGCAGGCCGGCAACGGCACTGTGGGCCACCTCGCGGGCGAACTGCTGGCGCGCCGCGCCGGCGTGACGGTGCTGCAGGTGCCCTACAAAGGCGCCGGCCCGGCCATGACCGACCTGCTCGGCGGCCAGGTGGATGTGTACTTCGGCAGCAGCGTCTCAGTCATGCCGCAGCTCAAGGGCGGCAAGGTGCGCGCGCTGGCCGTCACCTCGGCCCAGCGCCTGCCGGCGCTGCCGCAGGTGCCCACGGTGGCCGAGTCGGGCTACCCGGGCTTTGACGCATCGACCTGGCTCGGCGTGGTGGGTCCGGCCGGGTTGCCGGCAGACATCGTCACCAGGCTCAACACCGAGATCGTCAAGCTGGTGAAGACCAAGGATGTGCAGGAGAAGCTGGCCTTCGAAGGCGCTATCCCGATCACCGGCTCGCCCAAGCAGTGCGACGCGCAGATCCGCGCCGAGCATGCCAAGTGGGGCGCCCTGATCCGCGAGGCCAAGATCAAGCTGGACTGAGCGGCTCCGCGACGCCACTTCCACGACAACGAGAGACAAGCACCATGCCTTCCCACTTCTCTCCCCTGCGACGCGGCGCGGCTGCGCTGCTGCTTCTTTCTGGCTGCGGGCTGGCCGCGGCGCAGGCCGCCTGGCCCGAGCGGCCGGTGCGCATCGTCGTGCCCTACGCGGCCGGCGGCACCACCGACTTCGCGGCCCGGCAGGTCGCGCAGAAGCTCTCCGAGCAGACGGGCAAATCCTTCTATGTCGAGAACAAGGCCGGCGGGGCCGGCACCATCGGCGCGCAACTGGTCGCCAAGGCGCCGCCAGATGGCACGACCTTCCTGACCAACGACACCAGCTACGCCATGCTGCCGGCGCTGTTCAGCAAGCTCCCCTGGGACCATGCGCGCGACCTGGTGCCGGTGACCACGCTGCTGCATGCTCCGGTCGTGCTGGTGGTGCCGGTCCATTCGCCGTTCCGCACGCTGAAGGACCTGGTGGCCTATGCAAAGGCCAACCCGGGCAAGCTCAACTACGGTTCGGGCGGCTCCGGAAGCTCGGCGCACCTGCAGGGCGCGCTGTTCAACAGCGAAGCCAAGATCGACGTGACCCACGTGCCGTACAAGGGCGCGGGCGAGGCGATGCTGGCCGTGGTGGCCGGACAGGTGGACCTGCTCATCACCGCGAGCCCGACAGCGCTGCCGCAGGTCAAGGGCGGCAAGGCGCGTGCGCTGGCAGTGACGGGCGGCAAGCGCCTGCCGGCGATGGCCGACGTGCCGACGTTCGCCGAGGCCGGTGTGCCGGGTTACACGATCGGCAACTGGTTCGGCCTGCCGGCGCCGCGCGGCACCGACCCCAAGGTCATCGACCGCCTTTACGGGGAAGTGCGCAAGGCGCTGGCCGACCCGGCGCTGCGCGAACGCCTGGCGGCCCAGGGCGCGGAGCCTGGCGGCCTGTCGCCAAGCGAGTTCGCCGCGCTGATCCAGAAGGAAACGAAGCTGTGGACGGCCGCGGCGCAGGGCGCTGGCCTCAAGCCGCAGTAACGCAGAACGCACAGAGGCACGAACCGACGATGTGGAATCTTTCCTTCGCCCCGCCCGAGGTCATCGAAGCGCGGGTGCTCACCCGCCTGCCCGATGACTTCCGCCAAGCGCGCGTCACGCCGTGGAGCGAGGCCAACAAGCCGGGCCAGAGGATAGACAGCTTCCTCGAAGGCCCGTCGTTCGACCGCGACGGCAACCTGTGGCTGACCGACATTCCCAACGGCCGCATCTTCCGCGTCGATGCGGGCGGCGCCTGGACGCTGGCGGCGCAGTACGACGGCTGGCCCAACGGCAGCGCCTTCCACCGCGACGGCAGCCTGTGAATCGCCGACTACCGCCGCGGCATTCTGCGGCTGGCACCGGGCGCCGACCGGCCCGAGGAAGTGCTGGGGCACCGCCACAGCGAGTCGTTCAAGGGCGTCAACGACCTGACGTTCGATGCGCGCGGCCGGCTCTGGTTCACCGACCAGGGCCAGAGCGGCCTGCACGATCCCACCGGCCGCGTGCTGCGGCTCGATACCGCCGACGGCCGGCTCGACGTGCTGCTGTCCAACGCGCCGAGCCCCAACGGCCTGGCGCTCGATGCGCACGGCGCGGCGCTTTACCTCGCGGTCACGCGGGCCAGCGCGGTCTGGCGCGCGCCGCTCGTGGGACAGGGCGTGAGCAAGGTCGGCCAGTTCCAGGGCTTCTTCGGCGCCAGCGGTCCCGACGGCCTGGCGGTGGACGTGGACAACCGCCTGGTGGTCGGCCACGCGAGCCTGCGTGGCGCCTTTGTGCTCAATGCGCTCGGCGAGATCACGCACTACGTGCGCAGCCCCGTGGGCGCCACGGTCACCAACGTCGCCTTCCGGCCCGGCACGCGCACGCTGGTGCTGGTCGAATCGCAGACCGGCACGGTGCTGGAGGCAGACCTGCCGGCCGCCGGCCTGCCCCTGTTCTCGCACAGCTGACGGGAGTATGTGTCTGTAGCACTAGTAAACAGAGCGCTATAAGGGTGTAGGGTGGGGGTATGGCTATCCGCCACTGCCTGGAAGCGCACGGGCGACTTCGCCGAACGCCTGCTCCACCACGTCGAACGCCCGCCGGTCCACGTCGGCCGCGCGCCGGGCCATCGCGAGGTGGCGGCGCGGCCCGCCGGCGCCGAGCGGCAGCGCCTGCACCGGGTAGGCGTCGAGCAGCTGGTGCCGCGGGCGCGGCACCACCGACACGCCGAGCCCCATGCCGACCATCGCCACCACCGGGTCCATGCCCGGCAGCTCGATCAGCGCCGGCTTGCCCGGCACCTGCGCCTGCACATAGTCCGCCGCGATCTGGCCGGCGATGACCCGGTGGTCGAGCCGGATCCACGGCTGCGTGCGCAGCAGCCGCGCGGCATTCCCGGCCGGCAGCGCGGCCGGTGCCAGCAGCACGAACTCCTCGACCAGCAGGTCCGTCCAGCGCAGCCTCGACGATCCGCCGCTCGGCGGGCGGATCAGCACCGCCACGTCGATGTCCCCGGCCTTGAGCTGCTGCAGCAGCGTGGGTGTGGTGCCGCGGCCCACGACCAGCGCCACCTGCGGCGCGCGCTCCTGCAGCAGCGCGAAGGCGCCGGGCAGCAGCGTGGTCAGCGCCGAGTCGGTCACGCCCAGGCGCACCCGGCCGGCCGGCACGTGGTCGGGCGCCAGCCGCATCGCGTCGATGTCGGCCACGGCGCGCTCCACCGTGCGGCACAGCGCGGCCGCGAACGGCGTGGGTCGCGCGTTGCGGCCCGAGCGGTCGAACAGCGGCTGGCGGAAATACTGCTCCAGCTGCTTCATCTGCAGGCTGACCGCGCTGGGAGTCAGGTTCACCCGCTCGGCCGCGGCGGCGAAGCTGCCGGTCTCGACCACCGCGGTCAAGGTGGAAAGCGCCTGGAGTTTCATGAGTTTTTCTCGTGGATCGAACGATGAATCATCGCCCATCGGCCCGCCGCCGGCGCCTAGCATGGCGGCCATGCAGCCCACTGTCGACCTTCTCCGCTATCCCGTCTTCAGCCATTCGGCGCCGCCCGGCTCCGTCGCGCGGCAGATCCCGCGGCGGCTGCGCCGCATGCTGTCGCTCGACGACTTCGAGCAGGCCGCGCGCCGGCTGCTGCCGGCGCCGATCTTCGCCTACGTCAGCGGCGGCTGCGAGACCGACCGCTCGCTGCGCGGCAACCGCAGCGTGTTCGAGCGCTACGGCTGGGTGCCCGGCATCCTGACCGACACGTCGCAGCGCACGCTGGCCACGCCGCTGCTGGGCCGCGAATGGGCGGCGCCGTTCGGCATCGCGCCGATGGGCATCTCGGCCCTGTCGGGCTACCGCGGCGACCTGGCGCAGGCGCAGGCCGCGGCGGCCACCGGCATTCCGGCGATCCTCAGCGGCTCCTCGCTGATCCCGATGGAGGAGGTCGCCCGGGCCAACCCCGATACCTGGTTCCAGGCCTACGTGCCGGGGGATTCGGCCCGCATCGCCGCGCTGCTCGACCGGGTGGAGCGCGCGGGCTTTCGCACGCTGGTGGTCACGGTGGACACGCCGGTGTCGGGCAACCGCGAGAACAACATCCGCGCCGGCTTCTCCACGCCGCTGCGCCCGAGCCTGCGGCTGGCCTGGGACGGCATCACCCATCCGCGCTGGACGGCAGGCACATTCCTGCGCACGATCCTGCGGCACGGCATGCCGGACTTCGAGAACACGCAGGCCACGCGCGGCGCGCCGATCCTCGCGTCGAACGCGATGCGCGACTTCGGCGCGCGCGACCATCTGAGCTGGCGCCACTTCGACGAGATCCGCGCGCGCTGGAAGGGTCCGGTCGTCCTCAAGGGCATCCTGCGCACCGAGGATGCGCTGCGCGCCCGCGACCACGGCGCCGACGGCATCATCCTGTCCAACCACGGCGGCCGCCAGCTCGACGGCGCGGTCAGCCCGCTGGAGGTGCTGCCCGACGTGGTGGCCGCGCTCGGGCCGGACTATCCGGTCATGATCGACAGCGGCTTCCGGCGCGGCAGCGACGTGCTCATCGCGCTGGCGCTGGGCGCGAAGTTCGTCTTCGTCGGCCGGCCGTTCAACTATGCCGGCACGGTCGCCGGCGAGGCCGGCGTGCGCCATGCGATCGGTGTGCTCGCCTCCGAGATCGCGCGCAACATGGCGCTCATCGGCATCAACCGCCCAGCCGAGGCAGGACCGCAGCACCTGCGGGTGCGCGCGGCATGAAGGCATGGCCGTCCTCCGGTCCATCGCCGAGCCCCCGCGCCACCTGCTGGTAGGCGGCTTCACCACGCCGGAGCGCGACGGAAGAGCGCAGGGAGTGCAGCTGCTGCGGCTCGCAGGGGACGGCGGTGCGGCGGCACCCGTGGCAGCGCTAGCGCTGACCAATCCCTCGTACTTCGCGCGCCATCCGCGGTTGGCGCACCGCTTCTACGTCGGGCACAGCGATGCCGGCGAGGTCAGCGCTATCGACGTCGATACCGTTGCCGGCCGGATCGAGTTGCGCGGCACGCAGGCCACCGATGGCCGCAACGTGGCGCACCTGGCCTGCGCGCCGGACGGCTCGGCGGTGGTCGCCGCGTGCTTCGGCAGCGGGCAGGTGACCGCATTCCCGCTGTCGCCCGGGGGCGATCTGCTCGCGCCCTCCAGCACGCTGCAGCTGGAGGCCGCAGCCGGCCCGCGCCGCAGCCAGCCCCACTGCCAGCCGCACCAGATCAGCTTCTCGCCCGACGGGCGCCATCTGCTGGCGCCGGACCGTGGCACCGACGGCATCTGGGTGCTGGCGCTGAAGCGGCCGGAGGCGACGCTGTCGCTGGCAGGCCGGGCAGTGGCCTGGCCGGGCGCCGGTCCGCGCCACGTGGCTTGGCATGCCCGGCTGCCGCTGGCTTACGTGGCCAATGAGCTCGATTCCACCGTGGCCATCTACCGCTGGGACGCCGCTACCGCCACGCTGAGCCCGGCAGCCGCGTTCGACACGCTGGCCCCGCAGTGCTTCGTACGCAACATCAGCGCAGCCATCCGCCTGTCACCCGACGGGCGGCGGCTCTACGTGTCGCAGCGCGGCGCGGATGCGATCAGCGTCATGGAGGTCGCCGACGACGGCCTGTCGCTGCGGTTGCTGCACTGGCAGGAGGGCGTCGGCCACATGCCTCGGCACATGGCGTTCGCCGAAGGAGGGCGGAGCCTGTGGGTGGCTTCACACGGCGCCGATCTCGTCCAGTCCTTCGGCATCGATGCCGCGAGCGGGGCGCTGCGCCCATCCCTTCCCATCTCCACGCCCTCGCCTGCCTGCGTGCTGCCGCTCTGAACTCGTTTCCGCGGCCACTTTCCAAAAACGACAGGAGATATCCCTTGCCCAGCCTGCCCCGCTGCCTGGTGCGCCTTCTTGCACTGTGCCCACCCGAAGCCGCCGCCCAGGCCGAGCTGCCTTCGCCCGACCGGCCGATCCGGCCGGTCACCCATGCACCCCTGTATCCGGCGCGTGCATCTGCGGGACTGTTCCTGAAGAAGTCCGCTTTCATGACTGTCCTGCGGCATGCGCTTTGCGAAAGCGTACCGCCTTCGCGGCATATCGTGCCGTGCGCTGAGCGCGAATCCATTGCTTCCACCCCGGGCCTCTCTCTTCGGGTTGCCGTACTGGGCGCCTGCCTGGGCTTGGCTGCCCACGCCGCGCAGGCGCAGGCTGTCACGAAGATCGTGGTCGCTTTTCCGCCCGGTGGTCCGCAGGACGTGGTGGCCCGACTGATCGCCGAGCCGCTCGCACGCCCGCTGGGGGGGCGTGTCATCGTGGACAACAAGCCGGGCGCCAACGGCGCCGTCGCGGCGGCTGCGGTGGCCCACGCGGCGCCGGACGGGCATACCCTGTGGTTGACCAGCGTCGGCGCGACCGTGGTGAATCCATTCCTCTATGAGCGGCTGGCCTACGACATCGACCGCGACTTCACACCGATCTCGCTGGTGGCCGGCAACAGCCAGTTGCTCGTGGTACGGGCCGGCGATCCCGTGCGCAACGCGGCAGACCTGGTGGCCGAGTCGAAACAGGCCGCGAGACCGCCGGCGATCGGAAGCTCCGGCATCGGCAGCGTGCCGCATCTTGTGATCGAGCAACTGGTTCTGCGCAGCGGCGCGCGGTTGCTGCATGCACCCTACCGCGGCACGGCCGCATCGCTGACCGACCTCATGGGCGGGCAGATCCGCGGCCTGGTGGCGGATACCTCGGGCTTGGCGCCGTACGTGGCCAGCGGCAGGGTGCGTGCCGTCGGCATCGCTGCCGCCCGGCGTGCGGCTGCCTTCCCCGACGTACCCACCTTCGCTGAACAGGGTCTGCCGCCCATCGATGGCAACAACTGGTACGCCTTGTTCGCGGGCCGCAAGGTACCGCAGGCGACGCTGGCGCGCCTGAATGGCGCGGTGCGCCAGGTGCTGGCCGACCCGGCAGTGCAGGAGCGTCTGCGCAAGACCGGCTCCGAGCCGGCTTCGTCCACCCGCGCAGAACTGGCGGCATTGCTGCGGTCCGATCGGGAGAAATGGGGCCGTCTGATACGCGAGGCCGGTATCAAGGCCGAACCTGGGAGCTGAGCGGCCCAGCGAACTTGCCAGGAATTTTTCAAACGACAGGAGATATCACATGACATGCCTTCCCCGGTGCCTCGTCCGCCTCTTTGCGCTGTGTCTGGCCGGCATCGCCGCAGCCGCGCCGGCCCAGCCGCAGTCGTCGGACTGGCCTTCCAGGCCGATCACCTACGTCGCACCTTATCCGGCCGGCTCGCCGGTGGACCTGATCGCGCGGCGCATCGGTCAGGGACTGCAGCGCAGGCTGGGCCAGCCGGTGGTGGTCGACAACCGCGTCGGCGCCGGCGGCACCGTGGGCACTGCCTTCGTCGCCAAGGCGTCGGCCGACGGCTACACCATCGTGGCCGGCTCCATCAGCACCCATGCGATCAACGCGAGCCTGTACCCCAGGCTGGCCTACGACCCGGTGAAGGACTTCGCACCGGTCACCTACGTCGGCTCCACCGCGCTGGTGCTGGTGGTGAACCCGGCCGTGTTGCCGGTGGCAAGCGTGCAGGAGTTCGTCGCCTATGCCAAGGCGCATCCCGGCCAGGTGCAGTACGGCTCGGCCGGCAACGGTTCGTCGCTGCACCTGGCCGGCGAATTGTTCAAGTCGCAGGCCAAGGCCGACCTCTCGCACATTCCCTACAAGGGCAGCACCGGCGCGATGAACGACCTGCTGGGCGGCCAGATCGGCGCAATGTTCGAGAATCTGCCCAACGCGCTGCCGCACATCCAGTCCGGCAGGCTGCGCGCGCTGGCCGTCACCAGCCCGCGCCGCGCGGCTGCGCTGCCGGCCGTGCCCACGGTGGCCGAGACCGTCGCGCCGGGCTACGAGATGCTGACCTGGCACGCCGTGCTGGCGCCGGCCGGCACGCCGCAGGCGGTGGTGACCAAGCTCGATGCCGCGATCCGCGCGGTGCTGTCCCAGCCCGAAGAGCAGGCCTTCTTCGCCGCGCGCTCGATCGACATCACGCCGGGCGGGCCCGAACAGTTGCGCGCCCTGATCGCCCGGGAGATTCCCAAATGGCGCGCCATCGTACGTGAATCCGGTGCCACGGTCGACTGACAGGCTGCGAGCGGGGCCAGCCATGGAGCCGTCCTGAACCGCGAGGCCGCCAAGCCGGCCTGACGGCCTCTCAGCTCGCCACCACCGAAAACACCCCTTCGGCCTTGACGACCGGCTGGCCGCCGACCTGGCCGAGGCAACTGGCGAACACCAGCCGACGTCCGGTGCGCTCGATACGCACGGCGACCTCCAGCCAGTCGTGTTCCTTCACACGGCCCAGGTAACTCACGCTCAGGTTCACCGTTACGACGGGGGCGGTCGCCGCCTTGCCGGCGTTGAAGCCCAGGATGCTGTCGGCCACCGTGGCCAGCAGGCCGCCATGCGCGACCTGGTGGGTGTTCAGATGCCTTTCGTGGATGAACAGCCCCGCCGTGATGGAGCCATCGGTCTCCTGCCGCGTATACACCAGCCCCAAGGTGCGCATGAAGCCGCCCGTAGGAACATATTCGACGAAACCCGGAGGCGGTATGTGCGGGGGCGCGGACGGCACGGGTGGCGGGAATGCAGCTTCCATCTGAACAGCATAGTTTCAGGCCTGGGCTGGCCTGGGGGTGAGGTGTATTGTCCGGACGCCTGCCGCTCCGCGAAGAACTTCTGGCGCAGCGCGCGTGAGGCGGTGCCGGCCAGCAGGGCCTTCAAGCGCCGCCGCTCTTCGGTCAGCCCCTGCTCCAGGTCGCAGGCTGCAGGCGAGTTCCACACAGTTTACGGCCTCGTGAACGACACCAGGGCCCGCCCCGGCAAGCTCAACTACGCCAGCGGCAGCGCCACCTACAACATCGCGACCGAGTCGCTGCTGTCCATCGCGGGCGGCAAGGCGGCCCTGATCTCGTACAAGGGAAGGGATCGGCGCCCGCCATCGCCGACGTGGCAGGCGGGCAGGTGGACTTCACCATCGTCGAACTGAGCACCGCGCTGCCGCTGGTGCAGGCCGGCAAGATCCGACTGCTGGCGGTCACGTCGGAAAAACGCATGCCCTCGCTGCCTGATACGCCCACGCTGCAGGAACTGGGCTACAAGGACTTCTTCCAGGGTGCCTGGTGGGGCGTGTTCGCGCCCAGGTCCACGCCGAAGAACGTGCGGGACACGCTGGAGAAGACGCTGCTGTCGGTCTACGGCGACGCGGAGAGTAAGGAGTACCTGGACAAGAACAACTTCAGTGCCTTTCTGGGCGCTGCGGACGTGCTGAAAAAGTTCCAGGAGGCCGAGATCAAGCGCGAATCGCGCCTAGTCACGCAGTTCAAGATCGAGAAGATGTAGCGCATGAAATCAACTGGCGGTGGAGAGGGTTGCGGGGCGATTCGCCGCCGCTGCCCGGCGTGGTTCAGAGGTGGGCCGCGCGGATCTCCGCCAGCAACGCCAGCACGCTCGGCGGCAACTGAGCACCACAGCGGGTGGTCACGCCGATGCGCCGGTGCAGCCCAGCCAGGTCGACTGGCAGCACGCGCACCTGGCCAGCCTCCATCTCGTAGTGCAACTGGTGGGTGGACAGGACGGTGACCATGCCGCCGTCGAGCAGCATGCCGCGCACCATGGCCAGGTCTCCGGTTTCCACGGCTGGCACCGGCGGCGGCTCGCCGTGGCGGACGAAGTAGTCGTCCACGGCAGTGCGCAGCGGCGAGCCCGGCCGCGAAAGCACCCATGCCTGATCGCGGAGTTCGGCGATGGAAAGGCGCCCGCGCTGCTGCAGCGGATGGTCAGCAGAGGCCAGCACCCCTAGGGTCTCTGTGAACAGGGGCTCGATCTCCACCGGACTGCCTTCCACCGGGCGTAGCGCGCCGATGATGAAATCGATCTTGCCGCGCAACAGGTCGGCGTGCAGTTGCTCATAGGGGCTCTCGACGGAACGCACGCGCAACCCGGAATGCCGCGCACGCAGCGCTGCGATGGCCTGCGGCAGCACGCGCGTGCGCGCTAGCGGCAGGGCGCCGACGACGACCACGCCCTGCACTTTGCCCTGCAGGGCGGCCAGGTCGTCTTGTAGATAACGCAGTTCAGCCAAGGCGCGGTCGAAGCGCTGCACCCAGCATGCCCCCCGGTCCGTCGGCAGCAGGCCCCGGGCGGTGCGCAGGAAGAGCGTTTGGTGCAGGGCGTCCTCCAGACGGGCTACCGCAGCGCTGACTGCCGGCTGGCTCACGCCCAACTGTCGCGCAACGGTGGGCATGTGACTCAGGTCGGCCAGCAGCGATGCGGTCCGCAGCCGGCGCTCCTCGAACAGCACCTCGATGGCGGTGGCCGCGAGGCTGCCGTGGCGTGTGGGCGTGCCGGCCTCCTGCAGGACGGCAGAGAGTTCGGCGGCGATGCGCGTATAGCGGGCCTGCAGCAGGCGGCCTGCGGGCGTGAGCAGCATGCTGCGCCCCTTCCGTTCGAACAGCGGCAGCCCCACGGCCTGTTCCAGCAGCGCCACGGTGCGGCTGATGGCCGAGGCGGCGCGCAGCAACGATTCCGAGGAGGCACGCACGCCGCCTTCCGCCGCCACGGCATTGAAGATACGAAGGTGGCGCAGCTGCAGCACGGTGTTTTTCGGGCAAACATGTACCGACGAATGGTGCCGATAAAGAGATTGGAACGTAGCAGAGGGCACAAGGCAACTATCGCATCGCAGCTTTTTCGAGAATCCCAGCACCAGGGCGCAACGTCGAATGCCGTCGAGCCAAGTCACCCAAGGAGACGCAATGAACGCTTTCTCATCCCGCCGCGGAGTCCTGTGCCTGGCGGCCGCAGCCGCGTCCGCATCCACCACGGCCCTGCTGCCGCACGCCGTTTTCGCCGCCGGATTCCCGGACCGCCCCCTAAAGTTCATCGTGCCTTTCAATCCCGGCGGCAACGTGGACTCGGTAGGCCGGCTGCTGGCTGCCGCGCTGGGCCCCTTGCTTCGTCAACCGGTGGTGGTGGACAACCGCTCCGGCGCGGGCGGCAGCCTGGTGGCCAACCTGGTCGTGCAAAGCCCGCCTGATGGCTACACCCTGATGGTGGGCTCCAACGGCCCACTGACCATCAACCCCTTCGTGCTGGCCAAGCTGCAGTACAAGCCGCTGGAGGATCTCGCACCTGTCGCCCTGGTAGGCACCGTGCCGCACGTCCTGATCGCCAATAACAGCCTGGCGGCGAAGAGCCTGCAGGAACTCATTGCCCTGTCGAAGAAGGAGTCGCTGGGTTGCGCCAGTTCCGGCGTGGGCAGCGCCACCCATCTGACACTGGCGCGCTTCAGCGCACAGACGGGGGCGCGCATGAAGCATGTTCCCTACCGCGGCGGTAACTCGCTGGTGCCGGACCTGCTGGGCGGTGCCGTGCAGTTGGCCTCCATGGAACTCTCCACCGCGCTGCCACTGCATGTCGGCGGCAAGGCCCGCATCCTCGGCGTGGCCGCGTCACGCCGCAGCCCGCTGGCGCCCGATGTGCCGACCTTCATCGAGGGTGGCGTGGCCGGCTTCACCGCGCAGAGCTATGTGGGCCTGCTGGCGCCCGTGCGTACTCCCCCGTCCATCCTGGCGCAATTGGAAAGCGCCAGCATGGCGGCCATCGGCTCGCCCGAGATGGCTGCGCGTTTGAAATCCATCGGAATGCAGGTCGCCGAGCCCGCCGACCGCACGGCTGCGGGCTTCGCCAAACTGCTCAAGACCGACTATGCCGCCACGCGCGAGGCGGTGCGCATCGCCAACATCCAGCCCGAATGAGCACGTCCGCCCCTGCTGCCGCTCCCAAGGTCTGCCCACCGCTGGAGAACCCGCGCAAGCCGCGCCTGCGCCTGCCTGCCGGCGCCTGTGACAGCCATGTGCATGTCTACGGCCCGGCCGCCCGGTTCCCCTATGCCCCTGGGCGGCCCTACACACCCGATGATGCGCCGGTGGAGCGTTTGCTGGCGCTGTACGAGTTGCTGGGCATCTCGCGTGCCGTCTACGTGCAGCCGACGGTGCACGGCTTCGACAACGCTGCCATCCTGGATGCCATCGCACGGGATCCGTCATGCGGTCGCGGTGTCGCCCTGGTGCGCACAGACGTGTCCGACATGGAATTGCGATCTCTGCACCGGCAGGGTGTGCGCGGCGTGCGCTTTCATTTCGTCAAGCATCTCAATGACACGCCCGACACCGATGCGGTGCTGCGCCTGGCCGAGCGTCTGGCGCCACTGGGCTGGCATGTGCAGCTGCACCTGGGTGCGCAGGACCTGCTGGAGTATCAGGGCTTCCTGCGCCGCCTGCAGTCGCCTTTCGCCATCGACCACATGGGGCGCACGCCGGTGACCGGCGGGTTGCGGCAGGAGGCATGCCTGGTACTGCTGGAGATCCTTGCCGAAGAACAGGCCTGGATCAAGCTCAGCGGCCCGGAGCGCATCTCCGCCGTCCAGTCGCGCGGTATGGAATTCCCATACGACGACGTTGTGCCCTTCGCCCGTCAGCTGATAGCCGCTGCCCCAGACCGCTGTGTCTGGGGCACCGACTGGCCGCATCCCAATGTCCGCGAGGTGCCCGACGACGGCGATCTCGTCGATCTGCTGGGCCACTACGGCGACGAGGCGGTGCTGCACCGCTTGCTGGTGGACAACCCGACCCGCCTCTACGGCTTTGCGGCCATCCCTTCGAATTAGCAAAAAGGATCACTCATGGAATACACACTGGGCATCGTGGGCTTCGGCGAGGTCGGTGGAATCTTCGGCCGCAACCTGCGGGGCCAGGCCGGCATCAAGGGCGTCTACGCCTGGGATGTCAAGTTTGCCGATCCGGCCGCCGGCGAAGAGTCCCGCAAGGGCGCGGAGGAAGCCGGCATCCGCGCCTGCGCAAGCATGCAGGAGTTGTGCGGCCAGGCTGACCTGCTGATTTCCGCCGTCACCGCCTCGCGCACCCTCGACGTGGCCGAGGAGGCTGCGCGCCACATACGCAAAGGCGCACAGTTCCTCGACCTGAACTCCGCCTCGCCCGGCACCAAGCAGCGCGCTGCCGCCGCTATCGACGGCGCAGGAGGCCAGTATGTGGAGGCGGGCGTGATGACCTCGGTACCGCCGTACGGCATCCGAGTGCCCATGCTGTTGGGCGGTTCCCAGGCCGCCGGGCTGGCGCAGACACTGACCGGCTGGGGCATGGATGCCAAGGCCGTATCGGACAAGCTGGGCATCGCCTCTGCCATCAAGATGAGTCGCAGCACCATGATCAAGGGCCTGGAGGCCCTGGTGGTGGAGGCCTATACCAATGCGCGCGCCTATGGCGTCGAGGAGCATGTGCTGCCCACGCTGCAGGAGACCTTTCCGCAGATCAACTGGAGCCAGCAGGGCGACTATTTCTTCAGCCGCGTCGTGCTGCACGGCAAGCGCCGTGCCGAGGAAATGCGCGAGTCCGCCAACACTGTCAAGGAGACCGGCATCGAACCGTTGATGGCCTCGGCCATCGCCGAGAAGCAGGACTGGATGGCGGCCCTGGCGCGGGAGGAGAAGCTGTTCGAGGGCCTGACGGGCAAGTCGCCCTGGCAGGACTATGCCGACCGGCTGATCGCCCACGCCCACCGAAAGGCCTGACGACCGGGCTCAGAAGGCGTGAACGAATCCAGCGGGCATGGCGGGCCCGTTCACACCTTCTCAGTCGACCGTCACGTGAGCGTCGCGGATGACGGCGCCCCAGCGCTTGACCTCGCGGGCGATCAGCTGGCCGAAGGCCGCAGGCGTAGTGGGCATGGGTTCGGCCCCTTCGCCGGCGAAGCGGCGGGCTACCTCGGCGCTGCCGATTGCCTTGTTTACCTCGGCATTGAGCCGGGCCACGATGGCCGCCGGCGTGCCGGCCGGCGCGACCAGGCCGTACCACTGGTCGGCATCGAAGCCGGCGGTGCCCGGCAGCTTGGATTCGGCCACGGTGGGCACGTCGGGCAGCGAGTCGATGCGCCTGGCGCTGGACACGGCCAGCGCGCGCATCTTGCCGGCCTTGATGTGCGGCAGCAGCGCCGGCGTGCCGGTGAACAGGGCCTGCACCTGGCCGGCCAGCAGGTCGTTCACGGAAGGCGCCGTGCCGCGGTAGGGCACGTGCATCAGTGGCATGCCGGTCTGCAGCTTGAGCGACTCCATGGTGATGTGCGCGGCGCTGCCGTTGCCGCCCGAGCCGTAGGACAGGGCGTCGGGCTTGGATCGGGCCAGCGCGACCAACTCCTGCAGGTTGCGCGCCGGCACTGAGGGGTGCACCACCAGTACGTTGGGTACGCGGGCCACGTAGGCCACGGGAACGAAGTCGCGGGTGGGATCGAGCTTGAGCTTGGGATACAGGTGGGGGTTCACTGCCAGCGTGCCCAGGTGGGCCATGAACAGCGTGTAGCCGTCGGGTGCGGCGCGCAGGGCCTTCTCGGTCGCCAGGCTGCCGCCGGCGCCCGGCGCGTTGTCCACCACCACGGGCTGGCCCCAGGCCTTGCCGAGCTCCTGGCCGACGGCGCGTGCCAGGATGTCGGCTGAGCCGCCGGGCGTGAACGGCACGATCAGCCGGATCGGGCGCCGGGGATAGTCCTCCTCGGCCCGGGCTCCGATGGTGGCCAGCAGGGCGGCCTGGCCGGCCAGCCATTGGCAGGCGCTGCGGCGGTTCATTTGCGTCATGTGAATGTTCCTCTACGTCCTTGGCGGTGGGTCGCAGCGTAGGGAGCAGCGCAGCGGGCTGCAACGCCGTTCCGGCGCGTGGAACGAGCCCGCGACCACGCGGATCGCTTCGGCGATCCCGCCGGCCGACGCATCCTGGAGCACGCGGCCCGCGCAGGTTCAGCCGCAGGAGGCCGAAGGCGCTGACCGCAGCCAGCGCGAGCGCCGCGCCCGTCCGAGCCGGCCCAGGCCGACCCGGGGGCTGTCTCAGGGCGTGACCGGCGTGATCGTGGCGCCTTGCAGCGACACGCCGGCTTCCAGGCCGACGTTGGTCAGCACGAAGCCGACGACCGGCTTGGAGAAGCTGGTGGTGTCGATGGAGCCGTTGGCGCCAATGTGGGCCACGGCCACGGTGGCGTCGGCGCCGACGGTCCAGCCGTTGCTGCTGCGGAACTTGGCCAGCGCCTCGCTCGTGGTGAACACGTAGATCACCGCCTTGGACTGCGCGCCGGCCTGCCAGCCGATCGACGCCGCCGTGGTGCTGTAGTAGCCCTGCGTCCGGTTGCCCACGCGCAGTTCGCCGCGGCCATGCTCGGCGCCGACGACCAGGCTGGTGCCGACCACGGACGGGAACACCAGCACGCCGGCGGAGCGCCCCACCAGTTCGCGCGAGCCGGGCACCGTGTTGTAGAGCTTGGAGAGCGCCGCATCGACCTGCGCGTTGCTCGACTCGCGCGCGTTGGAGGCCGTGGGATGGCTTTCCGGGAGCGTGGTGGTGCAGGCCGGCAGGGCCAGCGCCGTCAGGACGATGGCGCCGATGGCGCCGGCGGCGCGGAAGCGGGGAGAGGGCGTCGAGGACGGCATGGCGGTGAACTCCTGGGTAAAGAAAAAAGAAGAAGTAGGAAGCCGGTGGAGCGGAAGGTGGGCCGCTGCCGCGGCTGTCTTGCGTCCGGGGCCGTACCGTACACCGCGGAGCGGGGAGACCAGGTCGGCCGGCGCCGCTTCGTGCGTAGGCGGCGGCCGGGCTCGGGAGTGCGATGCCGCCGCATGTGTACCTCGCCCATCGGCAGGTTTCACATACTGGCAACTGTATACGTTCACAGTGGGCGACTGGCGGGTGCTATGGGCATTCGATGGGGGGAGTATTGCGCGCAAGAAAGGGCGAAGGCTGTGCCGGCCCGCTGGTGAACGGCCAGCCGCCGGGCACGCGGCGTGCCCGTGCCACCCGCAGGCGCAGCTGCCGCTGCGCGCCGGCCTCCCAGCCGATCTCCGCCTGCGCGGCCACGTAGAGCAGCCCGCCGCCGGCGAAGTCGATGAACAGCAGGCCCGCGCGCGGATCGACCAGCAGGTTGCCGAGCGTGTTGAAGAGGCCGTTGCCCGCATAGTCCGGCACCACGAGCAGCCGGCCGGCTTCCTCGACCCGCGCGAAGCCCGGCGCGCCGCCGCGGTGCGATGCGTCCACGCCGTGCGGCGCGGCGCTGGCGATGAAGAAGGTGTCGGCGCCGCGCACCAGCGCCCGTGCGGGTTCGTCCAGGCCGCCGTGCATGTCGTCCGGCGGCGCATCGCCGGCCGGTGCCGGGCGCGGCACCGGCAGCCGCGCCGCGATGTACTTCGGGCAGTTGCCGAAGCTCTGCTCCACGCCCAGCACCAGCCGGCCGGCGCCGGACGCCAGCACGCGCCCGTTGGCCCGGTTGCGCCGCCGCGTCGGCAGCTCGATGCCGAGCAGGCCGGCCTGCGCGCCGGGCGCCAGGTCGGCCGGCGCGATCGGCTCGTGCGGCACGGCTGGGGCCGCGATCGCCAGCGTGCGCGCATCGCACGCCCGCACGAAGCCCGGCGCGCCGCAGCGCAGCGTGGCCCAGGGCTGGCCGCCGCCGTCGCGCGCGGCCAGCACCACGAAGGGCAGCTGCGCGAAGAAGTCCTGGTGCTGCGGCGGCATCGCATCGCGCACCATGCCGGCCATGCGCTGCGCCACCGCATGCGTGCCGGCGCGCCGCTGGGCGGCGACCTCGCCGGCGTGGAACGGACCCGGTGCGCCCCTGGTCACGGCGCCGTGATGCCTTCCTGCACCAGCGCGCGCTGCACCGCGGGGCGCGCCAGCACGCGGCGGGCATGGGCGCTCCAGGCCGGCAGGGCGGACAGGTCCTCGCCGATGCGCCCGGCCCAGCGCCAGAAGACCAGCAGGTACGGGTCGACGATGCCGTAGCCGCCGGGCACGGCCCAGGCGCGGCCGTCCGCCAGAATGCGTTCGATGGCGGCGTTGCCGGCGCGAACGTTGGCGCGGCCGTGCTCCACGATGGCCGGGTGCAGGGCCGCATCGGCCGTGAAACGCGCGGGCCGCCAGAGCGCGCCGTAGGCTTTGGTGTGCAGCGCGGTGGTGAGCCAGTTCGTCCATTCGAACGCGCGGGCGCGGCCGGCGGCGTCGGCCGGCAGCAGGCCGGCTTCGGGGTGTGCGAAGGCCAGCCAGGCCAGGATGGCCGGCACCTCGGTCAGCAGCCCGTCGGCGCCGCCCGCGCGGCCTGGCACGCCGTGCAGCGCCGGCACGCGGCCCTTGGGATTGAGCGCGAGGAAGTCCGGCTCGGCCGTCTGCGCGCCGGCCTGGCGCTTCTCCAGCGTGTAGGGCGCGCCGATCTCTTCGAGCACGATGTGGGGCGCGAGCGAACAGGCGCCGGGCGAGTAGTAGAGGGTGCAGGTCGTCATGCCGGACGATTCTGGAAAGCACCCGCGCCGCAATCAATGCCGCGGCACTGACAGCATTGCTGCATCCGGCGCAGCAATCGGCGCCGCGCTCGGCTAGATTCGCCGGTCATGGACAAGCTGCACGCCCTCCGCACCTTCGTGCGCATCGCCGAGGAAGGCGGCCTCTCGGCCGCGGCCCGCGCGCTCGGCGCCTCCACGCCGGCGGTGGTGCGCACGCTCGCGGCGCTGGAGTCGCAGCTCGGCGCGCGCCTGTTCAACCGCACCACGCGCCGCGTGGCGCTCACGCCCGAGGGCCGGCGCTACCTGGAGGACGCGCGCGGCGTGCGGGCCGCGCTCGACGAGGCCGACGCGGCCGTGCGCGCCGGCGCCGGTGAGCCCGCGGGCGCGCTGGCCGTCACCGCGCCGGTGCTGTTCGGCCACATGCACGTGGCGCCGGTGGCCGCGGCCTTCGCCCAGCGCCATCCGCGGGTGCGCTGCGCGCTGCACCTGCATGACCGCGTGGTCGACCTGATCGAGGAGCGCATCGACGTGGGCGTGCGCATCGGCACGCTGGCCGATTCCTCGCTGGTCGCGCTGCCGCTCGCCACGCTGCGGCGGGTGGTGGCCGCGAGCCCGGCGCTGCTCGCGGCGCACGGCACGCCGGCGCATCCGCTCGCGCTGCGCGGGCTGCCCTGCGTGCGCGTGCTGCCCAGCGGCCGCGCGGGCTGGCAGTTCCGCGATGCCGGCGGCGCCCTGCTGCGGGTGCCGGTGGAGGGCGGCTTCGAGGTGAACCACATCGCCACGGCCGTGGAAGCCTGCGCGGCCGGGCTGGGCTTCGGCCAGTTCTTCTCGTACCAGGTCGCGCAGCCGCTGCGCGAAGGGCGGCTGCGGCTGGTGCTCGAAGCCTTCGAGCCGTCGCCGCGGCCGGTGCAGGCCGTCTACCCGCACGCGCGGCCGCTGCCGCTGCGCACCCGGCTCTTCGTCGATGCGCTGCGGCAGGCGCTGAGTGGCCTCGATCCCTTGGCGAACTGAGGGGTATATGTCCATAGCGGCTTCGATGAGCGCGCTAGCGGTCAGCGCTCCCCGGGGTATGCTCGCTCCCCGATGAAGCAACCCCACGAGCGCGCATGGCGGGCGCCGGCCGCCGCGGGCCTGCGCCCGGCCTGGTCCGACCTGCTGGCCGGGCTGTCGCTGGCCGGCGTGCTACTGTCCGGCGCCGTGGCCTATGCCGGCATCGCGGGCGTGGCGCCCCTGCACGCGCTGCTGGCCACGCTGGCGGGCCTGGTCGTCTATCCCCTGTTCGGCACCAGCCGCTTCGCCGCCGTCGCGCCCACGTCGTCGGCCGCCGCGGTGTTCGCCTCCGCGCTCGCGGCGGGCGGGCCGGCGATGGCCTATGCGCTGGTGGGGCTGACGGGCGCGCTGTTCGTGGCGGCCGCCGTGCTGCGCGCGGGCTTCCTCGGGGCCTACATCTCGCGCGCGGTGCTGCGCGGCTTTGCCTGGGCGCTGGCGCTGACCATCGTGCTGCGGCAGCTGCCGCAGATCGCGGGCGTGCACGTGGCGGCCACGCAGTCCGGCGCGCTGGCCTGGGAGCTGCTCGCGCAGGCGCCGCGCTGGCACGGCCCCAGCCTGGTGCTGGGTGCGGCGGCGCTCGCGCTGTGGTTCGGGCTGGGCCACGGGCTGCGGCGCCGGCCGTTCGTGCCTACGGTGCTGGTGGTGCTGGCGCTGGGTGTGGCCGCGTCGGCCGCGCTCGGGCTGGGAGCGCGCGGCGTGGCGATGGTGGGCGACATCGCCTTGCAGCCGCCGGCCTGGCGCCTGCCGGCGCTGAACGCCGAGCACTGGCTGCGCGCAGCGGAGCTGGCGCCGGCGCTGCTGCTGATCCTGTTCGCCGAGTCGTGGGGTTCGGTGCGCGCGCTCGCGCTGCAGGCCGGCGACCGCGTGGACGCCAACCGCGAGCTGGCCGCGCTCGGCATGGCCAACCTGGCCTGCGGGCGGCTGCAGGGGCTGCCGGTGGGCGCGGGGCTGTCGGCGGCATCGGCCAGCTTCGCCGCGGGCGCCAGGAGCCTGTGGGCCGGCGTGGCCGCCGCGCTGGCGCTGGCCGGGCTGCTGTGGCTGACGCGGCCCGCGCTGGCGCTGCTGCCCCAGCCGGTGGTGGCGGCCGTGGTGGTGGGCAGCCTCGCGCGCGGGCTGTGGCCGCGTGCGCTGCTGCGCAGCCTGCGCCTGGAGCAGGACGCCTGGCTGGCGGCGGCCGCGGCGGCCGGAGTGCTGCTGGGCGGCGCGCTGCCCGGCATGCTGCTGGCGGTGGCGCTGTCGCTGCTGGCGGCGATCCGCCGCTTCGCGCAGCCGCTGGTGAGCGAGCTGGGCCGGCTGCCCGGCACGCGCAACTACGTGGACCGCGCGACCCATCCCGAGGCGCAGGCGGTGGACGGCACGCTCATCATGCGGCCGGAGGAGCCGCTGTTCTTCGCCAACGCCGAGCAGGTGTGTGCCGTGGCCCGCCGGCGCGCCGAGGCCGTGGGCGCCCGGCGCGTGGTGCTGAGCCTGGAGGTCTGCGACGACCTGGACGGCACGGCGCTGGAGGCGCTCGACGAGTTCGCGGTCGACCTGCACCGCCTGGGCGCCGAACTGCTGCTCGCGCGCGTGAAGGACCGCCCGCGCACGGCCATGCAGCGCCTAGGCGACGGGATCTTCCCGATGTTCTGGAGCGTGGACGACGCTGTGCGGGCCGGCGCTACGGCGGATCCACCCGCAGCGGGACCGTCACCGGGCCGTCGTTGACCAGGTGCACCTGCATGTCGGCCGCGAAGATGCCGGTCTGCACCACCGGATGGGCGGCGCGGGCCAGCGCGACGAAGTGGTCGTAGAGCCGGCGGCCCTCGTCGGGCGGCGCGGCGGCCGAGAAGCTCGGCCGGTTGCCGCCGCGGGTGTCGGCGGCCAGGGTGAACTGGCTGACGATGAGCAGGCCGCCGGCCACGTCCTGCACGCTGCGGTTCATCCGGCCCGCCTCGTCGGCGAAGACGCGCAGCTTCAGCACCCTGGCCAGCAGCTTCTCGGCCTGGGCTGTCGTGTCGCCGCGCTCGGCGCAGACCAGTACCAGCAGGCCCAGGCCGATGGCGCCGACCGTCTCGCCGGCCACCTCCACGCGAGCCGAGCGCACGCGTTGCAGAACACTCAGCATCGGTGTCAGTCGTCGAGTTCGAGCAGGCGGACCTTCACGGTCCTGCCCTTGATGCGCCCGGCCGACAGCCGGCGCGCCGCCTCCGCCGCGATGCGGCGGTCCACCGCCACGTAGGTCGAGAAGTCGTTCACGTTGATCCTGCCGACCTGCTCGCGGGTGAAACCGGCCTCGCCGGTCAGCGCGCCCAGCACGTCGCCGGCGCGGATCTTCTCCTTGCGGCCGCCGGCGATCTGCAGCGTGGCCATCGGCGGGGCCAGGGGCTCACTGCTGGCGGGCGTGAGTTCGCCGAGCGGGCTCCAGTGCGTTTGCGCCTTTTGCAGCTGCTCGATGCGGCCGACGGCGCCCATCTCGTCGAGGCTCGCGAAGTTGATCGCCAGGCCCTGGACATCGGCCTGGCCGACACGGCCGGTGCGGCCGATGCGGTGCACGTGCACCTCGGCGTCGGGCGCCACATCGACGTTGACCACCATCTCCAGCTGGGCGATGTCGAGCCCGCGCGCGGCCACGTCGGTGGCCACCAGCACCGAGCAGCTGCGGTTGGCGAACCGGACCAGCACCTGGTCGCGCTCGCGCTGTTCCAGCTCGCCGTAGAGCGCCAGCGCGCTGAAGCCCTGGCCGCGCAGCACGTCGCCCAGGTCGCGGCACCGGGCCTTGGTGTTGCAGAAGGACAGCGTGCTGGCCGGGCGGAAGTGGGCCAGCGCCTGCGCCACGGCATGCAGGCGCTCGGTCTCGCGCACCTCGTACCAGCGCTGGCGGATCCTGCCGGGCGCGTGCTGCGACTGCACCGTGATCGTCCGCGGCGAGCGCATGAACTGCTGCGCCAGCCGGGCGATGCCCTCGGGGTAGGTGGCCGAGAACAGCAGCGTCTGCCGCTCTTTCGGACACTGGCGGGCGACGGTGGCGATGTCGTCGAAGAAGCCCATGTCGAGCATGCGGTCGGCCTCGTCGAGCACCAGCGTGTTGAGCGCGCCGATATCGAGCGTGCCGCGCTCCAGGTGGTCCATCACCCGGCCCGGCGTGCCGACGACGATGTGGGCGCCGTGCTCCAGGCTCGCGGTCTGGCCGCGCAGCGGCACGCCGCCGCAGAGCGTGACGACCTTGACGTTGTCGGCCGCGCGCGCGAGGCGGCGGATCTCGGTGGCGACCTGGTCGGCCAGCTCGCGCGTGGGGCACAGCACCAGCGCCTGCACCGCGAAGCGGCGCGGGTTGAGGTTGGCCAGCAGCGCCAGGCCGAAGGCGGCCGTCTTGCCGCTGCCGGTGGCGGCCTGGGCGATCAGGTCCCTGCCCAGCAGCGCCAGCGGCAGGCTCGCGGCCTGGATCGGCGTCATCGTGGCGTAGCCCAGGGCCTGGAGGTTCTCCAGCATGGCGGGGGAGAGCGCGAGCATGCCGAAGCCTGCGTCGGGCGTCGGCGTAGTGGAGGTGGTCATCCCGGGATTATCCCGGCAGGCCATGGCGCGCCTTGGCTTCGGCCCTTGCGCGGGCTCCCTTAACATGGCGCCCCACCCGGGCAGCCGCCCCTCTATGAAAGCTTGACGAGACAATGACGACCTTTGATTTTTCCGCCGCCGCCATCGCGCGGCTGGCCGAGGCCGATGCCCGCCGCGCGCTCGAAGAAGACGTCGGCACCGGCGACCTGACCGCCGGCCTGGTGGCCCCGGAGCGCCGCGCCCGCGCCCGCGTGATCGCCCGCGAGGCGGCCGTGCTCTGCGGCGCGCCCTGGTTCGAGGCCGCCGTGCGCGCCTGCGATCCGCAGGCCCGGCTGCGCTGGCAGGTGCAGGAGGGCGCTCGCCTCGCGGCCGGCCAGACCGTGGTCGAGATCGACGGCGCGGCCCACGCCCTGCTCACGGCCGAGCGCACCGCGCGCAACTTCCTCCAGCTGCTCAGCGGCGTGGCGACCAAGACCGCGGAGTATGCGGCCGTGGTGGCCGGTACACGGGCGTCCGTGGTGGATACCCGCAAGACCATCCCCGGCCTGCGGCTGGCGCAGAAGTACGCGGTGCGCACCGGCGGGGGCGCCAACCACCGCATCGGCCTGCACGACGCGGTGCTGATCAAGGAGAACCACATCGCCGCGGCCGGCGGCGTCAAACCTGTGCTGGCCGCGGCGCAGCGCGTTGCGGCGCAGGCCGCCTTCGTGCAGATCGAGGTCGAGACGCTGGCCCAGCTGGAGGAAGCGCTCGGCGCCGGCGCCCGCATGGTGCTGCTCGACAACATGGACCTGGCCACGCTGCGCGAGGCCGTGCGCATCAACGCCGGGCGCGCCGTGCTCGAAATCTCGGGCGGTGTCACGCTGGAGGGCCTGCGCGCGCTGGCCGAGACCGGCGTGGACCGCATCTCCATCGGCGCCCTCACCAAGGACGTGAAGGCGACCGACTACTCCATGCGCTTCACGGAGCTGTGATGACCGAAGCCGTGATCGACGTCGAATACGACCAGCCGGCCGAAGGCAGCGGCGTGTGCTCCACCCGCCATGCCTGGGCCCGCGTGCCGCCCGAGCCGTCGCAGCCCGAGCGGACCGCGCTCAAGGCCCGCATCCGCGAACTGCTGCGCGCGCGCGACGCGGTCATGGTGTCGCACTACTACGTGCACCCGGACCTGCAGGACCTGGCCGAGGAGACCGGCGGCATCGTCGCCGACTCGCTGGAGATGGCGCGCTTCGGCCGCGACCATCCGGCGCAGACACTGGTCGTCTCCGGCGTGCGCTTCATGGGCGAGAGCGCCAAGATCCTCAGCCCCGACAAGACGGTGCTGATGCCCGACCTGGACGCCACCTGCTCGCTCGACCTGGGCTGCCCGGCCGACGCCTTCGGCGCCTTCTGCCACCAGCATCCGGACCGTGCCGTCGTCGTCTATGCCAACACCAGCGCGGCGGTGAAGGCGCGCGCCGACTGGATGGTCACGTCGAGCTGCGCGCTGGAGATCGTGAGCGCCCTGAAGCAGTCCGGCCGCAAGATCCTCTGGGCGCCCGACCGCCACCTGGGCGCCTACATCCAGCGCGAGACGGGCGCCGACATGCTGATGTGGAACGGCGCCTGCATCGTCCACGACGAGTTCAAGGCGTTCGAGCTGGAGGCGCTCAAGCGCGACCACCCGCACGCCAAGGTGCTGGTGCACCCCGAGAGCCCGGCCGAGGTCGTCGCGCTGGCCGACGCAGTCGGCTCCACCTCGGCCATCCTGGCGGCGGCCCGCACGCTGGACGCGCGCGAATTCATCGTCGCCACCGACAGCGGCATGCTGCACAAGCTGCGCACGCTGAACCCGGACAAGGTCTTCATCGAGGCGCCCACGGCCGGCAACAGCGCCACCTGCAAGAGCTGCACGCACTGTCCCTGGATGGCGATGAACGGCCTGGCCGGCGTGGCGCACGTGCTGGAGACCGACGCCAATGCGATCCATGTGGATCCGGAGCTGGGCCGGCGCGCGCGCGTGCCGATCGACCGGATGCTGGCGTGCACCGTCGCGCTCAGGAACGGCGCAGCGCCGGGCAGCCTGGTGCCGGGGATCGGGGCGGCGTGAAGCCTTCGCGCCCTACACCCCGGAAGACCCGCGACTGGATCCACTTCACCGACGAGCAGCCCACCGTGCCGGTCTTTGCGGGGCTTCGACCGCCACGAGGCGAAGGCCGCGCGCGAAGCCGGCACCGCGCCGAGCTACATGGGGCACCTTCACGAGCGCCAAGCGCCACGTGCTGTACAGCTTCGCCCACGGCAAGCGCGCGCTGCGGGGAACGTCAGCGCCCGCCCTGACTGAGCCGGATGTCGTAGGCCAGCCGCTGCACCTCGGCCTCGTCGAGTCCGGAAACCGTGATGCGCAACCCGTGTGGCGCATCTCCCACACGGAACCCGTCGCCCACACGCGCCAGCCACCCGCGGCGGGCCAGCCCAAAGACCACAGGCTGGCTTGCCTGCTGTAGCGGCACCCAGAGGTTGAGCCCATCGGCCGGCAGCACCACCGGCAGGCCGCAAGCCTGTTCAATCGGGGACCGTGCAGGTCTTCCTTGGAAAAACTTGTTTTCTCCCGAGGCGGTGCGATGGGCAGACTCACCCCTCCTGCGGCACCAGGACCGTCGGCGCCGCCGGCCCTGCCGCGCGCGGGTAGTCGCGGCTGTAGTGCAGCCCGCGGCTCTCACGCCGCAGCCGGGCCGAGCGCACGATCAGGTCGGCCACCTGCACCAGGTTGCGCAGTTCCAGCAGGTCTCGCGTGACGTGGAAGCTGGCGTAGAACTCGTCGATCTCGGCCGCCAGCAGCGCGATGCGGTGGGCGGCTCGCTCCAGCCGCTTGCTGGTGCGCACGATGCCCACGTAGTCCCACATGAAGCGGCGCAGTTCGTCCCAGTTGTGGGCGATGACCACGGCCTCGTCGGCGTCGCGCACCTGGCTGTCGTCCCACGCCGGCAGGGCGGGCAGCGGCGCGGCCGGCGGCGCTTCTTCCGCGATGGCGCGGCTGGCGGCCTGGGCCAGCACGATGCATTCGAGCAGCGAGTTGCTGGCCAGCCGGTTGGCGCCGTGCAGGCCGGTGCAGCCGGTCTCGCCGATGGCGTAGAGCCCGTCGATGTCGGTGCGCCCGGCCAGGTCGGTCAGCACGCCGCCGCAGGTGTAGTGCGCCGCCGGCACCACGGGGATGGGCTCGCGCGTGATGTCGATGCCCAGCTCGGCGCAGCGCGCCAGGATGTTCGGGAAATGCGCGCGCAGGAATTCCGGGCTCTGGTGCGAGATGTCCAGGTGTACGCAGTCGAGGCCGTGGCGCTTCATCTCGTCGTCGATGGCGCGGGCCACGATGTCGCGCGGCGCCAGTTCGGCGCGTTCGTCGTGCGCGGGCATGAAGCGCGTGCCGCCGGCCGAGGGCGGTAGCTTGAGCAGCCCGCCCTCGCCGCGCACCGCCTCGCTGATCAGGAAGGACTTGGCCCGCGGGTGGTACAGGCAGGTTGGGTGGAACTGGATGAACTCCATGTTGGCCACCCGGCAGCCGGCGCGCCAGGCCGCGGCGATGCCGTCGCCGGTGGCGGTGTCGGGGTTGGAGGTGTAGAGGTAGACCTTGCCCGCGCCGCCGGTGGCCAGAATCGTCCGAGGGGCGCGGAAGGTGCGCACCGTGTCGCTGGCGGTGTCGAGCGCATACAGGCCCAGGCAGCGCTGCCCGGACTGCCGGTTCTGAACCAAGCCGAGCTTGCGGGCGGTGATCAGGTCGACCAGCACGTGGTCCGAACAGCGTGATCCGCGGCGTGGCGCGCACCACGTCCAGCAGCGTGCGCTGCACCGCGGCGCCGGTGGCGTCGGCCGCATGCACGATGCGGCGCGCGCCGTGGCCGCCCTCGCGCGTGAGGTGCAGGTGTTCGCCGTCCTCTTCCTTCGTGAACGGCACGCCGTGGCGGCGCAGCCAGGCGATGGCCTCGGGCGCATGCTCCACGATGAAGCGCGTCGCGGCCGGGTCGCTCAGGCCGGCGCCGGCGACCAGCGTGTCAGCCACGTGGGCGTCGAAGCTGTCGTCCTCGGCCAGCACGGCGGCGATGCCGCCCTGGGCCCAGCCGCTGGCGCCGTCGGCGAGCGTCCGCTTGGTGAGCACCGCCACGCGGTGGGTGGGCGCGAGCTGGAGCGCGGCGGTCAGGCCGGCGAGCCCGCTGCCGACGACGAGCACGTCGAAATCGTGAAAGGTCATGGCGAAAGGTGATGGGGGCTTGGGACGGCGCGGTGCGGCGGCATCCGGTAGATTGCGGGCGGCATTGTCACGCAAACGCTGGCGAGGCCCTGGCCCGTGAACGAACCGATCCGCGCATGACTTCCTCCACTCCTTCCGCTTCGGCCGGCACGCCGGTCGACCTCTTCGTCATCGGCGGCGGCAGCGCCGGTGTGCGCGCGGCGCGCCAGGCCGCGCAGCGCGGCGCCCGCGTGGCATTGGCCGAGCCCGGCCGGCTGGGCGGCACCTGCGTGAATGTGGGCTGCATCCCCAAGAAGCTCTACAGCCACGCGGCCGGCTATGCGCTCGCGTTCGACGAGGCGCGCGGCTACGGCTGGCGCTTCGCGGCCGATCCGGTGCTGGACTGGGAGGCGCTCAAGACGGCGCGCGCCGCCGAGATCGCGCGCCTCAACGGCGTCTACCTGCGGCTGCTGACCGAGGCCGGCGTCGAGCTGGTCCCGGCGCGCGCGCAGCTCGCCGGCGGCGGCGTGGTGGAGGCGGGCGGCCGGCGCTTTGCCGCGAAGCACGTGCTGGTCGCCACCGGCGGCGGGCCGTTCGTGCCCGAGCTGCCGGGGCGCGAGCATGTCGTCTCGTCCGACGCCATGTTCGACCTGCCGCGCTTCCCGCGCCGGCTGGTGGTGGTGGGCGGCGGCTACATCGCCTGCGAGATGGTCTCGGTCTTCCACGGCCTGGGGGCCGAGGTGGACCTGGTGCAGCGTGGCGGCCGGCTGCTCGCCGGCTTCGACGACGAGTTGGCCCGCTTCCTTGCGCGGGAGCTGGAGCGCACGGGCGTCAGGCTGCACTTCGGCGCCGAGGTGGCGCGGGTGGAGCCGTCAGGCGATGCCTTGCAGGCGGTGCTCGCGGATGGCCGCACGCTGGCGGCCGACGTGGTGCTCTATGCCACCGGCCGGCGGCCGTCCACCGCCGGCCTGGGGCTGGAGGCTGCCGGTGTGCGGCTCGATGCACGCGGCTCCATCGCCGTCGACGACCGCTACGAGACCTCGGCGCCCGGCGTGTTCGCGGTGGGCGACGTGTCGTCCACCCAGCCGCTCACGCCGGTCGCGCTGGCCGAGGCGATGGCGGTGGTGGACCACCTGTATGGCGACGGCAGGCGCCGCGTGGACTACGACACCGTGCCTACGGCCGTCTTCACCCATCCGGGCGCCGCGGCCGTCGGCCTGAGCGAGGAGAAGGCGCGCGGGAAATTCGGCGCGGTGCGCGTCTACCGCAGCGACTTCCGCTCGCTGCGCCATACGCTCACCGGCAGCCAGGAACGCACGCTGGTCAAGCTGGTGGTGGACGACGCGAGCGACCGCGTCGTCGGCCTGCACCTGGTCGGCGCGGACGCGGGGGAGATCGCCCAGGGCTTCGCGGTTGCGATGCGCGCGGGCGCGACCAAGGCGGATTTCGACGCCACCATTGGCATCCATCCGACTGTGGCCGAGGAATTCGTCACGCTGCGGGAGCTGACGAGGAGGTAGGGGTACGGGCCTGCCGGGCCGCCCCGCCCCAAGAGCGGAGGGCGCCCGGCCTCTCCGACCCTGCGCAGGCAGGCAGGCCCGGGCCTCATTTGTTCCGGACCGGGCAGCCGTACGGCCGCGTCGTCGCCTGCGCGACGGCGCGGCCGGCCAGCACGTCCTCCAGCGCCTGGCGCACATGGTTCGTCGCCCGCCCCACGTCGGCCTGCTGGCTGGAGGCGATGCTGTCGATCGCGCCCTCGTAGGCCAGCGTGCCCTGCGCGTCGACGATGAAGACGTGCGGCGTCACGTGCGCGCCGTAGGACCGGGCGAGCGTGCCGTCGGTGTCGGCCAGCGTGGCCGTGGGCGCGGCGCCCTGGCTCTTCTGCCAGGCAGCCAGCAGCTGGGGCAGCAGGTGCTCGGCATGGTTCTCGGCGGTGGAATCGACCGACAGCCAGGCCACGCCGCGCGCGGCGCATTCCTGCTGCAGCGAGGGAATGCTGCCGCTGGCGTAGTGCTTGCGCACGAAGGCGCAGCTGGGGTTGAACCATTCCAGCACCAGCACGCGGCCGCGGTAGCCGGCCAGCGTGTGCAGGTTCCCGTCGAGGTCGGGCGTGGCGAAATCCGGCGCCGGCTGGCCGACCGGGGCGGAAGGCGCGCTCGACACGGCGGCCGAAGCGGCTGCCGCCGCGGGCGCGGCCTTGCGAGCCTTGCCGGTGTTCTTCTTGGGCACCGTTTTCTTTTTGGCGGGCGCTGCGTGCAGCAGGGCGGGCAGCAGCGCGATGGCGCCGGTCACCAGGGTGCGGCGGGTGGTGTCGGGAGAGCGGGGGGAAGACGGTCGAGAAAGAGGCATGCAGGCTTCCCGGAAACGGAGAATGGAGAAAAAAAAGGATCAGCGTCCGGCCAGCGCGGCGCGCACGTCGCCCGCCGCGATCACCTCGGACAGCACCACGGGCGCGCGGCCCGGGGCGTAGACCGCATACACCGGCACGCCGTTGCGCCCCAGAGTGCGCAGGGCGGCGGTGATGGCGGGGTCGGCGCGCGTCCAGTCGGCGCGCAGCAGGGCCACGTTGCGCGCGTGCAGGTCGGCGAGCAGCGCGGCGTCGGACAGCGTGGTCTTCTTGTTGTACTGGCAGGTCACGCACCAGGCGGCGGTGAAGTCGACGAAGACCGGACGGCCCGCGGCCGTCAGCTCGGCCACGCGCCCGGCCGACCAGGGCTGCCAGTCGCCGTCGGCCTGCGCAACGGCCTGCGCCGGGGCCTGCGGCCGCAGCAGCAGCGGGCCCAGCGCGGCCGCCAGCGCGGCGAACGCGGCCACGGCCAGCGTGCCGACCACGAGGCGCGCACGGCCGCGCAGCGCAAAGGCCCAGGCCACGGCGGCCAGCGCCACCAGCAGCGCGAGCAAGGCGCCTGCGCCATCGATGCCGGCCTGCTGGCCCAGCACCCACACCAGCCAGGCCACGGTGGCGAACATCGGGAAGGCCATCACTTGGCGGAAGGTCTCCATCCAGGCGCCGGGCCGCGGCAGCAGCCGTGCGCTGGCCGGCGCCAGGGCCGCAGCCAGGAAGGGCAGTGCCAGCCCCAGGCCCAGCGCGCCGAAGACAGCCATCGCCTGCGCGGGCGGCAGCCCGATCGCAAAGCCGAGCGATGCGCCCATGAACGGCGCGGTGCAGGGCGAGGCCACGGCCACGGCCAGCACGCCCGACAGCAGCGCATCGACCGCCGGGTGGCGCGCCTGCGCGCCGGCGAGGCCGGCGGGCGCGAACTGACCGAACTGGAACACGCCCGCGAGGTTGAGCCCGATCAGCGTGAACAGCGCCGCCAGCGCCGCCACCACGGCGGGCGACTGCAGCTGGAAGCCCCAGCCGACCTGCGCGCCGGCCGCGCGCAGCGCGAGCATCAGCGCGCCGAGCGCGAGGAAGGACGCGACCACGCCCACGGTGTAGGCGAGGCCAGCGATGCGCTGGGCCCGCCGGTCGCCGCCGTGGCGCGCGATGCCCAGCACCTTGATCGCGAGCACCGGCAGCACGCAGGGCATGAGGTTGAGGACCAGCCCGCCGAGCAGGGCGGCGGCCAGCGCGGCCAGCAGCGCGCCGGCGCCCAGCGGCGCGGCGGCGGGCGGCCGAGGGGATGCCGCATGGGCCGCCAGCGCCGCGGCCAGCGCCGGCGGCATGGCCGCCGCCCGGGCGGCAGGCCAGCCGCCTTCGACCGACGCCACGGTGCGCCAGGCCGTGGCGCCGTCCTGTGCTTTCAATACAAGGGGTATGGTCTCAGGCCGGGCGGCAGGCGCCGGCGACAGGTGGATACTCCCGGTCCAAACCGTTCCCTCCCAGGCCTGCTGCCAGCGCGGGCCGTGGGCTGCGTCGTTGTCGATGACCTCGGCCACCTCGGGAAAGACCTCCAGCGGCCTGTCGCGCGCCGCGGCCGGCAGGCCGTCCACGCGGATCGCGAGCCTGTCGCCCTCCACGCGGACGGTGCTGTGCGCGTCCGGCACATCCAGCGGCCGGGCGGCGCGGGCCGCGTCGAACGCGGCGGCGTCGAGCGCGGTCGAGCCCTGCACCGGCAGCCGGAGCGCGAAGTCGCCTTCCTCCGGAATGCATTCCTTGCTGCAGACCAGCCAGCGCGCATGCAGCCTGATGTCCACCGTGGCCGCGTTGCCGGGGACGAGCGCGCCGCCCGGGCGGAAGTCCTGCGCCACCGTCACGGGCACCGGCAGCAGCAGCGTGCCCTCGTAGCCGTAATTGACCAGGCTGCCGATGCGCAGCTTGTGCGGCACCGGCCAGTCGATCCCGCCGGGGTCCAGGCCGGCAGGCAGCGTCCAGGCCAGCTCGGTCGGCAGGCCGGAGTCGCCCGGGTTCTTCCAGTAGGTGTGCCACCCGGGCTGGTGCTCGATGCGCAGCCCCAGCGTCAGCGGCCGGCCCGGCGCCACGCCCTGCGGCGCCAGGGCGGCCAGTTCGGCGCGCACGTGCGGCGTGGTCACGGTGCTGGAGGCGGCCGGCGGCTGCTGCGCGGCGGCGGGCAGCGGCAGTGCCACGAGCGCGAGGGCGGCACCGGCCAGCAGGCGGCGCAGGGAGGCGGGCGGGATCATGACGGGGTAGGAGGGCGCGGCTGCGGCGGGAGTTCCGGAGCCGACAAGGATACCGAGGATGCGGCGCCCGACCTGCGCTGGCGGCGCCGTCGGCAGCTGCGGCGAAAGGCGAAGCCGTGCGAAAAACACCGAAACGGCGTTTCCGAAAAAGCTGCTGTCGCAAATACAGGGCTGCTTTTGCGCTGCTGCAGGAGACGCAATTCGCATTCCCTGCGGCTGTGGAGCACGCCGACATAATGCGCGTCGGCGGAAATATCCCAATGGCATGGATATTGCGGAAAAGAGCGGCCCCTGTCCATACGGACCACTCATATGCGGAAATCTTTGAAGAAAGTGAATAAATTCCGAGCGCGGCATATCGCGGCTGTCGCTTCAGCCTTCTGCGCCAGCGCCACGCTGCAGGCGCAGGAAAATCAGGCCGCAGGCACCGATGTCAAGCTCGATACCATCGTCGTTTCGGGAAGCCAGACACCGGCGGCCGCTGCAAAGGCCGACGCGCAGGCAGTTCCCGGCGCCGCTGCCGTCATTGACAACGCTGACGTGGAGCGCGGCAGGGCGGCCAACCTGGAGGATATATTGGCGTTTCAGCCCGGCGTGTTCGCCCAGGCGACGGGCGGCACGGGGGCTGCCAAGATTTCGATCCGCGGCTCGGGTATCCAGACCAGCCCCGGGTATTTTCGGGAAGGCATCAAGTTTCTCTACGACGGTATTCCGATCACCGGGCCTGGCGGCACCCCCGACGAAATGCTGAACGCCGCCGGCGTGAATTACACCGAGGTTTTGTACGGCGGCAACGCGCTCAAATATACGGCCCTGTCTCTGGGCGGGGCGATCAATTTCCAGACCCATACCGGCTACACGGCACCCGGCCTGCGGGTGGGATTGCAGGCTGGCAGCTACGACAACCGGAAGTGGCAGGCCAGCTACGGCGGCGTCAGCGGCGACGTGGATTACTTCGTGCAACTGCAGCAGGACTGGCGCCATGGCTTCCAGCATGGCAGCAACGGCAAAGGCAACGATGGCGTCGTCAATATCGGCTGGAAAATCACCTCCCGGCTGGACAGCCGCCTGACCGTCCGGCACCGGGAGGAGCAGTACATCGACGGGTCCACGCTCACGCTGGAGGCACTTCGGAAGGACCCCGAAACCCAGCGGGTGAACTCCGGTCGCAGGAAGCCCGGGTCGACGCTGGTCGGCCTGACCACGGGCTACAACTTCGACGACGAATCCCGTCTCGAACTGGCGCTGGGCTACCACCACTTCCCCCACACCAATGGCTGGGGCTCCACGCTCCCGGCGGAATGGAATGGGGTCGACCTGAGCACCACGCTGCGCTATATCCGCGCCAACGACACGCTGTTCGGAAAGAAGAGCAAGACGACCCTGACGTTCAGTGACACCTACCAGGACAAGGGTGAAACGCGAACCTACGACCGCACCCAGTCCGGAGGACCGCTGGTGAACTTCGTCCGGTACGACGGGTCGCGCGACTCGGTGCTGTCCGGCACCAACGATCTGCGGCTGGCAGAAGGCCCGCACGAGACCTGGCTGACCACAGGGCTCGCCTACACACGGGTGCGGCGCAACGTCCGAGTGCCGTTCTCCGCATCGGCCAACACTACGCCGTTCGGCAAAGCCATTGATCGCACCGATACCGCCGTCGCACCGCGCATCGGCTTGCGGTTCCAGGCAACGCCCGAACTGCAGGTGGTCGGCAACGTGACGCGGTCCGTCGATCCATCGTCGTCCTGGGGCCTGGCCGGTTCGTCGGCGGTCTATGTCCGAAACCTGCAGCCGCAAAAGGCCACGACCTTCGAACTGGGCCTGCGCGGCAACACGGAGTGGCTCGATGGCAGCCTGACCTTCTACCGCTCGAACGTCAGCAACGAACTGCTTACCATCGTACTGGCGCAGGCCACGGCGACCACGACGGCAGTCGTCGTGAAAGCCAACGCCGGCAAGACCGTCCACCAGGGCGTCGAGGCGGGCCTGACCGCGAAGCTCTGGAAGAACACGGAGGGCAGCAGCGTCGTGCTGCGTCAGGCCCTGACGGTCAGCGATTTCCACTACGACAAGGATGCGACCTTCGGCAGCAACCAGCTTCCAGGCCTGCCACGGCGCGCCTACCAAGCCGAACTGCAGTACCAGGACGCTTCCGGCTTCTATGCGGGCCTGAACGTCCGCTCGGCATCGAGCTACTTCGTCGATTACGCCAACTCGCTGAAGGCGCCTTCGTACGCCATCCTCGGAGCCCGGGTGGGATACGAAGCGCCAAGCCAGAAATACAAGTTCTACGTGGACTTCCGCAACCTCGGCGACAAGCACTACGTGTCGGCCACCTCGCCTTCCTACAACCTGGGCGGGGTGGACTCGGCGGTGTTCTATCCGGGCGAAGGCCGTAGCGTGTTTGCCGGCGTGACCTTCCGCTACTGAGGCAATAGCGGCGCCGGCGCGGTGAATGTACGGATCTTGCTGGCCCTGGCGCAAATCTGCGGCAGTGATGCTGGTGCGGCAGCATTTGAATCGGGGGCTCTTCCTCTCGTTCAACTAAAATTAGATATATCTAGATATGGCATGTGTATTGCTGCACATCGTGCTCCATCTCTTCTCTTGACCATAGCAATGGAATCCGTACATCGCGGGCCGACGCCCGCATGACCGCTGCGCCGAGCCGTCCCGAACACGCCCGCACCGCCGCCAAACGCGACGGTGCCCGGGCAGGCGCATCCGTCGCCGCCCTGAACCTGCCCGCCGTCCCGCGCGTGCTGTGGCGCCTGACCCGCCAGGGCTGGACCACCTACCCGAAGGCCTGCGCCTTCGCGCTTGCCACGGCCTTCGCCTCGACCGCCGCGAACCTGGCGACGCCGCACCTGCTGGGCAAAGCGGTGGACCTGGCGCACGGGCTCGCAGGCTCGACGCCCGAGGTGGCCGCCCGCACGCAGCAGGCGCTGGTGGCCACCGCCTTCTGGATCGTCGTCGCCTGTGCGCTGCGCAGCACCCTGGCAGCGCTGCAGGGCTTTTGCGGCGAATGGCTGGCGCAGCGCGTCGGCCAGGACCTGCGGCTCGCGTTCTACGACAAGCTGCAGCGCCTGAGCTTTGCCGATCACGACCGCTACCACTCCGGCGACCTGCTCGCGCGCGGCATGCTCGACCTGGAGGGCGTGCGCGGCTTCCGCGAATCCGGCGTGCTGCGCAGCATCACGCTGCTGCTGTTGCTGGGCCTGGGGATCTGGCGGCTTTTCTCGGTGGATCCCATGCTGGCGGCGCTGGCGCTCACCTTCGTGCCTTTCGTCCTCTGGCGCGCCGTGCGCATGGGCGTGTGGCTGCGGGTCTCGTGGCAGCGCCTGCAGGAATGCATGTCGGACATGACGCTGGGCATGGAGGAGAACCTGCAGGGCCAGCGCGTCGTGCGCGCCTTCGCGGCCAGGCTGCGCGAACTGGCGCGCTTCGACGCGGTCTCGGCCCGGGCGCTGTCGATGACCCTGGAGCGCATCCGTATCCGGCTGGGCTCGAACGCGGCGATCAACCTGGCGTACTACGCATCGATGGGGCTGGTGCTGTGGGCCGGCGGCGCGCGCGTCGCGGCCGGGACGCTGACGCCGGGCGCACTGAGCGAAGTGCTGACCTTCATGACGCTGCTGCGCATGCCGCTGCACGGCGTCGGCATGATCGTCAACGCCGCGGCGCGCGCCGGCGGCGCGGGCACGCGGCTGTTCGAGATCCTGGACATGCGGCCGGCCATCGCCGAGGCGCCCGGCGCGCGCGATTGCGTTCCCGGCGACGGAGTGCTGCGCGTCGAGGGCGTCAGCTTCGCCTACCCCTCGCAGCCGGACCGCCTGGTGCTGCGGGACGTGAGCCTGGAGCTGCGCCCCGGCCAGGTCCTGGGCGTCGTCGGCGCGCCCGGCAGCGGCAAGAGCACGCTGGGGGCGCTGCTGGCGCGTCACCACGACCCGGTGGCCGGCCGCATCACGCTGGGCGGGCAGGACCTGCGCTCGCTGCGCCTGCGCTCGCTGCGCCGGCAGGTCACGACGGTGCCGCAGGAAGCCTTCGTCTTCGATGCCAGCGTGCACGACAACGTCGCCTATGCCGAGCCCGAACTCGACCGCGGGGGCGTCGAGCAGGCCGCCCGCACCGCGCAACTCCACGCCCAGGCGCAGCGCCTGCCCGACGGCTACGACAGCCGCGTGGGCGAGCGCGGCGTGGCGCTCTCGGGCGGCCAGCGGCAGCGGCTGACCATCGCCCGCGGCCTGGTGCCGGAGCGGCGCATCGTGATCCTCGACGACAGCGCCTCGGCGCTGGACACGCTGACCGAACGCGCGCTGCGCGAAGCGCTGCGGCCGGCGCTGGCCGACCGCGCGCTGGTCGTCATCGCGCACCGGCTCTCGGCGGTGCGCGACGCCGACCAGATCATCGTGCTGGACCACGGCCGCATCGTCGAGCGCGGGCGGCACGAAGACCTGCTGCGCACCGGTGGCCTCTACGCGCAGCTGTGGGTACTGCAGCACGGCGCCGCCGGCGATGGCGGCGACGTGCCGGCGCCCGGGGCGCCGGACCCGACCGTGGAGGATGCGGCATGAGCGCAGGCTGGGGAGGTTTTTCCGGAGGCGGCGGCTTCGGCGGCCGGGGCGGTTTCGGCCCCGGCGGGCCTGGCGGCGGCCGCGGCGGCGACATGATCGCCGGCGAGCGCCCGCTCGCACGGTTCGACGCCGGCATCGTGCGCCGGTTGTTCGCCTGCCTGCGCCCGTACCGGCGCGAGGTCGGGGTCACGATGGCGGTCGTCGTCGCCGCCACGCTGGCGCAGCTCGGCATCCCGATGGCGGTGCGCGCGGTGATCGACAGCGCCACCGGCGCGCTCGCGTGGCCGCTGGGCTGGGTGATCGCCGGCTTCGCGCTGCTGACGGCGGCTTCCGTGGGCCTGGGCTACCTGCAGGAATGGCTGGCGGGGCGGCTCGCGCAGACCGTGATCTTCGGCCTGCGGCGCCAGATGTTCGAGCACCTGCAGGACGTCGCGCTCGCCAAGCACGACAGCACCCAGGTCGGGCGCCTCATGTCGCGGCTGCAGGGCGACGTGGGCGCGCTGCAGGAATTCGTCGAGAACTCCGTCTCGGCGATCGGCGACGTGCTGACGCTCGCGGGCATCGCGGCTGCGATGCTGTGGATCTCGCCTCGGCTGGGCGGCCTGACGCTGGCTACGCTGCCTGCGCTGGTGCGCGCGCGGGCGGTCTGGACACCGTGGGCGCGCCGGCGCTTCCTGCGCGCGCGCGAACTCTCCTCCACCGTCAACGCCGCGCTGGCCGAGAACATCCACGGCATCCGCGCGGTACAGGAAAGCGGACGGGAGGAGGTCAACCTGCGGCGCTATGGCAGCCTCGTGCGCGACAACTTCCGGGCCCAGATGCGATCCTCCGTCGCGGCCCAGATCATGATCCCGACGGTGGACATCCTCACCGGCCTCGCGCTGGCCGTCATCGTCATCGTCGGCGGTCGGATGGTGCTGGCCGGCGAGCTGAGCGCCGGCCTGATGGTGGCGGGCATGTTCTACGTGCAGCGCTTCTTCGACCCGATCCGCGCGCTGTCGATGCAGTACACCGTGCTGCAGCGCGCGATGACGGCCGGCCAGCGCATCTTCGACGTGCTCGACGTGCCGCTGACCCTGCAGGACCGGCCCGGCGCGCTCTCGCCCGCGGCGCTGGAGCCGTCGGTCGAGCTGCGCGGCGTGGACTTCGGCTACCGGCCCGGCCACCGTGTGCTGCACGGCATCGACCTCGTGGTGGCGCCGTACGAGACGGTCGCGCTGGTCGGCGCCACCGGCTCGGGCAAGACCAGCATCACCGCGCTGATCCACCGCTTCTACGACGTGGATGAGGGCGCGGTGCTGATCGGCGGCCACGACGTGCGCGACCTGAGCCTGGACTGCATCAGCCGCACCGTCGGCATGGTGCAGCAGGAGCCCTTCCTGTTCACCGCGACGGTGGCGCAGAACATCGCCTACGGCGCACCGGACGCCAGCCGCGAGGACATCGAGCGCGCCGCGCGCACGGTGCGCGCGCACGACTTCATCGCCGCCCTGCCGCAGGGCTACGGCACGCCGCTGGGGCAGCGCGGGCGCAGCCTCTCGATCGGCCAGCGCCAGCTGCTGAGCTTTGCACGCACGCTGCTCGCCGACCCGAAGATCCTGATTCTCGACGAGGCCACGGCCAACGTGGACAGCTTCACCGAGCGCGAGGTGCAGGCCGCGCTGGCCCTGCTGCGCCGGGGGCGCACGACGATCATCGTCGCGCACCGCCTCTCGACCGTGCGCGACGCCGACCGCATCGTCGTGCTGGAGCAGGGGCGCATCGCCGAGATCGGCAGCCACGACGAACTGCTGCGCGCCCACGGCCTCTATGCCCGGCTGTGGGCGAGCGGCGCATCGACCGTGGACGCGGCCCACGGGCGATCTTCTCAGGGGGTATGGGTCCACAGCGCTTGTGTTCCGGGCGCTGTGGATGGTCACATACGGGGGTATACGATGATGGGCGTCACGGCTGCGCGTTTTCTGCGGAAGGGGCCGCCGGAATGGCCAGCGCGACGTTCTTGTCGCGCTGGCTCTCGCGCCGCTTCACCTCCGGCGCCACCTCGGGATAGACGAGCGGCGGGCGCGGCTCCCGCAGCTTGGCCGGGTCGCGGTAGCGCGCGCCGAAGTGGTAGTCCGGCAGACGCGCGCGGCCCGCGCCGAAGACGCGCTCGCGCAGCGTCTCGCCGGGCACGTAGGCTTCGCGGTAGCGGCCGCGGCTGCGCAGTTCCGGCACGACCAGTTCGATGAAGTCGCGCGCGGTCTCGAACGAGGCGAACTGGCGCAGGTTGATGCCGTCGATGCCGTCCTCGTCGAGCCACTTCTCGACCGCGTCGGCCGCGACCTTGGGCGTGCCTGCGACATAGAAGCCGCCGCGCTCGGGGCCGAAGCGCCCGCCGCTCTTCTGCCGCTCGATCAGGCTGCCGATGGTCGTGCTGGCGATGCCATAGCCCGCGCGCACGATCCGCTCCCAACCCGGCTCCCGGCGCTGGCTGATCTCCCCGACCGTTTCCTCCGGCTGGAAGCGGCGCAGGTCCACGCCCAGCCGCGCGGGGTGCAGCGGGCTCTGCTCGAAGATCACGCGGTGGTAGCGCTCTTCCTTCTTCTTGACTTCGAGGTCGCTGCGCCCGGTGATGATGGTGCCGCCGGGAAAGAACTTGATGTCGCCCGGCTGGCGGCCGTGGCGCACCAGCCGCGCGCGGACGTCTGCCCGGTTCTCCGCAGAGCCGAAGGTGAACAGCGCCTCGGCATGGCGCGCCGCGAACTCCTTGCCCGCATTCGAGCCGGTGGCCTGGAACAGGAACGGCGTGCGCTGCGGCGAGGGATGCGTCAGGTGCGGCCCCTTGACGCGGAAGTGCTCGCCGACGTGGTCGATATAGCGCACCTTGGCCGGGTCGAAGACGACGCGCCGTGCGCGGTCCAGCACGAAGGCATCGTCGTCCCAGGAGCCCTCCCAGAGCTTGTAGAGCACGTCGAGGTACTCGTCGGCGATCCGGGAGCGGTCGTCATGCGCCAGCTGCCCGCCGAGGCCGAAGTTCTCCGCGGCATTGGTCAGGTAGGAGGTGACGATGTTCCAGGCGAAGCGGCCGTGGGTGAGGAAGTCGAGGGTGCTCGCGCGGCGGGCGAAGGCGAAGGGCGGCTCGTAGGTCGTCGAGAACGTGGCGCCGAAGCCCAGGCCCGAGGTCACGGCGGCCATCGCAGGGATGAGCGACAGCGGGTCGAGCGTCGGGATCTGGTGGCCGCAGAGGAGTTCCTCTTCCAGTCCGAGATGGTCGTAGACGCCGAGCACGTCGGCGAGGAACAGCGCGTCGAAGCCGCCATGGTCCAGCAGCTGGGCCAGTTCGGTCCAGAAGCCGATCTCGGCGATGCGCGGACGCTGGTCGCCGGGCTCGGCCCAGAGTCCCGTGGAATGGTGGACCACGCACGCCATCTCGAACAGGTTGACGTGCAGCTGCTTCTTGTCCTTCGACATGTGGAATACCTCTGTGAGTGGGCGGGCCTGCCGGCAAGTGATGCGTGTCCGGCTTCCTGCGGACGCCGGACCACCCGGCTGTCTCGCAAGACCTGCGCCACGCCGGCCGGCCGCGTCCTGCCGCCGCGCCGACCGGTCCACGGCGCATACGGCCCGGTGAATCGAATATCTATGTGCTGAAGGAAATGCAGGTCTGCTGCAAGCCTGCTGCCACAAAAGCGATTCCCGCGGCGCCGGTATGCCTGGCCGATGCAATGGGCGCGATTATCAGGGCGGTCTTTGCATATGAATAAAACTCCAAAGATTATTTAATTCTCGATTTTCACCGTCCGAAAGGGGTGTCGGCTGCCGTCCCCAGGAGGAGGGCCGGGCCCAGGTGGCCCGTCGCCTTGCTGTTCCTGCGGCAGCGCGACAGCAGCGTGCTGACGTGGCGGCATTTATTCGGCCGGGCAGCCCGGTTTTTCTTCTGTTTATGGGGTTTTGCATTTGGCATGCTTCCTGCGAATCACTGGCGAAGCGCTGGTGCTTTGCCCATGAATGGCGGGATGGAATTTCTGGGCCATCCGGAATGGTAATCGAAAGAATAGGTAATCATGTTTTTTGCATTTGGCCGCAAGGCCGTGCCGGCGCAGCGCCGCACGCCCGTTGCATATGCCGTGGTCCTGATGAGCGCTTTGATGGCGCAGGGGGCTGCGGCCCAGACGGCCGCGCCGGCACAGGCGGACGGCAGTGCCGATGAGTCGGCCGCCAACGTGAAGCTCGACAAGATCGTCGTGTCCGGCAACCGGGCATCCGAGGCGCAGGCCAAGGTGAAGGAAACCCCCGGCAACATCAGCGTCATCACCAGCGACGAGTTGAGCCGCGGGCGCAACGCCACGCTGGCGGACATCCTCGCCTTCCAGCCGGGCGTGGTCGCGGAGTCCGTCGGCGGCAACGATGCCATCAAGATTTCCGTTCGCGGCTCGGGCGTCCTCAGCGGCACGGGCGTGTTCCGCGAAGGCATCAAGTTCCTCATCGACGGACTGCCGGTCACCGGCCCCGGCGGCACGACCCCCGATATGCTGAACTACCAGGGCCTGGCCTCGGTCGATGTCCTGCGCAGCGGCAACAGCTTCCAGTACGGCGCGCTGTATCTCGGCGGTGGAATCAATGCCACCACGCACACCGGCTATACCGCGCCCGGCTTTCGGGTAAGGCAGGAATTCGGCAGCTGGCACTATTTCAAGACCACCCTCAGCTACGGTGGCGTGGTCGGCGACTTCGACTACTACCTCAACGCCCAAAAGTCCGAGAGCAAAGGCTATCGCAACTGGAGCCATGCGGACAGCAAGGGCTACGTCGCCAACCTGGGCTACCGCATCAGCCCCAAGCTGACCGCGCGCGTGGAACTGCGCTACCGCGAGATGTATTACCAGAACCCGGGCTCGCTGACGCTGACCCAGTTGAACCAGGACCCGCGCCAGGCCGCGGCGAGCAGCGTCAACGCGAGCAGCGGCACGCGTCCCGGCACTTTCTGGGGCGCGGTGAAGGCCACCTACACCTTCGACGACCAGGCGACTCTCGACCTCGGCTACAGCCACTACCACTACCCGCACATCAACGACCGCGAGACCAAGACCGGCCAGCCGGGCTACTGGGACTGGCACGACAACAGCTATACGGCGCGTTATTCGCGGGTCGACCAGTGGTGGGGCCACGAAAGCCGCACCGATGTCTCCTACAACGGCACGGAAGAGCCCGTTGGCCAAGCCCATACCGTGTCGGGCGCGGACAACAGTGTCCTGGTGGCCGACCGCACCTTCAAGGGTTCGTACGACCGCGCGCTGTCGGTCGGCAACGACTTCGCCATCACGCCGGAGCTCTGGCTGACCAGCGGGCTGGCCTTCATCAGCGTGCGGCGCACCACCTTCTACCGCTACAACACGACCTATCCCAACCTGCCGTCCTCCGACTATCGGGATACCGATTGGGCGCCGCGCGTGGGCCTGCGCTATGCGCTGTCGCCCGACGTGCAGGTGTTCGGCAACATCACGCGCTCCATCGACCCGCCGCTGAACTGGCGCTACAGCATCGACAGCACGACCAAACAGATCACGAATCTGCAGGACCAGAAGGGCAACACCTTCGAAGTGGGCATCCGCGGGCAGGTCGGCATCGTCAGCGGCGGCGTGACGCTCTACCGCATCAACGTCCAGCACGAACTGCTGAGCGTGGTCGATGAGGAGGCCACCGCGCTGAACGGCGGCATCATCCAGACGCGCACCTTCAATGCGACCACGCCGACGCGGCACCAGGGTGTGGAACTGGCCGCAGACGTGCGGCTCTGGCACAGCCCGGGCGGCGGCCAGGTGGTATGGCGCAACGCATATACCTACAACGACAACCGCTACGTGGGTGATTCGCGCCTGGGCAACAGCCGCCTCCCCGGCCTGCCGCCGCAGTTCTACCAGGCCAAGCTGCAATACGACCATCCCGAAGGCTTCTATGCCAACCTGAACCTCAAAGCCCAGAAGGGCGCACCGTTGGACTATACCAACTCCGCCTATGCGCCCGGCTATGCGATCTGGGGCGCGACGTTCGGCTACGTGGCGCCGGACCAGCGATGGAATGCGTACCTCGACTTCAAGAACCTGGCCAATCGCAAGTACGTCGCGGTTTCGGGTACGACCTTCGACGCCGCCGGCGTCCGTGACCGGCAGACCTATTCCCCCGGCGACGGCTTCGGCGTGTTCGCCGGTGTCGAGTACAGGTTCTGAGGCAGGCAGGCGCGCACGGCAGACGGGATCGGATATGCGAAAGATTGTCATGCGGCCAGCCATTGCCGGCAGGTCCGGGGCCGCTCGAAGCCCGGGCCGGTGGGGGCGGCTGCTGGGAGCCGCCCTCGCACTGGGCGTCTTGGTGGCGCTGGGCGGCTGCTCGCGGTCGGACAGCGCGCAGCTCGACGCCAAACGCCGTATCGGCGCCATCCGCGCCGACGGTGTTTTCGAGGGCGGCAGGCTCCGCTATGCCGAGACCGACTTCCATGCGCAGGGCCAAGGCCGACCGGGAGGCGTGCTGCGCGTAGCCGTGTCCAGCGACACCCACACCTTCGATATCCATGCCAGTTCCAGCGGAAACATGCAGTGGCTGGGCCGCATCCTGTACGACTGCCTGGTGGCGCAGGACGAAAAGGGCGACATCTCGCCCTGGCTTGCCACGTCCTGGGATATTTCCCCGGACGGGCTGACCTATACCTTCCACCTGCGCCAAGGCGTCACGTTCAGCGACGGCACGCCCTTCGACGCCGAGGCGGTGCGGGTCAATCTGGACCATATGCGCGACCCGCGGATCAAGTCGCCGCTGGCCGCCTTCTACATCGCGCCCTACGACCATGGCGAAGTCGTCAGCGCGTACGTGTTCCGCGCCCATCTGCGCCAGCCCTATGCGCCTTTCCTCGACGTGCTCGCGCAGTCCTGGCTGGGGATGATCTCGCCGAAGCAGATCCGCGAGACGCCGAAGTCCATCATCGACAAGCCGATCGGCACCGGGCCCTTCGTGCTGAAGGAATACCTGCGCGACCAGTACGCGAAGTTCGAGCGCCGCGCCGACTACGACTGGTCGCCGCCAGTGCTGCGGCACCAGGGGCCGGCCTACATCGATCGGCTGGAGCTGTATTTTGTGCCGGAAGCCCTGATCCGCTACAGCGCGCTGCTGGCCGGCCAGTACGACGTGACGCTGGACGTGCCGCCGCAGAATGCGGAAGCCGTGCGCGCCAATCCGGACTTCGAACTGCACAGCCGCATCCGCAAGGGCAACCCGACCCGCGTCCTGACGTTCAACACGCAGCGTCCGCCGTTCGACGACCCCCGCATACGGCTCGCGCTGGCGAAGGCGGTGGACCGCGAGGGCATCGCCTGGATCCAGGGCTTTGGCGAATTCCGCGTCAAGTCCGACTATCTGGCGGCCAACACCCGCCATTACGACCCGCGCTGGCGCGACGCGCTCCAGTACGATCCGGCGGCCGCCAACCGGCTCCTCGATGAGGCCGGCTGGACGGCAAGGGATGCCGAAGGCTTCCGCGTCAAGGATGGCAAGCGCCTGCATGCCGAGGTGCTGCAGTCCGGCGGGTCGGGTGCATCGACCAGCGCGGCCGTGGCGCTGCAGTCCGATGCCAGGAAGATCGGCTTCGAACTCACGCTGCGGCTGCTGCCGCAGCAACAGCTGACCAGCCCGCGCATGACGGGCGACTACCAGGTCCTCGGAGGCAGCGGCTACTGGCACACCAACACGCCGGACGGCCTGACCATGCTGTACCACAGCCAGGCGATCCCGAGCGAGAAGGTGATCGCCCAGAATGCCTCGCGCCTGCAGGACCCGGCGCTGGACGACCTGCTGACGCGCGCGCGCGGCACCACCGACCCGGACAAGCAGAAGGCGCTGTACAGCCAGGCCCAGCAGCGGCTGACGGAGCTGGTCCCTTCCGTGCCGACCTATGAAAGCCATGCCATCAGCGCCTGGCGCAAGAAGGTCAAGGGCATCCTGTTCGACACCTCCCACAACGTACCGGTCTTCGTGAACGCCTGGTTCGACGAAGGGCAACCATGAATCCATTGTTGAGACTCGTTCTGTGGCGCCTCGGCGCCGCCATCGCCGTGCTGCTGGGCACGCTGGCCACTACCTTCTTCGCGCTGATGTTCAGCGGCGGCGACCCGGCGCAGGCCATCCTGGGCACCGAGGAATCGGCGGTGTCCAAGGAAGTGCTGGACCAGATCCGCCACGAGTACGGCCTGGACCTGCCGGTGCACCAGCAGTTCTGGAACTACGTGGTGCGCCTGTCCCACGGCGATCTCGGGGAGTCCTATCTGCTGCGCGTGCCCGTCAAGCGGGCCATCGGCGACCAGATCGGCGCCACCATCGAGCTGGCGCTCTGGGCGGGCGGCAGCGCCCTGCTGCTGTCCATCGCCGTCGCCGTGCTGACCGCCAAGCGCAAGCCCTGGGTCGCGGCGCTGTCGTCCGGCACCGAGCGCACGCTGTCCTCGATCCCTTCCTTCGTGCTGGGCCTGTTCCTGCTGCTGGTCTTCTCCTTCCAGCTGAAGATCCTTCCCGCCGTCGGCCAGCAGGGCTGGAAGTCGATGATCCTGCCGGTGGTGACGCTGGCGGTCCCCACGGCGGCGGTGCTGACCCAGGTGCTGCGCTCGGAACTGGAGGACATCCTGGAGCAGCCCTTTATCGTCATGGCGCGCGCACGCGGCCTGACGGAAGCGGGCGTGCGGCTGGGCCATGCGCTGCGCCACACGCTGATTCCGCTGATCACGCTCTCCGGCTTCGTGTTCGCGAGCCTGCTGGGCGGCGCGGTGCTGGCCGAGAACCTGTTCGCCCGCCAGGGCATCGGCCGGCTGATCAGCGAGGCCGCCAACGGCAAGGACGTGCCGATGGTGCTGGGCATCACGCTGCTCGCGGCAGCCACCTACCTCGTGATCAACCTCCTGGTCGATCTGCTCAACGCGATCATCGATCCGCGGATCGCCGCCAGATCATGACAGCGACGGATGCCGCCACCCCGAGCGACGAGGAACTGTTCGCGGTCTTCGTCCCGGTCTTCGACCGCATCGCCGAAGGCGCGGTCGAGCGCGAGCGCGAGCGCCGGCTGCCCTACGAGGAGGTGCGGCGGCTGCGCGACGCCGGCCTGGGCCGCGTGCGCGTGCCGAAGAAGTACGGCGGCCTGGGCGCCACGCTGCCGCAGCTCTTTCGCCTGCTGGTGCGGCTGGGCGAGGCCGATCCCAACCTGACACAGATCTTCCGCGCCCACTTCGGCTTCGTCGAGGGCCGCCTCCACGACGACGAGGAAGACAGTCGCCGGCGCTGGCTGGCGCGCGTGGCGGCCGGCGACCTGTTCGGCGCCGCGATGGCCGAGCGTGCCGAGGCCGTGGACAACCCGGTCAAGGGTTCGCAGGACGGCGACCACTGGGTGATCGATGGCGAGAAGTTCTACTGCACCGGCACGCTCTATGCGGACTGGATCTTCGTGTCGGTGCGCGACGGCGAGGATGTCACCAGCCTCGCCGTACCGGCGACGGCACCCGGCGTGACCCGCATCGATGACTGGGACGGCTTCGGCCAGCGCCTGTCGGCCAGCGGCACGACGCGCTTCGACAACGTGCGCGTGCCCGAGGAGTATGTGCTGCGGCGTTTCAGGCGCGGCGAGCGCGGGCGCGAGGGCTCCTACATCACCGGCCTGTACCAGCAGGTGCACCTGGCCAACCTGGCCGGCATCGCCCGCGCCGTGCTGCGCGATGCGGTGGCCAACGTGAAGGGCCGCACCCGCAGCTTCGGCGTGTCCGGCAAGAGCAGCCCGGCCGACCACCCGGCGGTCCAGCGGGTGGTCGGCCGGCTGTCGAGCCTGGCCTTCTCGGCCGAGGCGCTGGTCGAAGGCGTCTCGGCCAGCCTGGAACGGGCTTGGCTGGCGCACTTTGCGGGCACCGCGACACCGGAGATCTACGGTGACACCGACATCCGCGCCTTCCAGGCGCAGCAGATCGTGATCCACCAGGTGCTCGAAGCCTGTTCGCTGCTGTTCGAGGTGGGCGGCGCCTCGGCGGCCAGCGGCGCGCGCGGGCTCGACCGCCACTGGCGCAACGCGCGCACGCTGTCCTCGCACAACCCTGCGATCCTGCGCGAGGTGGCGCTGGGCAACTACCACCTCAACGGCAAGCTGCCCAGCGCGGCCTGGGAGGAGCGCCTCGCCGCGGCCCGCGCCGCCGGCGAGACGGCGCCGCCGGCCGATTCCACGGAAGTCAACCTCGCCGCTTCCGGCGCCGCGGCCCCGATCGGCGACACCCCGCAACCCCAGAAGATTTCCGCATGACCACCCCGCAGCGCCAGTTGAGCATCGGCATGAACATCCTCGGCTTCGGCGCCCATGCCGCGGCCTACCGGCTCGGCGAGGTGCCGCCGACCGCGCAGCTGTCGGCCGACTATTTCGTCAACATTGCCAGGATCTCCGAGGAACGCGGCACGCTGGACGCGATCTTTCTCGCCGACGGCCCGGCGCTGCCCCTGGGCGAGCGTGGCAACGGCGGCGGCCGCGGCCCCCTGGGCAAGCTGGAGCCGACGGTGCTGCTGACCGCCGTGGCGCTGGCCACGCGGCATATCGGCGTGATCGCCACCGCGTCGAGCAGCTACAACGAGCCTTACAACATCGCCCGCCGCTTCTCGTCGATCGACCACCTCACCGGCGGCCGTGCCGCGTGGAACGTGGTCACCAATGCCGGCGACGCCGCGGCACAGAACTTCGGCCTCGGCGGCGCGCCGGTGCATGCGGACCGCTACGCGCGCGCCGACGAGTTCCTGGAGGTCGTGACCAAGCTGTGGGACAGCTGGGAGGATGATGCAATCCAGCCCGACCAGGGCAACAACGTGTTCGCGGACACCGGCCGGATTCATCCGATCAACCACGTCGGCCGGTATTTCTCCGTCAAGGGCGCACTGACCGTGCCGCGCACGCCGCAGGGCCGGCCGGTGCTCGTGCAGGCCGGCTCGTCCGAAGGCGGCAAGGCGCTCGGTTCGCGCTGGGCCGACGCGATCTTCACGACGCAGACCACGCTGGCCGACGGCCAGGCGTTCTACCGCGAGATGAAGGAGCGTGCACGCCGCTGGGGCCGCAACCCGGACCACCTGAAGATCATGCCGGGCCTGTCCACGGTGATCGGCAGCACCGAGGAGGAGGCGGTCCGCCGCTTCGACAAGCTCAACGCCTTCATCGGCGAACAGGGGCTGGCGCGGCAGGTCGCCGGGCGCATCGGCATACCGGTCGACCAGCTGGACCCGGACGCGCCGCTGCCCTGGGACCGCATCGGCCCGGTCACCGCCTTCGAGCGCGGCTCGCACGGCTTCCTGGAAGCGCAGCTCAACCTGGCGCGGCGCGAGAACCTCACCGTGCGCCAGCTCTCGCGGCGCATCCTCGTCGGCCATCGCCTCGTCGTCGGCAGCCCCGAGCAGGTGGCCGACACGATCGAGGAATGGTTCCGCGCCGGCGCCGCCGACGGCTTCAACATCATGCCCGACGCCTTCAACTCCGGCGTCGAGATCTTCGTCGACGAGGTCGTGCCCCTGCTGCGCAAGCGCGGCATCTTTCGCCACGAATACACCGCCGGCACGCTGCGCGGCCACCTCGGCCTGCCGTATCCCGGCAACCGGTACACGCTGGCGCGCCAAGCCACGGCGGCCTGAGCCCCGGGCCATCCGCCCGTGCTGGCGATCCCATCCCCCTGAAGCGATCAACGACTGGACGACAACGACCATGAACGCCAGAGACCCCGCCCTGCTGGAGATCGGCATGCCGGCGACCGTACGCTCCGAAAGCGCAGACCTGCGCAGGCAGTCAACGCGCCACTGGTCCCGCTATGCGCGGCTGGCATTACGCCATCCCGGCCTGCTGCTGGCCGGACTGTTCCTCTTCGTGCTGCTGCTGGCGGCCATCCATCCGCCGCTGCTGGTGTCCGGCGATCCGCTGGCGACCAGCGCGCGCGACGCCTTCCTGCCGCCCGGCGTCGGGCACTGGCTGGGCACCGACGAGAACGGCCGCGACGTGCTCACGCGCCTGGTCTACGGAACGCGCAAGTCGCTGATCATGGCTTTCGCGGCCAGCATGTGCGCACTGGTGGGCGGCATCGTGCTGGGGCTGGCCGCCGGCCTCGGACCGCGCTGGCTGGACGCGGCGGTCATGCGCGCGGTCGACGTGCTGCTCGGCTTTCCCGACCTGCTGCTCGCGCTGGTCATCATCACGTTCTGGGGGCAGAGCGCCGTCAACGCGGTCATCGCCATCGGCATTTCGGGCATACCGCGCTATGCCCGGCTGATCCGCGCCCAGGCCCAGATCGTGCGCAGCTCGGGTTACGTGGAGGCCGCTTCCACCCTGGGCGTCAGCCGGCCGCGCATCATCGTGCGCCACGTGCTGCCCAACGCGATGAAGTCCACGCTGCTGCTGGCCACGATCAGCGTCGGCGGCAAGATCGGGGCGGTCGCGGCGCTGAGCTTCCTGGGCTTCGGCGCGCCGCCACCCGCGCCCGAATGGGGCGCGATGCTGTCGGTCGGCCGCGACTATCTGGCCAACGCCTGGTGGCTCATGGCCGCGCCGGCCCTGACGGTCATCGCCACCGTGCTGGCGATCAGCGGCCTCGGCCGCGCGGTCATGCGCCGCCGCGAAGGAAAGACGGCATGAGTGCCCTGGCAAGTACGCCGTTCGGTCTTCTCGATGCCCGGCGGTCACCCGTCCCCGTGCCGAATTTCCGGGCGGACGGTACGCAGAGACCGGACCCCGGCACGCTGGTCGATGTGCGGGAGCTGACCGTGCGTTTCGGCCCTGGAGCGCCGCCGGTCGTCAACCGCGTTTCGTTCTCGATCGCGCGGGGCGAAAGCCTGGCGATCGTCGGCGAGTCGGGTTCCGGCAAGAGCGTGACCAGCCGCAGCCTGGTCGGCCTGGCGGGCGACAACGCCGTGGTCGATGCGCACCGCCTCGGCTTCGACGGCATCGATCTGCTGAGCATCGCCGCAAAACGCTGGCGGCAACTGCGCGGCGGGCGGATCGGCTTCGTGATGCAGGACGCGCTGGGCTCGCTGGACCCGCTGCGCCCCGTCGGCCGCGAGATCGAGGAGCCGCTGCGGCTGCATACCGACCTTGCGAAGGCCGACCGCGCCAGGCGCGTGATCGAGCTGCTGCGCGCCGTCGGCGTGCCCGAGCCCGAACTGCGCGCGGCGCAGTATCCGCACCAGCTGTCCGGCGGCCTGCGCCAGCGTGCGCTGATCGCCTCTGCCATCGCCACGCACCCCCATCTGCTGATCGCCGACGAGCCAACCACTGCGCTCGACGCCACGGTGCAGGCCCAGGTGCTGGAACTGCTGGCGCAGCTGCGCAGCCGCGACTGCGCCATGCTGGTGGTGAGCCACGATCTCGCCGTCGTGGCGCAGCTGGCCGACCGCGTGGCCGTCATGCACAACGGCGTGATCGTGGAGCAGGGCCCGGTCGGGCAGGTGCTGCAGGATCCGCAGCACGGCTACACCAAGTCGCTGCTGCGCGCGGCCGCCAGCGTGCACACGCTGGGCTGGCAGGCAGCGCCGGCGACCGTGCCGGACAGCGCGCCCGTCGTGGTCGAGGCGCGCGGGCTGTACAAGGCGTTCCCGGGACCCGACCGGCGCCGCCGCACCGCGGTGGAAGACGCATTGTTCGTGCTGCGCGCCGGCGAGACGCTGGGCATCGTGGGTGGCTCCGGCTCCGGCAAGACCACGCTGGTGCGCATGGTGCTCGGGCTGGAGAAAGCCGACCAGGGCGAAGTCCGGGTACACGGCGCGAGGCTCGGCCGCAACGGCCGGGCGGCCAAAGGCCGCAAGCGCATCCAGGTGGTGTTCCAGGACCCGCTGGCGTCCTTCGACCCGCGCTGGACGGTGGAGCGCGTGCTTGGCGAGGCGCTGGAGGTGGCCGGCTTCAGAGGCGGCGCGGCGCAGCGCCGCCGGGCCGCCGAACTGCTGGAGCTGGTCCGGCTCGACCCCGGCCTGCTGAACCGGCGGCCGATCCAGCTGTCGGGCGGCCAGCGCCAGCGCGTGGCCATCGCGCGTGCGCTGGCGGCCGAGCCGGAGGTGCTGGTCTGCGACGAGCCGGTCTCGGCGCTGGATGTGTCGGTGCAGGCGCAGATCCTCGAACTGCTGATCGACCTGAAGCAGCGCCTGGGACTGGCCTGCCTGTTCATCTCGCACGACCTCGGCGTCATCAACCGGGTGAGCGAGCGCGTCCTGGTCATGAAGGACGCCCGCATCGTCGAGAGCGGCCCGGTGCGCGAGATATTCGACCGCCCGCAGCACCCCTATACCCGCGCGCTGTTCAACGCCATTCCGAAACTGCAGATCCGCCAGGACCTCCAGGAAGGCGCCGGTGGACTGCAAGCCGCACGCCCATCGGTTTGAAGTGAAGCATCGTCTTTCCGCTTGCGCCATCGCGGCGCTCTGCGCCGCGCTGTCGGTGGGGTGCACACGGTCGGATGGATCGTCGGTCGATACCCGGCGCAGCATCGGAGCCCTGCATGCCGACGGCGTGTTCGACGGCGGCCGGCTGCGCTATCCGGCGACCGACTTCCACGCCCGGGGCGAAGGCCGGCCGGGCGGCGTGCTGCGCGTTTCGGCGGCGTCGGACATCCATACATTCGACTTCCACGCCGTATCGCACAGCAACGCGCCCTGGCTCAGCCGCATCATCTACGACAGCCTGGTCTATCAGGACGAGAACGGCGATATTTCGCCGTGGCTCGCCACGTCCTGGGACATCTCCCCGGACGGCCTGACCTACACCTTCCACCTGCGCGACGACGTCACCTACAGCGACGGCACGCCGTTCAATGCCGAGGCGGTGCGGCTCAACCTGGAGCACATGCGGGACCCGAAAACCAAGTCGCCCCTGGCCGCCTACTACATCGCGCCCTACGACCACGGCGAAGTCGTCAGCGAATACGTCTTCCGCGCGCACCTGCGCGAAGCCTATGCGCCCTTCCTGGGCGTGCTGGCACAGGGGTGGCTGCCGATGCTGTCGCCCAAGCAGATCCGCGAAGACCCCAAGAGCATCATCGACCACCCCGCAGGCAGCGGCCCCTTCGTGCTGGAGAGCTACGTGCGGGATCAGCACGCCACGTTCGTGCGCCGGGCCGATTACCACTGGTCGCCGCCGGTGTTGCGGCACAAGGGCCCGGCCTACGTCGACCGGATCGAACTGAGCTTCGTTCCCGAAGCCCTGATCCGCTACAGCGCGCTGCTGGCCGGCCAGTACGACGTGACGCTGGACGTGCCGCCGCAGAACGCCGAAGCCATTCGCGCCAACGCGGATTTCGAACTGCACAGCCGTATCCGCAAAGGCAACCCGAGCCGCTCGCTCACGTTCAACACGCAGCGCCCGCCGTTCGACGACCCGCGCGTGCGCGTGGCGCTCGCCAAGGCCATCGACCGCGAAGGCCTGGCCTGGATCCAGGGTTTCGGCGAATACCGCGTCACCAGCGACTTTCTGTCGGCCAACACGCGCTACTACGACCCGCGCTGGCGGGACGTGCTGAAGTACGACCCCGCCGCCGCCAACAAGATTCTCGACGAGGCGGGCTGGGCCGAACGGGACGCCGAGGGCTTTCGCGTCAAAAACGGCAAGCGCCTGTCGGCCGAACTGGTGCAGACCGGCGGCGCGAACTCGCCGACCGGCACCGCGGTGGCGCTGCAAGCCGATGCCAGGAAGGTGGGCCTGGAGATCACCATCCGCCTGCTGCCGGCACAGATCATGAACACGCTGCGCACGACGGGTGAATACCAGTTGCTGGCAGGCGGCGTCTGGCACACCAACACGCCCGACGGGCTATCCATCCTCTATCACAGCAGTGCGATCCCGACCGACAAGGTGATCGGCGCCAACGTCTCACGCTTGAACGACCCGGTATTCGACGACCTGCTCACGCGCGCGCGGCACACCATGGTGCCCGCCGAGCAGCAGGCGCTCTACAGCCAGGCCCAGCAACGCCTGACCGAACTGGCGCCCGCCGTACCGGCCTACGAGAACCACCATATCAGCGCCTGGCGCCGCGACGTGAAGGGCATCCTGTTCGACACCTCGCACAACATTCCGTTGTTCGTGAACGCCTGGTTGGACCGCTAGGGGCGGCGGGGCAGGGAAAGCGGGCCGGGGCGAGATAGATACTCCCCGATGTTCATCACCATAGCCGGCATATAGCATGCGCATCAGGAGCATACTCCGTCATATAAACGTGCGGCACCGGTGGGCGGCACGCCGGCCGCCCGGCGCGGGCGGCTCAGTTCGCGGGCGTGCCCGCAGCTGTCGCCCGGGGCCACCCGCCCGGCTCACCGCGGCCGCCGCCAGACGGCGTCCAGGCATCGATGCGGCCTTCCAGCGCGTCGTCGATGCGCGCCGCGACGGCGGCGTCGAGCTTGGGCAGCACGTCCAGCGCACCCACGTTCTCCCGGAGCTGAGCCACCGACGTCGCGCCCGTGATGACGGTGGACACGCGCGGGTTGCGCAGGATCCAGGCCAGCGACAGGCGGGGCAGGGTGGTCTGCAGATCCGCGGCAATGCCCGCCAGAGCACGCAGCGCGCCTTTCAGCCCTTCGTCCTCGATGCGGCGCCGCAGCCCGCGGGCGCTGATCGCGGTCGAGGCCGCGCGGCTGCCCTCGGGCACGCCGTCGAGGTACTTGCCGCTCAGCAGGCCGCCGGCCAGCGGACTCCACACCGTCAGGCCCAGGCCGATGTCTCCATAAAGCCGCGCGTACTCCTGCTCCACGCGCCGGCGGTGCAGCAGGTTGTACTGCGGCTGCTCGGTCACCGGCTTGTGCAGGTGGTGGCGCTCGGCCACGTCCCAGGCCGCGCGGATCTCGTCGGCGCTCCATTCCGACGTGCCCCAGTACAGCGCCTTGCCGCGGTGGATGATGTCGTGGAAGGCCCAGACGGTTTCCTCGATCGGGGTATGCGGGTCCGGCCGGTGGGCGTAGGCCACGTCCACGTAGTCCAGCCCGAAGCGCTGGAGCGAGCCGTCGATGGCGTTCAGCAGGTACTTGCGGTTGAGTGTGCGTCCCTGGTTCGGACCATCGCCCAGGCCGCGGAAGAACTTGGTGGTGACGACGTAGGCGCTACGGGCCCAGCCCAGGCGGTGCAGCGCCTCGCCCATGACGCGCTCCGATTCGCCGCTGGCATAGCCCTCGGCGTTGTCGAGGAAGTTGATGCCGGCATCGCGCGCGGCCGCCAGGATCTCCACGGCGGCGCTTGCGTCGATGCTGGTGCCGAAATTGACCCAGGAGCCGAACGACAGCGCGCTGACTTGCAGGCCCGTGGGGCCGAGGCGTCGATATTGCATGGTCGGAAAACAGAAATGGAAAGACAGGGCCGGCAGCGATTTCCGTGCCAGCTCCGAGTCCGATACCGGCAGCCGAAAGATACTGGAACCGCCCCGGTCCCGACGGGGCGCGATACCCGACGGTTGCTCTGCGGGCAGCATTCCCGCAGCATCGGCTGCTGCGCGGGCAGCGACCATGATGGCCCGGACCTGCCGGGGGTCATCGCCTGCAGTGGATCGCTGGCGCCTGGCCGGATGGCATGGTCTGTGCATCGGCTTGCCCCATGTCCCATGGCCACTTCCCCGGAAGCAGGAGTGCTCCTGCAATACAGGCTCCCTAAGACAGGCAATGGAGTTGAATGCCGTTTATTAGGGAACTGTTCCAGGGCTGCGCTGCCGCTTGTCGGACCACGGCAGGTCGGCACAAGGCATTGCCGTGGCATTTTCTGGCGGCATCGCCGTTCATGGCCGCAGTCGCCGCACGTGGCGCCGTGGTCCCCTGCCTGCTGCGCGAGAGAGTGCCCATGCTCTCGCTGCCGCAGGCAGCCGGGATGACGCGGTGACGGCTGTCCTGCCGGCCGGCGCCTGCGGCCGGTGCTGGACCGTCGCACGGGCGTCGGAGCGGGCCAAGAGCATCTTCTCGGCGTCCATGCGCGCGCGGCACGAAGCGGAACGAAATGACGACTTTGGCGGGCCTCCGCGAGGCGCGTGCATTCGAACGGGTGCGTAGGCGCGCGCCCACGAATCATCGCCATCACCCGCCGCGAAGCGCTGCTGCGGCTGGCCGACCCCGTCTACGAAGTCCGCGATGGCGGCGTTCACGAAGCCACGGGCGCTGAACCCTTCGCACCTGCTCGAAGCCCACCCTGATCGATCTGCACGAAAACCTCCTGTCCTGTCCCTCCATGTCCGACACCACTATCGCCCCTCCTGCCGAAGCGCCCACCCCACCGATCCCCGTCGAGGCGGCTCCCGACGCATACATCAGCCCGGCCGACGCCCCCTCCTGGGACACGCTGGCCGCGCGCTTTCGCCCCATCTTCGCGCGCATCGCCGAAGGCGCGATCGAGCGCGAACGCAAGCGCGAGCTCGCCTACGAAGCGGTCGGCTGGCTGCGCGAGACGGGCTTCGGCGCCGTGCGCATCCCGAAGTTCTACGGCGGCCTGGGCGCCACGCTGCCGCAGTTCTTCCGCCTGCTGCTCGAACTGGCCGAGGCCGACTCCAACGTTTCCCACCTGTTCCGCGGCCACTTCGCATGGCTCGAAATGCGGCTGAACCTGCCGCAGCCCGAAGTCCATGCACGCTGGTTCCCGGAGGTCGCCAAGGGCACCCTGTTCGGCTACGCGATGGCCGAGCAGGCCAGCCTAGCCGGCAACGCCAGGCTCCTGCGCGAGAACGGCGAACTGTTCGTCGACGGCGTCAAGTACTACAGCACCGGCACGATCTACGCCGACTGGATCATCGCTTCCGTGGCCGATGGCGCGCAGGGCGGCGCCAGCATCGCCGTGCCGGTCGATGCGCCCGGCGTCACCCGCATCGACGACTGGGACGGCTTCGGCCAGCGCCTGACAGGCAGCGGCACCACCCGCTTCGACCGCGTGAAGATTACCGAGGACCAGATACTCCGCATCCACCCCCGCAGGCCCGGCTCTTCTGAAAGGCCTGGAGGGGATGCTCCGGCCACACCGGCGCCCGCCGGCGAATCCGCCACGCCCGCCGGGGAGCCGCGCGCGCCGGGCGAGCGGCTCTCCTATGGCACTTCCTTCCTGCAACTCGTGCTGCTCACGAGCATGGCCGGCGCCGCGCGGGCCGCCTTGCGCGAAGGCATTGCGTTCGTGCTGCCGCGCACGCGCACCTTCAACCGGCAGGCCGGCGAAGGGCGGCCTCTGCCCAAGGACGATCCGCTCGTGCAGCGCGTGGTCGGCAAGGTGTCGAGCCTGGTGTATTCCGCCGAGACCCAGGTGCTCGCTCTCGCCCAGCACCTCGAAGACCTCTACCAGCTGGCCCAGCACGGCAAGGCGACCGAGGCGGACTACGCCGCCACCGAGATCAAGGCGTACCAGACGCAGCAGATCGTCATCCCTGCCGTACTGGATGCGACGACCCAGATCTTCGACGTGGGCGGCGCCTCGGCCACCAGCCAGAGCCGCCAACTCGACCGCCACTGGCGCAACGCCCGCACGGCGGCGTCGCACAACCCCGCCATCCAGCGCGAACGCGCGATCGGCGACTACTTCCTCAACGGCGTCGCCCCAGGGCTGTGGGAGCGCGAGAAGCGGCAGGCGGAAGCGGCACGGGAAGCGGCGGAACCGCAAGACCCGGCGGCGCCCCTCGATGGCCCGTCCGCCGGGGCGCCGTGAGGCGCCGTCGCAGCAAGCCGCGCCGGCACAGCGCCTCGACCTGCTGGTCGACATGCATCCATTGCTGAATAACTGCTGCCTGAGAAGCCGGGCGGAGCGAATGTCGACGGTCCCAAGGCGCGGTGGATTCAAGTGTGAAGCATCTACGCGTTGAAAAGCAAATTGGCATGGGAATTGCGAAAAGGATCGGCCCCTTCTTGATTTTTCCTATGGAATTGACCCGGCGGTCTCATATGCAAAAGGCTTTGAAAGATATTAAGTTATTTCGCTTGCAAGGAATTGCGGCGGGTGTTTTGGCTGCCTGTGCCGGAGGAGCATTGCACGCGCAGGAGTCCTCCTCTGCGACGAGTGATGTCAAGCTCGACACGATCGTCGTTTCCGGAGCCAAGAATGACTCGCCAGAGGCAGCCAAAGAAAAGCTCAGAAAGATACCAGGTACCGCCAGCGTCGTCGATAACTCCGCAGTCGAGAAAGGCCGCGCCGCCAATTTGGAAGATGTGCTGGCCTACCAGCCAGGCGTGCTGGCGGTGGCCACGGGCGGCAGCAGCGCGAATCTCATCTCCATCCGCGGGTCGGGGATCAATACGTTTTACGCGGGCTATGCCCGAGGCATCCGCTATCTGATCGACGGCTCCCCCATCTCCGGGCCTGGCGGCACACAGGAGACTTTGCTGACGCCCAATGGAGTGAACTACACCGAAATCCTCAACGGAACGAATGCCTTCACCTATGGCGCCCTGGCCATTGGCGGCGCCATCAATTCCGTGACGCATACGGGGCGCACGGCGCCCGGATTTTCCGTAGGGTTCGAAGGCGGCAGCTACGGCTACGTCAAGGCCAGGGCAAGCTACGGTGGCGTCAGCGAAGACGGCGCCACCGATTATTACCTCTCGGTATTGCACAGCCAGCGCGACGGCTATCAGGCGGAAGCCCCTGTCAAGGGCATTGACGACGTAGTGCTCAACGTGGGGCACACCTTCAATAGCCGCCTCAAGGCACACTTTCTTTTCCGATATGGACAGGAGAACTATCGCAACGGGGGCGCTTTGACGCTGGCGCAGATTCGCGACAATCCTCGACAGGCTGCGACAGGTTCGTATGGACGATGGAGTTACTCGGCGCTCGCCGTGGGAAGGCTCGAATATACATTCGACGACGATTCACGGCTGGAAGTGGCGCTTGGGCTCAACAGGTTCAATCTGGACAACAGCAGAGACACCAGCACCTATAGCGAGTGGCCTTCGCTTTATATTTCTCCGCAAATCCGCTATTTCCGTACGAACGACACTCTCTTCGGTCTCAAGAGCGACACAACCTTCATTTTCGACTTCACGCAACTCAATGGGGGTACCAATGGGGGGAATCGGGTTCCGACCGGCAGCACGAACAAGGTCTGGTACTACGGTGCTGATTACAGCGGTTCGCGCGATGCCACCATCGGTGTGAACAACGCCCTGCATTTGAATGAGCGCACCACCCTCACCGCCGGGCTGTCCGCGGTGGAAGTCAAGCGTTCTCTCACCGCCAGCGGAATTATTCCAAAGACCAGCGGCTTGCCCGGTCAGGTCGATTACGACAAGTGGTTTGCCGTGCCGCGCCTGGGGTTGAACTGGCAGGCCACGCCAGACGTGCAACTGTTCACCGGTCTGGGCCGTTCGATCGATCCACCGGTGACCTGGGGCTTTCCCCTGACCAGCGTTCGTGCCGCTCCCGGCCCGCACTTCGCCTACGTGTCGCATCCCGGATGATTGCATAAGCGAGAATCGCTATCCACTCTTCATGGCCCGAGCGGTGATGCGAGGATTGATAGAGTCACTGCAATCACCTCCGGAGGTCCAAGCATGCTGATCGCCCTGCA
>WNDY01000016.1 GCA_009914555.1 Xylophilus sp.
AAGCGTTCTCCTCCTCCAGCCGCGCCACTTCACGTTTGAGCCGTGCATGTTCGGCCAACTCCAAGCGTTGTGCCTGATCGTCCTGGTCGTGCCGCCGCGCCTGGGCGCGCCAACTGTACAGCTGGGCAGGCTGCAACCCCAGATCACGAGCCACCGTGGTTACCCCTTCTGTGGCCGCTCGCAACAGTGCCTGCTGCCTGAACTCCAGGCTGAACTCCTGCCCCTTTCTGCCTGCCTTGCTCTTGGTCATCGTCCACCTCCTATTGCGATAGTTAATCGCTTATAGGGGTGTCCGTGAAACGGGGGCAAGATCACTCACCTTGCTGCAACACCGCTGCCGCCAGCCAGACATCCGGCACGTCTGCAGCACGCAGCGCAAGCTGGGCGCAGAGGCTGCGCAGCACCGGCCATTCCGCGCCCAGCACAGCCAGTTCCACGCCTTCGGCGTCCAGCACCGTATCGACGAACCGCAGCGCATCCACCATCGGCGTCGGCTCGGGAAAGATGCGCGGATTGACCCCCAGCCGCAGAAAGCTGGCCACCACCAAGGGTTGCAGGCGCAACGGCGCCCCCTGCCCCGCCTGCTCTACCGCCTGCTCCAGCCAAGCGCGCGCCGGCGCATGGTGCGGGTGGTCGCCGCGCGAGGCAGCCACCAGTACGTTGACGTCAGGCGTCGTCATCGCCGGCCGCTTCGCGCAGCGCCTTGTTGTCCAGCCCGGTCAAGCCGGCGGCCAGACCGCTGCGCCCGTAAAACACCGGCAGTTTCACCGCCGCAGCCTTGCGCCTGCCGGCTGCGGCATTCAGGCGCAACTGCAAGCCCTCCTCGATCAGCCGGGTCAGGCTGGTACCGCGCTGCGCAGCCAGCACCTTGGCCTGCGCCAGCAAAGCGTCATTCAGATTCAGCGTCGTCTTCATGACAAACCACCTGTTGAGCCATCGGCAGATGGCCTCGCCTGACATCGTACAGATTTCTGTATTCCCTGTCGCAACCTCCTACCCATCCCTTTTCTTCCCCGCCCCAGGCACATCCGCAATAGGAGCCCGAGCATCATGAAACCCTCTCTACGCAACCTCATGGCAGGGCTGGCCAGCGCCACCGCCCTGCTGCTTGCCGCCTGCGGCGGCGGGGGTGGAGGCGGCGGCGAATCAACCGCCACCCCGCCGACCGCCGTGGCCAGCGCCAGCCCTACGAGCGGCCCTGCAGGCACCACGGTCACGCTCGACGGCAGCGGCAGCAGCACGCCCAACGGCGGCACCCTCAGCTACGAGTGGAGCCTGGCCAGCCGGCCCGACGGCAGCGCCGCCGCCCTCTCCAACGCCGCCGACGCCAAGCCCACCTTCGTCATCGACCAGCCCGGCGAATACGTCGCCGCCCTCGTCGTCAAGGACGCCGTGGCCAGCAGCACCGCCGCGCGCGTCACCGTTACCGGCACCACCCTCGTGCCCGTGGCCGTCGTCACGCCGCAGACCCAGGGCGTGCTCGTGGGCGCCACCGTCACGCTCGACGGCAGCCAGAGCGTGCCGCCCACCGGCGTGGACGCCAGCGCGCTCAGCTACCAGTGGAAGCTCACCGAGCAGCCCACCGGCGGCACCGTCGCGCTCAGTGGCGCCACCAGCGCCAAGGCCACCTTCCTGGCCGAGAAGGTCGGCATCTACCGCGCCACCCTCGTCGTGAGCCACGGCGACCAGACCAGCGCGGCGGCCGAAGCCACCGTCACCGTCAGCACCGCCAACAGCAGCCCCGTCATCTCGCTGAACGTGCCCGCCACCGCCGTGCGCGGCGAGACCATCGTGCTCGACGGCAGCGGCAGCAGCGACCCGGACGGCGACCAGCTGCACTACCGCTGGAGCATCCCGACCTACATTGCCAACATCGGCAACCCCAAGCCCCAAGCCTCCAACGCGACCATCGGCAGCGCCACCAGCGCCAAGGCCACGTTCGTGCCCGACGCCGCCGGCACCTACTACTTCGACGTCACCGTCTACGACGGCAGCGTCGCCGCCACGCAGCGCGTCACCGTCAAGGTCACCAAGCCCGAAGGTGCCACCAACATCGAACCCGTGGCCCAGGTCGGTGCCGTCACGTTCGCCGAAGTCAACGCCACCGAATGTGAGATCGGCGCCTATTGCGGCGTCTCCGCCAGCCGCTCCTACGACGCCGACGGCGACACGCTGACCTACAAATGGACCTGGTGGAACACCGCCACGCCAGACATCAAGAACACCGCCACCGGCAGCAGCCTGATCCTCTCGGCGCTCGACCCGCGCACCACCGCCGCCACCTACGGCATACAGCTCGTCGCCAACGACGGCACCGTCGACAGCACCACCGCCAACTACACCGTCATCGTCAAGACGGGCGCCAACAAGGCCCTGTCCGCCAAGGTTACGGTGGACAGCGCCAAGGTGCTCAAGGGCGACACCATCACCTTCGACGGCAGCGGCAGCACCGACGCCAACGGCGACAAGCTCGAATACCTCTGGACCTTGACCGACCGGCCCGACGGCAGCACCGCCGTGCTGCAGAACGCCGGCACCGCCAGCAGCAAGGCCAGCATCGTGGCCGACCAGTCCGGCATCTACACCGTGCAATTGCAGCTACGCGACTCCGCCGGTGCGGTCAGCACCGTGGCCACGGCCACGTCCAGTGCCAGCGTGTTCGCCAAGGAGAAGAACAACCCTCCGGTGGTGGCGAAGCTGTCGCTTTATGGAAGCGCCCGGCTGGACAGCGAGCCCGCGGCCGACCAGCCTCGCATTCTGCTTTCCGATTCCGCGCTGGCGGCCTACCTGACGATGTTCGATCCGGACCAAGACACACCCCTGTACTACCTCGCCACGCCAACCAGGCAGCCGGCGGGCAGCGCACTCTCGGCGGTTTCCGGCTCTTACGGCGTTGACGGAAGCGGAGGCACGACCAATACCAGCAGCCTCGGCTCCGTCAAGGTGGCCGGTGAATACGAGGTCGAAGTGATCCTCAGCGACGGCGTGGCCAGTTCCGCGGCCAAGCGTGCCAGCATCAGTTTCGTGGAGCAGGCGAATTTCCCCTCCCTGTTGATCGAAAGCGGCATCGGTATCGGAGCCGCAGCGCCAACAACCTATTCGCAGGGCTTCTTCCCCTTTGCGACGAAGGGCCTTCTCACTGTGCTGAGTAGTTCGGGCAACTTGTACAGTTCCTTCAACGTTTGGTATCGCCTGACGGCGTTCGACCAGGACTACACCATCACGGGCCTGCAGGCCACCTCGGCGGTCAGCGGCTACGCGCCCAGCTTCAGCGGGCTGGCCAACGGCCAGGTCATCCGCAAGGGCGAGAAGGTAACGTTCTCCCTCCAGCGGCCCAGCATCCCCGACGAAGCCGTGCTCGCAGCGCAGTTGTCCGCGATCCTGGCTTCATCCGGCGCCAGCAGCGACGCCTACACGACCGAACTGACGCGCCAGGCAGCACTGCTGGCGGCCTACCAGTTCACCTGGTCCTTCCGTGTGGCGGAGCGGGACGGCTACACCTTCTACTTCGGCCCGAATTGACACCTCCCATCTTCGCGACCCGCTTCGGACGAAGCGGGTCGCGTGGGCACCGAAGGAATGCGCATATCGAATCACGAAGAATGAGCTGGCGAACCATTATTGAAACAGTTTGCAAGGAGAATACAATTTCCCGAAATAAGAACAAAAGAAAAAGCCATTGAAACGGTCCAGCACCATGCCAATCGGCCCATAAATCCTGCTTTTCAGGCAGGAGGAGACGACTTTGTTTTTTATTTTCGCCGATAAAACATCTGTCCCGGCAGGGCCAATTCCGGGCAATGGCCAGCCGTGCGGGTTTCCTCCAATATTCGCCCGTCCTCTCGGCGGCCTGCCGGCCAATGGGGGACGTTTCAACCACCCGTGTGCTTGCACACATTTCCTCTGGAGTATGTTGGTATGAAAAAGACTTTGATCGCTGCAGCACTGTTCGCGGTATTCGGTGCTGCCCATGCTTATGATTCGGTCGGCACTTCGACGAATAACAATATCGTCCAGGTCGGCGGCTCGACTTTCGCCGATACCCACTTCCACGGGCCGAACGGCGCCCCAGGAGTGGGCTTCGTCGAAACCAGTTCTGGGGCCGGTGATGGTTTCATCATCAGCCTGCAGAGCATCAACCCCTACAGCTACAAGGACAGTTCCACGACGTCCGGCGGGGTGGCATTCCAGCGGTATCAACTGCTGGGTTACACCCATGAAGATCCCGAGGAGGGAGGCACCGTCTCCACCAACTTCAACTGGTTCAAGGTGCCGACGATCAGCCAGCAGGTGTACTTCGGCATCGCCACCAACGATCCGACCAGCTCGACGGCGCGGAGGGACGCCGCCTTTGAGGTTGGCGACCAAACCGGCTGCGTCGTACCCAACAGCGCGACCAGCTATGCGACGGCAGGCTTTCTGGTGCCGTCGGGCTACACCAGCACGACGCCGATCATCCTGACCGGCACGCTGAACCTGGCGGTCTCGGGTACCACGGCGACCTCGCTGTCCGGCGACCTGTCCGGCAGCAGCTACAACCTGAACATTGCTGCCAACACCATCAACTCGACGGCCGGCACCTTCAGCGGCGACTCCACGCTGTCCGGCGCCGCCACCGGCTCCGGCACGAGCAGCGGTCACTTCTACGGCAGCGGCACCACCAGCGCCGTGGCCGGCGTGGCTGCGAGCGATGCCACCAGCGCCACCGCCTACGTCGCCTCCTTCGGCGGCATCAAGAACTGACCTGGCGTTTCTTTCGCCTCTTCTGAAAGACCGCAAAGGCTGAAATCCCATGATGTCCCCCCCAGAACCTGCCTCCGGGCAGGTTCTGTCTTATGGACCGGCGCATTTCCCTTTTCCATGACCCCTCTCCTGCTCTTACCCTCCCGCGTGCGCCGGCTGGCCGCGTGGCTCCTCAGCCTTTCCACCGCCTGCGCTGCCTCGGCGCAGCAGGACACGGCCGACCGGCTCTGGCAGGGTGTCGAGCAGCAGCAGCGCCGGCCCGCCGCGCCCGCGCCGCTCGACGAGGATGCCCAGCGCACGCTGCACGACCCCGCCCTCGCCGCGCTCACGCAGACGCCGCAGGCGCGCGTGCAGCAGTTGCTCGGGGCGGTACTGAACGCGGTGAACCACCGCGACTGGTTCGGCGCCGACCGGCTGCTGCGCCAGTATGCCCAGGTGCCGGGCCATGACCCGGCGCTGTTCGACTTCGTGGAGGCGAGCCGGCTCGCAGCCGATGGCCAGCACGACGCGGCGATCGAGAAATACCGCGCGGTCTTACAGTCCAATCCGGCATTCGTGCGCGGCGAGTTGGACCTGGCGCGCGTACTGTATGCCGACAACCGCCTGCGCGACGCGCGCGAGGTTTTCGCCCGCCTGCGCGGCCGGCCGCTGCCGCCGGCGGTGGAGCGCCACATCGACGAATACCGCGGGGCGATCGACCGGCGCGCGCGGCCGCAGTTCTCGCTGACGCTCTCGGCCGTGCGCGAGGACAACGTGAACAGCGCCTCCACCGTGGTGGACCCGTGCGCGCTGGTTTTCTACGGCACCTGCCTGCAGAACAACCCGGGCGAGAAGAAGGCCGACACCGGCGTCTATTTCGAGGCCATCCTCAACAAGCTCTGGCCGCTCGCAGGCAACCACGGGCTTCTGTTGCGCAGCATCAACTACGGCAACCATTACCGCCGCGAGGACGATTACGACAATATCGTCTCGACGACCTATTTCGGCTACCAGTTCTCTTAGGCGCGCAACCAGTTCCAGTTCCTGCCCTTGTTCGAATTCGACGACGAGGGCGGGCGCAAGGTGTATCACGCCTTTGGCGCGCGCGCGGGTTATCTGCGCCAGTTGAACGAACGCGCGCAGGTGGAGGCTACCTACGAATACAAGGCCCGGCGCTTCTCACCGATTTTCTCCGAGAATATCCAGGGCGATTTCCGTGCCGTTTCGCTGTTCGGCAATTATGCGCTGGCCCCCGGCCTGCTCGGTTATGGCAGCCTGATCTGGCGCGAGAGCGAAGCGCGGCAGCAGATTTTTCATTACCGCGAGAAAGCAGCCCGCCTCGGTATTTTCAAGAATTTCTCGGGCCAGGTGACGGTGAATGCAGCCTACGGCTGGCGCGGGCGGCAGGCGAAGATCGCCAACGCGGTTTTCGGCCGGCGCCAGCGCGACCACAAAGGCAGCATCTACCTGAACGTTTCCCTGCCCGGTTATGCGTGGCACGGGCTGACGCCGACCATGACCTACGAATACCGCGACAACCGCAGCAGCATTCCGCATGCCTACGATTACGAGAAGAACCGGCTGGTGCTGGGGGTCAGCAAGGTTTTCTGAGACTGCGCCATGCGTCGCTCCCCCCTTCTTTCTTTTCTTCACCTCATCGGAATCCCCGGCCCATTTCCCTTTCGCTCTCCCCGGGCGCATGCCCGTTTTTTCTTTCTTTCTTCACCCCCACCCTGTCGATCGACCATGACAACACCGGCTTCCACCCTTGAACACGCCAGCCGCCGCCAGCGGCTGAAGGCCGCCACCCACTAGATCCACGACCGGCTCGACCGGCGCATCACGGCCTGCCAGCCGTTCGCCGACCGCGCGCGCTACGCAGCCTTCCTGCGCACGCAGCACCGGTTGCACCGCGACGTGGAGGCGCTCTATGCCGACCCGGTGCTCAATGTGCTGCTGCCCGGCCTGCGCGAGCGCAGCCGGCTCGCCCTGGTCGAGCAGGATCTGGCCGACCTGGGTGCGCAGACGGAGGGCACGGCGCTGCCAGCGCCCGCCTTCGCACCCGCCGCCGGCGCGCCGGCGACGAACATGGCCACCGCGCTGGGATGGCTCTATACGGTGGAGGGCTCGAACATCGGCGCGGCGTTCCTGCTCAAGGCCGCCGCCGGGCTGGGGCTGGACGCGGGCTTCGGCGCCCGGCACCTGGCGCCGCATGCCGACGGCCGCGCGGCCCACTGGCGCGACTTCATCGCCCAGCTGGACGAAGTGCGGCTGTCCGCGGCCGAAGAGAGCCGCGTGGATGCGGGCGCGCAGGCTGCGTTTGCCGCCGCGTTGGCCTATGCGCAGCAGTATCTGCCGGTGGCGGACGAATGAACGGAAAAGGGATACGTCAGCCATTCTTTCCGCCGCCCCGGCCTGCCGGCCGCCGGCTCGCGCACCTGTTGGCCCCAGGGCTACCCGCGCCTGCCGCGGCAGGCGCGGGCGCGGGCGCGGACACCGGCGGCGCCGTGGTGCAGTCCTGACAGGCAGCCTACGACCGAGCGCAAAGCGCCCATAAGACGGGGGACCTGGAGTCCGCCGAGCGGGCGGCGCGCGAGGCGCTCGCCCAGGCCTGTGCCGGCAGGAGGACACGCGATCCTTCGTGGCCGCCAGCCTCAACCTGCTGGCGCTGGTGGGCCAGCGCCAGGGCCATGCCGACGAGGCCGCCGGTCTGCTGCGCAAGGCACTGGCAGCCGGCGAGCAGGTGCCCGACGGCGAGGTCGGTGCGGCAGCGCTAGCGCTCAACCTCGGCAGCGCGCTCGACGCGGCGGGCCGCGGCGACGAGGCCCTGACAGCCTGGCGGCGCAGCCTGGAGATCGTCGAGCGCCCGCCGGCGGACGCACCGGTGCGCGCCCAGGCCCTCGCCGCGCGCTACAACCAGCGCCTGCTGGGCGACCGGGCCTGCCTGTCTGCGGCGCTGCGGGCCGAGGCGCTGGAGCGGTAGGCGCAGCTGCAGCAGCGCCAGGGTGCGCTGGCCGCCGCGTGCGCATCGCTCGAACAGGCGCTCGCGTTGCGCGAGCAGGCGGCGCCGGGCGACCCGGCGGCGCTGCTGCGCACGCTCTCGGCGTTGGCCGATGTGTGGGGGCAGGTGGGTGACCACGACGGCGCCGCGCCGCTGCACGAGCGCGCGGCGGCAATGCTGGAGCGCAGCGAGCCGCAGAGTGCGGCGCAGGCGGAGGCGCTGGCTGGCCACCTCAACGAACTGGGGCTCTGGCACCTGCAGCACCGGGAGTACGACGGGGCCGGCCGGCTGCTGCAGCGCTCGCTGGCCATCGTGCAGGCGCGCGACGCGGGCAGCCTGGAGACGACGCGCGCGGCGACGACGCGCAGGCCCAGGCGCTGTACGGCCGCGCGCTGGCGATCTACGAGGCCCACGGCGAAGCGGCCGAGGCGCTGCTGGGCCAGGCCCAGGGGCTGAACTTCCTGGCGGGGCAGGACTACCGCCGCCGGCGCCTGGCGCAGGCCGAGACGCGCTTTCTTCGCGCGCTGGCGCTGACCGAGCGGGCGGCCAGCCCGCAGTCGCCGCGGCTGCTGCCGCTGCTGGACAATCTGGCCACGCTCTACCGCAGCCAGCAGCGCGAGGGCCAGGCCCGGCCCTATGCCGAGCGCGCCGAGCGGCTGCGCGAGGCGCAGCCGCAGCCATCGGCGTCCTGAGGAGAACGGCAGTGCAAGAACTTGGCGAATTGCCTTCACTCGCTCCCGCGACCATGGCCACCGCGCGCTCGCCGCTGGTGCGCGCGCTGCTGCTGGCGCTGGCCGTGGCGAGCCTGGGCCTGGCCGCGCTGGGGCTGGCCACACCGGGGCTGCCGAGCACCGAGTTCGTGCTGCTGGCGGCCTGGGCCGCCGCGCGCAGTTCGCCGCGCTTTCACCGCTGGCTGCTGGACAGCCGGCTGTTCGGGCCCTCGCTGCGCTACTGGCGCGACGGTGGCCGCGTCAGCCGGCGCGCCAAGTGGGCCGCCAGCGCATCCATGCTGGCCTGCGCGGCGCTGCTGGTCTGGACAGTGCCGCACCGTTGGGCGGTGGCAGCGGCCATCGCCTGCATGGCAGGCGTGCAGGTCTGGCTGTGGCGCCGCCCCGAACCGCCGGGCTGACCGTCCGTCCGCCTGTCCGTGTTTGTTATTTCCGAAAGGTGGTTGTCATGCCCGCTTCGTCGTATCCGTGGATCGTTCTTGCCGCGCTGGCCGGTGCCAGCGGCGTGGGCTGCGGCGCCTATGCGGCGCACGGCCTCGGCTTCATCGCCTCACCCGAGGCCCGCGAGGCCGCGCGGCTGTCGCTGCAGTCGGCCACGCAGTACCAACTGCTGCATGCGCTGGCCCTCCTCGGCGTTGGTCTGTGGGCGGCCATGCGCCCCGGCGGGCGCTGGCTGCTGGCGGCCGGATTGCTGTTCCTGGCCGGCATCCTGCTGTTCAGCGGGCTGATCTACCTGCAGACCTTCACGGGCTTCGCCGGCCTGCGCCGCTTCGTGCCCTGGGGCGGCATGAGCTTCATCCTGGGCTGGCTGGCGCTCGGCGCAGCCGCCGTGCGCACTGTGCCGTAGCGCCGGCCGCCGCCCCGCACGCACAAGCGACGAAGCCCGCGGCAAGCGGGCTTCGTGGGCGGGGAATTGGCCCTGGGCTCTGACGCGACCCAGGTTACGGCACATTCACATGCAGGAGCACTCTGTGTTTTTCTCGTCGTGAGGGCTCTTGTTCGACGCGCCGCCGTGAGATTCGGCTTACCTGGCCAGGCAACCGGCCGAAGGCAACGTCTCGACCGGAACTGCGCAGTGTAGCACCGGTCGGCAACGCCGCCAGCCCAGTGCAGGATCGGTGCCGCCGGTCGCAGGGCCGGCTGGCCGGGCGGCGGCGTGCCGCGTAGAATCAAGCACCGGGCCCAAATATTGGCGCCCGGTTTTTTTTGGCCGCCCCCGCTTTCGTTTCGCGGGCCTCGCGGCCGGCCGGGTCTCCAGGTCAAGCGCTCGCCCGCGGCAACCGTTGCCGCAGCAGCCATTGAGCCGCGCACTGCACCAACGCGCCGCTCGCATGACTTTTCGGACAAGACCACCATGAAAATCTTCGACTACGACAACATCCTGCTGCTGCCGCGCAAGTGCCGCGTGCAGAGCCGCTCCGAATGCGACGCCGGCGTGGAGTTCGGCGGCCGCCGCTTCCGGCTGCCGGTGGTGCCGGCCAACATGAAGACGGTGGTGGACGCGAAGATCTGCGCCTGGCTGGCGAAGAACGGCTACTTCTACGTGATGCACCGCTTCGACCTCGACAACGTGGCCTTCGTGCGCGACATGCATGCGCAGGGCGCGTTCGCCTCGATCTCGCTGGGCGTCAAGCAGCCCGACTACGACACGGTCGAGCGGCTCGCGGCCGAAGGGCTGGTGCCCGAGTACATCACGATCGACATCGCCCACGGCCATGCCGACACGGTGCGCGACATGATCGGCTTCCTCAAGCGGAAGCTGCCGGCCTCGTTCGTGATCGCCGGCAACGTGGGCACGCCCGAGGCGGTGATCGACCTGGAGAACTGGGGCGCCGACGCGACCAAGGTCGGCATCGGCCCGGGCAAGGTCTGCATCACCAAGCTCAAGACCGGATTCGGCACCGGCGGCTGGCAGTTGTCGGCGCTCAAGTGGTGCGCGCGCGTGGCGACCAAACCCATCATCGCCGACGGCGGCATCCGCGACCACGGCGACATCGCCAAGAGCATCCGCTTCGGCGCGACGATGGTGATGATCGGCTCGCTGTTCGCCGGCCACGAGGAGTCGCCGGGCCAGACGGTCGAGGTCGACGGCCAGCGCTTCCAGGAGTACTACGGCAGCGCCAGCGACTTCAACAAGGGCGAGTACCGCCACGTCGAGGGCAAGCGCATCCTGGAGCCGGTCAAGGGCCGGCTGGCCGACACGCTCGTCGAGATGGAGCAGGACGTGCAAAGCTCCATCAGCTACGCCGGCGGCAGGAAGCTGCTCGACATCCGCAAGGTCAACTACGTGATCCTCGGCGGCGACAACGCGGGCGAGCATCTGCTGATGTAGGCTGATACTCCCCCTACTGATACCTCGTAGCGCGCGCAATCCGCCCGCTGTGGGCCTATACTCCCCGCTATCCCACTTTGTGGGCCGGCCCGCCGGTGCGCTCGCCGATGATCATCTCGGTCACCCAGGCCTGCAGGATCGCGTTGTACGCGGCCTGGCTGGCCTCGCCGGTCAGCGCATGGTCGCCGCCGTCGAGGATGCGGTGAGTCAGCGAATGGGCCGATTCGAAGGCGTTGCGGTAGTTCATGATGGTCTGGTGCGGGATGAAGTCGTCGTGCTCGGCCTCGACGATCAGCGCATCGCCGCGGAAGGCCTTGCAGGCGGCCAGCGCGCGGTTCTCGGTGGGCCGCACGACCGAGCGGCGGTAGCGGTCGATGACGCCGCGGTCGAGCTGCACCTTCGGCGTCTCCCATTCCTCGTCGCGGTAGAGCGCGGGCACGTGCAGCGCCAGCCAGCGCACCGGCCGCAGCGTGGTCAGGATGGCCGCCAGGTAGCCGCCGTAGCTGCTGCCGACCACGGCCACGGCCGAGGTGTCGATCCACGGATGGGCCAGCAGCCGGTCGTAGGCGGCGACCAAGTCGCGCAGATTCTCGGCGCGCGAGACGGTCTGGCGCTCCTCGCGGGTCTTCTCGTGGCCGCGCAGGTCGAAGGTCAGGCAGACGCAGCCGAGCCCCGCGATGCCCTGGGCGCGCACCAGGTCGCTCTCCTGGCTGCTGCCCCAGCCGTGCACGAACAGCACGCCCGGCACCTTGGCCCGCGGGCGCAGGAAGGTGCCTGCGATCGTCTCGTCGTCGACGCTGAGTTCGATGCTTTCGCTCTGTGTTCCCATAGATGCGTGTCGGTTGCGCCGGACGTGCCGGCGGTCATCGGAGATAGGCGTACTTGGTGACGAAGCCGACCTCGGGATCGTCGCCCTGGTAGAGCAGCGTGGCGCCGGCCGGCGGCGGCGCGCCGCCGCGGCCGAAGCGTTCGACGCAGGACGCGCGCACCACGCCCGTGGCGCCGCCCTCGACGAAGGCCGCGAGCGCGGCGACCTCGGCCCCGCTGGCCCCGCCGATGCGCCACGACTGCTCCAGCACGCCGCTGCGCCGCCGGCCCTGCGCGTCGGTGCCGGCGACCACGTCGTAGTTGCGGCGCGACGCATAGAAGCCGGCAAAGCATGCGCCCGCGGCGGCGTCGTAGCGGCGGGCCTGGTCCACCGCCGTGCGCAGCTCGGGCGCCAGCGCGCCGGAGGCGATCAGGGCATCGAAGCCGCCCCGCACCACCGTCAGGTCCGAGCCGCCGTAGACCAGCCGGCCGTCGTTGTCAGGCGTGAGCCGCTGCGTGCCGTGGTAGCTCAGCGTGAGGCGCGGCGTACGGATCTGGCCGACGCTGAAGGTCTCGGCGTCGGCCAGGTCCTCTTCCACCACCAGCCCCTCGTCGCGGAAGTCGTCGTCGCCGATGGCGGCCAGCGCCGCATCGAGCGCCGCGCCGTCGCGCACCACGGTCTGCCCGCGCCCGCCGCGGCCGCAGGCCGGCTTGAGGCGGACCGGGCCCGCGCGCAGCAGTTCGCGTCCGGCCGTGCGCGCGTCCTCGCGGCTGAAGGTCGAGTAGCCGGCCAGCACCGACGGCCGCACCTGCATTGCGAAGTCCGGCTGCCAGTGCGGCGGCGCGGCGGCGTCCGGCCGCACCAGGCCATGGGTGATGAGCTTGGAGCCGACGAACGCCTGCGGAACGACGCCGCCGAACAGGTCGCCCTCGTCCCGGATGCCGGGCCGCTCGGCCTCGGCCGCGCTCTCGATGGTGAAGGCCGGCACGACGTAGACCGGCCGGCCCCCATGGCGCGCGGCATCGTGGTCGCCATCGAAGATCTGGCCGGCCAGGGCAGCCAGCCGTTCGGTCAGGGCGCGATGCACCCCGGTCTCGTGCGGCGGCGTGTCGTGGCGCGGCAGGTAGACGACGAGCGTTCCGGCCGGACTGGGCGAAAGCGCAGCGGAGAAGGGCATGGAGTGGGGTCCTCGACGTGGAGCTTCGGCCTTGCGTTTTAGGACGTGTTTTCGCGACCGTGAACGCGTCCTGATGGAACGCCTGCCGCAGCCCCGGTGTACCAGGACGCCCGCCCGCCGGCGCGTCATCGGAATGCCGTCGTTGTTGCAGGTTGTGATCCCGGGCTTGAGACGGCCGCCTCCGGCGCCAGCTGGCCCCGATGGCACATGTCTTCCCCTTCCTGTTCTCCTGCGCATGACGCTCGAACTGTTGCGCGACCTTTCCCACGCCCGGCTGCCGCTCACGGTGCGGACGGCGCAGGACATCGACAAGCTGCGGGTCCTGCGGGCGGCCGGCCACGTGGCGGCCATGCTGCCGGCCACCGGCGCGCAGGGCGACAGGCTCTTCGCCCGGGTGCTGGCCATCACCGGCCGGGGGCGCCGCGCACTCGACGGCGAAGCGGCCGACAGCGATCCGCCGGCGCAGATCGCAGCCCGGCAGCCGGACCGCCACGGCTGAGCGCGGCCGCTGCAACCGCGAAAAAAGAAGCGGGCCGCAGGGCCCGCGATTGCATGACAGGCGCCGGCCGGCTTCGGCCGGCAGCCTTTCAGAACTTGTAGGTCAGCGCAAGGTAGCTCACGATCGGGTCCAGCGTGAGCTTGGTGCGGCTGGTGGCCACGGTGGTGCCGGTCGCATTGGCGCGGGTGGTCAGCGTGGCCTTGGTGTCCAGCGGGATATAGGACACCGAGAACGACAGGCCCCAGTTGCGGTCGAACTGGTAGGTGGCACCCGCGTTGACCACCGGCGCCCACGACTTGCTGAGCTTGGCCGTCGTGGTGAACGCGGACGACGACAGCCCCAGCGCCGTGTTGATGCCCGAGGTCAGGTTGACACCGGAATACCAGACATAGGTGCCGCCCACGCCGACGAACGGGCGGAACTTGTCGTTGCCGTCGAGGAAGGTGTAGCGCAGCAGCACCGTCGGGCTCCACTGCTTGGCCTCGCCGATGCGGCCGACGGCGGCCAGCGTGCCGGTGCCGTCGAGCTTGAACTTCGGCGGCACGCCGAGCACGCCTTCGACGCCCCAGTTGCTGTCGAAGTAGTAGACGGCGTTGAGACCCAGCGTGTTGGCATTGCTGACCTTGGCGCCCGAGCCTTCCTTGGTCTGGGTGCCCGCGGCGGTGGTCACCTGCAGCGGCTCGCTCGAATCCTGCGGCGCGAAGTGCAGCCAGCCGGCGCCGAGCACCAGATCGCCGGCCTGCTGCGCTTGGGCGGCGCCGCCGAGCAGCGCGGTGGCGGTGAAGAGGGCGGTAGTCGTCCAGAACCCGGCTTTGCTCATGTTGTCTCCTTGATGCAGTGGTGAATGAGTCGGTGAGGGTGAATCTACGCGGCCGCACGCGGCCCCGGGGGTGCGGCGCGACGGATCACGGGTTTCCCCCCACGCAAATAACGAACGATCGTGTTTTTTTTGCCACAGGAATGCGGTCAGACCGGCCCGGCGATGTCTTCGAGCGGCCGGCGCTCCGCATCGACCGCATGGCGCCAGGCCAGCAGTCCCGCGGCCACGACCATGACGGCGCCCACGCCGTAGCCGGCGGCCACGGCCATGCGGCTGCCGCTGTCGATCAGCAGGCCAAACAGCCAGGGCGCTGCGAAGCCGCCGGCGCCCGTGCCCACGGCATAGAACAGCGAGATCGCCAGCGCGCGCATCTCCAGCGGGAACACCTCGCTGACCGTCAGGTAGGCCGAGCTGGCCGCGGCCGACGCCAGGAAGAACACGGCCGACCAGGCCAGCGCCTGGCCGCGCGCGTCGAGCCAGCCTTCCACGAAGGCCAGGCCGGTCGCCGCCAGCGCCGCGCCCGAGAGCACGTAGGTCAGCCCGATCATGCGCCGGCGGCCCCAGCTGTCGAACAGCGGCCCGAGCAGCAGCGGCCCGAGCACGTTGCCGAGCGCGAACGGGAAGATGTAGAGCGCCACCCTGCCCTCCGGCACGCCATAGAAGCGCGTGAGCACCAGCGCGTAGGTGAAGAAGATCGCGTTGTAGAAGAACGCCTGCGAGACCATCAGGGCCAGCGCCACCACGCTGCGCCGCCGCAGCCGGTGCAGCAGCACGTCGGCCACCTGGCCGAAGGTCGGCGTGCCGCGCGGCGCGGCATGGGCCGCCGCGGCGGCCGGCGGCGGCAGCGGGCCGCGCTCGGCGGCCACGCGGGCCTCGATGGCGTCCAGGATGCGCCCGGCCTCGTCGGCCCGGCCGTGGGCGGCAAGCCAGCGCGGGCTCTCGGGCACGTCGCGGCGCACCAGCAGGATGGCGGCCGCCAGCAGCGCGCCGAGCGCGAAGCCGGCCCGCCAGCCCGCCACCGGCCCGAGCACGGCCGGGTCCAGCAGCACCAGCGCAAGGCCGGCCCCGAGCGCCGCGCCAAGCCAGAAGCTGCCGTTGATCGCCAGGTTGACGCGGCCGCGCACCCGCGCGGGCACCAGTTCGTCGATGGCCGAATTGATCGCCGCATATTCGCCGCCGATGCCCAGCCCGGTCAGGAAGCGGCAGCAGGCGAAGAAGCCGAAGCCCGGCGCGAAGGCCGTGGCCAGCGTGGCCGCGCCGTAGACCGCCAGCGTCAGCAGGAAGAGCCGCTTGCGCCCGAGCCGGTCGGCCAGCCGGCCGAACAGCAGCGCGCCGGCCACCGCGCCGCCGATGTAGAGCGAGCCGGCCGCGCCCACCTGCGCCGCGCCGAGCGCCAGGGTGTCCGGCCGCTCCAGCACCGAGCCGACCGAGCCGACCAGCGTGACCTCCAGTCCGTCGAGCACCCAGGCGATGCCCAGCGCAATGACCACGCGCCAGTGCCAGCGCGACCACGGCAGGCGGTCGAGCCGGGCGGTGATGCCGGGGGAGGAATCGGGCGGCGGCGCGCCGCCGCCAGGCGCGCCCGGGGGTGCGGAAGGCATGCGGCATTCTTCGTGCGCCGGCCCGCACGGATGTGAGCAGTTGTTGGCGGCAGGCCGTTCCGGCCGCCACGGCCGCGCCACCGGGGCGCCCGCCGCCGGCTCATCCGTGGCCGCGCTGCCGAGCCACCATCGGCCGCAAGCGCGGCGAAGTGCGCCGGCACGGCGGTTGGCCGGGGTTATCCTCGTCTGCTGCCGCAGCGGTTTTTTTCATGTCCCGGCCGCGGCGCGGTCGCATGCAGGGTCTACGAGGAACAGGAATGGACGAGATCACCCCCGACCACAGCGAGGAATACCTCGGCGACCAGATCGACGACGCGGTGCCCACGCGCGGCTACCAGATGCTTCCCGTGGTCGGGCTGGACGGATCGGCCGGCGGCATCGAGGCGCTGCGGTCCTTCTTCGAGAAGATGCCGGCCCAGTCCGGGCTGGCCTTCGTCGTCGTGATGCACCTGTCGCCCGAGCACGAAAGCCTGCTCGACGAACTGCTGCAGCGCTGCACGCAGATGCGGGTGGTGCAGGTGCGCGAAGCGATGAAGATCGAACCGGACACCATCTACGTCATTCCGCCGCGCAAGACGCTGCGCACCTTCGACGGAACGCTGCAGCTCGGCGACCTGCCGCTGGAGCGGCACCGCCACGTGGCGGTCGACATCTTCTTCCGCACGCTGGCCGATACCCATGGCCCCCATGCCTCGGCCATCGTGCTGTCCGGGGCCGACGGCGACGGCGCCATCGGCATCAAGCGCATCAAGGAGCGCGGCGGCCTCACGATCGCGCAGGACCCGGAGGAGGCCCTGGTCAGCTCCATGCCGCGCGCGGCCATCGCCACCGGCATGGTGGACTGGACCCTGCCGGTGGTCCAGATGCCGGCGCGGATCCTGCAGTACCACAGCATGGCCCGATCGGTCCGTCTGCCACCGGAGGGCGCGCCGCCGCGCGGGCGCGCAGGCGCCGCCGTCAACGACGAGGCCGCGCTGCGCGACGTGCTGGCCTTCCTGCGCAGCCGCACCGGCCGGGACTTCACGGGCTACAAGCGCGCGACCATCGTGCGCCGCATCGGCCGGCGCATGCAGGTCAACAGCATCTCCGAGGTGGCGGACTACCTGGACTGCCTGCGCACCCGGCCGGGCGAAGCCGGCGCGCTGCTGCAGGACCTGCTCATCAGCGTGACCAACTTCTTCCGCGACAGCGACTGCTTCGCCGCGCTGGAGGCGCAGCTGCCGCGGCTGTTCGACGGCAAGTCCGGCGCCGACACGGTGCGCGTCTGGGTCGCGGGATGCGCGACCGGCGAAGAGGCGTACTCGCTCGCGATGCTGCTGGCGGAGCACGCCCGCACGCTGGACGCGCCGCCGGCGCTGCAGGTCTTCGCCACCGACCTCGACGACAACGCCATCCGCATCGCGCGCGAGGGCGTCTACCCCAACTCCATCGAGGGCGACGTCAACGAGGAGCGGCTGAGGCGCTTCTTCGTCAAGGAGCACCGGGGGTTCCGCGTGCGCCGCGAGCTGCGCGAGACGGTGCTGTTCGCGGCGCACGACGTGCTGCGCGACTCGCCGTTCTCGCGGCTGGACCTGGTGTCCTGCCGCAACCTGCTGATCTACCTGAACCGCGAGGCGCCGGCCCGGGTGCTCGACACCTTCCACTTCGCGCTGCTGCCCGGCGGCATTATGTTCCTGGGCTCCTCGGAGTCGGTGGAGGACGGCAGCCAGCACTTCTCGGTCATCGACAAGAAGCACCGGCTGTTCGGCCAGCGGCAGGTGCCGCGCGTCAGCCTGCCGGTGCCCACGGGCTCCCACACGATGGCGCTGGCGCTCGAAGCGCAGATGCAGGCCCGCTCGGGGCCGGTGGTGTCCGGCGCCGCCATCGCGCGGCGCGGCTCTGAGACGACGCGCTCGGCGCTGGAGGTGGGTGGACGCACGATGACCTGGGCCGAACTGCACCTGAAGCTCGTGGAGCACCTGGCACCGCCGTCGATCCTGGTGGACGCCGAGCACGAGATCGTCCACATGTCGCCGACGGCCGGCCGCTTCCTCGCGCTGTCGGGCGGCGAGCCGACGCGCAACGTGCTGCGGCTGATCCACCCGTCGCTGCGCATCGAACTGCGCGCGGCGCTCTTCAAGGCCAACATGTCGGGCGAACCCGCGTCGGTGCGGTCCGGGAGACTGCAGATCGGCGGCGAGACGGTGCGCCTGGACATCGAGGTGCGCGCGGTCGGCGACATGGCGCCCGGCCTGCTGCTCATCCTCATCAACACGCTGGGCACGGCCGAGACGGCCGAGACGGCCGGGACGGCCGATGCCGAGCCGCCGGTCTGGGTCCGCCAGGGCAGCGATCCGGTGGCCGACCAGCTCGACCGCCAGGTCGAGCACCTGAAGTCCCACCTGCGCGACACGGTCGAGCAGTACGAGGCGTCCACCGAGGAACTCAAGGCCAGCAACGAGGAGCTGCAGGCCATGAACGAGGAGCTGCGCTCGGCCACCGAGGAACTGGAGACCAGCCGCGAAGAGCTGCAGTCGATCAACGAGGAGCTGACCACCGTCAACCATGAGCTCAAGAGCAAGGTCGACGAACTCGGTCATGCCAACAGCGACATGCAGAACCTGATGGACGCGACCGCCATCGCCACTGTGTTCCTCGACCGCGACCTGCGCATCACCCGGTACTCGCCCTCGGCCGTGGCGCTCTTCAACCTCATCGCGACCGACGTCGGCCGCCCGCTGGCGCACCTGCACACGCAGCTCCGGTACCCCGAGCTGGTGGACGACGCGCGCCGGGTGCTGGAGCGGCTGGCCCCGGTCGAGCGCCAGGTAGGTGAGCCCGGCAGCCATTCCTACCTCGTGCGACTGCTGCCCTACCGCACGCTCGACGACCGCATCGCCGGCGTGGTGCTCACCTTCGTCGACATCTCGGAACGGGTGAAGGGCGCCGAGGCGCTGCGGCAGTCCGAGGACCGCTTCAGCGCCATCGTCAACAATGCCGCGGTCGGCGTGGTGCAGGTCGAGCTCGACGGCACGATCAGGTTCGTCAACCAGCACTAGGCGCAGCTGCTGGGCTATGCCGGCGATGAACTCATCGGCACGCCGCTGCTGGACCTGGTCCATCCGCAGGACCGGCCGGAGAGCGCCGAGAAGATGCAGCGCCTGGTGGACCACGGCGAGCAGTTCCAGATCGAGAAGCGCTGCCTGCGCAAGGACGGCAGCATCGTCTGGCTGCACAACAGCGCGAGCCTCCTGGCCGACGCCGCCGGCCAGCCGGCCGCGGCCATCGTCGTGTGCACCGACATCAGCGAGCGCCAGCATGCCGAGGCGGCTCTGCGCGAGAGCACCGACTGGCTGCGGCTCATCATCAAGAACGCCGTCGAATACGCGATCTTCTCCACCGACCTCGACCGCCGCGTCACGAGCTGGAACAGCGGCGCCGAGCGGCTGCTGGGCTACAGCGAAAGCGAGGCGCTGGGCCAGCTGGCCGACATGATCTTCACTCCGGAGGACCGGGCTGCGAACGCGCCGGAGCAGGAGGCCCGCGCCGCGCTGGACGGCGACGGTGCCAACGACGAGCGGCTGCACCAGCGCAAGGACGGCAGCCGCTTCTGGGCCAGCGGCGCGACGATGGCCATGCAGGACGGCCGGGGCGCCACCGTGGGCTTCGTCAAGATCCTGCGCGACCAGAGCGCGCAGCGCGCGTCGCAGCAGGCCCTGGAGCAAAGCCGCACCGAACTGCTCAGCGCCCTGCAGGAAAACGAGAACGCCCGCGCCGCGCTGCTGTCCGCCGACGAGGCCAAGGACCGCTTCCTGGCCGTGCTGTCGCACGAGCTGCGCAACCCGCTGGCCTCGATCAGCAGCGCGTCGATGGCGGTGAGCACCGGGCGCCTGTCGCCCGAGGACCAGGACCGGGCCGCCCGGATCGTGCAGCGCCAGGCGCAGATCATGAAGGTGCTGCTCGACGACCTGCTCGACGTGTCGCGCCTGCGGCTCGGCAAGCTCGCGCTGCAGACGCGCATCCTGCCGCTGTCGACCGTCGTCGAATCGGCGCTCGAGACCGCGCAGGCGCTGGTGGACAACGGCGGCCATGTGCTGGAGGTCCGGCTGCCGGAACGCCCCGTGCTGCTGGATGCCGATCCGGTGCGGCTGGCGCAGGTGCTGTCGAACCTGCTCAGCAATGCCGCGCGCTATACGCCGGCCGGCGGCCGCATCGTGCTGCACGCCGAGCTGCGGCCGCCCCGCGTCGTCATCGTGGTCGAGGACAACGGCATCGGCATGGAACCGGCCACGGTCGAGTCGATGTTCGAGATGTTCTCGCAGAGTTCGCACGCCACCGACCGCGGGTCGCACGGGCTGGGCATCGGGCTTGCGCTCGCCCGCAACATCGTCCACCTGCACCACGGCGAGATCCACGGCGAAAGCGACGGCCCCGGCCGCGGCAGCCGGTTCACGGTCGAGCTGCCGCTGGCCGCGATGGACGAAGCGATGCAGGGCGCCGCACCGCGGCCGGAAGCGGGCATGCCGCAGGTGCTGATCGTGGACGACAACGCCGACGTGACCTGGTCCGTGGCCCGGCTGCTGACCGGCTGCGGAGTCGCCACGGCCGACACCGGCAGCCAAGCCCTGCAGCTGCTGGAGCAGCAGCGCTTCGACGCCGTGGTGCTTGACCTCGGTCTGCCCGACATGAGCGGCTTCGAGGTGGCTCGGGCCATCCGCGCGCACCCCCTGGGTGCGGAGTTGCTGTTGATCGCCGCGACCGGCTGGGGCCAGGAGAATGATCGCCGCATGGCGCGCGAAGCCGGATTCGACGCGCATCTGGTCAAGCCGCTCGACGTGGATGAACTGAAGAAGCTGATCTTCCGCCGGCGGCCGCAGTGACGGCGCGGTCGGCGGTAGCGGATGCCGCCATCCGCCGGATTTACCGCAAAATTTTCCGATCCGGCCTGCGCGGACGGTGCGGCCGGCATCGGTTGCGAACGGATTCAATTGAATCATGCCGTCAAAAATGAGCATGAAATAATCCGGCGCCAAGTCAACAGGAGGGGTTGTGGGCCATGTGCTGATCGTCGAGGACAACGAAGACGCGGGCGCCATGATGGCCGCCTGGATCCGGGCCGAGGGCTTCTCGGCCGCGCTGGCCGGCAGCCTGCGCGAAGCCCGTGCGCAGATGGCGCAGCGCACGCCGGATCTGGTCCTGCTCGACCTGCAGCTGCCCGACGGCAGCGGGCTCTCGCTGCTGCGCGAGGCGCAGGGGGCGCCGGCCTGCGACATCGTGCTCATCACCGGCCACGCGACGCTCGACACCTCGCTCGAAGCGCTGCGGCTGGGCGCGGCCGACTACCTGGTCAAGCCGGTGTCGCCGGCACAGCTCAGGGGCGTGCTGTCGCGCGTGGCGCGGCCCGATGTGCTGCAGGCCGAGATCGCCCAGCTGGACGGCGAATGGCAGCGCAGCGGCCGCTTCGGCCACCTGCTCGGCCGGTCGCCCGCGATGCAGACGGTCTACCGGCAGATCGCCCGCGTGGCCTCCACGGCATTGACGGTGCTGATCACCGGCGAAAGCGGCACCGGCAAGGAACTGGTGGCGCGCACGCTGCATGAACTCAGCCGCAGGCGCACCGGGCCGTTCCTTGCGGTCAACTGCGGCGCCATCTCGCCCCAGCTGATCGAAAGCGAGATCTTCGGCCACGAGAAAGGCAGCTTCACCGGCGCGGGGCGCCAGCACCAGGGCTTTTTCGAGCGGGCCGGCGGCGGCACCCTGTTCCTCGACGAAGTCACCGAGATGCCGCCGGAGCTGCAGGTCAAGCTGCTGCGCGTGCTGGAGACGCGCAGCTACATGCGCGTGGGCTCCAGCGAGGTGCAGGAGGCGGACGTGCGCGTCATCGCCGCCACCAACCGCGACCCGCGCGGCGGGCCGTGGCCGACGGCACGCTGCGCGAGGACCTGTGGTACCGGCTCAACGTGTTCCCGATCGACGTACCCGCGCTGCGCGAGCGCCGCGAGGACGTGGTCTTGCTGGCCCGGCATTTCCTCGATGCCATCAACCGGCAGGAGGGCGAACCGCGGGAATTTTCCGCGGCGGCCCTGCGCGCGCTGGAGAGCTACCGCTGGCCCGGCAACGTGCGCGAACTGCGCAACGCCGTCCAGCGCGCCCATGTGATGGCCGATCACCGCACGATCGACGACCGCTGGCTTCCACGCGACATCCCTGGCGCCCCGCCGGTGTCCGACAGCGATGCGGCCGTGGTGACGCTGCCGATCGGCATCCCGCTCGCGCAGGCGGAACGCCAGCTCATCCTGGCCACGCTCGCGCACTTCCGCAACCACAAGGAGCGGACGGCCGCTGCGCTCGGCATCAGCCTCAAGACGCTCTACAACCGGCTCAAGGAATACGAGGAGACGGCCCCGCAGCCGGTGCTGGCCGAGCCGCCGGCGGCCGGCTGACCGGGCGGCGCCACGGTCCGGCACGCGAATTGCAATCACGCCGCTCGACAACCGCTTTCCGGCGGTGAGGGAGACAGCGTGTTGTATTTCTTCCTGTGGTCGGTATCCGGTGCCGCAACAGGCGCCGTCGCCGGCTGGGTGGCCCGGGCCCGGCCCGGCCAGCAGGTCTACTGCGAAGCCATCGTCGGCGCGCTGGCGGCCCCGGCGACCGCGAGCATCCTGTGCTGGCGGCTGCGCATCGACGTGTCGCACCCCGGTCTCGCCGCGGGATCGCTCTGGGCCATGGCCACCCTCGGCGCCGCGGGCGGCGCGCTGCTCTTCTGCCTGGCCCGCCACCGCTTCGAACCGCAGTTGTCCGCCTGGTGGCACGGCAGGCGCGCGACCCGGACCGTCGAGCAGTGCGATTCGTTCTTCGAACATTGACCGACGAGCGCCAGCGCGTCCTGCCGCCATGCATCTGCGATACGCCCCCTACCGCATCTCCGCCCAGTACGACCTGCTGATCCACGCGTGCCGCATGCAGCTTCCACTGGCGCTGGAGCAAAGCGACGTGGACTTGGTGCGCACCTATGTCGCGGCAGGCCTCGTCGTCGCGCAGTTGCCGCCGTCGCAGCGCGAGGCTCTGCATGCCGCGCCGAACGTCCCGGCCCGCATCACCGCGATCACGCCCCGCGGCCATGCGACGGCGCGGATGGCATCCAAGGGCCGCCGGACATAGCAGCGGAGCATACTCCTCCTGCATATCCTTTCAAGCGGGCGTCAGCCGCCCGCTTCAGACCTATACTCCCTTGGCAGAGAAGGTGTCGCAGGCCTTCACACTGCCGGTCTGCAGGCCGGTGGAGAACCAGCGCTGCCGCTGCGCGCTGGTGCCGTGGGTGAAGCTGTCGGGCACGACGGCGCGGCCGGCCGAACGCTGGAGCGCATCGTCGCCGATCTTGGCGGCGGCGTTCATGGCCGACTCCACGTCGCCCTGCTCCAGGATGTGGCGGGCGGCCTGCGCATGGTTGGCCCAGACGCCGGCGAAGCAGTCGGCCTGCAGTTCGAGCCGCACGCTCAGGGCGTTGTATTCGCGCTGGCTGACGCGGCTGCGCATCTCGTCCATCTTCTGGCTGATGCCCATCAGGTTCTGCACGTGGTGGCCGACCTCGTGGGCGATCACGTACGCCTGGGCGAATTCACCGGGCGCGCCGAGGCGGTCCCGCAGCGTCTGGTAGAAGTCGAGGTCGATGTAGACCTTCTGGTCGCCCGGGCAGTAGAACGGCCCCATGGCCGCCTGGCCCTGACCACAGGAGGTCTGGGTGGTGCCGTGGAACAGCACGAGCTTGGGGTCGCGGTAGGTGGCGCCGCCCTGGCGGAAGATGTCGGTCCACACGTCCTCGGTATCGGCCAGCACGGTGGAGACGAACTTGGCCATGGGGTCGTCGGCCGGCGGCCGGTGGGCCGGCGCCTGCTGCTGCACCTGGGCGGGCTGCCCGCCGCTCAGCAGGCCCAGGCTCGTCAGCGGATTGACGCCGAGGACCCAGCCTCCCAGCAGCGCCACCACGATGGCGCCGATGCCGATGGAGCGGCCGCCGACGCCGAATCCGCCGCCGCCTCCTCCGCCATAGCCTTCGTCGCGCCGGTCCTCGACGTTGTCGGATTCACGGTTGCCTTCCCATTTCATTGCGTCACCTCGCCATCCTTGGCTGCCTGCACGCTCCGCATCCTACGCGCTGCGGGCAAGGCGCGGGACCGGGGCCGGGACGGTTTCAGCGCAGGATGGGGCCGGAGCGGGCGGCCTCGGCCAGACAGTCGGCCTGCGCCGCGATGCGGGCGGTATCGAGGCAGGGCGGCACGTGGCGGGCCTGGGCCTGCTCCGGCGCGATGGCGGCGGCGCGGGACTGCGTGCCCCAGCCGAGAGCGAAGAGCTGTTGCACCAGCAGCACGGCGAGGACGGCTCCGACGACGATGGCGAAGGACCCGTCGAAAAACTTGGCGAGTTGTTTGAAAGACATGCAAAAAGCTCCCGGCTGTATCTGCAACAAATGCTACGAAGCGTAGGAAGTGCGGATGTTCGGGGGACTTCGTTTGTGTTTGTAGGACAACACCGACAGCGCCGGCTCCGAAAGCGCCTCAGGCGCGCGGCAGGGTCACGCCGTGCTGGCCCTGGTACTTGCCGCCGCGGTCCTTGTAGCTGACCTCGCAGGGCTCGTCGCTCTCGAAGAACAGCACCTGGGCACAGCCCTCGCCGGCATAGATGCGCGCGGGCAGCGGCGTGGTGTTGCTGAATTCGAGCGTCACATAGCCTTCCCACTCGGGCTCGAACGGGGTCACGTTGACGATGATGCCGCAGCGCGCATAGGTGCTCTTGCCGAGGCAGATCGTGAGCACGTTGCGCGGAATGCGAAAGTACTCGACGGTGCGCGCCAGCGCGAAACTGTTGGGCGGGATGATGCAGCTGTCGCCGTGGAAGTCGACGAAGCTCTTTTCGTCGAAGTTCTTCGGGTCCACCACGGTGCTGTGGATGTTGGTGAACACCTTGAACTCGGGCGCGCAGCGGATGTCGTAGCCGTAGCTGCTGGTGCCATAGCTGATGATCTTGCGGCCCTCGGCCTCGCGGACCTGGCCGGGCTCGAACGGCTCGATCATCCCGTGCTGCTTGGCCATGCGCCGGATCCAGTTGTCGCTCTTGATGGTCATTGCGGTGTTCCTCGGGAGCCGGGATTGTACGGACGCAGATGGGAGGCATTCAGGCGATGACCGTTCGCGCCACCGCCCGGTCGTCGGCCAGCACGATGAAGGCGAACAGCAGTTCGTCGAGGCTGTCAGCCTGCGCCGTGCGCCGCGCCAGCAGCGGCGTGGCCTGCGGATCGAGCACGATGAAGTCCGCATCGCTGCCCGGCTGGAGGTTGCCGGCCGTGCCGCCCAGGCCCAGCGCCCGGCCCGCGCCGGCCGTGTGCTGCCACCAGAGCGCGCCGGGCGCGAGCGACAGGCCCGGCTTGGTCGCGCCCTCGCGGCCCACCCAGTAGGCCGCGCGCATGGTGAGGAACGGGCTGAAGCTGGTGCCGCCGCCCACGTCGCTGGCCAGTCCGTAGCGAAAGCCGATGCGGTCCGCGGCCTCGTAGTCGAAGAAGCCGCTGCCGAGGAACAGGTTGCTGGTCGGGCTGACCGCGGCGACGGTGCCGGTGTCGCGCATCAGCGCGCGGTCGGCGTCGTCGAGGTGGATGCAGTGGGCATAGACCGCGCGCTCGCGCAGCAGGCCGGCGTCTCCGTAGACCGACAGGTAGCTGCGCGCCTGCGGGAACAGCTCGCGCACCCAGGCGATCTCGCCGCGGTTCTCGGCCACGTGGGACTGGATCCAGACGCCCGGATGGCGGGCCGCAATCTCGCCGGCGCCATGCAGCTGCGCGGGCGTGCTGGTGGGCGCGAAGCGCGGCGTGATCGCATAGCCGAGCCGGCCCACGCCGTGCCAGCGGGCGATCAGCGCCTCGGTGTCGATCAGCGACTGCTCGGTCCCGTCGCGCACGCCGTCGGGCGAATGGCGGTCCTGCAGGACCTTGCCGGTCATGAGCCGCAGGCCGCGCTGCTGCGCCGCGGTGAACAGCGCATCGACCGACGCAGGATGCGAGGTGGCGCAGGCCAGCGCCGTGGTCACGCCGTTGCGCGCCAGCTCGTCGAGGAAGCAGCCGGCCACCTCGTCGGCCACCGCGCGGTCGGACAAGCGCGACTCGTGCGGGAAGGTGTATTTCTCCAGCCACGGCAGCAGCCCTTCGGCCGGCGCGCCGATGATGTCGGTCTGCGGATAGTGGATATGCATGTCCACGAAGCCCGGCGCCAGGATGCGGCCCGGCAGATGCTCGGCCGGCACGTGGTTCCACTGCGGCAGCAGGCCCGCGGCCGGGCCGCTGGCCAGCACGGAGCGCCAGCCCTGCGGGCCGGCTCCGGTGACCAGCAGGCCGTCTTCGTCGTACAGCGGGGCGCCGTCGTCGGCGAAGCGCAGCAGGGCCGCGCGGAAGGCTTTCAGGGTCATGCGGTTGTCTTGCAGAAATCAGGCCAGGCCGGCGCTGCGCAGCCAGTCGGCCTGGGTGCAGACCGTGGCGCCACGGGCCGCCAGCCGGTCGAGGAAGGCCCGCGCCTCGGCCTCGAAGCCCGGCACCGGGCTCATGCAGTCGGCCAGCAGCACGAGTTTGTCGACGCGGCCGGATGGCAGGTGGTCGGCCAGGTCCCCGGCCGTGGCGCGCACGCAGTGGCTGCTGGCCTCGCCGGCGATGACGATCAGCGCGGCCAGCCGCGCCATGTCGGGCCGGGCGCCGGCGACCGGCAGCGCGGCGCCGGCGATGTCCATGAAGTCGTTCTGCGGGTCGATGACGAGGAGATGGGTGCGGAGGGCCACGGTGTTTCGTCCTGCAAAGCAGTGGGGATTGTCGCAGCGCACTCCGATGACACGCCCCGCATGCCTGCCGCTGCGCCGGGGCGGCCGCCGCCTCGACGCCGGCTGACAATCGCAAGAGGCCGGCCTTGGCGCCATCGGCAGCGCGAGCGCACGGCGGTGTTCCCGCGCGCCTCCGCTCGAGCGCATAGCGCTGCCTATCTGGCCCGGCCCTGCACACCCTCGGCCAGCCAGTCCATGCGCAGGATCTGCGCGTCGGTCAGCGTGGCGCCGGCCGGGATGACCGTGCGGCCGGTGTTGTCGCGCACCGCGGCCGCCGCATGGCACGGATGCAGCCGGCCGGCCGCGATGTCCTGCTGACGCGACAGCACCTCGTCGCGCACCGCCTGCGGCACCTTCGGGCCGAAGTCGCCGACGCGCACCATGCCCTCCTTCACGCCGCCCCAGAGGTTGCCGCTGGTCCAGGTGCCGTCGCGCACCGCGCGCACGCGGCGGGTGTAGTAGTCGCCCCATTCGTGGGTGACGGCGACGAGCTGCGCATCGGGGGCGACGCTGCGCATGTCGGAGTGGTAGGCCACGGCGAGCTTGCCGCGTTCCTGGGCGGCGGCCATCACCGCGGTCGAGCCGGTGTGGAAGGCGACCACGTCGGCGCCCTGGTCGAACAGCGCCATGGCCGCATCGCGCTCCTTCGGCGGGTCGAACCAGACGTCGAGCCAGACCACCTTGACCACCGCCTTCGGATCGACCGAGCGCATGCCGAGCGCGAACGCGTTGATGCCCTGCAGCACCTCGGGGATCGGAAAGCCGGCGACGTAGCCGGCTGTGTGCGTCCTCGTCATGCGGCCCGCGGCGATGCCGGCGCGGTAGCGGCCTTCGTAGTAGCGCGCATTCACCGTGGCGACATTGGGCGCGGTCTTGTAGCCAGTGACCGACTCGAACTTTACGTCGGGAAAGTCGCGCGCCACCTTGAGCGTGGGCTCCATGTAGCCGAAGCTCGGCGTGAAGACGATGCGGTTGCCCTGCCGCGCGAGGTCGCGGATCACGCGCTCGGCGTCCGGCCCCTCGGCCACGTTCTCGACGTAGGTCGTCTCCACCTGCCTGCCCAGCGCGGCCTGCACCGCACGGCGCGCGTTCTCGTGCTGCCGCACCCAGCCGGCTGCGGTGACCGGCGCGACATAGACGAACGCCGCCTTCACGGGCGGCGACTCGGCATGGGCGGGGGAAAGCGAAAAAAACGCGCAGGCGGCCGCGAGCGCGGCAGCGAGGTTTTTGTACATGGTGTTCCTCTACATGGCCCCGGAAAACAAAATCCCCGCAGGCCGGGACACCTGCGGGGACGTGGATTCTATCGAGTGCCTCTGGGACGCTCTCAGGGCTCCGACCAGCCCAGGCCCAGCGCCTTGTGCAGGGTGATGAAGTCGCCGGTCAGCGCCGCGACCGCCGCGGCCAGGTTCTGCTCGGCGGCGATCTGCTGGCGCTCGGCATCGAGCAGGTCGATCGTGCCGACGGTGCCCGCGCCCTGGCGCTGCCGCATGAGCGTCGCGGCCTCGTCGGCGGACGCCTTGGCCCGCGCATAGTCGGCCACCGCGGCGCGCTGGCGCCCGTAGCGCGACAGCGCATCCTCGGCGTCCTGCAGCGCGGCCAGCACCTTGCCGCGGTACTGCGCCTCGGCCTCGTCGCGGTCGGCCCCGGCCTGCGACACCCGTGCGCGGTTGCGACCGAAGTCGAGGAAGTTCCAGCTGAGCTGCGGCAGCAGCACCGCGCTGTAGTTGCCGAGCCGGCCCAGATCGGACAGTTCGGTGCCGCCGAGCCCCAGAATGCCGGTGAACTTGAGCTGCGGGAACTTTGCCGCCTCGGCCACGCCGACCTGGGCGGTGCGCGCGGCCAGCGTGCGCTCGGCGGCGCGCACGTCGGGCCGGCGGCGCAGCAGGCTCGCGGGGTCGCCGACCGGCACCTCGGCCGGCGGCAGCGGCACCGCCGCGGCGCCCGAGAGTTCGGCATCCAGCGCGCCGGGCGGCTGCCTGGTCAGCACCGCCAGTGCGTCGAGGCTGCCGTCGATGTCGGCCTGCAGCGGCGCAAGCTCGGCGCGGGTGGCATCGAGCTGGCCGGCCAGCCGGACCACGTCCAGCCGCGACGCGGTGCCGGCGGCAAAGCGCTGGCGCGTGAGTGCGAGCATGCGCTCCTGGCGCTGCTGCGCCTCGCGGCTCAGCCGCAGGCGCGTCTGTGCGTCGCGCAGGCGCACATAGGCCTGGGCGGCCTCGGCGGTCAGGCTCAGCTGCGCGTCCGCCAGGTTCGCCTCGGCGGCGCCGGCCGTCGCGGCCGAGGCCTCGACGGTGCGCGCATGCAGGCCGAACAGGTCCGCCTCCCAGGACGCATTGAGGCTGACCGCATGCAGGCTGATCCACTGCGATTCGATGGACTGCCCAGCGAGGTCGATCGGCGGGATGCGCGCACGCGCCGTCAGGGCGCTGGCGCTCGCAGTGGGACGGCGGTTGGACTGCTCCAGCGACAGCGCCGCGCGCGCCCGGCGCAGCCGCGCCTGGGCGGAGGCGATGTCGGGGTTGGCTGCCAGCGTGCGCTCCACCAGGCCGTCGAGCGTGCGGTCGCCGAGCGACGTCCACCACCTGGCCAGCGGCGCGCCGTCGTTCGACGGCTGCGCCCGCGTGAAGGCGGCGCCGACGGGCGCGGCCGGCGGGCCGGCATAGTCGGGGCCGACGGCGGTGCAGCCGGCCAGCGCCGCGAGCACGGCCAGCGCCAGGGAGGAAGAAATCGAAGGAAGACGCGGCATCGGCGGAAAAGAGGGCTCAGTGGGCGGCCAGCGGCGCGTTGCGGGCCAGCGGGCGCAGGAACAGGACCAGGGGAATCACGCAGACGATGCCCACGCTCAGCACCCGGAAGAGATCGACGTAGGTCATCGTCAACGCCTGGGTCTGGATCATCGATGCCAGGCTGTGCAGCGCGGAGGCGCCGTTCTGGTGCAGGTATTCCTGCACCCGATCGCCGTTGGCCGCCAGTGCTTCTTCGAGCCGGCGCGAATGGAACCAGTAGCGCTGGTCCTGCAGGATCGAGATGGCCGCCAGCACGAGCGAGCCGCCCAGGTTGCGCGCCGCGTTGAAGAGGCCCGCCGCGTCGCTCGCGAATTCGCGCGACACCGACTGGATGGCCGCCTGGTTGAGGAACAGCATTGCGAAGATGGTGCCCACGCCGCGCAGCAGCTGCGAATCGATGAACGAGCCGCCCGAGGACAGCGCGGTCAGGCCGGTCTCCATGTGGGCGCTCAGCGCGAGCAGCCCGAGCCCGAACGCGACGGCCACGCGGATGTCAATGCCGCGGATGAGCAGCGGCACGAAGGGCATGAGCATCAGCGAGGGAACGCCTGCCAGCGTCACGATGGTGCCCGACTGCAGCGCGTTGTAGCCCGCGATGCCGGCCAGGAACTGCGGAATCATGTACGAGGTGCCGTAGATCACCATGCCGACCACGACGCCCATGACCACGACGCTGCCGAACTGCCGGTCCAGCAGGATCGCGAGCCGGATGACCGGCCGCTCGGCCGTCCACTGGCCGAGCAGCAGCAGCACCAGTCCGACGGCCGAGATGACGAACAGCCAGACGATGAAGGGCGAGGACAGCCACTGCTCGCGCTGGCCCTCCTCCAGCGCGATCGTGATCGCACCGAGGAAGGCCGCCAGGCCCAGGATGCCGATCCAGTCGGCCTGGCCCAGCAGGTCCAGCCGTGCCTTCTGGTGGGGCAGGCCGATGACCAGCAGCGCCACGAGCGCCAGGCAGATGGGGATGTTGAGGAAGAACGCGTAGTGCCAGCTGAAGTTCTCGGTCAGCCAGCCGCCGAGGAACGGGCCGACCACCGGGCCGAGGATGGCCGTGGCGCCGAACATCGCCGTGCCGATCGGCTGCTGCCGGCGCGGCAGCCGCGTGGCGATGATCGTCTGCGCCGTGGGGATCATCGCGCCGCCGGTCAGCCCCTGCCCCACGCGGCCCGCGATCATCATGCCCAGCGAGGAAGCCACGCCGCAGACTGCACCGAGAAGAACGTGAACAGCGCGGCGACGATGAGCAGGAAGGTGCGCAGGCCCAGCAGCCGCTCCAGCCAGCCGGCCAGCGGAATCATGATGATCTCGGCCACGAGGTAGCCGGTGGCGATCCAGGTGCCCTCGGTGCCGGTCGCGCCGATCTCGCCCTGGATGCGCGGCAGCGCCGAGTTCACGATGGAGATGTCGAGCGTGGCCATCAGCGCGCCGAGCGTGCCGGCGGCCACGGCCAGCCAGGCGGCGGCGTCGGCGCGCGGCGCCGGCTGCGCGGGTGCGGGCGCGGCCGTCACGGCGGCGCTCACTTGCCGTCCTTCTGCCGCACCCGCTCGCTGTCGCGGATGCGCTCGCTGTCCTGCCGCGCCGAGATGGTGTCCACCTGCACGACCGCCGACAGCCCCGGCACCAGCACCTTGCGCGCCTCGGGCCCCGCGTCGAGCGCGATGCGCACCGGCACGCGCTGCACGATCTTGGTGAAGTTGCCGGTGGCGTTCTGCGGCGGCAGCAGCGAGAACTGGGCGCCGGTGCCCGGCGCGATGCTCTCGACGTGGCCCGACAGCCGTATGTCGGGTAGCGCGTCGATCTTGATGCGCACCGGCTGGCCCGGGCGCATGCGGCCGATCTGCGTTTCCTTGAAGTTGGCCGACACGTAGAGGCTCGCCAGCGGCACCACCGGCATGAGCCGCGTGCCCTGCTGCACGAACTGGCCCGCGCGCACCGTGCGGTCGCCGACGCGGCCGTCGACGCTGGCGGCCACCACGGCCGACTCGACGTTGACCTGGGCCGCCGCGAGCTGCGCCTGCGCCGACTCGCCCTGCGCCTCGGCCTGGCGCACCTGGGCGTTCATCGAGGCCACGCGCCGCTCGGCGCCGGCCAGCGTGGCCCGCTGGGCCGCCAGCTGGCCCGCGGCCTGGCGCTCCTGGTTGCGCTTGGCCGCGAGCTGCTCCGACGGCTCCGCGCCCGTCGTCACCAGCGGCGCGTAGCGCTGTACCTCCGACGCGGCGAATTCGGCATTGGCCTGCACCGACGTCAGCTGCGCGCGGGCCTGGGCGATCGCCGCCTCCTGCTCGCGCAACTGCGCGCGCATCGCATCGGCGTTGGCCCGGGACACGTCGATCTGCGCCTGCGCCTGGGCGGCCTGGGCGCCGTAGTCGCGCGCGTCGATGCGCACCAGCGGCTGGCCGGCGCGCACGTCCTGGTTGTCCTGCACCAGGACTTCTTCCACATAGCCCGAGATCTTGGGCGCCACGGTGACCGCATCGGCCTGGATGAAGGCATCGTCGGTCGATTCCAGGTACTTGCCGCTCGTCTCGTAGCGGTAGAGATAGAGGCCGCCGCCCACGACAATGGCCGCGCCGGCTACGATCAGGCCGATGCGGACGCCGGGCCGCTTCAGCAGCGGCGATGCCTTGCGCGGCGCGGCGGGGTTGGCGTCTGCGGGGTCCGCCGTGCGGTCAGGGTCATCGCGGCTCGCATCGGGTTGGCGAGAGGGATCGGTCTCGTTGGCGGACATGGAACAACGCTTCGGAAAAATGGCTGCCGATAATATTGCACTCAGTGCAAATCACGCAAGCGAAGACGATGGCACGCCGCCGGTGGCGGCGGAGCCAGGCCTGCGGGAGCGCAAGAAGCGCGAAACTAAGCGGCTGATCGCCCAGGCCGGTATCCGGCTGTTTCTGGCGCACGGCTACGAGGCCACGACGCTCGACCAGGTCGCCGCCGAGGCCGGCATCTCGCGGCGGACCTTTTTTTCGTACTTCGAGAGCAAGCAGGACATCCTCGCGGCCTGGTCGGAGGAAAGCTGGCTGCGGGTGGCCGACGAGATCGCCTGTACGCCGGCGGGCCGCACGCCGCTGGCTGCGGCGCGCGACGCGTTGCTCACGCTGGTGGCCACGCGCACCAACGACGAGGCGGTGGCCGTGCTGCAGCTGTTGCAGTCCAACGAGGGTTTGAAATCACGGCACCACGCGGCGCTCGTGGAGCGCGAGCGCACGGTGCACGCGGCGCTGGCAGCGCTGTGGCCCGACCCGTCGCGCGAGCCGGAGCTGCGGACGGCGGCGATGGTGGCGGTAGGCGCCTTCCGCCTGGCCGTGGAGGCTTGGCGGGCGGACCCGGCGGGTCCGGCGCTGCTGGAACGGGCGCGGCAGTCGTTCGCCTCGCTCGATGCGCTGATCGCGGCCGAGGCCCGCCGCGGCGCCGGCCACACCTGACGGGCGCGGCCCGCGGCGGTCAGGCCGCCAGGCGCCGCACGTCGGCCAACGCGGCCTCGATCGCTGCGGCGCGGGCGTCCGGGCCCAGGGTGATGCCTTCGGCGCGCACGATCGCCACGTCCGTGATGCCGAAGAAGCCGAACACGGCCTTGAGGTAGGCCTCCTGGTGGTCGAGCGCCGCTTCGTACGGCGTGCCGGCGTACTTGCCGCCGCGCGAGGACACGATCACCACGCGCTTGCCGCCGGCCAGGCCCTGCGGGCCTTCGGCCGTGTAGCGGAAGGTGCGTCCGGCCTGGGCCAGGCGGTCGATCCAGGCCTTGAGCTGCGACGGGATGCCGAAGTTGTAGAACGGCGCGCCGACCACGACGACGTCGGACGCGAGGAATTCGCCCAGCACCTCTTCGGTCAGCGCCAGTTCGGCGCGTACGGCGGGCGTATCCGGCGGCGTGCTGCCGGGCGCCGGGCGCAGCGCGGCGATCAATTCACCGCCCAGGTGGGGGATCGGGTGGGCCGCCAAGTCGCGGTAGACCGTCCTCACACCGGGGCCGGCCAGCGCCTGGGCCGCGGCGGCCGAGAGCCGGCGGAAAACGGAAGCGCCGCCCTGAGGGCTGGAGTCGATGTGCAGGAGTTGGGCCATTTGTTTGCTTTCGTGAAGGAAGGAAGACAGTGGAAAGGGTGGATGAATGGTATTTCGCAATAATCATCAGAAAAACCGGCTTCGACGCAATTCATTGTTCCAAAAACAGGAATATCCTCATGCGCCACGACCTCAACGACATGCTGTACTTCGCCAAGGTGGTGGAGCATGGCGGCTTCGGCGCCGCAGCCCGGGCCCTGGGCGTGCAGACTTCGCTGATCAGCCGGCGCGTGGCCGAACTGGAATCGCGCCTGGGCGTGCGTCTGCTGCATCGCAGCACCCGGCGCATGGTGGTCACCGAAGTGGGCCAGCGCTACTACCAGCACTGCTGCGCCGTGGTGGCCGAGGCGCAGGCGGCGCATGACGCGATGGACCACATCCGCAGCGAGCCCTGCGGGCTGGTACGCCTGTCCTGCCCGTCGGCGCTGCTGCAGCAGAGCGTGGGCCCGGTCCTCGTGCGCTTCCTGGCCGCGCATCCGCGCGTGAAGCTGCGCGTGGAGGCGACCAACCGCCGCGTGGACGTGATCGAAGAAGGCATCGACCTCGCGTTGCGCGTGCGCAACGAGCCCCTGGAGGACTCGGGCCTCGCGGTGCGGGTGCTGGGCGTGAGCGAGACGGTGCTCGTGGCCAGCCCCGCCCTGCTGGAGCGCTGCGGCCGGCCGCAGCAGCTGGCCGACCTGGACGCGCTGCCGACGATGGGCCCGGCCTGGGATCGCGGCCGCAACGCCTGGAACTTCATCGGCCCGGACGGCAAAACCGCCGTCCACGGCTATGAGCCGCGGCTGGCCGTGGACGACTTCACCACCCTGCGCGCGACCGCACTGGCCGGCCTGGCCGTCGGGGTGCTACCCGCATACACCGCCCAGGACGATATCTCCAGCGGCCGACTGGAGCGCGTTCTGTCAGCATACTCCTTCCCCCGCAGTCTGGTGCATGCTGCCTTTGCATCGCGTCGCGGCCTGATGCCGGGCGTGCGGGCGCTGCTCGATGCGCTGGCCGAGGAGATCGGGCGCCAGCCCGGCATGTAGGCGAGCGCAGCCATCGGACTTGTGGCAATCCCGTACAGCCGCGTGGAGCGCGGGGCCTAGAATCCGTCCAGGTGCCGCAGAGCACCTGCCTCACGAAAAGGTACCCCATGGTGCAAATCTCCAGACGCCAGTTCATGAAAGTGACTGGCATCACGCTGGCAGGTTCGAGCCTTGCGCTGATGGGCTGCTCGCCCACGGCCGCGCTGGCGGAAGTCCGCCAGTACAAGCTCGCCGCCACGACCGTCACCCGCCAGACCTGCACCTACTGCTCGGTCGGCTGCGGCATCCTCATGTATTCGCTGGGCGACGGCGCCAAGAACGCCAAGCGCTCGGTCATCCACGTCGAGGGCGACCCGGACCATCCGGTCAACCGCGGCACGCTCTGCCCGAAGGGCGCGAGCCTGCTGGACTTCATCAACAGCCCGAACCGCCTGCTCCATCCCGAGTACCGCGCGCCCGGTTCAAGCGAATGGCAGCGGATCTCGTGGGAGGACGCGCTCGAGCGCATCGCCCGCAAGCTCAAGGACGACCGCGACGCCAACTTCGTAGAGAAGACCGAAGCCGGCCTGACCGTCAACCGCTGGACCACCACCGGCATGCTGGCCGCCTCGGCCTCCAGCAGCGAAGCCGGCTACATCACCCACAAGGTCGCCCGCTCCTGGGGCCTGCTCGCATTCGACAACCAAGCCCGTGTCTGACACGGCCCGACGGTGGCAGGTCTTGCCCCGACGTTTGGCCGTGGAGCGATGACGAACCATTGGGTCGACATCAAGAATGCGGATGTGATTCTGGTGATGGGCGGCAATGCCGCCGAGGCGCACCCGTGCGGATTCAAGTGGGTGACGGAAGCGAAGGCGCACAACAAGGCGTACTTCATGGTGGTCGACCCGCGGTTCAACCGCTCGGCGTCGGTCGCCGACTTCTATGCACCGATCCGTTCGGGCTCGGACATCGCCTTCCTGGGTGGGGTCATCAACTACCTGCTGACCAACGACAAGATCCACCACGACTATGTCCGGAACTACACCGACTTCGCCTTCGTCGTGCGCGAGGATTTCACGTTCGTGGACGGTTTGTACTCCGGCTACGACGAGGAAAAGCGCACCTACGACAAGACGACGTGGGACTACGAACTCGGCCCCGACGGCTTCGTCGTGACCGACCCGACGCTGCAGCACCCGCGCTGCGTCTACCAGTTGCTCAAGAAGCACTATTCGCGCTACACGCCCGAGGTGGTCGAGAGCGTCTGCGGCACGCCGGCGAAGAAATTCCTGCACGTGGCCGAGAAGCTCGCGAGCACCGCGCAGGCCGGCCGCGCCGCGACCATCCTCTACGCACTCGGCTGGACGCAGCATTCGATCGGCGCGCAGATCCTGCGCACCGGCGCCATGGTGCAGCTGCTGCTCGGCAACATCGGCATCCCGGGCGGCGGCATGAACGCGCTGCGCGGGCATTCGAACATCCAGGGCCTGACCGACCTGGGCCTGCTCTCGGGCAGCCTGCCGGGCTACCTGACGATGCCGCGCGAGACCGAGCAGGACTACCGCAAGTACATCGACAAGCGAACCCAGAAGCCGCTGCGCGCCGGCCAGACCAGCTACTGGCAGAACTATCCCAAGTTCCACGTCAGCCTGATGAAGTCCTGGTTCGGCGCCAACGCGACGGCCGAGAACGACTGGGCCTACGACCTGCTGCCCAAGCTCGACAAGGAGTACGACATGCTCCAGATCTTCGAGTTGATGAACCAGGGCAAGGTCAACGGCTACATCGCCCAGGGCTTCAATCCGCTGGCCGCGCTCTCCGACAAGAACCGGGTGAGGAACGGCCTCGCGAAGCTGAAGTTTTTGGTCGTCATGGATCCGCTCGCGACCGATACGTCGGAGTTCTGGAAGAACCACGGCGAGTTCAACGACGTCGACGAGAAGGCGATCCAGACCGAAGTGTTCCGTCTGCCGACCACCTGCTTCGCCGAGGAGGAGGGCGAAGTCGTCAGTTCCGCGCGCGTGCTCCAGTGGCACTGGAAGGCGGCCGAGCCGCCGGGCGAAGCCAAGACCGACGTCGAGATCATGTCGGCCCTCTTCCTGCGCATGCGCTCGCTCTACCAGAAGGAAGGCGGCACGTTCCCCGACCCGATGCTCAAGCTGTCGTGGCCCTATGCCAACGAGCATGAGGCCACGCCGCGCGAGTTGGCGATGGAGATGAACGGCAAGGCGCTGGCCGACCTGCCCGATCCGGCCAACCCGGGCACGGTGCTGCGCAAGGCCGGCGAGCAGGTCGCGGGCTTCGGCGAACTGCGCGACGACGGCACCACGGCCAGCGGCTGCTGGATCTTCGCCGGCTCGTGGACGCAGGCCGGCAACCAGATGGCCCGGCGCGACAACAGCGACCCGACCGGCATCGGCAACACGGTCAACTGGGCCTGGGCCTGGCCGGCCAACCGCCGCGTGCTCTACAACCGCGCCTCGTGCGACCCGAGCGGCAAGCCCTGGGACAAGCGCCGCCAGCTCGTGAGCTGGAACGGCAAGAGCTGGGGCGGCGCCGACGTGCCCGACTTCGTCGCCACCTCGGCGCCCGAGGCCGGTGCCGGCCCGTTCATCATGAACCCCGAGGGCGTGGCCCGGTTCTTCTCCCGCAATGCGTTGAACGAAGGCCCGTTCCCCGAGCACTACGAGCCGTTCGACACGCCACTGGGCTACAACCCGCTGCACCCGAAGAACCCGAAGGTGACCAGTTCGCCGGTCGCCCGCGTGTTCAAGCCGGTGTGGGAGACCTTCGGCAAGGCGGCGGACTATCCCCACGTGGGCACCACCTACCGCATCACCGAGCACTTCCACTACTGGACGCGCCATGCGCTGCTCAACGCCATCGTGCAGCCCGAGCAGTTCGTGGAGATCGGCGAGGCGCTGGCCGAGAGCCTGGGCATCCGCGCGGGCGACCGCGTCAAGGTGAGCTCCAAGCGCGGCTACGTGAAGGCGGTGGCCGTGGTCACCAAGCGCATCAAGCCGATGCAGATCGAGGGCCGCACGGTGCACCACGTCGGCATTCCGATCCACTGGGGCTTCAAGGGGGTGACCAAGCCGGGCTTCATCGCCAACAACCTGACCCCGTTCGTGGGCGACGGCAACTCGAACACGCCCGAGTTCAAGACCTTCCTCGTGAAGGTCGAGAAGGTCTAGGAGCACGCGATGGCATTGCAGTCACTCGACATCCAGCGGCGCTCCGCCACCACCCTGCCCTCGCCCGCCGTGCGCTCGCCGCATTCGGGCGAGGTGGCCAAGCTCATCGACGTCTCCAAATGCATCGGCTGCAAGGCCTGCCAGACGGCGTGCATGGAGTGGAACGACCTGCGCGACGACGTGGGCGTCAACGCCGGCGTCTACGACAACCCGATGGACCTGACCGCCAATTCCTGGACGGTCATGCGCTTCACCGAGTACGAAAACGAGGCCAGCGGCAACCTCGAATGGCTGATCCGCAAGGACGGCTGCATGCACTGCGAGGACCCGGGCTGCCTCAAGGCCTGCCCGTCGCCTGGCGCGATCGTGCAGTACACCAACGGCATCGTCGACTTCCATGAGGAGAACTGCATCGGCTGCGGCTACTGCGTGACCGGCTGCCCCTTCAACATCCCGCGCATATCGGAGAAGGACAAGAAGGCCTACAAGTGCACGCTGTGCTCCGACCGCGTGGGCGTGGGCATGGAGCCCGCCTGCGTCAAGACCTGCCCGACCGGCGCCATCATGTTCGGCACCAAGCAGGCCATGAAGGACCAGGCCGCCGAGCGCATCGAGGACTTGAAGGAGCGCGGCTTCGCCGAGGCCGGCCTCTACGACCCCGCGGGCGTGGGCGGCACGCACGTGATGTACGTGCTGCACCATGCCGACAAGCCGTCGCTCTACGCCGGCCTGCCCGACAAGCCGCGGATCAGCCCGATGGTGAGCCTGTGGAAAGGCGTGACCAAGCCGCTCGCGCTCGCGGGCATCGCGCTCACGGCGCTGGTCGGGTTCTTCCACTACACCCGCGTGGGCCCCAACGAGGTGCCCGAGGACGAGGAGCGCGAGGCCGCCGACGAGGCGCTGGACCGCCGCGAGGAGGCCGGCCTGCCGACCGACCTGCCGCCCACCCCCGAGGAGGAGATGACGCATGACCACTCCGCATGAGGCCCGCGCGGTGCACGCGCAGGCGGCCGCCGACAAGGCCGCCGCGTCGGACCACCTCGACCAGCGCGGCCGCCCGGTGATCGAGCGCTACACGCCCAACGAGCGCTCCAACCACTGGTTTGTCGCCATCACCTTCGTCCTGCTGGCGCTGTCGGGGCTGGCGCTGTTCCATCCGGCGATGTTCTGGCTCACCGCGCTGTTCGGCGGCGGGCCGTGGACGCGGGTCCTGCATCCGTTCATCGGCGTGGCGATGGTGATCGCGTTCGCGGTGCTGGCCGCGCGCTTCTGGCACCACAACCTGATCGACCGCAATGACGTGCAGTGGCTGCGGCAGATCGACGACGTGGTCAACAACCGCGAGGAGAAGCTGCCGCCGGTCGGGCGCTACAACGCCGGCCAGAAGCTGCTGTTCTTCGTGCTCGTCGGATGCCTTCTCTGCCTGCTGACCACGGGCATCGTGATCTGGCGCGCGTACTTCGCGCACTGGTTCCCGATCGGCGTGATCCGCCTGGCCTCGCTGGCGCATGCGTTCTTCGGCTTCGTGATCATCTGCGCCATCATCGTGCACATCTACGCGGCCATCTGGGTCAAGGGCACGATGGGCGCGATGCTGCGCGGCTTCGTCACCTACGGCTGGGCGCGCCGCCACCATCCGGCCTGGTACCGCGAGATCGTGGCCGACGAGGAAGCCCGCGTCCGCCGCCAGCGCAAGGCGCCTGCCGACGCGGCCTGAACGCCGGCCCGTCGCGCGCGCCGGGCCCTGCGGGGCCCCATATCACCGCACCGCGAAACCAACGCCCCGCCGGGGGGATCCGGCGCGGGCGTTGTTTCCACGCCCAGTACACGCCTCTGTCACGAACGTTGCAGAGACGGTAACAACAATGGCTGGAGCAGCGGCAACGGAAGTCCGCTGCCGTTCTTCATACCCCTTCCGGTTCACGTTTCCAGCCATGAAAACCCAGAAAACTCTCCTCGCACTCGGCGCGCTCGCGGCTTCCAGCCTGGCCCTGGCGCAGTCCTCCGTCACCCTCTTCGGTGTCGTCGATGTCGGCGTCACCACGGCCAAGACCGGCAGCGTGCGGCGCACTGCCGTGAATCCCAGCCAGGGCAAGACCAGCAACATCGGTTTCCGCGGTGCGGAGGACCTCGGCGGCGGCACCCGGGCCGAGTTCTGGCTCGCAGGCGGCAGCAACCCCGACACCGGCGCCGGCGGCAGCAGCGGCGCCCTGGGCTTCGAGCGCCGCTCCACCGTCGGCCTGGTCAGCCCGTGGGGCGAAATCCGCCTGGGCCGGGACTACACCGCCAGCTACAACATCTTCACCGCCTTCGGCGGTCCCGATGCCACCACCGGCGTGCAGGCCAACCTGTTTCAGGACATCCGCGCCCTGGCCTATGGCGGCGCCACCACCGGCACCGGCGCCGGCCAGAGCGGCACCGTGGACCGCACGCGCATCAGCAACGCCGTGGGCTACTTCCTGCCGCGCGACCTGGGCGGCGTCTACGGCCAGCTGCAGTATTCCTTCGGCGACGAGAACCGCTCGGACTCCGGCGCTGCCAACGCCCGCAGGTACGCCGGCGGCAACCTGGGCTACCGCTACGGTCCGTTGAACCTGGGCGTCGGCTATGGCAGGACACAGGGCAACCCCGCCGTGACCGCGCCGCCCTACCCCGCCGCCATCGCCGCTGCCAGCAATCTGGAAGACCTCGTGCTCGGCGCTTCCTACGACTTCGGCGGCTTTCTGCTCAACGGCGGATACAACAGCCTGAAATGGAAGCCGGTCGGCGGCGCGACCTCCGGCAAGGCGGCCGGGTTCTACCTGAGCGGATCGCTGCCCGTGGGCCCCGGCAACTTCCGGGTCAAGTACGGCAGCGTCAAGTTCAGCGGCAACGATGGCACCGCCGCCGGCCTCGTCCGAAGCGGCGCCAAGGCCGACAAGTACTCCGTCGGCTACGTCTACGATTTGTCCAAGCGCACCTCGCTGTACACCGCGCTGGCGCATGTCAGCAACAAGAGAAACGCCAACATCGGACTGATCGGCGGCCCCTCGGGCGCGGCCAATGCCGGAGCGACCGGCCTGGACCTGGGCATCAGCCATTCGTTCTGAACGACCATGCGCCACCCCGTTTCCCTCTCCGCCCTGACGGCGGCGACCGCCGCCGTCGCGGCCGCCTTGCTGAGCGCCTGCGCCGATACCCGCCCGGCCCCGGCCGCCGACACCGCGACGGTCACGCAGACCACCGGTGTCGGCAGCATCAGCGCCCGCGTGACGCGCCAGGACGTCCAGTTCGACGACAGGTTCTACTTCCCCTACGAAGGCAGCAACGCGGCCACCCGGGCCGACTTCCCCAAGGGCTTTCTGCCGGCCTACGGCTCGGGCCTGGCCTTCAAGGGCCGGCGCGCCGACGGCACGCTGGAGTTCTACGGCATCACCGACCGCGGCCCCAACGCCACCACCGGCCCGAAGACATCGGTCACCGACGGCTCCGGCGCCGGCGGCGCCGCCAGTTCCACGGTATTCCCCTCGCCCGGCTTCACGCCCTCCATCGGCGTGATCACGCTCGGCAAGGACGGCGCCCGGCTCGCCTCCACCCTGCCGATCCGGTTCAGCGCCGCGCAGAACGCCAACGGCCGCGTGCCGCCGCGCGGCGTCGCCGGCAACACGGGGGAGCAGTTGCTCGACGACACCTTCCGGTATCCCGGCGCCGCGCGGGGCTACAGCGAGTTCGGCCTCGACACCGAATCCGTGGTGGTCGACGCCGCGCGCAACGCGCTGTGGGTGTCCGACGAATACGGACCCTTCATCCTGAAGATCGACCCGGCCACCGGCATCATCCAGAAGAAGTACCGGCCCGGCACCGGCGCGGCCGACCTGCCGGCCGTCCTCGCCAAGCGCCGCGCCAACCGCGGCATGGAGGGCCTGGCGCGCGACGTGGCCAGCGGCAGGCTGCACGGCTTCCTGCAAAGCCCGCTGGACGACGGCAAGGCCGGCTATACCACCACCGCCGTCCCCGGCGCCACCGGCAGGCCGGAGAACGTGCGCGACTACGCGCGCTTCGTGCGCTGGATCGAGTTCGACCCGGACACCGAGAAGACCCGGCTCTTCGCGCTGCCCATCGACGCCAGCGGGTACGGCCAGGGCAAGACAGGCAACGCCAAGCTCGGCGACCTGGTGGCGCTGGGCGGCGGAAAGTTCATCGCCATCGAGCAGGGCACGGGGCAGGACGGCAAGGCGTTCAACGATCTGGTGCTGATCGAGTTGCCGGCCGGCGCCACCGACATCACCGCGCTCGGCTCCGACCTGGAGAAAAGCAGCCTGACCGGTTCGGCGGTCAACGGCGCGGACTATTCCAGGGTGGTGCCGCTTCGGAAGACGCGCCTCTTCAACCTGAACGCCGCCGGCTGGGATGCCGAGAAGGCCGAGGGCCTGGCGCTGGTCGATGACTACACGCTGGCGCTGACCAACGACACGGACTTCGGCGTCTCGCTCGCCGTGCTCGACGCCGGCGGCAAGGAGATCGAAGGCTCCGACGTGACCAGGTGCACGGTGGACGCCGCCGGCAGGATCGTGAACGACGGCAAGTGCGCCAAGGGCGCCGCGGGCCTGCGCTTCACGACCAACGACGTCAACGACCGCGCGCAGCGCCTGTGGACCTTGCGGTTCAGCAGAAAGCTGAGCGAGTACGGCAGCGCGAACTGACGGGTGACCAGCGAACCAGGGGCGGGCTGCGGCCCGCTTTTTTTTCCTGTGTGCCGCCCTCCCGCGGGAACAGCCGCGCCATCGCCGCCCGAGCGGCTAAGCTATCCCCATGCAGCGCATCCTCCAGCCCGGCGAGATCGAAGCTCTCGACCACGTCAACTTCCCCCGCATACGCCTGCCCGAGCCCGCGAGCCTGTTCGCCGACCGCGCCGCGCGCCTGGCCCAGCTGGCCGAGGGCAACCCGATCGGCGACTACCTGCGCTTCGCTGCGCGGCTGGTGCGGGCCCAGCAGCGCGCGGCGCCCGCCGTGCAGACCACCGCGCCCGATCCCGAAACGATCGCCCGCGCCCAGGCCCATGCGATGCCGCTGCTGCCCGCGGCCGACCACCTCGACCCCGCCTGGCACGGCGTGCTCGACCGGCTGCTCGACGACGTGGCCGACGCCCCCGAGCTGCCCGCGCCGCTGGCCGCCGTGGCTGCCGCGCTGCGGGCCGCGCCGGCCGCCGAGCGCGACCGCCTCGCGCGCCAGGCGCTGGCCGAATCACTGCCGCCGGCCGACCTGGCCGCCGGTCCGTTCGTCATGGCCGCCCTGCAAGTGGTGCTGGCCGACCGCGCCAGCCGCCTCGCCGTGGCCGACGTTCCCTACACCGACCCCGCCACCGTCTGCCCCGTCTGCGGCAGCGCGCCCGTGGCCAGCGTGCTGCGCATCGGCGGCGCGGCCGGCGGCCACCGCTACCTGCACTGCGGCGCCTGCGCGACCGAATGGAACATGGTGCGCGTCAAGTGCAGCCACTGCGAATCGACCGAGTCGGTGCGCTACCAGGGCGTCGAAGGCGCGGGCGACGCGGTGCTGGCCGAGACCTGCGGCCACTGCCACACCTACCGCAAGCTGGTGAACCAGGAGAAGGACCCGCTCGGCGAGCCGCTGGCCGACGACCTGGCCACGCTGCTGCTCGACCTGCTGATGGGCGACACGGAATTCGCCCGCGCCAGCGGCAATCCGCTGCTGGCCCTGGCGGGCAGCACCGCATGAGCGCGCAACGCCCGCCTGCGGTCGACCGCGTGCTGGCCACGCCCGCAGCGCAGTCCCTCATTGCCCAGTATGGCGCCGCCGCCGCCACGCAGGCCGTGCGCGCGGCCATCGACGCGCTGCGCCCGCAGGCCCTGGCCGGCACGCTCGACGCCGAGCGCCTCGCGCCCGGGCGCATCGCCGACGACGCCGCCGCGCAGATCGGCGCCCGCTTCGCGCCGCGCCTGCGCAGCGTCTTCAACCTGACCGGCACGGTGCTGCACACCAACCTGGGCCGCGCGGTGCTGCCCGACGAAGCCGTGGCCGCCGTCGTGCGCGCGCTGACCGCGCCGGTCAACCTCGAATACGACCTGGCCACCGGCGGCCGCGGCGACCGCGACGACCTCGTCGAGGACATCCTGCGCGAGCTGACCGGCGCCGAGGCCGCGACCGTGGTCAACAACAACGCTGCGGCCGTGCTGCTGGTGCTGGGCACGCTCGCGGGCGACGGCCGGGAGGTCATCGTCTCGCGCGGCGAGCTGATCGAGATCGGCGGCGCCTTCCGCATCCCCGACGTGATGACGCGCGCCGGCGCGCGGCTGGTCGAAGTCGGCACCACCAACCGCACCCATGCGCGCGACTACGAAGGCGCCATCGGCGAGCGCACCGCCGCGCTGATGAAGGTGCACACCAGCAACTACGCGGTCACCGGCTTCACCACGTCGGTGAGCGAAGCCGAGGCCGCGGCACTGGCCCACGCGCGCGACCTGCCGCTGGTGGTGGACCTGGGCTCGGGCACGCTGGTGGACCTGGCCCGCTGGGGCCTGCCGCGCGAGGCCACGATGCGCGAGACCGTCGCGGCCGGCGCCGACATCGTCACCTTCAGCGGCGACAAGCTGCTCGGCGGCCCGCAGGCCGGCCTGATCGTAGGCCGCAGGGAGCTGGTCGCCCGGATCAAGAAGAACCCGCTCAAGCGCGCACTGCGCGTGGGAAAGCTCACGCTCGCTGCATTGGAGCCGGTGCTGCGGCTCTACCAGGCGCCCGACCGGCTGGCCGAGCGCCTGCCGACGCTGCGCCTCTTCACCCGGGCGCAGTCCGACATCCGCGCGCAGGCCGAGCGCCTGCTGCCCGCCTGGAGCGCCGCCCTCGGCCCCGGCTGGGCCGCGAGCGCCGAGCCGCTCGCCAGCCAGATCGGCAGCGGTGCGCTGCCTGTAGATACCCTCCCCAGCTATGGCCTGAAGTGCGCAACAACCGGGCGCTATGAAGGTATACCCCCGTTGCAGCGGCTGGAGCAGGCTCTGCGCACGCTGCCGCGGCCGGTGATCGGCCGCATCGCGCACAGTGCGTTCTGGCTGGACCTGCGCTGCCTGGACGCGGCCGACGACGAGGCGGCGTTCGTGGCGCAGTTGCACGGTCTTGCGGACCGCCTGCGCGCTGCCTGATACCCACCGTGCGCAACACAGAACGCGGCCGATCACCCTGGCCCCTGTGGCGAGAGGGAGGAACGATGGGCATACCCTGGCCTGTACCACCCCATGGCGCCTTCAATTCGCGCAGCATGGGCCCATACCCTCGCCACAACCCCCTCCCGTGCGCGGGAGAGGGAGCCTGCGCGCCCGCCCGCACCCCATGATCATCGGCACCGCCGGCCACATCGACCACGGCAAGACCACGCTGGTGCGCGCGCTCACCGGCGTGGACACCGACCGGCTCAAGGAAGCAAAGGCGCGCGGCATCTCCATCGAGCTCGGCTACGCCTACGCGCCCCTGCCCGCCGAAGACGGCCAGGGCGGCGCGGAAGCCGGCGTGCTCGGCATCATCGACGTGCCGGGCCATGAGCGCTTCGTGCATACGATGGCCGCGGGCGCCTCGGGCATCGACCACGTGCTGCTGGTCGTCGCCGCCGACGACGGCGTGATGCCGCAGACGCGCGAGCACCTCGCCATCGCGCTGCTGTTCGGCATCGCCGCGGGGACCGTCGCGCTGACCAAGGCCGACCGGGCCGACGCCGCGCGCATCGCCGCGGCGCGCGCCGAAGTCGCCGCCCTGCTCGCCGGCACCGCGCTCGAAGGCGCGCCGGTCTTCGAAACGGCCGTCGCCCCCGACGGCACGGCCCGCGGCGTGGACGCCCTGCGCGAGCACCTGTTCGCCGCCGCACGGCGCTGGCGCCAGCGCCGCGCCGACGGCCTGTTCCGCCTCGCGGTGGACCGGGTGTTCACCCTCGCGGGCCACGGCACCGTCGTCACCGGCACCGTCTTCGGCGGCCGCGTGGCCGTGGGCGACGCGCCGCTGCATTCGGCCAGCGGCCGTGCGGTGCGCGTGCGCAGCCTGCATGCGGGCAACCGCCCGGCCGACAGCGGCGCGGCCGGCGAGCGCGTCGCGCTCAATCTCGCCGGCATCGACCGGGACGCCATCACGCGCGGCGACTGGATCGCCGACGCGCGCGTGCTCCAGCCCGCGCACCGCATCGACGCGCGCCTGCGCCTGCTCGCCGACGCGCCCGCGCTCGGCGCCTGGACACCGGTGCACCTGCACCTCGGCGCGGCCCACCGCCAGGCCCACGTGGTGCCGCTCCAGGGCGACCACCTCGCGCCGGGCGGCGAGGCGCGCGCCCAGATCGTCGTCGAGGGCGAGGCGCCCGTCTTCGTCGTGGCCGGCGACCGGCTGATCCTGCGCAACGCGCAGGGTACGCGCACCCTCGGCGGCGGCACCGTGCTGGACCCGCTCGCGCCCGAACGCCGCCGCCGCAGCGCCGAGCGCATGCGCTGGCTGGACGCGCTGGACACGCTCGTCGACACCGGCGACGCGCAGGCCCTGCTCGCCGCCGCGCCGGCCGGCCTCACGCGCAGCGCGCTGGCCCGCCTGCTCGGCCGCTGGCCCGCGGCGCAGTGGAAAGGGGCCGGCGACGTGCCCGCGTTCGACCTCGGCGACGACACGCTCTGGCTCGCGCCGGCCGCCTGGGCCGCCGTGCGCGAACGCATCGTGCAGACGCTGGAGCGCCACCATGCCCGCGCGCCCGACGAGCCCGGCCTCGGCAGCGCGCGCCTCCAGCGCATGGCCTTCCCCGCCGAGGCCGGCGCCGTACAACCCAGGGGCTGGCAGGCCTGGCTCGACCGGCTCGTGGCCGACGGAACGCTCGCGCGCACCGGCGCCTGGCTGCACCTGCCGGACCACCGCGTCACGCTCGGCGCTGCCGAGCAGGCCCTGTACGCGCGCCTGCACCCGCTGCTCGCGGCCGGTGGCAACGACCCGCCCTGGGTGCGCAACCTCGCCCGGGCCACCGGCGCCCGCGAGGACGCGGTGCGCGAGCTGCTGCGCAAGCAGGCCCGCGCCGGAGCGCTCCACCAAGTGGTGAAGGACCTGTTCTACCCGGCCGCGCGCATCGCTGCGCTGGCGCAGACCGTCGCCGACCTCGCGGCCGCCGGCGATGGCACGGTCGAGGCCCGCGCCTTCCGCGACGCGGTGCAGCTCGGCCGCAAGCGCGCGATCCAGATCCTCGAATTCTTCGACCGCGTCGGCTACACGCGCCGCGTGGGCGACGCGCACCTCGTGCGCCCGCACACGCGCTGGACCGACGAGGGGCCAGCCACCGGCGCCGCCCCGTAGAATCGCACCACCCCCGGCCCACGTCCAGGTGCGGACCCAGGCCAGCGGACGCCGCGCAAGGGCCACCCCGCCGCGCTGGCGTCGCCCCCCTTCCCTCGCGCAGCGAGTAGAGAAGGGGGGAGCCGCGCAGCGGCTCGGGGGGTTGTTCTCTCTCCAGGAAGGCACACGCACCCGGTGGTGCGCCCGGGCTTCAAACCCGGTAGGGGGCGCCAGCCGCTCCCTGGTCGGTTCGACTCCGGCTGCCTTCCGCCAGGCAGGCGGCGGCCTCCTACAGCCGTGTCAGGGCCGCGCCTTCCCTGCATTGCCACGGCACCTGCGTATAAGCGGCTGGAAGGAACCCTTCCCGCCGCCATGTCCTCCTTCTCCCTCCTGTCCCCCACCGACCTGTACTTCCTGCGCGAAGGCACCCACGCCCGCCTGTACGAGAAGCTGGGCGCGCACCCGGCCGCCGCGCAAGGCGTGCACTTCGCCGTCTGGGCGCCCAACGCCGCGCGCGTGTGGGCGATAGGCGACTGGAACCACTGGAGCGACGCCGACGCCCTGGCGCCGCGCGACGACGGCAGCGGCGTCTGGGAAGGCACGGCCGCCGCAGCCCGCCCGGGCCAGGCCTACAAGTACCGCATCCTCACGCCCGGCGGCGAGGTGCTGGAGAAGGCCGACCCGTTCGCCTTCCAGGCCGAACTGCCGCCGGCCACCGCCTCGCGCATCTGGGCGGGCACGCACGACTGGGACGACGCCGCCTGGATGGCCAGCCGCGCGCGGCGCAACGCGCTGGACGCGCCGATTGCCACCTACGAAGTCCATGCCGGCTCCTGGCGGCGCGGCGAGGACGGGCGCTTCCTGAACTGGCGCGAACTCGCGCCGCTGCTGGCCGACTACGTGAGCGACCTCGGCTTCACCCACGTCGAGCTGCTGCCGGTGACCGAGCACCCGTTCTACGGCTCCTGGGGCTACCAGACCACCGGCTACTTCGCGCCGACCGCGCGCTACGGCACGCCGGAGGACTTCATGGCCTTCGTCGACCACCTGCACCAGCGCGGCATCGGCGTCATCCTCGACTGGGTGCCGAGCCACTTCCCGACCGACGCGCACGGGCTCGCGCGCTTCGACGGCACCCACCTCTACGAGCATGCCGACCCGCGCCAGGGCTTCCATCCCGAGTGGAACTCGGCCATCTTCAACTACGGCCGCAACGAGGTGCGCAGCTTCCTGCTGTCCTCGGCGCTGTACTGGCTCGACCGCTTCCACATCGACGGCCTGCGCGTCGACGCGGTGGCCTCCATGCTCTACCTGGACTATGCGCGCGGCCCCGGCGGCTGGATCCCCAACGTGCACGGCGGGCGCGAGAACCTGGAGGCGGTGCACTTCCTGCGCGAGCTCAACACCGCCGTCTACCGCGAGCATCCCGACGCCTTCACCGTGGCCGAGGAATCCACCGCCTGGCCCGGCGTCTCGCGCCCCGTCGAGACCGGCGGCCTGGGCTTCGGCATGAAGTGGAACATGGGCTGGATGCACGACACGCTCGCCTACCTGGCCGAGCAGCCGGTGCACCGCAGGTGGCACCACCACCGCCTGACCTTCTCGCTGGTCTATGCCTTCAGCGAGAACTTCGTGCTGCCGCTCTCGCACGACGAGGTGGTGCACGGCAAGGGCTCGCTGCTGGGCAAGATGCCGGGCGACGACTGGCAGCAGTTCGCCAGCCTGCGGGCCCTGCTCGGCTACATGTGGGCGCACCCGGGCAAGAAGCTGCTGTTCATGGGCGGCGAGTTTGGCCAGCGGCGCGAATGGACGCACGAGGGCGAGCTCGAATGGTGGGTCACCGGCCTGCCGGGCCACGGCGGCGTGCAGCGCTGGGTGCGCGACCTCAACCGCCGCCTGCGCGACGAGCCTGCGCTGCACCGCGTGGACTTCAGCGGCGCCGGCTTCGAATGGGTCGAGGCCGACGACGGCGACCGCAGCGTCTACGCCTTCCTGCGCAAGGCCGAGGGCGCGGCGCCGGTGCTCGTGGTCTCCAACTTCACGCCGGTGCCGCGCGAGGGCTACCGCGTCGGCGTGCCGCTGCCCGGCACCTGGCGGGAGATCGCCAACAGCGACGCGGCGCAGTTCGGCGGCGCCAACTGGGGCAACCTCGGCGCTGTGGAAACGGTGCCGGTGCCCGCGCAGGGGCGGCCGCAGTCGCTGGTGCTGACGCTGCCGCCGCTTGCCACGCTCTACCTGAAAGGACCGCACTGATGGCCCGGACTGCCCAGCCGCCCCGGTCGACCCGGCCGCCCCCATCGGCACCGTCGCGCCTGTCGGCGCCGATCGGCGTGGCCGACGGCCGCCAGCGCGCGGTGGTCGATGCCGTGCTGCCCAGCGTGGACCACGGCCGCTTCGCCGCCAAGTCCGTGGCCGGCGAGCCCTTCCACGTCGCGGCGCATGCCTTCTGCGAGGGCCACGACATGCTGCGCGTGGTGCTGCGGTGGCAGCGCGAGGGCGATGCGGCCTTCGCCGAGGTGCCGATGGTGCTAAAGTGGAACGACGAGTGGCATGCGCACTTCACGCCGCCCGCGCCGGGCCGCTACCGCTATGCCGTGCTGGCGTGGGTGGACGCCTTCGAATCCTGGCACCACGAGCTGGAGCGCCGCGTCGACCCGGCCGACATCCGCATCGCCGCGCGCGTGGGCGCTGCCGGGATCGCGGCCGCCGCGCAGCGCGCCACGGCCGCGGCCGACGCGAAGGCCCTGCGCGCCTGGGCCGCCGCGCTGGAGCAGGCCGCCGCCGACCCCGCAGGCGATGCGTCGGTGCTCAAGGCGCTGGCGCTCGACGAGGCGAAGGCGGAACTCGCGCGCCGCTGGCCCGGCCGCAGGCATGCCGTGTCCTCGCCCGCCCTGCCGCTGGTGGCCGACCGCGAGCGTGCGCGCTACAGCACCTGGTACGAGCTGTTCCCGCGCTCGGCCTCGCCGGTGCCCGGCCGCCATGGCACGTTCGCCGACGTCGAGAAGCTGCTGCCCGGGATCGCGCAGATGGGCTTCGACGTGCTGTACTTCCCGCCGGTCCATCCGATCGGCCGGCAGCAGCGCAAGGGAAAGAACAACGCGCTCGCGGCCGCGCCGGACGACGTCGGCAGCCCCTGGGCCATCGGCGCCGCCGAGGGCGGGCACGACGCCATCCTGCCGGCGCTGGGCACGCCCGAGGACTTCCGCCGGCTCGTGCGGGCCGCGCGCGGCCACGGCCTGGAGATCGCGCTGGACATCGCCTTCCAGTGCGCGCCCGACCATCCCTGGGTTGCCGAGCATCCGCAGTGGTTCAAGTGGCGGCCCGACGGCACCGTGCAGTACGCCGAGAACCCGCCCAAGAAGTACCAGGACATCTATCCCTTCAACTTCGAGAGCGAGGACTGGCAAGGCCTGTGGGCCGCGCTCAAGGGCGTGTTCGACCACTGGATCGCGCAGGGCGTGGCCGTCTTCCGCGTCGACAACCCGCACACCAAGGCGTTCCCGTTCTGGGAATGGGCGATCGCCGAGATCCAGCGCGAGCACCCCGAGGTGATCTTCCTGGCCGAGGCCCTCACCCGGCCCAAGGTGATGCACCGGCTGGCCAAGCTGGGCTATTCGCAGTCGTACACCTACTTCACCTGGCGCAACTCCAAGGAGGAGCTGACCGCGTACTTCACCGAGCTGTCCACCCCGCCGGGCCTGGACTACTTCCGCCCCAACGTCTGGCCCAACACGCCCGACATCCTGCACGAACAGCTGCAAGGCGGCCACGACGCGGTGTTCAAGCTGCGGCTCGTGCTGGCTGCCACGCTGAGCGCGAGCTACGGCATCTACGGCCCGGCCTACGAGCTCAAGGAGCACCTGCCGCGCGAGCCCGGCAGCGAGGAATACCTCGACTCCGAGAAGTACCAGATCCGCCACTGGGACCGCGCCCGGCCCGACAGCCTCGCCGGCTTCATCGCCCACGTCAATGCGATCCGGCGCGAGCACGCAGCCTTGCAGCGCAACGACACGCTGCGCTTTCTGGCAATCGACAACGACCAGCTCATCGCCTACCTGAAGACGAGCAGCGACGGGCGCGACGCCGTCGTCACCGTGGTCAACCTCGACCCCTGGAACGTCCAGACGGGCTGGCTCCAGCTCGACCCGGCACTCGTCGGCGTGCCGGGCGACCAGGAATTCCAGGTGCACGACCTGCTCGGCGGCGCGCGCTTCACCTGGCGCGGCGGCCACCACTACATCCGGCTCGACCCACGCGAGGCGCCGGCCCACGTCCTGCACGTGCGGCGGCGCACGCGCAGCGAGCGGGACTTCGACTACTACCAGTAGGAACCACAGCCGATGAACGCATCCGTGCCGCAGCTGGCGCTGGAGACCGCCGAGGTCGACACCTCGCAGGACCCGCAGTGGTTTCGCGATGCCGTCATCTACCAGCTCAACGTCAAGGCGTTCTACGACACCAACGGCGACGGCATCGGCGACTTCAAGGGCGTGACGGCCAAGCTCGACTACGTCAAGGAGCTGGGCGTCAACACGATCTGGCTGATGCCCTTCTACCCCTCGCCGCTGCGCGACGACGGCTACGACATCGCCGAGTACAAGGACGTCAAGGCCGAGTACGGCACGCTCGCGGACTTCCGCGAAATGCTCGACGCCGCCCACGCGCGCGGCCTGCGCGTGATCACCGAGCTGGTCATCAACCACACCTCCGTCGACCACCCCTGGTTCCAGCGCGTCCGCAGCGCTCCCAAGGGCTCGCCCGAGCGCGACTTCTACGTCTGGAGCGACACCGACCAGATCTACCAGGGCACGCGCATCATCTTCACCGACACCGAGACCTCGAACTGGGCCTGGGATCCGGTGGCCCAGCAGTACTACTGGCACCGCTTCTTCAGCCACCAGCCCGACCTGAACTTCGACAACCCGGCGGTGCTGGAGGCGGTGTTCGACATCATGCGCTTCTGGCTCGACATGGGCGTGGACGGCTTCCGGCTCGACGCGATCCCCTACCTCGTGGAGCGCGACGGCACCAGCAACGAGAACCTGCCCGAGACGCATGCCGTCATCAAGCGGCTGCGCGCCGCCATCGACGCCAACTACGAGAACCGCTTCCTGCTGGCCGAGGCCAACATGTGGCCCGAGGACGTGCGCGAGTACTTCGGCGACGGCGACGAATGCCACATGTGCTACCACTTCCCGCTGATGCCGCGCATGTACATGGCCATCGCGCAGGAGGACCGCGACCCGATCGTCGAGATCCTCCAGCAGACGCCCGACATCCCCGACGGCTGCCAGTGGGCCATCTTCCTGCGCAACCACGACGAGCTGACGCTGGAGATGGTGACCCACCGCGAGCGGGACTACATGTACACCACCTATGCGGCCGACCTGCGCGCACGCATCAACCTGGGCATCCGCCGGCGCCTGGCGCCGCTGATGGACAACGACAAGGACCGCATCAAGCTCATGAACGGCATGCTGCTGTCCATGCCCGGCTCGCCCATCATCTACTACGGCGACGAACTCGGCATGGGCGGCAACGTGTTCGTCGGCGACCGCAACGGCGTGCGCACGCCGATGCAGTGGAGCCCCGACCGCAACGCCGGCTTCTCGCGCGCCGACCCGCAGCGGCTGTACCTCCAGCCGATCATGGACGCCATCTACGGCTACGAGGCGGTCAACGTCGAGTCGCAGGCGCGCGACAGCAGCTCGCTGCTGCACTGGACGCGCCGCATGCTGGCCGTGCGCAAGACCAGCAGCGCCTTCGGCCGCGGAAAAAAGACCTTCCTCAAGCCCGGCAACCGCAAGATCCTGGCCTACCTCAGCGAGTACGAGGGCGACGTCATCCTCACCGTCTTCAACCTCTCGCGCGCCGCGCAGCCGGTGGAGCTGGACCTCTCGGCCTGGAAGGGCCGTGTGCCGGTGGAGCTGCTGGGCCGCTCCGTCTTCCCTCCGATCGGCGAGCTGCCCTACCTGCTCACGCTGCCCTCGTACGGCTTCTTCTGGTTCCGCCTCTCGGCCGAGGCGCCGCTGCCCGCCTGGCACCAGGAGGGCCGGCCGCTGCGCGACCTGCACACGCTGGTGCTGTTCGACGGCTGGGACAGCCTGTTCCGCGACAAGGTGATGCCCTGGCGCATCGGCATGGCCGAGCGGCTGCGCGAGCAGTTCGAGGTGCAAGTGCTGCCCGAGCATTTGCAGGCGCAGCGCTGGTACGCGGCCAAGGGCGAGCCCATCCGCCGAGCCGCGCTGGCCGAGCAGGCGGTGTGGGCCCGCGGCGACCGGCAGTGGGTGCTGCCGCTGCTGGACGTGCCGGGCGACACGCTGCAGGCGCGCTACTTTATGCCGCTCGTCATCGTGTGGGAAGACATCGAGGACGAGCGCCTCCAGCTGTTCGCGCCGGCCGTGGTCGCCAAGGTGCGGCAGCAGGCCCAGGTCGGCATACTGGGCGACGCGCTGTTCGACCCCGACTTCTGCCGCGCCGTGGCGGTGGCGATGGCGCAGGGCACGGTGCTGCCGGCCGCGCAGGGAGAAATCCGCTTCACCGGCTCGGCGGACCTGTCGCGCGTCGATCCGGCCGACATCCTCGCGCTCGACGCCAGCCGCCCCAGCGCGGCCAGCAGCAACACCGCGGTGACGCTGGGCGACCAGCTCTTCCTCAAGTGCTACCGGCAGGTGCAGGGCGGCATCAATCCCGAGCTGGAGATCGGCCGCTTCCTGACCGAGACGGTGCGCTTCGCCAACTGCGTGCCGGTGGCCGGCGCCATCGAATACCACGGCGCCGACGGGCAGGTGCTGACGCTGGGCCTGCTGCAGGCCTTCGTGCTCAACCAGGGCGACGCCTGGGAATACACGCTGGACTACCTGGGGCGCGTGCTGTCCGAGCGCCAGCACACGGTCGAGGACACGCAGGCGCCCGACCACGGTGCCTTCCTCGCGCTGATGCGCCTGCTGGGCCAGCGCACCGCCGAGATGCACGTCGCCTTCGACCAGGCGCCGGCCGACGACCCGGCCTTCGCGCCCGAGCCGCTGGCCGCCGCCGACCGCGAGGCGCTGCGCGCAACGTCGCTCGCCGCGCTGGACGCCACCGTGGCCCTGCTGCGCGAGCGCACCGGGGCGCTGGCCGAGGGCGGGCGCGAGACCGCCGCGCGCCTGCTGGAGCGCGCCGGCGCGCTGCGCGCGCGCATCGAGGCCTTCGGCGGCGAGGACGCGCCGGCCGGCCAGCGCAAGACGCGGCTGCACGGCGACTACCACCTGGGCCAGGTGCTGGTCTCGCGCAACGACTTCGTCATCATCGACTTCGAGGGCGAGCCGGCGCGGCCGTTCGACGAGCGCCGCGCCAAGGCTTCGCCGCTGCGCGACGTGGCGGGCATGCTGCGCTCCTTCAACTACGCGCGCTGGTCGGCGCTGCGCCGCGTGGCGCAGAATGCCGAGGAACTGCTGCGGCTGGACATCACCGCCGCACAGTGGGAGGCCCAGGTGCGCACCGCCTTCATGGGCGGCTATGCCGACACCCTGGCGCGCGCCGGCAGCGGCAACTTCGACGCGTCGCTGCTCGCGTTGTTCGAGATCGACAAGGCCCTGTACGAACTGCGCTACGAGTTGAACAACCGCGTCGACTGGGTGCAGGTGCCGCTGCAGGGGCTGCTGGCCCTGGCCGCCGTGCCCGCGCAGCCGGCCGGCGGCGCCCCGCAAGGAGGACCTTCCGCATGAACGAGTTCGGATTCCGGCTGGAGCCGCTGCGCGCGATCCTCTACCAGACCGGCGCCTTCATCCCCCGGCTGCTGATGGCGGCGCTGGTGGTGCTGGTGGGCTGGCTGGTCGCCAAGGTGGCGCGCTTCGCCGTCACGCGCGCCCTGCGCGCCGTCAACTTCCCGGTGCTCACCGGGCGCGCCGGGCTCGACGGCTTCCTGCGCCAGGGCGGCGTGCAGGCCGACACCACGGGCGTGGTCGGCGCCCTGGTGTACTGGGTGGTCATCCTGGCGGCGCTGATCATCGCCTTCAACGGCCTGGGCCTGAACTACATCACCGACCTGCTGGGCAAGGTGGTGTGGTTCGTGCCGAACATCTTCGTGGCGCTGCTGATCCTGGCCTTCGGCGCCTACTTCGCGCGCTTCGTCGGCGACGCGGTCTACACCTATTCCAGCAACGCCGGCCTGCGCGACGCGCGCTTCTTCTCGCGCGTGGCGCAGTACGCCATCCTGGTCTTCGTGGTGCTGATCGCGCTGGACCAGGTCAGGATCGGCGGCGACATCGTGCGCCAGAGCTTCATCGTGATCCTGGCCGGCTTCGTGTTCGCGCTGGCGCTGGCCTTCGGCCTGGCCGGCCGGGACTGGGCGGCGCGCCGCATCGACGAATGGCTGCCGCGCGACGGGCCGGCCGCCGAGCCGGCGCCGCCGCTGCCGGCCGCCGCGGCGCCGGACCCTGCCGCCGCCGCCGATCCGCCAGCCCCCATCGCGCCGCCGGCGGCCCAGCCGTTCACGCCGGAGACCGAGGTGCCGCACCAGGACGACACGCCGGCGCCGGCCGGCACGCGCCGGCCCCCCGGCGAGCCGCTGATTCCCCGCCGCCCGATCGATCCGCCGCCGCCCATCTGAAAGATACACCCCTGGGGTATATCATCATAGCCCTTGATTTACGTGCGCTACAGCATGCTCCCTCTCGGGAGTATGCAAGAAATCTCCAGCGTACCCCATGGGACGCCTCACGCCCTGCGCAGATGCGCCAGAAAGAACCGCAGCATCTCCGCGCTGGCGTCGGCGCCTGCGGCGTCCGTGTAGCTGCCCTCTGCGCTGCCGCCGGACCAGGCGTGTCCGGCACCGTGCAGCTGCCAGTATTCGGCCGCGCTGCGGCCGTCCGCATCGCCATAGACCGTGCGGGTGTAGCGCTGCCCCCGGGCCGAGCGGCCCTCGACCGTGCGGGCCGACGACCGCTGCAGCCCGGCGTCCGCTGCGATGACCGCGGCGCCGTTGGCCGCGTGCACCGTGGTGTCGGCGTCGCCGTGGAAGACGATGGTCGGCGGCGCGGCGCTGGCCTCTGGCGTGGCTGCGCCGCGCCGCATGGCGGCGAGCGCCGACGGGACGTCGCTGGCGCAGCCGCTCGGCAGGCCGGAATGCACGCCGACCGCCGCGAACACGTCGGGGTAGCAGCGGCCGAGGATGTGCGCCATCGCGCCGCCGGCCGACAGGCCCGCCACGAAGATGCGTGCGCCGTCCACCCCGTGCTCGATCGCGACCGACTGCGCCAGGGCCGCCAGGGCGGCCGGCTCGCCGCGGCCGCGCTGCTGGTGCTGCGGCTTGAACCAGTTCCAGCACTTCTGCGGGTTCGCAGGCCGCGACTGCTCGGGGTAGAGCACGACCACGCCGAGGTCGCGGGCCAGTGCGTGCATCTGCGTGCCGGCCGCGAAGTCGGCCGCATCCTGGGTGCAGCCGTGCAGCATGACGACCAGCGGCCGGGGGCTGGGCACGGCGCCGGCCGGCACCGGCGGCAGGTAGAGCTTGTAGGCGAGCGTGCGGCCCTGGTGGGCGAAGCGGCCGTCGATCCAGCGCTCGTCGCTCGGTGCGAAGGCGGCCGGCGACGTTTCTTCGGTGTCGTTATCGACGACGATGCGGGTCAGGCCGTCGAGGACCAGCGCATCGGCCTCGGCCTCATGGGCATGCGGGGGCGGCGGCGGCGGGGCGGCGGAAGGCTTCGTGCCGGTTTCACGGCCGCGCAGGGCGCGCCGGATCGCTTCGGTCGCCTCGTGCAGCCGGCCGTTGCGGGTGAGCCGCGTGGCCTCGCCCATCAGGCGTTGGAACAGTTCGTTCATTGCAGGGGGTTCTTTCGTCATGGGGGTTAGCGGATGCGCCCGGCCAGCGCGGCCTTGACCGCGCTGCTGGCCTGCAGCGATCCGAGGACGGTGATCGAGTCGATGACCGCCAGCGCGAGCTCCGGCGTCACGTCGAAGTCGATGCTCGCCAGGCCCAGCACGCGGATCTGCAGCTTCTCTCCGGCCGCGCGCGCCGCCTCGAGATCGGCTGCCGAGAAACGCTGGAGCCCGAGCACCAGCAGCTTGCGCGCGACGGCCTGCCTGAGCGCGTCGGCATGCGCGGCGAGCTGGTTGCGGATGGCCGTGCGGATGAAGTCCGTCCGGTTGGCATAGAAGCTCTCGGCGACCAGCAGGTCGATGTGGCCGAGGTCGACGAAGCCGAGGTTGATCGTGATCTTCTCGGAGTCGGCCGTCCGGACCGGCCGAGGCGCGTCGGCAGGGGGCGTGGAAATGCGCGAGGTCATTTCGCCATCCTATCACCATCCATATGGATGGTAAATGGATGGTTTTCAGCGTCCGATGCGCTGGCGGACCTGGCTCACGTCGGACGCCGTGACCGGCGCGCCGTCGTTGCCCCAGCTCTGCCGCACGTAGCTCAGCGCCTGGGCGATCTGCAGGTCGGTCAGCGTGCCGCCGAAGCCCGGCATCGCCAGCGGCGCGGGCGCGCCGTCCACGGCCGGGCCGCGCCCGCCCTCGACCACGATGCGCACCAGCGACTGCGGCTCGCGGCCCAGCAGCGACGGGTTGCCGGCCAGCGCCGGCACCTGCGGCGGCTGGCCGCGGCCGTCCTCCCCGTGGCAGGCCATGCAGAAGCCGTGGTAGGCCGCGCGGCCGGCGGTGTTCGTCGCGGCGTCGTAGCGCCCGTCCGCCGGCCCGCGGCCGCCGGCGCGCGCCGGATCGTAGCGGCCGGCGACGCGCTGCGGCGGCAGGCTCTTGAGGTAGCGCGCGATCGCGCGGGCGTCGTCCTCGCTCAGGTGCCGCAGCGTCTCCTCCACCTCCTCGGCCATGCTGCCCCAGACCACCGAGCCGCCGCCGCGGCCGGTGCGCAGCAGCTCGGCCAGCGCCCGGGCGTCCACCCGGCCCAGCCCGCCGCCCGGGTCGCCGGTGAGGTTCGTGGCGAACCAGCGGTCGGTCACCGTGCCGGTGAGGAACTGGTCGGAGCCTTCGTCGTAGCCCTTCTCCTGGTAGCCCGGCCCGCGCGGCGTGTGGCAGGAGCCGCAGTGGCCGACCGACTGCACCAGGTAGGCGCCGCGGTTCCAGGCCGCATCGCGGCCGGGCCGCGGCGCATAGACGCCGCGCGGCAGGAACAGCGCCTGCCAGATGCGCAGCGCCCAGCGCTGGTCGAACGGGAACGGCAGGTGGTTCGGCGGCGTCGGCACGGCCTGCGGCGCCACGCCTTCGCGCAGGTAGGCGAAGAGCGCGCGCAGGTCGGCGTCGTCCATCTTCGCGTAGGACGCATAGGGCATGGCCGGATAGAGCGGCCGGTCGCCCCGCGCGCGGCCCTCGCGCATGGCCCGCGCGAAGTCGGCGAAGGTGTAGCGCCCCAGGCCGTGCGCCGGGTCGGGCGTGATGTTGCTGCTGTGGATCGGGCCGAACGGCGAGGGCATCGGCCGTCCGCCCGCGAACGGCGCCCCGCCCTTCGGATCGGTATGGCAGGCGGCGCAGCCGCCGATGCGCGCCAGGTAGGCGCCGCGCGCCACGAGCGCGGCCGGCTCGGCGCCCCGGGCCGCCAGCGCCGCGGCGGCCAGCAGCCCGGCCGCGAGCAGCCGTCGCCAGGCGGTCATGGCCGCGCCTCCCGCGGCGGCGGCGCCGGCGCCAGCCAGCGCCAGCCAGCGCCAGGCCAGCGCCAGGCCGGCCAGCACATAGGCCAGGCCGGCCGGCACCCACATGATCAGACCGCCGACCTGCTGGTCGCGCAGCGGGTCCATGCCCAGCGCGGCGGCCGGCTCCAGGTAGATCGGATACCAGAGGGCCGGCGCCAGCGTCAGCAGCGCGCCCAGCGCCGCCGTGTGGACCATGGTGGTGAACAGCGACAGCAGCGCCGCGCCGCCCTGCGGCCCGCCGCGGCCGAGCACGCTCCACCAGAACAGCACGGCGCTGCCGAGGAAGCTCGCATGCTGCACCCAGTGCAGGCCCGGATGGCGCAGCGCCGCCTCGAAGAACCGCGGCACGTGCCAGACCCAGAGCGCCAGGCCGTGCAGCACCCAGGCGCCCAGCGGCCCCGAGGCCGCGGCCCAGCAGCGGGCGGCGGCCGGCGCCCGCGGCAGGCGGCCCAGCGCGGTGCGCAGCCGCCGCGGCAGCGCCCACAGGCCGACGGCCAGCGGCCGGCCCAGCACGAGCAGCGGCGCGGCGACGATCATCAGCGCCTCGTGCTGCAGCATGTGGGCGGCGAACAGCCATTCCGACAGCCCGTCCAGCGGCGAGGCGAAGGCGCCGGCCAGCGCCAGCCAGCCGCCCGCGAAGGCGCCGGCCAGCGCGCGCAGCAGCCGGCGGCCGCGGCCGCTGCGCCGCAGCAGGCGCAGCAGCCCGGCGCCGTAGGCCAGCGCGGCCGCCGCCAGCAGCAGCACGGTCCAGGGGTCCGGCTGCCACTACCAGGTGCCGTAGCCTTCCAGCGGTCCGCCGGCGCCGTGCGCCCGGGCCATCGCCGGCAGCGCGGCCAGCGGAAGCAGCAGCAGCGCCGCGCGTCCCACGGTCAGAGCCTCGGCGCGAGATAGATCACGGCCCAGACAGGCAGCCAGCTGCCCACCACGAAGTACCAGTACAGCGCGTTCTCGGCCACGTCCACCATGCGCTTGCCTTCGAACGGGCCGCTGTAGAGCAGCACGGTGAGCACCAGCGTGTCGATCGTGTCGGTGATCAGGTGGGTGGTGTGCAGCCCCAGCAGCAGCCAGACCAGCGAGCCGTAGGCGTTCGCATGCCAGCTCACGCCGAGCGTGCGGAATTCGAGCGCACGCAGCACGAGGAAGCCCAACGCCATCAGCACGCACACCGCGAGCCAGCGGCGCGCGGCAGCGCGGTCCTCGCGCTGGGCGGCGCGCTGGGCCCGCCAATTGGGCCAGAGGCTCGCCAGCAGCAGCAGGGTGTTGGCCACGCCCCAGCGCAGCGCGGGCAGCGGCGCGCCGAGCGGCCAGGCCGGCGCGATGCCGCGCAGGTAGAAGTACATCAGCAGCGCGATCGCGAAGACCGTGCCTTCGATCAGCATGAGGCCGACCGTGCCCCACCACATGAGGCTGCGCGTGCCGAAGCCATAGGTCGGCAGGTCGCGCACGTCGACCGTGCCGCCGCTCATGGCCTGCGCTCCAGCGCCCGCGCGCGGCGCGTCTCGGCCCGCGTCGGCCAGAACCAGCCGATCACCGCCACCGCGACCGGCGCCGAGAGCCAGACCACGGCCCAAGGCGTGAAGACCGAGCCGACGAAGAGCGCCGTCACCGCCAGCGCGCTTGCAAAGGGCCAGAGCGACGGCGACGGGAACAGCGGCCGCCCTTCGGGCCGGGCATCGGCCACCGTGGTGGTCAGCACCTCGCGCGCATCGGCCGCGAGGCCGGACACCGCGCCGGTGCCGCGGGCGTCCCAGCGCGGATCGGCGCCGTACACCACCGGCAGCGCATCGAAGTTGTGCGGCAGCGGCGGGCTCGGCACGCTCCATTCCAGCGTGCCGGCCTGCCAGGGGTCGGCGCCCGCGGGCGCGCCGCGGCGCAGGCTGGCGGCGACGTTCCAGAGGAACACGGCCACGCTCGCGGCGATGACCAGCGCGCCGAGCGTGGCGACGAGGTTGAGGCCGCCCCAGCCCCGTTCCGCGCCGTAGGTCCAGACCCGCCGCGGCATGCCGTCGATCCCCAGCAGGTGCATCGGAAAGAAGGCGACGTTGAAGCCGGCGAATAACAGCCAGAACTGCCAGCGCCCGGCCCGCTCGCCGAGCATCCGCCCCGTGGCCTTCGGGAACCAGTAGTACAGCGCGCCGAACAGCGGGAACACCGCGCCGCCCAGCAGCACGTAGTGCAGGTGGGCCACGACGAAGTAGCTGTCGTGCAGCTGCAGGTCCAGCGGCACGGCGCCCAGCATGATGCCGGTGAGCCCGCCGAGCACGAGGATGAAGAAGAAGCCCAGCACGAACAGCAGCGGCACGCGCAGCCGCACCCGTCCGAGGGCCAGCGTGGCGATCCAGCAGAAGATCTGCACCGCCGACGGAATCGCGATCGCGAGGCTGGCCGCGGTGAAGAAGCTCTTGCCGACCTCGGGCAGGTTGGTGGCGAACATGTGGTGCACCCACAGGCCGAACGCCAGGAAGGCCGTGGCCACGAGTGACAGCACCATCGCGCGGTAGCCGAACACCGGCCGCCCCGCGAACGTGGAGACGATGGTGGAGATGAAGCCCAGCGGCGGGATGAAGATCAGGTAGACCTCCGGATGGCCGAAGAACCAGAACAGGTGCTGCCACAGCAGCACGTCGCCGCCGCGGGCCGGGTTGTAGAAGTGCGTGCCGACGAGCCGGTCGAGGATCAGGCCGGTGCTGCCCAGCATCACCGCCGGCATCGCGAAGATCACCATGAACTGGGTGACCAGCGTGGCCCAGACGAACAGCGGCATGCGCGCCAGCCCCATGCCCGGCGCGCGCAGCTTGAGGATGGTGGTGATGAGGACCACCGCCTCCAGCAGCGCGCCGAGTTCGGTGAAGGTGATCATCTGGGCCCAGATGTCCACGCCCTTGCCGGGCGCATAGTCCGACAGGGCCAGCGGCGGGTAGCTGAACCAGCCCGCGTCGGGCCCGGCGCCACTGGCGAAGCCGGCGAACAGGAAGACGCCGCCGAAGGTGAAGATCCAGAACGCGAAGGCGTTCATGCGCGGGAAGGCCACGCTGCGCGCGCCGACCATGAGCGGCACCAGCCAGCCGGCTGCGGCCTGCATCACCGGCACGGCGAACAGGAACATCATCGTCGTGCCGTGCATCGTGAACAGCTGGTTGTAGAGCCGCGGCCCGACGAGCCCGCCCTCGGGCCGCGCGAGCTGCAGCCGCATCGCCAGCGCCAGCAGGCCGCCGAGCACGAAGAACGCGAAGGTCACCACGACGAAGCGCGCGGCGATCGTCTTGTGGTTGATGGCCGAGAGCCAGCCGCGCAGGCCCGGCGGGTCGCTCCAGGTGCGGCGCAGCGCCTCGACCACCGCGGGCGGCGCGCCGGGGCCGTCCTTGAGGTGCGGGAGACCGTGCGGGGCCGTCATCCGAGGCTGCGCAGGTAGGCCACGAGATCGGCGAGGTCCGCGTCCGTCAGCGCGCTCGGCGGCATGGCGGCGCCGGACTTGATCTGCTGCGGGTCGCGCACCCAGCGCGCGAGCGCCTCGGCCGTGTTGGGCGCGCTGCCGGCCGCGATGGCCGGGCGGCTGGCCAGGTGGGTGAGGTCCGGCCCGAGCATGCCGTCGGCCGGCGTGCCGCGCACCGTGTGGCAGCCGGCGCAGGCCCCGTTCAGAAACAGCGCCTGCCCGCGCTGCGCCGCCGCCGTGCGGGGTATCTCCGCGATGGCCTGCTGCTCCGCGCGCCAGAGAGCATATCTCTCCGGAGTATCTGCTACGAGCCCGAAGGCCATGAGCGCATGCTGCGTGCCGCAGAACTCGGCGCACTGCCCGCGAAAGCGCCCGGGCTGGTCGGCGCGCAGCGTGATCGTGGTCGGCCGGCCCGGCAGCATGTCCTTCTTGCCGTGCAGGCTGGGCACCCAGAAGGTGTGGATCACGTCGGCGCTGAGCAGCGTCACCACCACGGTGCGGCCGACCGGCACGTGCAGTTCGCCCGCAGTGCGAAAGCCCGGGCCGTCGGCATCGGCGGCATAGCGGCTCTCCCACCACCACTGCTGGCCGGTCATCTCGATGTGCAGCGCGTCGTCGGCGGGCAGCCGCGACAGCGCCCGGTCGGTCAGCACGTCGGCCGCCACCAGGCCCGCGAGCAGCAGCGCCGACAGGCCCGCCGCGCCGCCCACCCAGCGGCGCGCCGCGCCCTCTGCCGCAGGCCCAGCCGGCTGCTGCGCGGAGCGCCCGCGCCACAGCGCCAGCAGCAGGGCTGCGAGCACCACCGCGAACACCGCCGTGCAGACCACGAGCGTCAGGTTCCAGAGCCGCACGATGTGCGCTGCCTGCGGGCCCGCGGGCTGCAGTACCTGATCCCAGGCCGGCGCGGCCGCGGCGGCCGCGACAGCAGCCAGGAGGCGGGGCCTCGTCCATCGTGTGTCTGCCTGTTGCATGTCTCCACCCGGGCGATCCCCTCGCCGTGGCCGACAAGTCTTGCAGTCTGCGGACTACGCGACTGCCGCGCGGCTGCCCGCTAGGTTGTAGGACAACAACCACGATGACGAAGGCATCTCCCATGGCCCACGAACACGCGATCGACCATGCCCGCTCCTACGACCATCCGGCCGGCGGCTGGGGCTCCCTCAAGGCGGTCGGCGCCATCCTGCTGCGCGAGCACGTGCCGCTGAAGGCCGCCCGCGCGCTGCGGGTGCAGAACAAGCCCGGCGGCTTCGCCTGCGTGAGCTGCGCCTGGGCCAAGCCCGAGCATCCGCATGCGGCCGAATTCTGCGAGAACGGCGCGAAGGCCACGGCCTGGGAGCTCGGCTCCGCGCGCGCGGATCCCGACTTCTTCGCGCACCACACACTGGCCGAACTGGAGACCTGGAGCGACCACGCACTCGAATCGGCCGGGCGCCTCACCACGCCGCTGCGCTGGGACGCGGCCAGCGACCGCTACCTGCCGGTGCAATGGGACGAAGCCTTCGCAGCCATCGGCGCGGAGCTGCAGGCCCTGCGCCGCGAGGACCCGCGCTCGGTGGTCTTCTACTCCTCGGGCCGCGCGTCGCTGGAGGCCAGCTACCTCTACCAGCTGCTGGCGCGCCGGTACGGCAACAACAACCTGCCCGACAGCTCCAACATGTGCCACGAGAGCACCTCGGTGGCGCTGCCGCAGTCCATCGGCGTGCCCGTGGGCACGGTGACGCTCGACGACTTCGCCCATGCGGATGCGATCTTCTTTTTCGGCCAGAACGTCGGCGTGAGCAGCCCGCGCATGCTGCACGACCTGCAGGAGGCGCGCCAGCGCGGCGTGCCGATCGTCACCTTCAACCCGCTGCGCGAGCGCGGCCTCGTCGCCTTCGCCAACCCGCAGTCGCCGCGCGACATGCTCACGCCGGCGCAGACCGAGGTCAGCACGCAGTACCTCCAGGTGCGCAACGGCGGCGACATCGCGGCCCTCACCGGCCTGTGCAAGGGCGTGCTCGCGCTCGATGACGAGGCGCAGGCGCAGCGCCTGCCGCGCGTGCTCGACGTGGCCTTCATCGCCGAGCACACGCACGGCTTCGGCGCCTGCGCCGCGGCCGTGCGGGCCACGCCCTGGGAGGCGATCGAGCGCGCGTCCGGCCTCGACCGCGCCGCGCTGGAGCGGGCGGCCCAGGTGTTCGCCCGCGCGCGCTCGGTGATCGCGGTCTATGGCATGGGCCTGACCCAGCACCGCCACGGCGTGCGCAACGTGCAGATGCTCGCCAGCCTGCTGCTGCTCGGCGGCCACATGGGCCGCCAGGGCGCGGGCATCTGCGCAGTGCGCGGCCATTCCAACGTGCAGGGCCAGCGCACCGTGGGCATCACCGAGAAGCCCGAGCTCGCGCCGCTGGACAAGTTGAAGGAGCTCTACGGCTTCGAGCCGCCGCGCGAGAAGGGCCTCAACACGGTGGAGACCTGCGAGGGCGTGCTCGACGGCAGCGTGCGGGCCTTCGTCGGCCTGGGCGGCAACTTCGTGCGCGCCGTGCCCGACACGCTGCGCATCGAGCCGGCCTGGCGGCGGCTGCGGCTCACGGTGCAGGTCGCCACACGGCTCAACCGCAGCCACCTGGTCCACGGCGCCTCGGCCTGGCTGCTGCCCTGCCTGGGCCGCATCGAGATCGACCGCCAGGCCGACGGCGTCGAGCAGACCGTGTCGATGGAGGACTCCACCGGCATCATGCATGCCTCGCGCGGCGTGGCCGAGCCGGCATCGCCCGAACTGCTGTCCGAATGCGCGATCGTGGCCCGCCTGGCCCAGGCGACGCTGGAGCCCGATGCGCGCCTGCCCTGGGCCGAGTGGGCGGCGGACTACAGCCGCATCCGCGACGCCATCGCACGGATCTGGCCCGACGTCTTCCGCGACTTCAACGCGCGGCTGCAGCTGCCCGGCGGCTTCCAGCGGCCGCTGCCGGCGCGCCAGCGCGTGTGGAAGACGAAGAGCGGCAAGGCCGAATTCCTCGGCCACGGCCCGCTCGAAGCCGACCCGGACGCCGCTTCGGACGACCCGGCCGTGCTGCGGCTCATGACGCTGCGCAGCGACGACCAGTTCAACACCACCGTCTACCGCCTCGACGACCGCTTCCGCGGCATCCACGGCAGCCGGCGCGTGCTGCTGCTGCACCGCGACGACATCGCGCGCCTGGGGCTGGACGAGGGGCAGCCGGTCGATGCCGTCTGCGCGATCGACGATGGCGTGGAGCGGCGCGTCGGGGGCCTGCGCGTGCTGGCCTACGACATCCCGCGCGGCAGCGCGGCCGGCTACTACCCCGAATGCAACCCGCTGATCCCCCTGGCGCTGCATGCCGAGCAAAGCAAGGTGCCGGCGGCCAAGGCCATTCCGATCCGGCTGGAGGCGGCGGCCGTGGCGGCCGCCTGAACCGCCGTCAGCCGCGCTGCTGGCGGCAGATGTTGCCGCCCGTGGTCGTGAGCTGCAGGCTGCCGCCCAGCCATTCGAGCCAGGAGAGCGCGACCAGATCGTCGATGACGTCCTCGTCGATTTCGCCGGCGCGGCGGCGCTGCAGCAGTTCGGCGACGTGGGGCAGTTCGGACCGCAGCGCGTCCTGCCGGCGTTGGGAAAGGGGCGCGTGGTTCATGCAGGTCCTTTGACGGTCGGGCAGCCGCCAGCGTACCACCGCGCCGGCTGGACCGGCATCTTCCGGCCGCCGCCGTCCATGCGGACCCCCAGGCCACCGGGCTGCCGCTTCCGGATTCCCGTGCTCTATAGTCTCGCCGGCCGAGACACAACCAACACCGTTGAACCGAAGGAAGGAAGGCGCGACCTTGCCCACCGCTTCGTCCCGCGCGCAAGGGCGGACCACCATGGGATGCCCTGGCGGGCGTCGATGACCGGCCGCCTGCTGGCCTTGCGGCTGCGCTGGTATGGCGAGGCCACGGCCCTGGCGCTGCTGCGGCGCTGGCAGGCCATCCTTCTGTGGACCGGATTGCTGGCGCCGGTCGGCGGCACGCTGCTCGGCGTGGCCGCCTATCCGGTACTGGCGATCCTGCAGCCAGGCCGCGGAACGGCCTGGCGTCTGGGCGCCATCGGCCTGTGGCAAGGCTGCTGGGCGCTCTGGGCCTTGATGCAGAAGGATGCGCTGCGCGGCGGGCCTTGCGCCGCCTATCTGCGCTCGCTGCCCATCCCTGCATCCACGCGGCGGCGCATCGACTTCGTCGTGCTGCTCACAGGCAGCACGCCGTTGCTGGTTCCCTTCATCGCGGCCGGCGTGGAACTCGGCACGGCCGGGTTGGCGCCGCTGGCGGCCGTACGCGGCGGCCTGCTGCTGGCCTTCCTGCTCGCGACGCAGTGGTGCGCGCAGCATGTGGTGTGGACGAACACGGCCGCGCATGGCTGGTGCTGCTGGCATTGGACCTGTGGTTCGCCTGGGCGCTAGGCCGTCCTGTGGACTCTGCGGTCTGGCCGATGGCCCCGGCCGTGGCCCTGTCCGCCTGGATGTTGCTGACCGACATTCCGGCGCCGCCGCGCCGGCTGTGGCCGCTGCTTGGCCGCACCGAGGCCGGTTTCAGGCGGCTGGGCGACGCTGCCATGCGCGTCCTGCCTCCGGACGACCGCCTGGCGCTGGGCATCCTGTACGGCCAGCACCGCCCGGCGACGCTCGGCACGTTCTTCCATTGCCTCCTCGTCACCGTCGCCGCACTGGGATTGATGCGCACCTGGGATTTCGACGGCCGCTGCCTGCCGATGGTGTTGATCGCGTTCGGCTTTCTTGCGCTGGCGGTGAGCGGCCTGTACTGGCCGCTGCAGCTGGCGCATGCGGCAGCGCGCCCCTACATGGCAGCGCTGCCGCTGCGCCGGCGCTGGCATGTGCGGTCGGATGCCACCGCGGTCCTGGGCCTGGCCGTGCCGTTCGCGGCCGTGCTGTCCGCGTCACTCTGGCGGGATGCGGCTGTGCCGGCCGGTCTGGCGGCTGCGGCCGCGGGAAGCTTCCTGTCGCTGGCCGTGGTGCTCCGCGTGCCGCAGCTTTTCTCGAAGCGCCACGCCGTGGTGGCCAGCACGGTGGTGGCCGCGGGCTGGACCTTCGCGGCCGCCCATCTGATTGCAACGTGAGGAAGGAAGCGATGGTGATGCTGCGCGTTCACGAGGTTTCCAAGGCGTTCGGCCGTCGCACGGTGCTCCGCCAGGTCAGCCATTCCTTCGCGCCGGGACTCCATGCGCTGCAGGGCCCCAACGGCATCGGCAAGTCGACGCTGCTGACCATCCTGGCCGGCATCCAGGCGCCTGACAGCGGCACGGTGATCGTCGACGGCCACGACCTGCTGGCTGCTCCTGTACAGGCCAAGGCGCGGCTGGCGTTCGTGCCGGACGACGGCCCTGTGTATCCCTTTTTGACCGGACGCGACCTGCTCGACCTTGTTGCCCAGGCGAAGCGCGCGCGGGTGGACGCACGCATTGCGCGGCTCATCGAACGGTTGGGTCTGGCACCGCATCTGTCGACACGTTTTGGCCAGATGTCGCTGGGCACGCAGAAGAAGACCCTGCTCGCCGCCGCCTGGATCGGCCAACCTGCGGTGCTGCTGCTCGATGAGCCCAGCAATGCGCTGGATGCGGTGGCGCGGGGCGTTTTGATCGAGGAGTTGCGGGCGCTGCGCGGGACCACGGTGGTTGTCATGTCCACGCACGATGCGGATTTCGTCGGCGCTGTGGATGCGGATGTTCTGTCGTTTGCGAGTTTGCAGTCGGCTGAAGAAGCGGGGATATAAGCCCATAAGCGCTAACCGACCATCTCGCGCAGATCATCCTGTTGATACGTTCTGCGTCGAGGAGGCTCACGCAAGCTGGCGGCGATTTCCTTCCAGCGCTTCAGGCTATCGAGCAGCGAGAGCACTGGATTGACGGCTTGCATCAGCAGATGGCGCATCAGGGAGGTCTCGCGCCAGCGACATCGCCGTTTGCCCAGATGCGAGGAAGTAGCCCCAGGGGGAAAAACGAGCCTGTCCGAAATTTTGTGTGTGAGGCATAGCATGTCAATGAGGAGCATGTATGCCGACGAGCAAGACGAAAACGAAGAACGCAGCGATAGCCGCCCGAACGGCGGCGTTGCCCACGATCCCCAA
>WNDY01000017.1 GCA_009914555.1 Xylophilus sp.
GACCTGTATTCGCGTAAGGTTGTGGGCTGGTCGATGTCTGAGCGCATGACGGCTACGCTGGTTTGCGACGCGCTGCGCATGGCGCTGTTTGCTCGCAATCGGCCTCGGGGAGTGATCGTGCATACTGGCCGTGGTAGCCAATACTGCTCGCGCGAGCACCGCGCCCTGTTGGAGCAATACGCTTTGATCGCCAGCATGAGTGCCAGAGGCAACTGCTACGACAACGCAGCAATGGAGAGTTGGAACCACAGTCTGAAGGTCGAGGCCATCCATGGTGAACACCTCGCCACACGGGAGCAGGCCAAGGCTCATGTGTTTGACTACATTGAGGTTGACTACAATCGGATCCGGCTGCACTCGACCCTGGGCTACCTCAGCCCAGAGCAGTACGAGCTGGCCAATGTCGCTTAGATAGGTGTCCGTAAATCAGGGGCAAGATCACAGTTCCTGTCGTACCTGGTGCCGGCGAAGCCCGGCACCGGCGCCGCCGGCCGGGGCGTGGTGCGCGGCACGCCCTCGGGCGCGCCGGGCTGAAACCCGCTTTCTCCGCCATATGACAGAACGGTTGCTGTCACATGGGCTGTCATGAAAGTGACATCGACCCGACAGATACTTGCGGGCCTGTCATTCACCAGAACAAGATGCCCAGCTGGTCCGATGCTCCGCAGTCCCCGATGGCCGCCTCCAGGGAGGCAGCGACTGCGGCGCCGGCCGACGTGCCAGCGACGGCGCCCGTGCTGCCGGCCCTCGTGACGGAGGCCGTCGTGGAAGAGGCGCCGGCCCTGCGCCTGCTGGACCGCGACCACAGCATCCTGGCCTTCAACGAGCGCGTGTTCGACTGGGCGGTGCGCGATGACGTGCCGCTGCTCGAACGCCTGCGCTACCTGTGCATCGTCTCGTCCAACCTCGACGAGTTCTTCGAAGTCCGCTTCGCGCCGCACCTGACGGCCGCGCTGGCGCAGGACGACAAGGGGGCCTACACCGCGGCCTCGTTCGAGGCGCTGTCGGCCAAGGCCCACGGCATCGTCGCCCGCCAGTACGCGCTCTACAACGACACGCTGATGCCGGCCTTCGCGGCGCAGGGCATCCGCATCATCTCGCACCACGAGCGCGACGCGGCCCAGCGACGCTGGGTGCGCGACTATTTCGAGCGCGAGGTCCGGCCGCTGCTGCTGCCGGTCGGGCTCGACCCGGCGCACCCGTTTCCGCAGGTGGCCAACAAGACGCTGAACTTCATCGTGCGCCTGGTCGGCGCCGACGCCTTCGGCCGCGACAACGAGATCGCCATCGTGCGGGTGCCGCGGGTGCTGCCGCGCCTGATCCGCCTGCCCGACAGCGTGGTGCCGGCCGGCGTGCGCGGCTTCGTCAGCCTCTCCAGCGTGATGCGGGCGCACCTGGAGGATCTGTTCCCGGGCCGCGACGTGGTGGAGTTCTCGCAGTTCCGCGTGACCCGCCACTCCGACCTGGCCGTGGACGAGGAGGACGTGCGCAACCTGCGCACCGCCCTGCGCCAGGGCCTGCGCCAGCGCAACTTCGGCCAGGCGGTGCGGCTGGAGGTCTCCTCCTGGTGCTCCGACCTGCTGCGCGGCTACCTGCAGCACCACTTCGCGCTGCCCGAGGCCGCGGTCTACCGGGTGCAGGGACCGGTCAACCTGGTGCGGCTGGTCCAGCTGGTGGACCTGGTGAACGACCCGGCGCTGCTGTTCGCCCCGTGGACGCCGGCCTGGCCGCGCCGCATGCGCGACGGCATCCCCATCCTCGACCAGCTGCGCGAGCGCGACGTGCTGATCCATCAGCCCTACGAGAGCTTCGACGGCGTGCTCGCCTTCCTGCGCGAGGCGGTGGCCGACCCGCAGGTCCTGGCCATCAAGCAGACCATCTACCGCACCGGCTCCGACCCCGAGCTCATCAACCTCCTGCGCGAGGCGGTGCACCGCGGCAAGGAGGTGATGGCCGTGGTCGAACTCAAGGCCCGCTTCGATGAAGAGGCCAACATCAACTGGGCCGAAGCGCTGGAGAAGGCCGGCGCCCAGGTGGTCTACGGCGTCGTCGGCTTGAAGACCCATGCCAAGATGCTGCTGGTGACCCGCCGCGAGGGCGACCGCCTGCGCCGCTATGGCCACCTGTCCACCGGCAACTACAACCCGCGCACCGCGCGGCTCTACACCGACATCAGCTACCTCACCGCCGACGCCGACACCACGGCCGAGATGGACACGGTGTTCAGCCACCTGGCCAGCCAGAACAAGCTGCCGCGCCTCAAGCGCCTGTGGGTCGCGCCGTTCCATCTGCACAGGCGGCTGCTGGAGCGCGTCGAGGCGATCGGCGCGGCGGCGGCGCAGGGCGTGCCCGGGCGCATCGTGCTCAAGATGAACGCGCTGACCGACGAGCCGCTGGCCCGCGCGCTGGTGGCCGCCGGCCGGCGCGGCGCGCGCATCGACCTGATCGTGCGCGGCGCCTGCATCCTGCCGGCCCAGGTGCCGGGCGCGACCGAGAACGTCCGCGTGCGCTCGCTGATCGGCCGCTTCCTCGAACATTCGCGCGTCTTCTACTTCGGCAGCGGCGACGAGGAGGAGCTCTATCTCTCCAGCGCCGACTGGATGAACCGCAACATGCTGCGCCGCGTCGAACTCGCCTGGCCGGTCAGCGACCCGGTGCTGCGCCAGCGCATCATCGACGAATGCCTGGTCGCGAGCCTGTACGACGACCGCGACGCCTGGGAGCTGCGGGCCGACGGCACCTACGTGCATGCCGGCAATCCGCGCACCGGCACCGGCGCGCAGGATGCGCTGATGGCGCGCTACAGCCGGCCGGCCAGCGGCAAGAAGAGCGGCAAGGATGGAGTGCAATGGACCTGATCCTCTGGCGCCATGCCGAAGCCGAAGAACTCCAGGACGGCCAGGAGGACCTGGAGCGCGCGCTGACGCCGCGCGGGGAGAAGCAGGCCGCCCGCATGGCCGCCTGGCTCGACCGCCAGCTGCCCGAGGGGGCGCGCGTGCTGGCCAGCCCGGCCCGGCGCACCGAGCAGACCGTGGCCGCGCTGGGGCGCAAGTTCAAGCTGCGGGCCGAACTGGCGCCGGACGGCAACGTGTCCGACCTGCTGGAACTGGTGCAGTGGCCCAGGCCGCGCGGCACGGTGCTGGTCGTCGGCCACCAGCCGCTGCTGGGCCAGGCGATCGCGCAGCTGCTGGGCATCGCCGGTGGTGAATGCCCGGTGCGCAAGGGCGGTGTCTGGTGGCTGCGCCAGCGCCAGCGCCAGCGGCTGGAGCAGACGCAGACGGTCGTCGTGGCGGTGCAGTCGCCGGAATTCTTGTAGCCCGATCCGTCGCTGACCCTGCGGGATTCCATGGTCAGCTATGCGGCCGATCCGTGGCGGCTCTCCCTCGACGTCGGCGATCTCGCCGGCCAGTTCTGGCTCCTGCAGGGCCTTGGACGGTTCGATCGTGGTACGTCTACGCCGCCTGCGTCAGCGCCTCGATCTCGCCCGACAGTTCGAGCCAGCGTTCCTCCAGCCGCTCGACCTCGTCGCCCACGGCCTTGAGGCGGCGGCCGGCGTCGGCGATCTCGTCCGGCGGCAGCGGCTGGGCGAGGCGGCGTTCGATCTCGGCGCGTTCGGTGCCCAGCACGGCCAGGCGCCTGTCGATGGTCTCGACCTCGCGCTGCAGCGGGCGGGTCCTGGCCGCCAGCTGCTGGCGGACCTGGGCGTCGAGTTTGCGCTGTCCGCGGCTGTCGGTCGCCGCCGGGGCCGCCGGCGCCTGGGGCGGTTGCGGCACGGCAGCGGCTGCCGCGGAGCGGGCGGCTTCGCGCAGGCGCTTCGACTCTTCGAGCAGGTAGCGCTGGTAGTCGTCGAGGTCGCCGTCGAACGGTTGGACCTTGCCGCGGCCGACCATCCAGAATTCGTCGCAGACGGTGCGCAGCAGCGCCCGGTCGTGGCTGACCAGCATGAGCGCGCCCTCGAATCCGTTGAGCGCCATGGCCAGGGCCTCGCGCGTGGCCAGGTCCAGGTGGTTCGTGGGTTCGTCGAGCACCAGCAGGTTGGGCCGCTGCCAGACCATCATTGCGAGCACGAGGCGTGCCTTCTCGCCGCCGCTCATGGTGCCCACCGGCTGCTTGACCATGTCGCCGCTGAAGTTGAAGCTGCCGAGGAAGCTGCGCAGGTCTTGCTCGCGCGTGGATTCCCGGGCGTCGGCGCCGAGTTCGCGCGCCAGCCGCACCATGTGCTCCAGCGGGTTGTCGCCTTCGTGCAGCACGTCGAGCTCCTGCTGTGCGAAGTAGCCGATCGCCAGGCCCTTGCCCTCGGTGATGGTGCCCGAGACGAGCTGCAGGTCGTGCGCGATCGTCTTCACGAAGGTGGACTTGCCATGGCCGTTGGCGCCGAGGATGCCGATGCGCTGGCCGGCCAGCACCGAGCGGCCCACGCCGCGCAGGATGACGGTCGGCGCGCCGCCTTCATGCTCCGGCGGGTAGCCGAAGCTGGCGTCGGTCACCGACAGCATCGGGTTGGGAATGTGGCCCGGGTCCTTGAACGAGAAGCTGAATTCGGCCTCGGCCAGCAGCGGCGCGACCTTCTCCATGCGCTCGATCGCCTTGACCCGGCTCTGCGCCTGCCGGGCCTTGGTGGCCTGGGCCTTGAAGCGGTCGATGAACTTCTGCAGGTGGGCGATCTTGTCCTGCTGCCGGGCGTAGGCCGCCTGCTGCTGCTCCATCTGCAGCGCGCGCATCTCCTCGAACCTGCTGTAGTTGCCGCCATAGCGCGTGAGCTTGGCCTGCTCGATGTGCAGGGTGACGCCGGTCACCGCGTCGAGGAATTCGCGGTCGTGGCTGATGACGACGATGGTGCCGGGGTACTTCTGCAGCCAGGCTTCGAGCCAGACCAGGGCATCGAGGTCCAGGTGGTTCGTGGGTTCGTCGAGCAGCAGCAGGTCGCTGGGGCACATCAGCGCGCGCGCCAATTGCAGGCGCATGCGCCAGCCGCCGGAGAAGCTGTCGACCGGCCGCTCCAGCTCGGCGACCTGGAAGCCCAGGCCCAGGATCAGCGCCTGGGCGCGCGGCACCGCATCGTGCGCGCCGGCGTCGGCCAGGTCGGCATGGGCCTGGGCGATCTCCATGCCGTCGTCGGCCGCCTCGGCCGCGGCCAGCCGGGCGTTGATCTCGACCAGCCGGGTGTCGCCCGCGAGCACGAAGGCGGTGGCCGACTCGCTGGTCTCGGGCATGTTCTGCGCGACCTGGGCCATGCGCCACTGGCGCGGGATCGAGAACTCGCCGCCGTCCTCGTGCAGCAGGCCGGTCAGCAGCGCGAACAGGGTGGACTTGCCGGCACCGTTGCGGCCCACGAGGCCGACCTTCTCGCCGGGGTTGATGGTGGCCGAGGCGCCGTCGAGCAGCACCTTCGCGCCGCGGCGCAGGACGACGTCGCGCAGCGTGATCATCGCGGCTGCGCCGCCGCCGTGCGGGCGAAGGCCTGGGCGAAGTCGGCGATCAGGTCGGCCTCGGCCTCGATGCCGACGGACACGCGCACCAGCCCGTCCGGGATGTCCATGGACTGGCGGTTCTCCGGCCCCATCTCGAAGAAGATGGTGTGGGCTGCGGGCAGTGCCAGCGTGCGGTTGTCGCCCAGGTGGCTGGACTTGATGACGATGCGCAGCGCGTCGAGCAGCGCGAACGGATCGACGCCGGCCTGCAGCTCGAAGCTCAGCAGGCTGCCGTAGTGGCGGCCGCCGAACAGCGCCGCGGCGCGCTCGTGCTGCGGGTGGCTTTCCAGTCCGGGGTACTGCACGCGGCGCACGCCGGGCCGGGCTTCGAGCCAGCGCGCGAGCGCCAGCGCATTGCCGCTGGCGCGCTCCACGCGCAGGTCCAGTGTCTCGGCCCCGATGGCGATGCGGTGGGCCTGGTCGGCGCTGAGCGTGCCGCCGGTGTCGCGCAGGCCCTTCTTCTTGATCTGCAGCAGGCCCCAGCCCCGTGCCGGGCCGCCCTGGTAGCTGGAGAGGATGTTGGGATAGCCCGTCCAGTCGTAGAGGCCGGTGTCGCTCACGCTGCCGCCCAGCGCGTTGCCGTGGCCGCTGATGGACTTGGACAGCGAATGCACGACCAGCCCGGCGCCCACGTCGCGGCCGCGCAGCAGCGCCGGCGTGGTCATGGTGTTGTCGAGCACGAAGAGGATCCCGCGTTCGGCGCAGAGCCTGCCGATGCCAGCCAGGTCGGCCACCTGGGTGCCGGGGTTGGCGATGGTCTCGGCGAAGACGAAGCGGGTCTGCGGCTGCAGCGCCTCGGTCACGGCGGCCGCGTCGGTGGCATCGACCAGGCTGACCGTCACGCCGAGCTGCGTGAGCGTCTGCAGCCAGCTCGCGGTGTTGCCGAACAGGTAGCGGCTCGCGACGATGTGATCGCCCTGGCGCAGCAGCGCTACGCTGAGCGCGCTGATGGCGGCCATGCCGGTGGCGAAGGTCACCGTGCCGACGGCGTCTTCCATGAGGTTGAGCTTGGCTTCGAGCGCGGCGGTGGTCGGGTTGCCCTGGCGGCCGTAGACGAAGCCGCTCTGGCTGCCCTGGAACACGTCGGCCAGTTCGCGCGCGGTGGCGTAGCCGAACGCGGCGGCGTTGTGCGAAGGCTTGTGGATGGCGCCGTGCTCCACGCTGCCGCGCCGGTCGGCGTGCAGGATGCGGGTGCTGAGCTGTTCGGTGGTCATGGCAACTCCGATCGGTCGGAAAAAGGGAAGGGGCCGCGCGGCCCCCGGGGGTCGGTGGGGCGCAAGCGGCTCAGCGCAACTGCAGCTCGTCGCCGGCGAATTCCACGTTCAGCGGCTCGATCACGACGCGCTTCGGGCCGGCTTCGACCCGCCCGGCGACCCAGGCCTCGACGCCCTGGGCGCGGGCGATCTCGACGGTGCGCCCGGCGTCGCTGGCCGCGACGTAGAGCGCGAAGCCGGCGCCCATGTTGAGCGTGCCGTAGGCCTCGCGGTCGTCGAGCCGGCATTCGCGCTGGATGAAGTCGAGGACGGCGGTCTTCGGCGGCACCGCGGCGATGCGGTAGGTCAGCGCCTTGGTGTGGCGCATGAGCTTGCGCCAGCCGTGGCCGGTCACGTTGGCGCTGTAGTGCGGAACGATGCCTTCGGCGGCCAGCGCCTCGGTCACCGGCGAGTAGAGCGCGGTGGGCGCGAGCAGCGCCTCGCCATAGGTCTGGCCGTTGCCGATGTCCGTGAGGTAGCCCTGCGGCATGCGCTCGGCCAGCTTGCGCGCCAGCGACAGGCCGTTGGCATGGATGCCGCTGGCCGCGAGGAAGACGATGGCGTCGCCGACGTCGAGCCGATCGCCGAGCGACAGGCGCGATTTCGGGCTCACGATGCCGGTGCAGGACGCGGCCAGGTCCACGCGGCCGTCGGCCACGATGCCGGCCAGCGCCGGCGTCTCGCCGCCGCCCCAGGAGACGCGGCAGACGTCGCAGGCCGCCTTCCAGCCCTCGACGAGGGCCTGCGAACGCTGCGCGTCGTTGAACCAGTCGGAGCCGCCGGCGGCCCAGTAGGCCTGCACCACGAGCGGCGTGGCGCCGACGGTGATCAGGTCGTTGACCGCCATGGCGATCGTGTCCTGGGCGATGGCTCCGTAGTAGCTGCGGCCGGTGAGCCGGGCCATCTCGTCGGCCACGAGCGTCTTGGTGCCCAGGCATTCGACGATCGACGCCAGGTAGAGCGGGCCCACGTCGACCACGTAGGCCGATTCGCCGCGCGAGCCCGGCACCTCGGCGAAGCCATGGCCGCCGAGGTGCGCGCCGGTGGCGGCCGCGGCGCGCTGGGCGGCGATCTTCAGCGGGTCGATCAGGTCGTAGTCGACGCCGGCCTGGTCGTAGGTCAGCGGGGCGTTCGGCGCGGGCGTGGGGGAACTCATGGCGGCAGAGGCGGGCGGGAGGGGAAACCCGTGATTATCCCCGAGCGGTCAAGCGGCCTGGCGGCGGTGCGGCGCCGGCCGGCGAAAAGGAGCCCGGGGCCATGGCGAAACAGGTTATGTCCATATACTCCCCGGGGTCATCCTATCTGCCGCGCGAAGGACGCCCGCCAGAGAGGCATCCTGCGAGGGGTATCTACGGCGCCGCGGCCGCGAGCTGGAGCGCCTCGCGCGTGGCCAGCAGCACCTGGTCGTCGCCCGAACTCGTGTCGAGCCAGAACACCGGCAGCGCCGGGAAGGCGGCCTCGAAGTGTGCGCGCTCGTTGCCGATCTCCAGCACCAGCACCGCGTGCTCGCGCATGCGTGACGGCGCGTCGCGCAGCAGCCGGCGGACGAAGTCCATGCCGTCCTCGCCGCCGGCCAGCGCCAGCGCGGGCTCGGCACGGTACTCGGCCGGCAGCGCGGCCATGCTCCGCGCGTTGACGTAGGGCGGGTTGCAGAGGATCAGGTCGTACGGGCCGGGCAGCGCCGCCAGGCCGTCGCTGCGGTGCAGCCGCACGCGGTCCTGCAGGCCGTGGCGGTCCACGTTGATGCGGGCCACGGCCAGGGCGTCGCCGGAGATGTCGGCGCCGTCCACCTCCACCTCGGGCCAGGCCATCGCGGCCAGCACCGCGAGGCTGCCGTTGCCGGTGCACAGGTCCAGCACGCGGCGCGTGTGTTCGCCGAGCCACGGGTCGATCGTGCCGTCGGCCAGCAGTTCGGCGATGAAGCTGCGCGGCACGATGGCGCGCTCGTCCACGTAGAAGGGCACGCCCTGCAGCCAGGCCTCCTGCGTGAGGTAGGCGGCGGGCCTGCGGGTGGCGATGCGCTCTTCGATCAGCGCGGCCACGCGGGCTGCGTCCTCGGCCGTGACGGCGCGGCCGGCCGCGCCGTCGAGGTCGTCGAGGGGCAGGCCCAGGCGCCAGAGCACCAGCCAGGCCGCCTCGTCGAACGCGGTGGCCGTGCCGTGGCCGAAGGCCACGCCGGCGGCGTCGAGGCGGGCGGCGGCGGCCTCGACGAGCTGGAACACCGTCGTCACACGCCCGCCCTGGCGGCGGCGTCGAGGTTCTCGAGCGTGCGGCGGTAGACGTTCTTCAGCGGCTCGATGTCGGCCACGGCGATGTGCTCGTCGATCTTGTGAATGGTCGCGTTCGGCGGACCGAACTCGACGACCTGCGGGCAGATCTGCGCGATGAAGCGGCCGTCGCTGGTGCCGCCGCTGGTCGACAGCTCCGGCACCAGGCCGGTCTCGGCCGTGATGGCCGCGCCGATGGCATCGACCAGGTCGCCCGGCGTGGTGAGGAAGGGCAGGCCGCCGAGCGTCCAGGCGAGGTCGTAATCGAGGCCATGGCGGTCGAGCACCGCATGCACCCGGGCTTTCAGGCCGCCGGCGGTCGATTCGGTGCAGAAGCGGAAGTTGAAGTCCACCACGGCCGTGCCCGGGATCACGTTGGTCGCGCCGGTGCCCGCATGGAAGTTGCTGACCTGCCAGCTCGTCGGCGGGAAGAAGGCGTTGCCGCGGTCCCATTCGGTGGCCGCGAGTTCGGCCAGCGCCGGCAGGGCCTGGTGGATCGGGTTGCGGGCCAGCTGGGGGTACGCAATGTGGCCCTGGACGCCCTTGACGGTGAGCTTGCCGCTCAGCGTGCCGCGGCGGCCGTTCTTGATCATGTCGCCGGTGCGGTCGACCGAGGTCGGCTCGCCGACGATGCACCAGTCAAGCTTCTCGCCGCGCTCGGCCAGCGCGCGGCAGACCACGACCGTGCCGTCGGTGGCCGGCCCTTCCTCGTCGCTGGTCAGCAGCAGGGCGATGGAGAGGGCCGGGTCGGGCCGCTCGGCGATGAATTCCTCGGTGGCGACGACGAAGGCGGCCAGCGAGGTCTTCATGTCGCTCGCGCCGCGGCCGTAAAGCCGGCCTTCGCGGTGCGTGGGCGTGAACGGGTCGCTCGTCCACTGGTCCAGCGGGCCAGTCGGCACCACGTCGGTGTGGCCGGCGAAGACCAGCGTGCGCGATGCGGCGCCGGCGCTGCCGGGGCGGCGCGCCCAGAGGTTGGTGACCTGCTGGCCGGCCGGGCCGCTGGCGATGGTTTCGCAGGCGAAGCCGAGCGGCGCCAGGCGCGCGGAGAGCAGGGCGATGCAGCCGGCGTCGTCGGGCGTGACCGACGGGCGGGCGATGAGTTGTTCGGCGAGCTGGAGGGTGCGCGACATCGGTGGGGGGTCAGGGATGCTTCACGTCGAGGACGATCTCGGTGAACGAGGGTTCATCGTCGTCGGGTTCGGCGGCGGCGCGGGCGCGTTCCTCGGCCGCCTTGGCGGCCATGCCGAAGTCGTTCTGCAGCCGCCAGATGAGGTTGGTGGGCGAATCGGCGTGGGCCAGGCCTTCCTGGCGTTCGACCACGCCCTCGGTGATGAGCCGGGCGATGTCTTCCTCAAAGGTCCGCGAGCCCTCGGCCATGGATTTCTCCAGCGCGTCCTGCACGCCGGGGAAGTCGCCCCGGGCGATCATGTCGGACACCAGCTTGGTGTTGAGCAGCACCTCCACGGCCGGCATCCGCGCGCCCCGGCAGGAGCGCAGCAGGCGCTGCGACACGACGGCCTTGAGGGCCGAGGCCAGGTCGCCCAGCAGCGTGGGGCGCACCTCGGCCGGGTAGAAGCTCAGCACGCGGTTGAGCGCGTGGTAGGCGTTGTTGGCATGCAGCGTGGCCAGGCACAGGTGGCCCGACTGTGCGTAGGCGATGGCCGCGGACATGGTCTCGCGGTCGCGGATCTCGCCGATCAGGATCACGTCGGGCGCCTGCCGCAGGGCATTGCGCAGCGCCACCTGCAGCGAGGCGGTATCGGTGCCGACCTCGCGCTGGTTGATGATGGATTTGCGGTTCTTGAACAGAAACTCGATCGGGTCCTCGATCGTGAGGATGTGGCCCGAGGCGCGCTGGTTGCGGCTTTCGATCATGGCAGCGAGCGTGGTGCTCTTGCCCGAGCCGGTGGCCCCGACCATCAGCACCAGGCCGCGCTTTTCCATGATCAGGTCCGACAGGACGGGCGGCAGGTGCAGCGAATCCAGCGGCGGGATGTCCAGCATGATGAAGCGGATCACCACCGCCAGGCTGCCGCGCTGGCGCATGCCGCTCACGCGGAAGCGGCCGACGCCGGGCATGGCCAGGCCGATGTTGAGTTCGCCGGTTTCTTCGAGCTCCTCGATCTGCGCCGGGGTCAGCACCTCGGCCAGCAGGTTGCGCGGCGTATCGGGCGGCAGCACCTGCCCGTTGATCGGCACGCTTACGCCATTGATCTTGATGAGCGCTGGCGCATGGGCCGACAGGTAGACGTCGGATGCGCGCTTTTCCTGCATCAGGCGCAGGATCTTTTCCATCGTGCCCATGGCCGTGCCCTTGCGCGCGGCAGCGGGGCGGTCGTGCGTCCCTGGCCGCATTGCGTTGTCAGTCGCGGAGAAGGTCGTTCAGGCTGGTGGTGGAGCGGGTCTTTGCGTCCACCTTCTTGACGATGATGGCGGCGTAGGTGCTGTACGGCGTGCCGTCGGCCGCCTTCTTCGGCAGGTTGCCGCTGATGACCACGCTGCCCGAGGGCACGCGGCCGTAGTGGAATTCGCCGGTCTCGCGGTTCCAGATCGGCGTGCTCTGGCCGATGTACACGCCCATGCCCAGCACCGAGTTCTCCTCGACGATCACGCCTTCGACGACTTCGGAGCGTGCGCCGATGAAGCAGTTGTCCTCGATGACGGTCGGGTTGGCCTGCAGCGGCTCCAGCACGCCGCCCAGGCCCACGCCGCCCGACAGGTGCACGTTCTTGCCGACCTGCGCGCAGGAGCCGACGGTGGCCCAGGTGTCGACCATGGTGCCTTCGTCCACGTAGGCGCCGATGTTCACGTAGCTGGGCATCAGGATCGCGCCCCGGGCGATGAAGCTGCCGCGGCGGGCCACGGCCGGCGGCACCACGCGCACGCCGCTGGCCTTGAGTTCTTCGGGCGTGAGGTCGTTGAACTTGGTCGGCACCTTGTCGTAGAAGGCCAGGTCGCCCGAGCGGATGACGGCGTTGTCCGTCAGACGGAAGGACAGCAGCACCGCCTTCTTGATCCACTGGTGCACCGTCCACCGGCCCACGCCTTCGCGCGTGGCCACGCGCAGGCGGCCGGCATCGAGTTCGGCGAGCGCGTGCTCGACGGCATCGGCCACTTCGCGCGGGGCGGAGGCGGCGGAGATGTTGGCGCGATCCTCCCACGCGTTGTCGAGCAGGGTCTGGAGTTGCTGGGTCATGGTCTTGTTCTCTGGATGGAAAGGGGAGGAAGCGGGCGTCAGACCCGGCGCGAGCGCACGAAATCGACGATGCGCTGCGCGGCTTCGAGGCATTCCCCGGTGTCGACCACCAGGGCCATGCGCACCCGGCCGGCGCCGGGGTTGGCGCCGGCTGCGCCGCGGGCGAGGTAGCTGCCGGGCAGCACCGTCACATTGTAGTGAGCGAGCAGTTCGCGGGCGAAGGCCGGGTCGTCCAGGCCCAGCTCCGGCGGGATGCCGGCCCAGAGGTAGAAGCCGGCATCGGGCAGGGCCACGTCCAGCACCCCGGCCAGCAGCGGCGTGACGGCGGCGAACTTGGCGCGGTAGAGCGCGCGGTTTGCCTCGACGTGCGCCTCGTCGCCCCAGGCGGCGATGCTGGCGGCCTGCACGACCGGGCTCATCGCGCTGCCGTGGTAGGTGCGGAACAGCAGGAAGGCCTTGAGCAGCGCCGCGTCGCCGGCGACGAAGCCGCTGCGCAGGCCCGGCACGTTGCTGCGCTTGGACAGGCTGGTGAAGGCCACGAGGTTGCGGAAGTCGGCGCGGCCGAGCTTGGCGGCGGCCTCCAGGCCGCCGAGCGGCGGCTCGTCGCGGAAGTAGATCTCGCTGTAGCACTCGTCGGAGGCGATCACGAAGCCGTAGCGGTCCGACAGCGCGAACAGCTTCTTCCATTCGTCCGCCGGCATCACCGCGCCGGTCGGGTTGCCGGGCGAGCAGACGAAGATCAGCTGGGTGCGCGCCCATACGGCTTTGGGCACGCTGTCCCAGTCCACCGCGAAGTTGCGGGCCGGGTCGCTCGGCGCGTAGTAGGGCTCGGCGCCCGAGAGCAGGGCCGCGCCTTCGTAGATCTGGTAGAACGGATTGGGGCAGACGACCACCGGTTTGTCGGCCGGCGTGCGGGCGTCGACCAGCGTCTGGGCGAAGGCGAACAGCGCCTCGCGCGAACCGTTGACCGGCAGCACCTGCGTGGCCGCATCCACGGCGACGGCATAGCGGCGCCGCAGCCAGCCGGCGAACGATTCGCGCAGCTTCGGGTCGCCGGCGGTGGCCGGGTAGACCGCCAGGCCGGTGAGGCTGGCGGTGAGCGCGTCCTTGATGAACTGCGGCGTCGGATGCCGCGGCTCGCCGATGCCCAGGCTGATGGGGCGCAGCGCCGGGTTGGGCGCGACGCCCTGGAAGAGCTGGCGCAGCCGCTCGAACGGATACGGCTGCAGGGCGGAGAGCAGGGGATTCATGGGCGGCGATTATCGGCCAAGGGCGCAGCCTCCCCTGGCTGCACGTGCGGGTAACACCCAGGGCGCCTGGAGGCGCAATGTCAGCTTCGCGGCAGACGCCGCACCAAGAATCCCCCACGGCCGCATTGGCGCGGCGGAGGAAACATCGAATGGCATCGCTCAACCCGTTGGCGCCCGGCGTGGCGCTGATGCGCCGCATGCGCCTGGGCGGCAAGTTCTTGCTGCCGGCCGGCCTCGTGGTGCTCGGGCACGGCGCGGCAGCCGCGATCGTGGCCAGCGGCGCGGCGGCCGGCTGGGCGCTCGCCGCGCTGGCGGCCAGCGCATTGCTCGTCCTGCTGGCGGCGGCCGCGCTGCCTGCGGGATTGCACGGCGACATCGCATCGGCCCGGCGGGCACTCCAGCGCCTGGGTGACGGCGACCTGCGGCAGGACGCGGAGCCGCCGCGCTCCGGGCGGGACGAACTTGCCGAGATGCTTGGCCTGCTGGCCCGTGTGGTGCGCACGCTGTCGTCGATGGTGGCCGACATCCGCAGCAATGCCGCCCTGGTGGCCCAGGCCGGCCAGAGCCTGGCAGCCGGCAACCGCGACCTGTCGGACCGCACCGAACAGCAGGCGGCCAGCCTGGAGCAGACCTCGGCCAGCGTGGGCGAACTCTCGGGCACTGTCGCGCAGAACGCAGCGACCGCCCGCAGCGCCGACGGCCGCGCCGCCGCCGTGCGCGATGCGGCGGCCGCCGGCGGCGACGCGATGGCGCGGGCGGTCGCCTCGGTGCAGGAGATCCAGGCCGGCGCGCGGCGCATGGGCGAGATCATCGGCGTGATCGACGGCATCGCCTTCCAGACCAACATCCTGGCGCTCAACGCCGCAGTGGAGGCGGCGCGGGCCGGCGGGCAGGGCCGCGGCTTCGCCGTGGTCGCGACCGAGGTGCGCACGCTGGCCCAGCGCTCGGCCGCGTCGGCGCGCGAGATCCGCGAGCTGATAGGCGCCTCCACCGGCCAGGTCGAGGCGAGCGCCGGCCTGATCCGCGCGGCGGGCGAAGCCATCGGCGGCATCACCGGCGGCATCCGCGACGTCGCGGCCCGCATGTCGGAGCTGTCCGCCTTCAGCGCCGGGCAGAGCAACAGCCTGGGCGAGATCGCGCAGGCCGTGCGCCAGCTCGACCAGATCACCCAGCACAACGCGCAGATGGTGGAGCAGGCGGCGGCGCAGGCGGCCGCGCTGGAGCGGCGCGCCTCCACGCTCGCACAGGCGGTCGCCGCATTCCGCTTGCAGCAGGGCACGGCCGGCGAGGCGGCGGCCCTGGTGCAGGCCGCGGCGGCGCTCGGTGCGCGGCTGCCGCGCCCGGCCTTCCTCCAGCGCCTGAGCGACCCGGCCCAGCCTTTCCACGACCGCGACATGTATGTGTTCGTGCTCGACGGCGCGGGGGTGTACCGGGCCTTCGGCGGCAATCCGGCCAAGGTCGGCACCCGGGTCCAGGACCTGCCGGGTGTGGACGGCGACGGGCTGCTGCGGGCCATCGTCGGGCAGGCGGCGCAGGGGCCGGGATGGGTGGAGTACGACATCCAGAACCCGGCGACCGGGGCGGTGCAGGCCAAGATGTCGTTCGTGCAGCAGCTCGGCGATGACCTCTACCTGGGCTGTGGCGTCTACAAGCGGCTGGTGGCCTAGGGGGTATATTGCTACAGCGCTTTAAAATTGCGCACTGTGGATGGTTGCGAGGGGAAGTATTGGCTCAGCGCCGGGCCTTAGCCCGGGCCAGCGCGGCTTCGATCAGGCTGCGCTTGCGGTCCAGCACGGCCGGATCGGTCAGACTGGAATGGGCCGCGATGTCGGCCAGCTTCGCCTGTGCCTGGGACTGCAGCCGTTGGGCGTTCTCGCGCTCCTCGCGCCGCTGCCGCTCGGCGTGCAGACCGTAGCGCTCCCGCGCCCAGGCGGCATCGGCAGCGGACCATGCGGCCCAGCCGGTGCGTTCGCCGCTGGCGTTGTCGAGGTGGATACAGTCCACCGGGCAGACCGGGATGCACCGCTCGCAGCCGGTGCACCATTGCTCGATGACCGTGTGCATGCGCTTGTTGGCACCCGCGATGGCATCGGTGGGGCAGGCTTTGAGGCAGAGGGTGCAGCCGATGCACCAGTCCTCGTCGATCCAGGCCACGGTGCGCGGGCCTTCGATGCCGTGTTCGGCGCTCAGCGGCGCCGGCGGCCGGCCGGTGATCGCCGCCAGCCGCCGGATGCCTTCCTCGCCGCCCGGCGGGCACTGGTTGATGCCCGCTTCGCCCGCAGCCACGGCCTGCGCATAGCCGGCGCAGTCGGGATAGCCGCAGCGGGTGCACTGCGTCTGCGGCAGCGCGGTGTCGATCCGGAGCGCGAGCAGGGTCGGGTCGGCGGCCGTGGGCGGCATTCAGGCGGCCAGGGCGCGCGCCTTGCGGGCCCGCTCGGGCGGGCGGGCCGGGGTGGCGCTGTGGTGCGCGCGGATGAAGTCGCGCACCTTGGGATAGACGAGTTCACGCCAGCGGCGGCCGCTGAAGATGCCGTAGTGGCCCGCGCCCTTGACCTCGTAGTGCTCGTGCTCATCCGCGGCGATGCCGGTGCACAGATCATGGGCCGCGGCCGTCTGGCCGGCACCCGAGATGTCGTCGAGCTCGCCCTCGATCGTCAGCAGGGCGGCGTCCTTGATGTCCTGCGGCCTGACCCGTTCGGCCACGCCCTCGGGGCTGCGCACCTCCCAGGTGCCGTTGACCAGCAGGAAGTCCTGGAAGACGGTGCGGATGGTCTCGAGGTAGTAGTCCGCGTCCATGTCGAGCACCGCGTTGTACTCGTCGTAGAACTTGCGGTGGGCCTCGGCGCTGGTGTCGTCGCCCTTGATCAGGTCCTTGAAGTAGTCGTAGTGGCTCTTGGCATGCCGGTCGGGGTTCATGGCCACGAAGCCGGTGTGCTGGAGGAAGCCGGGATAGACCCGCCGGCCCGCGCCCGGGTAGTTGTCGGGGACGCGGTAGATCACGTTGTTCTCGAACCACTCGTAGCTCTTGTTCATCGCCAGGTTGTTGACGGCCGTGGGCGACTTCCGCGCGTCGATCGGGCCACCCATCATCACCAGCGACCGGGGTACGGGCTCGCCGCGCGACGCCATGAGGGAGACGGCCGCGAGCACCGGCACCGTGGGCTGGCAGACGCTGACCACGTGCACTTCGCCGTAGGCCTGCTGGATGTGGCGGATGAATTCCTCGACGTAGTTCACATAGTCGTCGAGATGGAAGGGGCCGTCGGCCAGCGGTACCAGCCGGGCGTTCTTCCAGTCGGTGATGTAGACCTTGTGGTCCCGCAGCAGCGTGCGAACCGTGTCGCGCAGCAGCGTGGCGTAGTGGCCCGACAGCGGGGCCACGACCAGCACGGCGGGCTGCTCCTTGAGCTTGTCGAGCGTGTCGCCGTCGTCGCTGAAGCGCTTGAAGCGGCGCAGTTCGCAGAACGGCTTGTCGGCTTCGATGCGTTCCTGGATGGCGACCTCCACGCCGTCCACGTCCACCGCGTCGATGCCGAAGACCGGCTTCTCGTAGTCCTTGCCGAGGCGGTACAGCAGGTCGTAGCCCGCGGACACGCGCTGGACGAACGGCGTGTGGCTGAAGGGGGACTGCGGGTTGCCGTAGAACTTGGAGGCGGCCTGCGCGAAGTCGGCGAAAGGCTCCATCAGGGAGCGCTGCGTTTCATAGAGCTGGTAGAGCATGGTCTGGCATATGAAATTGCTGCACTGCAATATAACAGCGACGCATGACCCCGGCGGGAGCGGAAAAGCCCGCTTGCCAACGTAGGCGAAACCGCGCAGCCATCGGCCGGAACCGGCGGACGGCCCCGGCCGGACGCCCAGATCAGAGCACCTTGGCGATCGATGCGCAGACGTGGTCGATGTTGTGGCTGTTGAGCGCGGCCACGCAGAGGCGGCCGGTATCCACGCCGTAGACGCCGAACTCGGTGCGCAGGCGCACCATCTGGTCCTTGCTCAGACCCGAGTAGCTGAACATGCCGATCTGGGTGGTGATGTAGCTCACGTCCTGCTGCACACCCGCGGCCTTCAGGCCGTCGGCCAGCTTGTGGCGCATGGCCTTGATGCGCTCGCGCATCTCGGCCAGCTCCTTCTCCCACAGGGCGCGCAGGGCCGGGTCGTTCAGCACGGTGGCGACGACGGCGGCGCCGTGCGTCGGCGGATTGCTGTAGTTGGTGCGGATCTGGATCTTGAGCTGGCTCAGCACGCGGGCCGCTTCCTCCTTGTCCTGGGCCAGCACCGACAGGGCGCCGACGCGCTCGCCGTAGAGGCTGAAGCTCTTGGAGAACGAGGTCGAGACCAGGAAGGTCAGGCCGGCGGCGACGAACTTGCCGATCACGGCGCCATCCTCGGCGATGCCGTAGCCGAAGCCCTGGTAGGCCATGTCGAGGAAGGGCACCAGGCCGCGCGCCTTGACGGCGGCGATGACCTGGTCCCACTGCGCGGACGTGATGTCGTAGCCGGTCGGGTTGTGGCAGCAGGCGTGCAGCACGACGATGGTGCCGGGCGCGGCGTCGTTCAGCGCGCTGACGAAGCCTTCGAAGTTCACACCGCGCTTTTCGGCATCGTAGTAGGGATAGGTGCCGACGTCGAAACCGGCGTTGGTGAACAGCGCGCGGTGGTTTTCCCAGCTCGGGTCGGAGATCAGGACCTTGGCGTTCGGGTTCAGGTGCTTGAGGAAGTCGGCGCCGACCTTCAGGCCGCCGGTGCCGCCCAGGGCCTGGATCGTGGCCACGCGGCCGGATCGGACGGGCTCGCTGTCGGCGCCGAAGACCAGGCTCTTGACGGCGTTGTCATAGGCCGCGATGCCGTCGATCGGCAGGTAGCCGCGCGGCTTCGGTGTCTCGGCCAGTTGCTTTTCGGCCGCCTGGACACACTTGAGCAGAGGAAGCTTGCCATTGTCGTCGTAGTAGACGCCGACGCCGAGATTGACCTTGGCCGGGTGGGTGTCGGCACCGAACTGCTCGTTGAGACCCAGGATGGGGTCGCGGGGAGCCTGTTCGACGGCGGAGAAAAGAGACGACATGGGAAGAAAGTCCTCTGTGGTAGCGATTGGCGAGTCGGCGGCCACTGCATTACCCTTGACCGCTTCGCCCGAATTTTATCCACAGCCCCATGCCCGCACTCCAAGAAGTACCGTCCGCACCGCCAGCTGCCGAAGGCCGGTTCGTGACCTTTCCGGGATCGCCCTTCGAACTGTTCCAGCCGTACCCGCCGGCCGGAGATCAGCCTGCGGCCATCGAGCAGCTCGTGGAAGGTGTCAACGACGGCGAGGTGTTCCAGACCCTGCTGGGCGTGACCGGCTCGGGCAAGACCTACACCATGGCCAATGTGATCGCCCGGCTGGGGCGGCCGGCCATCGTTTTCGCTCCGAACAAGACGCTGGCCGCGCAGCTCTACAGCGAGTTCCGCGAGTTCTTCCCGAAAAACGCGGTCGAGTACTTCGTGAGCTACTACGACTACTACCAGCCTGAAGCCTACGTCCCGCAGCGCGACCTGTTCATCGAGAAGGACTCGGCGATCAATGAGCACATCGAGCAGATGCGCCTCTCGGCCACCAAGAGCGTGCTGGAGCGGCGCGACACGGTGATCGTGGCCACGGTGAGCGCGATCTACGGCATCGGCGCGCCCGAGGACTACACCCAGATGCGTTTCATCACTCGCGTCGGCGATCGGGCGCGCCAGCGCGACGTCATCTCGCAGTTGATCCGCATGCAGTACACGCGCAACGAGGCCGACTTCGTGCGCGGTTCGTTCCGGGTCCGCGGCGATACCATCGACATCTTCCCGGCCGAGCATTCGGAGCTGGCCCTGCGGGTGGAGCTGTTCGACGACGAGGTCGAATCGCTACAGCTGTTCGACCCGCTCACCGGCCGGATCCGGCAAAAGGTGCCGCGCTTCACCGTCTATCCGTCGAGCCACTATGTGACGCCGCGCGAGAAGGTGCTGTCGGCCGTGGACTCGATCAAGCTGGAGCTGAAGGACCGGCTGGACCAGTTCGTGAAGGAAGGCAAGCTGGTGGAGGCCCAGCGGCTGGAGCAGCGCACCCGCTTCGATCTGGAGATGCTCAGCGAGGTCGGCCACTGCAAGGGCATCGAGAACTACACCCGGCACCTGTCGGGCGCGGCGCCCGGCTCGCCGCCGCCGACCTTGACCGACTACCTGCCCAAGGACGCGATCATGTTCCTCGACGAGAGCCACGTGATGATCGGCCAGCTCGGCGGCATGTACAACGGCGACCGGGCCCGCAAGACCACGCTGGTCGAATACGGCTTCCGGCTGCCGTCCGCGCTGGACAACCGGCCGCTGCGCTTCGAGGAGTTCGAGGCGCGCATGCGGCAGGTCATCTTCGTCTCGGCCACGCCCGCCGCCTATGAGCAAGAGCACGCCGGCCAAGTGGTCGAGCAGGTCGTGCGGCCGACCGGGCTGGTCGATCCGGAGGTCGAGGTGCGCCCGGCCACCCACCAAGTGGACGACGTGCTCCAGGAGATCCGCATCCGCGTCGAGAAGAACGAGCGCGTGCTGATCACCACGCTGACCAAGCGCATGGCCGAGCAACTGACCGACTACCTGGCCGACAACGGCGTCAAGGTGCGCTACATGCACAGCGACATCGACACGGTCGAGCGCGTCGAAATACTGCGCGACCTGCGGCTGGGTACTTTCGACGTGCTGGTCGGCATCAACCTGCTGCGCGAAGGGCTGGACATTCCCGAGGTCAGTCTCGTGGCCATCCTCGATGCCGACAAGGAAGGCTTCCTGAGGGCCGAGCGCAGCCTGATCCAGACCATCGGCCGGGCGGCGCGGAACCTCCATGGTCGCGCGATCCTCTATGCCGACAAGGTCACCGATTCGATGCGCAGGGCGATCGACGAGACCGAGCGCCGCCGGGCCAAGCAGATCGCCCACAACGAAGCGCTCGGTATCACGCCGCGCAGCATCGTCAAGCAGGTGCGGGAACTGATCGACGGGGTCTACAGCGACAAGGCCGGGCAGGGCGACGCCCGCGTCGCGCCTGCGGTGCGGGCGGGCCAAGGCGCCGAGGAGATGAGCGAGAAGGATGTGGCGCGCGAAATCAAGCGGCTGGAAAAACAGATGCTGGAACACGCACGCAACCTGGAGTTCGAGCAGGCGGCGCGGCTGCGCGACCAGCTGACGAGGCTCAAGGAGCGGGCCTTCGGCGCCGGAGGCTCGGACAGCATCGCCGCTTGAACCCGTCAGATGAAATAGTGACTGTTCGGTTTTGTTACCCGAGCAACGAGCTGGGGAATAGTGGTATACTTGAGGCAAACACTCAAGAACAACAAAGCCCAGAACGATGAAGGAGCCCGGCGCCATGCCGGGTCAGCAGGGCGGAGACGGTGCTTTGGCAAAGCCCTCGGCTTGCGCGAAGCGTTTCACCACTCAAGCCAATCCACAAGGAGCTTGCGATGCGTCTCACAACGAAAGGCCGTTTTGCGGTCACTGCCATGATCGACCTGGCCCTGCGCCAGAACAACGGTCCCGTGACCCTGGCTGCGATCAGCCAGCGCCAGCAGATCTCGCTGTCCTATCTCGAGCAGCTGTTCGGTAAGCTGCGCCGTCACGAACTCGTCGAATCCACCCGCGGCCCGGGCGGCGGCTATACGCTGGGCCGCAAGGCAGCCGATATCACCGTCGCCGACATCATCGTCTCGGTGGACGAGCCGATCGACGCCACCCAGTGCGGCGGCAAGGAGAACTGCCTGGGCGAGGCGGGCCGCTGCATGACGCACGAACTCTGGGCTGCGTTGAACCAGCGCATGGTCGAGTTCCTCGATTCCGTCACGTTGCAGAAACTGGTGGACGAGCAGATCGCCAAGGGTGTGCGCATCGAGGACAAGCCGGCCGTGCGCCGCGCGATCTCGACGACGCCGGTCGTCAAGCCGATCCGCGTCAACGCGCCGAACTCCGTCTTCGCGCTCGGCAACGCTTTCGCGAAATCCTGACACCCGTCGGGCGTCGGCCGCCCGCCGGCAGGAGGCACAGTTTCCCGCAAGAACAAATCGGCAGACCCACCATGGACATGACTCCCCATTTCCCCATCTATCTGGACTATGGCGCAACCACGCCGGTCGATCCCCGTGTGGTCGACGCGATGATTCCCTGGTTGCGCGAGCATTTCGGCAACCCGGCGTCACGCAGCCATGCCTGGGGCTGGGAGGCGGAAGAGGCCGTCGAGAAGGCCCGCGGCCAAGTGGCCGCACTGGTGGGCGCCGACCCGCGCGAGATCGTCTGGACCAGCGGTGCCACCGAGTCCAACAATCTGGCCTTGAAGGGCGCGGCGCATTTCTACAAGGGCAAGGGCAAGCACCTCATCACGGTGAAGACCGAGCACAAGGCCGTGCTCGACACCATGCGTGAACTGGAGCGCCAGGGTTTCGAGGTAACCTACCTCGACGTCAAGGAGAACGGCCTGCTCGACTTCGACGTGCTCAAGGCTGCCATCCGCCCGGACACGATTCTTGTCAGCGTGATGTTCGTGAACAACGAGATCGGCGTGATCCAGGACATTCCGGCCATCGGGGCGCTGTGCCGTGAAAAGGGCATCATCTTCCATGTCGACGCCGCCCAGGCCACCGGCAAGGTCGAGATCGACCTGAAGACGCTGCCCGTGGATCTGATGAGCCTGGCTTCCCACAAGACCTATGGTCCCAAGGGCATCGGCGCCCTTTATGTGCGCCGCAAGCCGCGCGTGCGCATCGAAGCGCAGATGCACGGCGGCGGCCATGAGCGCGGCATGCGCTCTGGCACGCTGCCCACGCACCAGATTGTTGGCATGGGCGAGGCCTTCCGCATTGCCCGCGAGGAAATGGGCAAGGACAACGCGCACGCTGCCGCCTTGCAGAAGCGCCTGCTCGACGGCCTGAAGGACATCGAGCAGGTGTTCGTCAACGGCGATCTGACGCACCGCGTGCCGCAGAACCTCAACATCAGCTTCAACTATGTCGAGGGCGAATCCCTGATCATGGGCATCAAGGGCCTTGCGGTGTCGTCCGGCTCGGCCTGCACGTCTGCCAGCCTGGAGCCGAGCTACGTGCTGCGCGCCCTGGGCCGCAGCGACGAACTGGCCCACAGCAGCCTGCGCATGACCATCGGCCGCTTCACCACGGAGGAAGAGATCGACTACGCCGTCACGGCGATCCGCCACAACGTAGCCAAGCTGCGCGAACTGAGCCCGCTGTGGGACATGTTCAAGGAAGGCATCGACCTCAGCACCATCCAGTGGGCCGCCCACTGAGCGTCAACCAGATTTTCAGACACGAGGTAAACGTCATGGCTTATTCGGACAAGGTTATCGACCACTACGAAAACCCCCGCAACGTGGGCTCGTTCGACAAGGGCGACGACACGGTCGGCACCGGCATGGTCGGCGCGCCCGCCTGCGGCGACGTGATGAAACTGCAGATCAAGGTCAATCCCGAGACCGGCGTGATCGAAGACGCGCGCTTCAAGACCTACGGCTGCGGCTCGGCCATCGCATCGTCCTCGCTTGTCACCGAATGGGTGAAGGGCAAGACGCTGGAAGAAGCGGCTGCGCTCAAGAACAGCATCATCGCGGAAGAACTCGCGTTGCCGCCGGTCAAGATCCACTGCTCCATCCTGGCGGAAGATGCCATCAAGGCCGCGGTGGACGACTATCGCAAGAAGAACGGCGCCGCCGTCGCCGAGGCGGCGGCACACTGAGTGCGTGCACGGTAGCGGAGGAGGCGACGATGTTCATCAGCCTGACCGAAGCGGCTGCACGCCATGTGAACCGCTACATTGCCCGGCGCGGCAAGGGCGTGGGCGTGCGGCTGGGCGTCAAGACCACCGGCTGCTCCGGCCTAGCCTACAAGCTGGAGTATGTGGACGAAGTAGCTCCCGAGGACGTGGTCTTCGAGGACCATGGCGTCAAGGTGATCATCGATCCCAAGAGTCTTGCCTACATCGACGGCACGCAACTCGACTTCGTCCGTGAAGGCCTCAACGAAGGCTTCCGTTTCAACAATCCCAATGAGCGGGATCGTTGCGGTTGTGGCGAGAGCTTTCGCGTCTAGGCCGTATTTCCTTTTTCCCTGGCAAGGCCGCCGCGTGCAAGCGCTGGCGGCCTTTGTCCTCCTGCAATGGCCTGTGACGGCCTGCCGCAGCGCCACACGATGAACCTGCAATCCGACGATTTCACGCTGTTTGACCTGCCTCGGACGTTCGCGCAAGACCGTGCCGTCCTGGACCAGCGCTGGCGCGATCTGCAACGCCAAGCCCATCCCGACCGCTTTGCCGCGAGCCCGGGCACGGCCCAGCGCGTGGCCATGCAATGGTCGGTGCGCATCAACGAGGCCTACCGCCGGCTCAAGGACCCGCTGCGGCGTGCGGCTTATCTCTGTGAATTGCACGGCGCGCCGATCGAGGCTGAAAGCAACACGGCGATGCCTGCGCACTTCCTGCTCAAGCAGATGGAATGGCGCGAAGCGCTCGAGGAAGCCGACAGTGCCGCCGCGCTGGAGGCGCTGCACGAGGAGGTCCGGCACAGCCGCAGCGAGGCCCTGGCCGAATGCGGCCGCCTCATCGACCAGCAGCGCGACTTTGCAGCCGCGGCCCGGCAGGTGAGAGCCCTCATGTTCATCACACGTTTCGGCGACGACGTCGAAGACCGGATCGACCAACTGGGACAATAGTGGTTTCGCCCTTCGCTGGCGGCAGATGGCTGCCGGCACCTGTATTTCTTTCTGACATGGCACTTCTTCAAATCTCCGAGCCCGGTGCTTCTCCCGATCCCCATCAGCGGCGCATCGCTGTGGGAATCGACCTGGGGACCACGCATTCGCTGGTGGCAGCGGTGCGCAACGGGGTGGCCGAGTGCCTTCCGGACGACGAGGGACGGGTGCTGCTGCCTTCGGTGGTCCGGTATCTCGACGGTGGCCGCCGGCAGATCGGCCATGAGGCGCGCGCAGCGCGTGCGGACGATGCAGAGAACACCATCGTGTCGGCCAAGCGCTTTATGGGCCGTGCATGGGGCGATATCGCCGACCGGGCCGGCCTGCCTTACCGCCTGGTCGACCGGCCGGGCCTGGTCGCATTCGATACCGCGGGCGGCGAGAAGACGCCGGTCGAGGTCAGCGCTGACATCCTCGCGACCTTGCGCCACCGTGCGGAAGACACGTTCGACGCCGATCTGTTCGGCGCGGTGATCACCGTACCGGCCTATTTCGACGACGCGCAACGGCAGGCCACGAAGGATGCGGCACAGCTGGCCGGCATCAACGTGCTGCGGCTGATCAACGAGCCGACGGCTGCGGCCATCGCCTACGGGCTCGACAATGCCAGCGAAGGCGTCTATGCCGTCTATGACCTGGGCGGCGGTACGTTCGACATTTCCATCCTGCGCCTGACGCGCGGCGTTTTCGAAGTGGTGGCCACGGGTGGCGATTCCGCGCTGGGGGGGGACGACTACGATCGCCTGCTCGCGGACTGGGCCTTGGCGCGCAGTGGCCTGGCTGCGGCCAGTGCCGTGGACAAGGCCCGGTTGCAGATCGCGGCCCGGGCCGTGAAGGAAGCGTTGACGTCCGCCCCCGTGGTCCCGTTCCGCGCGGCGCTGGAGGGGGGGGGGCTTGAGGTATCGGTGTCCCGCGCCGACTTCGACGCGATCACCAGGCCGCTGACCGACCGTACTCTGGCTGCGGTGCGGCGTGCCCTGCGGGATGCCCGGCTGCCCCGTGAAGAGATCGCTGGCGTCGTGCTGGTCGGCGGGTCCACCCGCATGCCCCAGATCCGCGAGGCAGTGCAGGCCTTCTTCGGCCGCGAGCCTCTGGTCAACCTCGATCCGGACGAGGTCGTGGCGCTCGGCGCCGCGATCCAGGCCAACCATCTGGCCGGCAATGACGCGCAAGGCGACCTCCTGCTGCTCGACGTGATCCCACTGTCGCTCGGCATCGAAACGATGGGGGGCCTGGTCGAGCGCATCATCTCGCGCAACGAGACCATTCCTGCGGCCAAGGCCCAGGACTTCACCACCTACAAGGACGGACAGACGGCACTCGCGCTGCACGTGGTGCAGGGCGAGCGCGACCTCGTGGCGGACTGCCGCAGCCTGGCGCGCTTCGAGTTGCGCGGCATTCCTCCGATGCCGGCAGGCGCGGCGCGCATCCGCGTGACATTCACCGTGGATGCGGACGGCCTCCTGAGCGTGTCGGCCCGTGAGCAGTCGAGCGGCGTGGAGGCGAGCATCGACGTCAAGCCGTCCTATGGCCTGTCGGACGACGAGATCACCCGCATGCTGCGCGAGAGCTTCAGCACTGCCGAGCAGGACATGCAGGCGCGCGCCCTGGCCGAAGCCCGCGTGGAGGCCGACCGCATGCTGCTGGCAACCCGCGCCGCGCTCGATGCGGACGGCGCGCTCCTGGAGCCCGCCGAACGATCGGCCATCACGTCGCTGGCCGACGTACTGGAGGCCCTGGCAGCGGGAGGCCAGGCCGCCGCACGCGACATCGCCGCTGCCACCGAAGCGCTGGCGCGCGGTACCGAGGCGTTCGCTGCCCGCCGCATGAACCAGAGCATCCAGAAAGCGCTGGCAGGCCGCAATGTTTCTTCCCTCTGACAACGACGAGCACACGCATCTTTTCGCCATGCCCATCATCAAGATCCTGCCCCACGTCGAATACTGCCCGCAGGGCGCCCAGGTGCAGGCACCGGCTGGCACGTCGATCTGCGAGGCACTGCTCGACAACGGAGTGAACATCGAGCATGCCTGCGACATGAGCGCCGCCTGCACCACCTGCCACGTCGTCGTGCGCGAAGGCTATGCATCTCTGGGCGAACCCGACGAAACGGAAGAAGACCTGCTCGACCGTGCGTGGGGCCTGGAGCCGCAATCGCGCCTGTCCTGCCAGGCGATCCTGTCGCAGCAGGACGTGACGATCGAGATTCCGCGCTACTCGATCAACCACGCGAAGGAGAACCACTGATGCGCCAGATCGTCCTCGATACGGAAACCACCGGCCTGTCGGCGGAGAACGGTGATCGCGTGATCGAAATCGGCTGCGTCGAACTGCTCGCGCGCAAGCTGACCGGCAACAACAAGCACTTCTACCTGAACCCGGACCGCGACAGCCACGAGGATGCGCTGAAGGTCCACGGCATTAGCAACGAGTTCCTGCGCGACAAGCCGCGATTCCACGAGGTGGCCGAAGAACTCATCGCCTACCTGGAAGGAGCGGAACTCATCATCCACAACGCGGCGTTCGACGTCGGCTTCCTCGACAAGGAGTTCGAACTCGCAGGCAAGCCCCCGCTGCGCACCATCGTCGGCAGCGTGGTGGATTCCCTGGCCCTGGCCAAGAACCTGTTTCCGGGCAAGCGCAATTCGCTGGACGCGCTGTGCGATCGGCTGGGTGTCGACAACTCCGGGCGCACGCTGCACGGCGCACTGCTGGACGCCGAACTGCTGGCCGACGTCTACATCAACCTGACGCGTGGTCAGGATGCTCTGCTGATCGAGGAAGTGGCCGAAGCGGGCGTCAATTCGGGATCGGTGGAGATCGATCTGCGCAGCTTCGTGCTGCCGGTGCTGGCTGCCAATGAGCAGGAGTTGTCGCTGCACGAGGCCATCCTGGTGCAGCTCGATAAATCCAGCGCAAACCGCACGATCTGGCGGAATGTCGAAAAAACTGTGCCATAATCGAGGGCTGTTGAGCGCAACAGTGCTACACAAGGGTGATTAGCTCAGCGGTAGAGCACTGCCTTCACACGGCAGGGGTCACATGTTCGATCCATGTATCACCCACCAATATCCGACTCCCGTAGAACCAGTGTTTACGGGAGTTTTTCTTTTCCCGATGCATACCGTCGCCGACTATGCGAGCGGCATGTTCGCCATGGATGCTGAAACGGATCGAAAGCCCGGTGCCCTGACCGGCCGCAGGCCGACGCTGTCGGTGGCCCCGATGCTGGACTGGTCTGACCGCCATTGCCGCTATCTGCACCGGCTGCTGTCCCGCCGAGCCGTGCTCTATACCGAGATGGTCACGACCGGCGCGCTGTTGCATGGCGACGTCGTCCGACACCTGCGGTTCAACATTGAGGAGCACCCGGTTGCGCTGCAGCTCGGAGGCAGCGAGCCCGCCGCGCTGGCGCAGAGCGCGCGGCTGGGCGCCGGCTGGGGCTACGACGAGGTCAACCTGAACTGCGGCTGTCCGAGCGAGCGGGTGCAGCGCGGTGCCTTCGGTGCCTGCCTGATGGCCGAGCCGGCCCTCGTGGCCGACGGCGTGAAGGCGATGCGCGATGCGGTCGCGATCCCGGTGACCGTCAAGCACCGCATCGGCATCGATGCGATGGAGGACTACGGCTTCGTCCGCGACTTCGTCGGTACGGTGGCCGAGGCGGGCTGCGAGACCTTCATCGTGCATGCACGCAACGCCTGGCTCAAGGGCCTGTCGCCCAAGGACAACCGTGACATCCCCCCGTTGCGCTATGGCGTCGTGCAGCAGCTCAAGCGGGATTTCCCGTCGCTGGGCTTCCACGTCAACGGCGGCATCACGACCGATGCGCAGGTCGGCGAGCAATTGGAGAAAGTGGACGGGGTGATGGTCGGCCGGGAGGCGTACCACAACCCCTGGTGGCTGGCGTCCTGGGACGCCCGGTACTTCGGCGACACGCAGCGGCCGGTGACGCGCGAATCGATCGAGGAGGCCATGGTCGGCTACATGGAGCGCGAGGCTGTGGCCCATGGCACCCCCTGGTACGCCATCGCACGCCACATGCTGGGCCTGCGCAACGGGTTGCCGGGTGCGCGGCGGTGGCGGCAGGTCTGGAGCGACCACCGCCTCAAGACCGAGCCTGCGCGAAAAGTGCTGGCCGTCGCGCGCGGACTGGACGAAGCCGCGTGGCGGCTGCCTGAGGCGGCTAGAAGCTGATGCCTGCCGGATTGCTCGGCGTGGGCGTGCCGGCCGGGGGCGGCGCGGGCGCGGCGCGGGCGCGGCGGGTGCCGGTTGCGGGGCGCCGGCCTGTCCTGTGGGCACCGCGGCAGTGGATGGCCGGCGCACGGCGACCAGCGGCGCGGGTTGGGAAGGCCGGTAGCCCGGCGGCAACTGCGATTGCGCCGGATAGCCGGCGGCATCGAGGTACTGCTTCCACTCCGCATCCGAAAAGCCCGACAGGTGCTGTGCTCCCACGGTCAGCAGCGGCAGGCTGGTGTCGTTGTGGATGCGCTGCAGCGCGGCGATGTCTTCCGGCGTATTGACCGTGCGCTCGGTGAAGGGGACACCGCGGGCCTGCAGCAGGCTGCGGCCGGTGCTGCAGGGCGCGCAGTCGCCGGCCGAGTAGAGCGTGACCGGATAGCGCGCGACGGTCTGCTGGAGTTCATAGGGCAGCGCCGTGCCGCCGGCGCCCGCGGCTGCCGGCGTGGCCGCCGCCGCGGTGCCGGCCGCGAGAGGCCGGTCCGAGAACGTGACCTTGCCGTCCGCTCCGACGCTGCGGTAGACCTGCTGCGCCGGTGCGCCCGTTGCCGCGAGCCCTGCCAGTGCCAGTGCAGCCGGCGCCATCGCTCGTGGGAAGAAGCGTGTCCTGGTCATGGGCTCGCTTTCTGCAGTCAGGCCATGCCCTGGTGGCGAAGCAAGGCATCGAGACTGGGTGCGCGGCCGCGGAAGGCCTTGAACGACTCGATCGCCGGGCGGCTGCCGCCGGCTTCGAGGATGGCCTCGCGGTAGCGGCGGCCGGTTTCGGGATCGGGCGTGCCGTCGGGCTGTGCGGTCTCCTCGAAGGCCGCATAGGCGTCGGCCGACAGCACCTCGGCCCACTTGTAGCTGTAGTAGCCCGCCGCATAGCCGCCGGCGAAGATGTGGCTGAAGGTGTGGGCCGTGCGGCTGAACGGCGGCGGCTGCAGCACCGCGACCTCGGCGCGCACCGCGTCGAGCAGCGGCAGGAAGTCCTGCGCCGGATCGTGCTCGGTGTGCAGCAGCATGTCGAACAGGGCGAACTCGATCTGCCGCAGCGTGCCCAGGCCGGCCTGGTAGTTCTTCGCGGCGATCATCTTGTCGTAGAGCGCGCGCGGCAGCGGCTCGCCGGTGTCGACGTGGGCCGTCATGTGGCGCAGCACGTCCCATTCCCAGCAGAAGTTCTCCATGAACTGGCTCGGCAGTTCCACCGCGTCCCATTCCACGCCGCTGATGCCCGAGACATCGTGCTCGTTGACCTGGGTGAGCATGTGGTGCAGGCCATGGCCGAACTCGTGGAAGAGAGTGGTCACGTCGTCATGGGTGAGCAGCGGCGGTTTGCCGCCGACGCCGCTGGCGAAGTTGCAGACCAGGTGCGCGACCGGCGTCTGCAGCGCACCGGTGTCGGGCCGCAGCCAGCGGGCGCGCACGTCGTCCATCCAGGCGCCGCCGCGCTTGCCCGGGCGCGCCGGCTGGTCGAGGTAGAACTGGCCGACCAGCTGCGCGCCGCGTTCGATGCGGTAGAACTCGACCGCCGGGTGCCAGACCGGAGCGCTATCGCGGCGGATGACCACGCCGAAAAGCGTCTCGACGATCTTGAACAGGCCGGCGAGCACCTTGGGCGCGGTGAAGTACTGCTTGACCTCCTGTTCGCTGAAGGCATAGCGCGCTTCCTTCAGGCGTTCGCCGATGAAGGGCCAGTCCCAGGGCTGCGGGTCGTCCAGGTCCAGGTGCTCGGCAGCGAAGGTGCGCAGGTCGGCCACGTCCTTCTTGGCGAACGGTCGCGCGCGGCGCGCCAGGTCGCGCAGGAAGCCGACGACCTCGGCCGGCGACTCGGCCATCTTCGGCACGAGCGAGACCTCGCCGAAGTTGGGATAGCCCAGCAGCTGGGCCTCTTCCTTGCGCAGCGCGAGGATCTCGCGGATCAGCGCGCTGTTGTCGAAGCGCTTGAGGTCGCCCTCGGCCTGGTCCGATGCACGGGTGACGTAGGCGCGGTAGAGCGTTTCGCGCAGCGGGCGGTGGCGGCCGAACTGCATCACCGGCAGGTAGCTCGGCAGCTTGAGCGTGAGCTTGTGGCCGTCCTTGCCCTCGGCCTGCGCGGCGGCGTGCGCGGCATGGACCACGTCCTCGGGCACGCCGTCGAGTTCGTCGGCGCTGGCGTAGTAGGCGAAGGCATCGGTCGCGTCGAGTGCGTTTTCGCTGAACTTCTGGCTCAGCTCGGCCTGGCGCTCCTGGATGGCGGCGAAGCGCTCCCGGGCGTCGCCGGTCAGCTCGGCACCCGACAGCACGAAGTTGCGCACCGCGTTGCGGTGGGCTTGGCGCTGCTCGGCATTGAGCCCGGCCGGGTCGATGGCCTTGTACTTGGCGTAGAGGCGCTCGTCGGCGCCCAGGCGGGTCCAGAACTCCGTGACGCGCGGCAGGGCCTCGTTGTAGGCGGCGCGCAGTTCGGGCGTGTCGGCCACGGCGTTCAAGTGGTTCACGGCACCCCAGGCGCGGCCCAGGCGCTCGGTCGCCACGTCGAGCACGCGGGCGATCGCCTCCCACTGCGCCGGGTAATCCGGCGCGGTGACTTCGCCGAGTGCCCGGTCGGCCTCGGCAAGCAGAGTGTCGATGGCGGGCGCCACGTGCTCGGGCCGGATCCGGTCGAACAGCGGCAGGTCGGTGAAGTCGAGGAGGGGATTGCTCATGCCGTGCATTTTGCGGCAGAGCGTCGGGGTTCAAGCGGCACGCGTATTCGGTTTGTTTTCCCTGCGGTCATCGTGCGACGATCGAAGCGGTCAAGCGGCGGCGAGGGGTCATTCCGCGGTCGCCGCGGGAAGGCCCGCGACCGGCTGCCGCCCGATGCCCGCGCCGTGCTGGCGCGAGCCCGCTGGACGTGCGCGACCCCGGGCCGGCGCGATGTGGTTCCACCGCGACTTCCGCTCGACGACGGGCTGCTCTACGTGGCCGAGTCGCCCTCGGCGCAGAATGCGTGCGGCTTCTGCCGCGGCTGCATCTACGGCCGCGACGGCCGGCTGGTCGCCTCAGTCGCGCAGGAAGGGCTGATCCGCCAGCGCTGACGGGCTACCCGGTAAGGGGGTATGGGCTTGCAGCGGGCGAGATACGCCTGCGCTGCACACATACCCCTCAATCTTCGATCTTCTCGTGTGCGCCGGCCTCGCCGCGGCGCCAGTAGCCCGCGGCCTTAACCCAGCGTGGGTTGGCGCCGCGCTCGCCGACTAGGTGGGCGCGCAGCGCGCGGGCCGCCGTGGCCTCGGCGGCGACCCAGCTGTAGACGTCGCCCTGCGGCCACTGCAGCGCCTGCACCGCGGCCAGCAGACGCTGCGGCTCCCCGGCCGGGGCGCCCAGGCGGTAGACCCAGCCCAGGTCGACGGTCGCGGCCGAGGGCAGCGGGATCTGGTCGGCTTCGCTGTCGACCTCGACGATGACGATGGCGCGGGTGCCGGCCGGCAGTTCGGCCAGGCGGCGCGCGACGGCCGGCAGGCCGGTGTCGTCGGCGACCAGCAGGTGGGCATCGAAACCCGTGGGCACGACGAAGGAGCCGCGTGGGCCGCCCAGGCCGATCTCCTGGCCGGGCGCAGCCTGCAGCGCCCAGGCGGTCGCCGGCCCTGCCTCGTGGATGGCGAAGTCGATCTCCAGCGTGCCGGCGGCCGCGTCGTAGCGGCGCGGGGTGTAGTCGCGCGCGATCGGCCGCGGGCCGCTGCTCCAGCCCGGGCTGCCCGGCGGGCCGTTGGGCACGACGAGGCGGCCGGTGGACGGGTCGGGGAAGAACAGCTTCACGTGGTCGTCGAAGCCGGCGCTGGCGAAGCCGGCCAGTTCGGCGCCCTGCAGCGTGACGCGCACCAGCGACGGCGTGATGCGCTCGGCGCTGCGTACGGACAGCCGGCGAAAGCGCAGTTCATGGCGCACGCGCTGCGGCGTGCGGTCGCCCGGGGCGAAGGTGACGGGTTCGGTCATAAGATACTCCTGGGAGAAGGTTGCCACCGCACTTAAGACAAGCGCGCTGGCGGGGTTTACTCGTGGGGTTATCTGTCCTTGTCATTCGATCGCATCGATGCGCCGGGCGGCATCGTCGAGTACCGCAGCGAAGGCCGTGGCCTGCGCTGCGGTGAGCGGGCCGCGGCCCAGCCGCAGGTGGACGGCGAACTTCAGGTTGTGCAATGCACGCACCACCTGCGGCGGGCGCTCGGCATGGCCGCCGGCGTGGGCGTCGAGGCGGGCGAGTTCGGCGTCGACCTCGGCCTGGTGGCTCTGCAGGAAGGCGCGGCCCGTGTCGGTGGCGGCGTAGCGCTTGCGCGCGCCGTCGGTGCCTTCCACGCTCGCCAGGCCGGTCTCCTCCAGCAGCGTGAGCGTGGGGTAGACCACGCCGGGGCTCGGGCTGTAGGTGCCGCCGAGGCGTTCCTCGATGCCCTTGATCAGTTCATAGCCATGGCGCGGCCGCTCGGCCAGCAGGTGCAGCAGCACCAGCCGCAGGCCACCGTGGCCGAAGACGCGGCCGCCGCCGCGCCGGCGGGCGGCCGGCGCGGCCGATGCATCGTCGAAGAAATCCCGGGGTGCCATCGTGTTGCTCGATCCGTGCTAAAAACGATATATCTAAATATATTATGAAGCAGGCATTGGCAGCGCAAACCGCAACTTCTTTTCCGCAACCCGCCCAGGGTCTTGGACCGGTATCGCCGGTGGTGCTGCGCATCGCCGTCGCCGGCCTGATGCTGGCGATGGTGCTGTCCGCGCTCGACCAGAATATCGTGGCTGCGGCGCTGCCGCGCATGGCCAGCGATCTCGGCGGCCTGGCGCACCTGCCCTGGGTGGCGACGGCCTTCATGGTCGCCTCGACGGTGAGCACGCCGCTCTATGGGCGGCTGTCCGACATCCACGGCCGCCGGCCGCTGTTCGTGGTCAGCATCGGCATCTTCCTGGCCGCATCGGCGCTCTGCGGGCTGGCGCGGTCGATGCCGGAGCTGATCGTCTTTCGCGCGCTGCAGGGGCTGGGCGCCGGCGGGCTGATGACGCTGTCGCAGACCACCATCGGCGACCTGGTCGGCCCGCGCGAGCGGGCGCGCTGGCAGGGCCTGTTCACCGGCGCCTTCGCCGTGTGCAGCGTCGTCGGCCCGGCGCTGGGCGGGCTGCTCACGCAGGCGCTGTCCTGGCGCTGGGTGTTCTACGTCAACCTGCCGGTCGGCGCCGTCGCGCTCGCGCTGCTGCTGGTGGCGCTCGGGCGCGCGCCGCGCGCGGCGGCGCGCAGCGGCCGGCGCATCGACACGGCCGGCGCCGCGCTGCTGGCCGCGGCCACGCTGCTGTGGCTGGCGGCGCGGCTGCTGGGCGGCCACGGCATCGCCTGGGCGTCGTGGCGGATGGCGGGGCTGGCCGCCGGCGCGCTGGTGCTGCTGGCGGCCTTCGTGGCGGTGGAGCGGCGCGTGGCCGAGCCGCTGATGGACCTGTCGCTGTTCGGCGTGCCGGCCTTCCGCGCCGGCGTGCTGGCGACCGCCGCCATGGCGTTCGCGATGATGGGCGCCCTGGTCTTTCTGCCGCTCTACCTGCAGCTGGTGCTGGGCCGGCAGCCGGCCGAGGCCGGGCTGTTGATGCTGCCGCAGGTGGCGGGCATGGTGGTGAGCGCGGCGGTCGGCGGGCGGCTGGTGGCGCGCACCGGCCGCTTCCAGCGGGCGCTGCGCATCGGCGTTGCGCTGGAAGGCGCGGGCCTGGCGCTGCTGGCCGTATGCGCCTTCGCGGGCGCGCCGGCCGCGGCCTTCGGCGCGGCGCTGGTCTTGCTGGGCCTGGGCATGGGCGTCGGCATGCCGAATGCCACGGTCATCGTGCAGAACGCCGTGCCGCGCGGCCAGCTGGGCGCGGCCACGGCCACGATGTCGTTCCTGCGCTCGCTCGGCGGCGTGGCCGGCGTGGCGGTGTCGGGCGCGGTGATGGGCGGCGTGCTGCAGTGGCGCTGGCCGGGCGGCACGCTCGGCGCCAGCGCCGCGGCCTGGTCCGAAGGCGGCCTGAGCGCGCTGGCAGGCCTGGCGCCGGCCGCGCAGCACGGCGTGCTGGACGCCTACCGTCTGGCCATCGGCGCGAGCTTCGCGGTCGGCGGCCTGGTGATGCTGCTGGCGCAGCTGCCGGTGCGGCGCCTGCCCGACGAGGTGGTCGAGCGAGGATGAGACGACACCCCCTGGGCGGCTGCGCCGCTTCCCCCCGCTCTCGCAGCGCTGCGCGCTGCGGGCAGGGGGACGACGCCAGCGCTGCGGGGCGGCCCTCGCGCGGCGTCTGCTGGCCCGGGGCGCGGGCGTCTACCGGTGCTCGCGCACCGCTTCGGCCAGCGCGCGCAGCGACAGCGGCGCCGAGCCCTCGGCGGTGTTGCTCACGGTGACGAAGACGGGCTGGCCCCTGCTGGCAAAGCCGGCGATCGTGCGGGCCAGCACGTCGCGCGTGGCGTCGTCCGGATCGTGGATGCGGTCGAAGGGCGCGTAGAGCTTCTCGGCGTTCGCGTAGCCCTGCCGGCCGTGGCGCCGGTGCAGGTTCCAGCGGCAGACCAGCGGGCCGGGCCAGAGCCTGCGCAGCAGGCCGAGCTGTTCCTCGATCGGCGGCAGCCGCGCATGCAGGCCCAGGCAGTAGGTGGCGCCGGTGGCGCGCAGCACGTCGGGCAGGCCCGGTTCGCGCAGCAGTTCGGGGTTGCGCACTTCCACCGCCACGATGGCGCCGGGGGCGGCTTCGCGCAGGTCCGGCAGGGCGTGCAGCAGGGCATGCAGCCGGTCGAGGAAGCGAGGCAGGTCGCCGAGCCAGGCGAAAGGCAGCGGGCTGAGCTGGAACACCAGCACGCCGAGCTGCGCGCCCAGCCCCTCGATCAGCGGCCGGGCGACTTCGGAGACGGCCAGCGCCGGGTCGAGGAAGGCGGCGTTCTCGCGCGTGGGGCGGCCGTTGTCGTCGCGCACCGTGGCCTCGGTGACGAGGTTGGGCGCCTTGACGACGAAGCGGAAGTCCTCCGGCACCTGGGCTGCCAGGCCGGCGTACTGCGTGGCGGTGAGCGGGCGGTAGAAGGCGCGGTCCAGGCTGACGGTGCGCAGCAGCGGGTGCCGGGCGTAGGCGGCCAAGCCCTTGCGCGCGAGCAGCGATTCGCTGTGCGGCCCCTTCCAGACCAGGCCGTCCCAGCCCGGGTAGGACCACGACGAGGTGCCGAGCCGCAGCGTGGGCGGCAGCGCGGCGGCCAGCGCCTCCAGCGCGGCATCGGGCGGCAGCGGCTCCACGGCAGCGAGGGCCGCGCGGCGGCGCGGCGCCGCCGGTGGGGCGGCGGGTTCGACCGGGCCGCCGCCAAGCCCGGGCGCCGGTTCGTCGTCGGCAAAGAGTCCGGGCTGCTGCATCAGCGCGCCGAGGCCGAAGGCGGCGCGGCCGGCGTCGGGCCGGCGAACAGGTCCCAGCAGGCGATGAAGAGCGCGGCCACCACCGGTCCGATCACGAAGCCGTTGAGCCCGAAGAGCGCCATGCCGCCCAGGGTGCTGATCAGCACGACGTAGTCGGGCATCTGCGTGTCCTTGCCGACCAGGAGGGGGCGCAGGATGTTGTCGACCAGGCCGATCACCACGACGCCATAGACGATGAGGCCGACCCCTTGCCAGGTCGCGCCGGTGGCCAGGAAGTAGATGACCACCGGCAGCCAGACGATGCCCGCGCCCACGGCCGGCAGCAGCGACAGGAAGGCCATCAGCACCGTCCACAGCATCACGCCCTGGATGCCGAGGAACCAGAACGCCAGGCCGCCCAGCAGGCCCTGCGCGACGGCCACGGCGATGTTGCCCTTGACCGTGGCGCGGATCACGGTGGCGAACTTGCTGCCCAGGCTGCGCTTGTGGCCGTCGTCCAGCGGCACGGCGCGGCGGATGCGGTTGGTCAGGTAGGGACCGTCGCGCAGCAGGAAGAACAGCAGGTAGAGCATCACGCCGAAGTCGACGATGAACTGGAAGGTGTTCTGCCCGATGCTGAGCGCCTGCGTGGCGAAGTACTGGCTGCCCTGCACGGCCGCGCTGGAGAGCTTGGCCTGCAGCGCGCCGGCGTCGCCCAGGCCCAGCCGGTCCAGCAGCGACACGGCCCAGGCCGGCAGGGCGGCCACGATCTGCTGGAAGTAGATGCCGACGTTGACCTGGCCGGACTTGAGTTTCTCGTATACCACCATCGCCTCTTGTGTGAGCGACACGGCGACCAGCGCCGTGGGCAGGATCACGATCAGCAGCACCACGCTCAGCGTGACCAGGGCCGCCAGCGTGGCCCGCCGCTCGCCGAAGCGCTGGAGCAGCCGGCGCTGCAGCGGCGCGAACACGATGGCCAGCACCATGCCCCAGAACACCGCGCCGTAGAACGGCGCCAGGATCGCCAGGAAGGCAATGCTCACGCCGACCAGAAGGAGAAGGAAGGACTTGCGCTGCAGTTCGGGCGTGTTCATGGCGTCCGCGGATGGTTGGCGCGGCCGGGCCGGCCGGCGATGCGTGACTGTACGTGAACGGCGGCGGCGGCCGTGTGGGACCGCGCCGCCATCCACGCGCCGCACGCATCCCGGCGCGCTTGGCCCGGCTGGGCATGCAACTGCGCGCGGCCGGGCGGCCGGGTGGTCAGGCTGACGCCCAGCGGCTGCGGCGCCGCATGGGCATCGCGGCGCCGGCCGCTTAAGGGGGGTATATGGCGCCAGCGCACATGCAGGGCGCGCCAGCGGGTGGCAGGGATGGGAGTATATTCAGTGCAGGTGCCGCGGCCGGCGTCCGCCGTGGCCACTGCTGCCGGCGCCGCCCGGGCCGCGCGGCGGCTTGCCGATTTCGAGCGAATTGACCAGCGCGTCGAAGCGCTGGCTGAACAGCTTGTCGATCTCGGCGACCACGCCGCCGAGTTCGGAGCCGTCGAAGTGGCGCTCCATCATCTGCACCACGTCCTGCACCAGCAGGTCGCGCTGCACCTGCATGATGGCCGCGGGGTTCGGGCCGACGAAGAGCATCACGAAGTCGTCGCGCGACTCGGTGCCGTCGTCCTCTTCCTCCTCGTCGAACTCGGTGTCGTAAAACGAGATTTCCAGCGCCGCGCCCTGTTCGGCGAGGTCGTTGAGGTTCATGCACATCTCGTCGAGCGACTGGCGGAAGTCCTCGTCGCCATGCACCGTCCAGCAGATGCGCAGCAGGCGCTCGCGCGCGTCGAACTCGATGCCGGGCTCGTCTTCGTACACGCTGGCCGCGCCGTCGGCCAGCGAGCGGGCTCCCGCGTATTTCCAGAGCGGCTTCAGCGCCTCCTGGATCTGCTCGAAGCGCACGTCCGCGCGCAGCGGAACATCGCCGTGGACATGGATTTCAAAGGGAGCGTTGTAACTGGACATGGTCGTTGTGCTGAGGATGCCGCAGCCTGATCGTAGAACCCATGGGGCTGCCGTCAAGTCGCTCGCGTGGAGGGCGGGAACTGTCCGTGGAGCCGGCACGGTACCGGAAAACAAAGGGCTTGCAGCCATGCGCCTGCAAGCCCCGACCGCCCGATTCTAGCGCAGGGGCGGCGGCGCCCCCCCGGGTCATCGCGGCCGCCGCGCAATGCGAGCTTGGCCGGCTGGGAAAGAAGAAGGGGCCAGGCCGCCCCGGCCTGGCCCCTTCTTTTCACTGCTGGTCGGAGCGGCGGGATTCGAACTCGCGACCCTCTGGTCCCAAACCAGATGCGCTACCAGACTGCGCTACGCTCCGAAGCCGGCGATTATAGCCCGGCGCACAGGGTTCAGGACCGCTCCGCCGCCTCCAGCGTATTGACCAGCAGCATCGTGATCGTCATCGGACCCACGCCGCCGGGCACGGGCGTGATCCAGCCGGCCACTTCCTTCACGCCCTCGAAGTCCACGTCGCCGCAGAGCTTGCCTTCGTCGTCGCGGTTCATGCCCACGTCGATCACTACGGCGCCGGGCTTGACCATGTCGGCCGTCAGCACGTTGCGCTTGCCCACGGCAGCGACGACCACGTCGGCGTCACGGGTGAAGTGGGCAAGGTCGGGCGTGGCGCTGTGGGTGACCGTCACCGTCGCGTTCTTCTGCAGCAGCATCAGGGCCATCGGTTTGCCGACGATGTTGCTGCGGCCGATGACGACCGCATGCTTGCCGCGCAGGTCGTAGCCGATGGATTCGAGCATCCTGATGCAGCCGTAGGGCGTACAGGGCCAGAAGCCGGGCGTGCCGGTGACGAGGGCGCCTGCGCTGGCCACGTGGAAGCCGTCCACGTCCTTGGCCGGCGAGATGGCCTCGATGACCTTCTGCGCGTCGATGTGCCTGGGCAGCGGCAGCTGTACCAGGATGCCGTGGATGGCCGGGTCGTCGTTGAGCGCCTCCACGCGCGCGAGCAGGTCGGCCTCGGACAGGTCGGCATCGTACTTCTCCAGCACCGAATGCAGGCCGCTGTCCTCGCAGGCCCTGACCTTGTTGCGCACGTAGACCTGGCTGGCCGGGTTGTCGCCCACCAGCACCACGGCCAGGCCCGGCGTCACGCCGCGGGCCTTGAGCGCGGCCGCGCGCCGGGCCACGTCGGCGCGCAGTTGGCGGGAGAGGGCGTTGCCGTCGATGAGTTGTGCGGTCATGGGGGTCGGGATCGGGATGGCGGAAAAGAAAACGCCCGCCGGGCGAGCCTGTGGCGGGCGGCAGAAGACAGAGGCGTATTCTCAGGCCTTGGGAGCGTTCTGGCCCAGCGCGATCTTGAGCAGGTCGGCCACGGTGTTGGCGCCGAGCTTCTCCATGATGTTGGCGCGGTGGGCCTCCACCGTCTTGATGCTGATGCCGAGGTCGTCGGCGATCTGCTTGTTGAGGCGGCCGGCGACGATGCGTTCGAGCACCTGCGATTCGCGGCCGGTCAGCTTGGCCAGCAGGGCGCCGCGGCTGGCGGCCTGCTGGTGCTCGGCGAAGGCGTCGCGCGCGCGGTCGAGCATGCGCTCCACCAGGGCCAGCAGCTCTTCCTCCTTGAAGGGCTTCTGGATGAAGTCGAGCGCACCCTTCTTCATCGTGTTGACCGCCATCGGCACGTCGCCGTGGCCGGTGATGAAGACGATGGGCAGCGGGCTCTTGCGTTCGATCAGGCGGTCCTGGAGTTCGAGGCCGGTGATGCCGCCCATGCGGATGTCCACCAGCAGGCAGGCCACGTCGCGCGGGTCGTAGCGGGCGAGAAAGCTTTCAGCCGAATCGAAGCACCGTACCCGGTAGTCCTTGCCTTCCAGCAGCCATTGGAGCGAATCGCGGACTGCTTCGTCGTCGTCGACAACGTAGATGGTGCCCTTCTTCGGGATCAAGCTCATGCATTCGTCCTCTTGTTGGATGCGGCGGCCGCTGCGGGATTCGCGGTGCCGTCGCCGGGCTTGGCAAGCGGTATCCAGAAGGTGAACCGGCAGCCCGTTATCTCGTCGGCGGCATTGTAGAGGTTCTGCGCCTGCATCCTGCCGTGGTGCGACTCGACGATGCTGCGGCACAGATTCAGGCCGATGCCCATGCCTTCGGACTTGGTGGAGAAGAAGGCTTCGTAGAGCCGCTCCAGCACTTCGGGCGCGAGGCCCTGGCCGGAGTCCTGGACCGAGAACTCGATGCCGGCGACGTCCTCCTGCACGCGCGGCACCACGCGCAGTTCGACGTTGCGCCGGGCCAGCGGGCGCTCGGCCTGGTCGATGGATTCGGCGCCGTTCTTCAGCAGGTTGACCAGCACCTGCTCGATGAGGATCGGGTCGGCCATGATGGCCGGCAGGCGGGCGGCGACATAGTGGGAGAGGCGCACGTTGCGGCGGCGCAGCTCGATCTGCGCGAGCTCGACCGCCTCGTCCACGATGCCGGCCACGTCGGACAGCGTGCGGTTGGGCTCGCTCTTCTTCACGAAGCTGCGGATGCGCTGGATGATCTGGCCGGCACGCTGGGCCTGGTGCGCGGTCTTGTCGAGCGCCGCGAGCAGCGCCTCCTCGGTGATGTTGCCGCTCTTGATGCGCGAGGCCATGCCGCCGCAGTAGTTGCTGATGGCCGACAGCGGCTGGTTCAGCTCGTGCGCCACGCTCGACGCCATCTCGCCCATGGTGATGAGCCGGCTGACCGACTGCGCCCGCTCGGCCTGCTGGGCGGCCTGCTCCTCGGCGTGCCGGCGCGGCGTGATGTCGGTGGCGATCACCATCTGCGCGAGGCGGCCGTCCACCCAGTTGAAGTAGCGCGACCGCACTTCGAGCCACTTCCCGAGTTCCTCCACGAAGATCTCGGCATTGCCGGTCTGCGCCGAGGTCAGGGTGTCGGTCGGCAGGCCCATGAAGCCGTCGACCTCGTCGTCGCCATCGGCGCCGGGGCTGGAGTCGGGCACGCCGGCCTGGGCCACCAGCCGCAGATGGCCGTTGGCGCCGCCCTCGGTGAACCACTGGCGGTACATTTTGTTGGCGAACAGCAGCTCGGTGCTGCCCAGCGGCGCGACCGACACCGATGCGTCGAGCGCCTCCAGCACCACGGTGAAGCGTTCGTAGGAGGCCGACAGCTGCGCGCGGATGCGGTTGGGCTCGGTGATGTCGGTGACCGAGGTCATCCAGCCGGTCTGGTGGCCGCGCGCGTCGATCAGCGGCGACAGGTACATGCGCGCGTCGAACACCGAGCCGTTCTTGCGCTTCATGCGCACCTGGAAGCCGCCCTGCGTGGTCTTGCCGCCGAGTTCGTCGCGCAGGCGCTGGTCGAGCGTCTCGTAGTCGGATTCGGGCCAGAACGAGAAGGGCGCGGTCTGGCCGACCAGCTCCTGCGCGCTCCATCCGGTCATCTGGCTGAAGGCCGCGTTCACGTAGGTGATGCGGCCGCTCATGTCGAGCGCCCGCATGCCGGTGAGGATGGAGTTCTCCATCGCGCGGCGGAAGTTGGTCTCCTCGACCAGGGCCGCCTGCGCACGCAGCCGGCGGCGGGTGTGGCCCCAGGTGGCGATCAGCGTCCAGGCGGTCAGGGCGCTCAGCGTGCCGACCAGCCAGAAGAGCCCGCTGCCCACGATGCCGGGAGAGGTGCGGTAGGCCTGCGCCCGCACCAGCATGCCGTTGCCGACCGGCGACACCGGCGTCTCGTAGGCGATGGTGCGCGGCCGCCAGGGAAGCCACCGGCTGGCCGGCCCGCGCGCCGGCAGCGGCGTGCCGGCCAGCAGGCCGTGGCTGCCGTCGACGAACGTGACTGCGTAGCGCGACAACACCTCGGTCGGCATGCCGTAGCGCAGCAGGCTGTCGATCGAATACTCGGCCAGCACCACGCCGGCGAAGCGGCCGTCGCCGGTGAGCGGCACGTGCAGCTGCAGCAGCGGCGCAGGGTCCAGGCCGCCCGCAGGCTGCGAGTACACGGGCTGCGACAGGTCGCGCGCCAGCGAGAAGAAGCTTTCGGTCTCGCCGGGCTTCAGCGCCTCGCCGGACACCCGCAGCTGGTTCGACGGTACCGTGGGCGCCGCGTGGCTCGCGACGATGCGCTCGCTCTCGTCGATCCAGCTCACGGCCTGCAGCTCGGGGTACTGCGAGATCAGCGCTTCGGCCCGGCTCACGAAGCCGACCCGGTCCAGCTCCTGGTTGGAGATGTCGCGCGCGATGCGCATGAGCTGCTCCTGCCGCTCCAGCAGGCGCAGGCGCAGGCGCTGCTGGCCGTATTCGAGGTCGCGCTTGACGGCCTCCTGCTCGCGGTCGGTCTCCTCCAGCCGCAGGTACCAGAAGGCCGAGACGATCGCCGCCATGAACAGCAGGACCGCTGCCAGCGGCACCAGCAGGGCGAAGCGGTCCTGCCAGGTCGGCGACTGCGAGCGCCACCAGCTGCGCCACCAGGCGGCGGTGGCGGAGCCGGAGCGGGTGGAAGGCGCGGCGAACGGGGGCGGCGCGGGTTCGGAGGCAGGCATCGCACGAGTGTACGGAGAAGTGCCACGCGCCCTGCTGACCATGCCTGGGTTGCCGGAGAAGCCTTTGTCCATGCTGCTTGGCAGCAATATTTCATATTACAAGATGAAAAGGCACCATTCGGAATGGCATGAAAATATGCGAAACTTCCGGATGCAGTACAGCCCGTGCCGCTGCGCACAATGCCCTAATTCCTGAGGAGACATCCCCCATGTCAGCCCTTCCCGACAAGCTGGCCGGCTCGGCCGCGAACGATTCCCAAGACATCGACCAGCAGGAGACCCGCGAATGGGTGGATGCGCTGGCGGCGGTGATCGAGTCCGAAGGCGCGGAGCGTGCGCACTTCCTGATCGAGCAGCTGCTGGAGACGGCGCGGCAGAACAGCATCGACCTGCCGTTCTCGGCCACGACGGGCTACGTCAACACCATCGAGCCGTCGCAGGAGGCCCGCAGCCCCGGCAACCTCGAACTCGAAGGCCGGCTGCGCGCCTACATGCGCTGGAACGCCATGGCCATGGTGGTCAAGGCCAACCGCCTGCACCCCGAGGACGGCGGCGACCTGGGCGGCCACATCTCGTCCTTCGCCTCGCTGGCCCACATGTTCGCGGCCGGCTTCAACCATTTCTGGCATGCTGACGATACCGACAACGGCGGCACGCACGGCGGCGACCTGCTCTACATCCAGGGCCACTCGTCGCCCGGCATCTACGCCCGCGCCTTCCTCGAAGGCCGCCTGAGCGAAGAGAACCTGCTGAACTTCCGCCAGGAGGTGGACGGCAAAGGTCTCTCCAGCTATCCGCATCCGAAGCTGATGCCGGAGTTCTGGCAGTTCCCGACCGTCTCGATGGGCCTGGGCCCGCTGATGGCCATCTACCAGGCGCGCTTCCTCAAGTACCTGCATGCCCGCGGCATCGCCGACACGAGCCAGCGCAAGGTCTGGGCCTTCCTCGGCGACGGCGAGATGGACGAGCCGGAGAGCCTGGGCGCGATCGGCCTGGCCGCGCGCGAAGGGCTGGACAACCTGATCTTCGTCGTCAACTGCAACCTCCAGCGCCTGGACGGCCCGGTGCGCGGCAACGGCAAGATCGTGCAGGAGCTCGAAGGCGAGTTCCGCGGCTCGGGCTGGAACGTCATCAAGCTGCTGTGGGGCAGCAACTGGGATCCGCTGCTCGCCAGGGACAAGGACGGTGCGCTGCGCAAGCTGATGATGGACACGCTCGACGGCGACTACCAGGCCTTCAAGGCCAACGACGGCGCCTTCGTGCGCAAGAACTTCTTCGAGCGCGACCCGCGCACCGCCAAGCTGGTGGAGCACCTGAGCGACGACGAGGTCTGGGCGCTGCGCCGCGGCGGCCACGATGCGCAGAAGGTCTACGCCGCGTTCCACGCCGCGCACCACCACAGGAACCAGCCGACCGTGCTGCTCGTCAAGACCGTCAAGGGCTACGGCATGGGCAAGAGCGGCGAAGGCAAGAACACCGCGCACCAGACCAAGAAGCTGCAGGACGAGGACATCCGCTACTTCCGCGACCGCTTCGGCATCCCGATCCCCGACGACAAGCTGGCCGAGGTGCCGTTCTTCAAGCCCTCCGACGACCTGCCGGAGATGAAGTACCTGCACGAACGCCGCAAGGCGCTCGGCGGCTACCTGCCACACCGCCGCACCAAGGCAAGCGAGTCGTTCGCGATCCCGCCGCTGGAGACCTTCAAGGCCGTGATCGAGCCGACGGCCGAGGGCCGCGAGATCTCGACCACCCAGGCCTACGTGCGCTTTCTCACGCAGCTGCTGCGCGACAAGCAGATCGGCCCGCGCGTCGTGCCGATCCTGGTCGACGAGGCCCGCACCTTCGGCATGGAAGGGCTGTTCCGCCAGATCGGCATCTACAACCCCAAGGGCCAGCTGTACACCCCGGTCGACAAGGACCAGGTCATGTACTACAAGGAAGACAAGGCCGGCCAGATCCTGCAGGAAGGCATCAACGAGGCCGGCGGCATGGCCAGCTGGATCGCCGCGGCCACGAGCTACAGCACGAATAACCGGATCATGATCCCGTTCTACGTGTACTACTCGATGTTCGGCTTCCAGCGCGTCGGCGACCTGGCCTGGGCCGCCGGCGACATGCAGGCGCGCGGCTTCCTGCTCGGCGGCACGTCGGGACGTACCACGCTCAACGGCGAGGGCCTGCAGCACGAGGACGGCCACAGCCATGTGCTGGCCGGCACGATCCCGAACTGTGTGAGCTACGACCCGACCTTCGCCCACGAAGTCGCCGTCATCCTGCACCACGGCCTGGTGCGCATGGTCGAGAGGCAGGAGAACGTGTTCTTCTACCTGACCCTGCTCAACGAGAACTACCCGCAGCCGGGCCTGAAGGCCGGCACCGAGGAAGAGATCATCAAGGGCCTCTACCTGCTCGAAGAGGGCGCCGCCGGCGACAAGCCGCGCGTCAACCTGCTGGGCTCGGGCACGATCCTGCGCGAGTCCATCGCCGCCAGGAAACTGCTGGAAGAAGAGTGGGGCGTATCGGCCAACGTCTGGAGCGCGCCGAGCTTCAACGAACTGGCCCGCGACGGCCAGGAGGCTGAGCGCTGGAACCTGCTGCACCCGACCGAGACGCCGCGCGTGCCGTTCGTCGCGCAGCAGCTCGGCAGGCATGCCGGCCCGGTCGTCGCCTCGACCGACTACATCAAGAACTACGTGGACCAGATCCGCGCGTTCGTGCCCAAGGACCGCACCTACAAGGTGCTGGGCACCGACGGCTTCGGCCGCAGCGACTTCCGCACCAGGCTGCGCGAGCACTTCGAGATCAACCGCCACTACATCGTCGTTGCCGCGCTCAAGGCGCTGGCCGAGGACGGCGTGCTGCCGGTGGCCAAGGTCGCCGAGGCGATCCAGAAGTACGGCATCCAGGCCGACAAGATCAACCCCCTGTACGCCTGAGCCCGCGCGCGGAGACATTCGAATGGCATTGGTAGAAATCAAGGTCCCCGACATCGGCGACTTCGACGAGGTCGCGGTCATCGAGGTGCTGGTCAAGGCCGGCGACACGGTGCGCGCCGAGCAGTCGCTGATCACGGTCGAGTCGGACAAGGCGTCGATGGAGATCCCGTCGTCCGCCGCCGGCGTGGTCAAGGAACTGAAGGTGAAAATCGGCGACAAGGTCTCCGAAGGCTCCGTCATCCTGACGCTCGAAGCCGAGGCCGGAGCCTCGTCCGCTCCGGCTCCCGCTCCCGCGGCGGCCCCCGCTTCCGCTGCGGCAGGAGAGGGCCGGGGTGAGGGCGCGGCACCGGCACCGGCACCAGCCGCTCCTGCATCCGCGCCGGCCGCCGCGGCCGGCCCGGTCGAGGTGCGCGTGCCCGACATCGGCGACTTTAAGGACGTCGCCGTCATCGAGGTGCTGGTGAAGCCCGGCGACACCATCGCCGCCGAGCAGTCACTGATCACCGTCGAATCGGACAAGGCATCGATGGAGATCCCGTCGTCGGCCGGCGGCACGCTCAAGCAGCTCAAGGTCCAGGTCGGCGATAAGGTCAACATCGGCGCCCTGATCGCGGTGCTCGAAGGCAGCGCGGCCGCTACGCCTTCGCCGGCGCCTGCCGCCGCATCCCCCGAGGAGGATAGGGCCACAGCGCCTGCAAGCCAAGCACCACAAAAGGATGCTCCCGCCAGTACTCCGGCGGCTACGCCGCTGCCGGCACACGACCCGGCTGCCACCCACACGCCCGGGCCGCTGCCGCATGCGTCGCCGTCGGTGCGCAAGTTCGCCCGCGAACTCGGCGTGCCGCTGGCCGAGGTCAAGGGCTCGGGCCCCAAGGGCCGCATCACGCAGGCCGACGTGCAGAGCTTCACCCGCGCCGTGCTGGCCGGCGACGCGCAGACGAAGGCCCAGGCCGCCAAGGCGCCGGCCGCCAAGTCCGGCGGCGGCGGGCTCGACCTGCTGCCGTGGCCGAAGGTGGACTTCGCCAAATTCGGCCCGGTCGAGCGCAAGGAACTGTCGCGCATCAAGAAGATCAGCGGCGCCAACCTGCACCGCAACTGGGTGCAGATCCCGCACGTCACCAACAACGACGAGGCCGACATCACCGAGCTCGAAGCCTTCCGCGTCTCCACCAACAAGGAGAACGAGAAGTCGGGCGTCAAGGTCACGATGCTGGCCTTCGTCATCAGGGCGGTGGTCGCGGCGCTGAAGAAGTTCCCCGAGTTCAACGCCAGCCTCGACGGCGACGCGCTGGTCTACAAGCAGTACTTCCACATCGGCTTCGCGGCCGACACGCCCAACGGGCTGGTCGTCCCGGTGCTGAAGGATGCCGACAGGAAGGGCATCCTCCAGATCAGCCAGGAGATGGGCGAGTTGGCGAAGAAGGCGCGCGATGGCAAGCTCGGCGCGGCCGACATGCAGGGCGGCAGCATCTCGATTTCATCGCTGGGCGGCATCGGCGGCACGCACTTCACGCCGATCATCAATGCGCCCGAGGTGGCCATCCTCGGCCTGTCGAAGAGCGCCACGAAGCCGGTCTGGGACGGCAAGCAGTTCGTGCCGCGCCTGCTGCTGCCGCTGTCGCTGTCGTACGACCACCGTGTCATCGACGGGGCCGCGGCCGCGCGCTTCAACGCCTATCTGGGCCAGGTTCTGGCCGACTACCGCCGCATCCTGTTATGAGACACCCCCCCGAGCAGCTTCGCTGCTCCCCCCTTCTGCTGTGCGAAGGGGGACGGCGCCAGCGCGGCGGGGCGGCCCTTGCGCGGCGTCTGCTGGCCTCGGCCGCAGAGGCGTTGCATGCCGCTTGTCATGCCTGTGGTCCGGGAGGAGCGGCATGACCACCGTCGTCGTCGTCCGCAAGGCCGGCCAGGTCGCGATCGCCGCGGACACGCTGGTGACCTTCGGGGACACCCGGCTGACCAACCGCTACGAGGACAACTCCAAGCTGTTCAAGGTCGACGGCCATGACGGTCCCTCGTGGATCGGCACGGCCGGCACCGTCGCGCACTTCCCGGTGCTGCGCAAGGCGCTGGGCTCGGTGGCCAGGGAGCAGCTGCGCCTGGGCGGCAAGGACGAGATCTTCGACACGTTCACGCACCTGCACCCGCTGCTCAAGGACCGCTTCTTCCTCCAGACCAAGGAGGAGGACAGCGACCCCTACGAATCGAGCCAGTTCAGCGTGCTGATCGCCAATGCGCACGGCATCTTCGGCCTCTACAGCTACCGCGAGGTCTTCGAGTTCAAGGAATTCTGGGGCATCGGCTCGGGCCGCAGCTTCGCGCTGAGTGCCATGCACGGCGCCTGGCCGCGCGCCAAGACCGCGCGCGAGGTCGCCGAGGCCGGCGTGCTCGCAGGCTGCGAGTTCGACCGCAACACCGCGGGGCCGGTCAACATCCACACGATCAAATTGAAAGCATCCCAATGAGCCTGATCGATATCAAGGTTCCGGACATCGGCGACTTTGCCGATGTGGCGGTCATCGAACTGCTCGTGGCGCCGGGCGATACCGTGCGCGCCGAGCAGTCGCTCATCACCGTCGAATCCGACAAGGCGTCGATGGAGATCCCGTCCTCGCACGCCGGCGTGGTCAAGGAGCTGAAGGTGAAGCTCGGCGACAAGGTCGCCGAGGGCTCCGTCATCCTGACGCTCGAAGCCGATGCCGGCGCTGCACCTTCTCCCTCTGCCGCCCCGGCGGGAGAAGGCCGGGGCGAGGGCAAGGCAGCCGCTGCGGCCGCGCCGGCTCCCGCATCCCGGGCCCAGGACTTCAGCGGCACGGCCGACCAGACGTTCGACGTGGTCGTGCTCGGCGGCGGCCCCGGCGGCTATTCGGCGGCGTTCCGCGCGGCCGACCTGGGCCTCAAGGTCGCCATCGTCGAGCGCTACGCCACGCTCGGCGGTGTCTGCCTCAACGTGGGCTGCATCCCGTCGAAGGCGCTGCTGCACGTGGCGGCCGTCATCGACGAGACGAAGCATTTCGCCGACCTCGGCGTGGACTTCGGCACGCCGTCGATCGACGTCGACAAACTGCGCGGCCACAAGGAAAAGGTCATCGGCAAGCTGACCGGCGGGCTCGCGGCCATGGCCAAGATGCGCAAGGTGACGGTGATCCGCGGCACCGGAAGGTTCGTCGGCGCCAACCACCTCCAAGTCGAGGAAACGACCGGTTCGACCGGCCAGGAGAAGACGGGCAGCCAGCAGACCGTGGCCTTCCAGCGCGCCATCATCGCCGCCGGCAGCCAGGCCGTGCACCTGCCGTTCCTGCCGGACGACCCGCGCATCGTCGACTCCACCGGCGCCCTGGCGCTCAAGGAAGTGCCCAAGCGCCTGCTGGTCCTGGGCGGCGGCATCATCGGCCTGGAGATGGGCACGGTCTACAGCACGCTCGGCGCGCGGCTCGATGTGGTGGAGATGCAGGACGGCCTGATGCAGGGCGCCGACCGCGACCTGGTGAAGGTCTGGCAGAAGCTCAACGCCCACCGCTTCGACAACATCCTGCTCAAGACCAGGACGGTCGGCGCCGAGGCCACGCCCGAGGGCATCAGGGTCACGTTCGCATCGGCCGAGGAGGGCGGCAAGGCCCCCGAGCCGCAGGTCTACGACCTCGTGCTGCAGGCCGTGGGCCGCACCCCCAACGGCAAGAAGATCGGCGCCGAAGCGGCCGGCGTGTCGGTCAGCGACCGCGGCTTCATCCCGGTGGACATCCAGCTGCGCACCAACGTGCCCCACATCTTCGCCATCGGCGACATCGTGGGCCAGCCCATGCTTGCCCACAAGGCGGTGCACGAGGGGCACGTGGCGGCCGAAGTCATTGCCGGCGAACTGCTGGGCAACAAGGAACTGGCCGCAACCGCGTTCGACGCCAGCGTGATCCCGAGCGTGGCCTACACCGATCCCGAAGTGGCCTGGGTGGGCCTCACCGAGGACCAGGCCAAGGCACAGGGCATCAAGGTCAAAAAGGGCCTGTTCCCGTGGACGGCCTCGGGCCGCGCCATCGCCAACGGCCGCGACGAGGGCTACACCAAGCTGCTGTTCGACGATTCGCCCGAGGCGCACGGCCACGGCCGCATTCTTGGCGGCGGCATCGTCGGCACGCACGCCGGCGACATGATCGGCGAGATCGCGCTGGCCATCGAGATGGGCGCCGACGCGGTGGACATCGGCAAGACGATCCACCCGCATCCGACGCTCGGCGAGAGCATCGGCATGGCCGCCGAGATCGCCCACGGCAGCTGCACCGACGTGCCGCCGGCCCGGCGCTGAAGAACATACTCCTCCGGTAGATGGCCTGTGGCGCACGGCTGGTGTGCGCTACAGCCTCATACTCCGTCGACGGCTGTACGGACCCAGTCGGCGTAGTCGGCCGATGCCTCGGCCACCGGCAGCGCGAAGATCGCCGGCAGCTCGTACGGATGCCGCGCGCGCAGCCAGGCCTCCAGCGCGGCGTAGCGTGTCCGCGTGGTCTTGAACAGCAGGCGCACCTCGGGCTCCGCCACCGTCTCGCCCTTCCAGCGGTAGGTGCTGCGGACCGTCTCGGCCTGCACGCAGGCTGCGAGGCCCTGCTCGACGGCCGCGCCGGCCAGGGCGTCGGCCTGGGCCGTGTCGGCCACGGTGGTGATGACGGCGATGAGTTCCATGCGCCTACGATAGCCGGCCTTGTCCCTCCTTTCCATGCAAGCCCTGCTCGACGCCATCGCCGCGATGGACCTTCTGACGCCTGCCGCATCTTCCACGGCCGCGGCGGCCTGCATGCGGGTTGCGAGCAGTGGTCGCTCGACGCCTATCCGCCGGTCTTCGTGCTGACCAGCTTCGCGCCGGCCTCCGACGCGCAGTTGGCTGCCGTGCAGGCCGCGCTCGACGTCCGCGGGCGGCAGATCGCCCCGGGCGAGCCGCTCAACTGGGTGTTCCAGAACCGCCACGCGTCGCTGCGCATCGAGGGCCGCAGCGACACGCGGCTGATGGCCGGCGCCGTTCCCGAGCCGCACGTGGTGACCGAGGCCGGCGCGCGCTACCGCGTGCACGTGCTGCGCGGCCAGAACCACGGCCGGTTCCTCGACATGGCGGCCGGCCGGCAGTGGGTGCGCGGGCACCTGGCCACGTGGCCGCGCGCCAGGGTGCTGAACCTCTTCGCCTACACCTGCGCGTTCTCGGTCGTCGCCCTGCAGGCCGGTGCGAAGTCGGTGGTCAACATCGACATGAGCCACGGCGCGCTCGCCACGGGGCAGCAGAACCCCAGCGCAACTGCATCGCGGCCGGCGCGAGCTTCCTGGCGCACGACATCTTCACGTCGTGGGGCAGGATCAGCCGCGGCGGGCCGTACGACCTAGTGATCGTCGATCCGCCCAGCTACCAGAAGGGCAGCTTCGTCGCGGCCAAGGACTACGCCCGCCTGCTGCGCCGCCTGCCGGATCTGCTGGTGCCGGGCGGCCACGCGCTGGTCTGCCTGAACGCGCCGGAGCTGGGCATGGACTTCCTGCAGGAACAGGTGCAGGCCGCCGCGCCGGGGTGGGAGTTCATCGGCCGGGTGCCGAACCCGCCGGCCTTCGCCGACGCGGCGCCGGAGCGCGCGCTCAAGGTCGCGGTCTACCGCGAGCCGGAGCTGCCCGCCTGAGGCTCACCGCGGCACGGCCCCGTCGCCCGCGTCTTCCGCCGCAGCCGCTTCGGACACCGCGCGGCGCGCGCCGCCGCCCGCAGCCATGCCGGCCAGGGCGCCGCCGCCCGTGTCGCCGCCTGCGCCCCGGCCTCCGCCCCCGCCTCGGCCGCCCGCCGGCTCCCGCCGCCGGCGGTGCCGCCCGGGCGCAGCGGCCCCTGCCTCGGCACGGCCAGGTAGGCCGGAATCGGTTCCAGATCCAAGGCGGCGCGGATGAACTGGCGCAGCGAGGCGACGAGCGCGGCGGTCTCGATGGGGCGGCCCGCCACCAGGTCCTGTGCCGCCGCCACGGCGAGCTGCACCTGCTCCTCGGTGCCGAGCAGGATCACGTCCGACAGCGCCGCCTCGACCGCGTCGCGCACGCGGCGCTGGCGCTCGCTGCTGGACAGCGCCGCCGGTCCGGGCGCACCGTCCCCGAGCGCCGCGGGCGCCGCCGGCTGCAGGTCGCGCAGATGGGTCGGGCTCACGAGCAACTGTCCGGTGAACGAGCCGCCCAGCGTCTTGTAGGCGGCGATCAGCGTCTCGAGCCGCTCGTTGATCTGCCGGTTCTCGCACTCGCGCCTGCGCTGCAGCGTCTGCATGAACACGAGCCGGATGCCGACCATCAGCAGCGTGGCCAGCAGCATGCCGATCAGGGTGGTGAGCAGGGCATGGAAGGAGCTGAAGTCGAGCAGGGATCGCATGGCCGGCGATCCTAGGCGGGTGGGCGCGCGCGGACTGTCAGCGAAGGTCGCCGGCTGCGCCCAGCAAGTTCAGGATGCGCGCCCATTCGGCCGGCTCCACCGGCGTGATGGACAGCCGGTTGCCCCGCTGGAGAATCCGCAGCCCCGCCAGTTCCGGATTGGCCCGCAGCTCCGGCAGGCCGAGCAGCCGCGTCTTGCGCAGCGCCTGCACGTCGAGCAGCAGCCAGCGGGGCGTCTCGGGCTTCGATGCGCCGTCGAAGTAGGGCGAGGCCGCCTCGAACTGCGTCGGGTCCGGCCGGGTACCCGAGGCGATCCGGGCGATGCCGGCGATACCGGGTTCAGGACAACTGGAGTGATAGAACAGCACGCCGTCGCCCACCTGCATTGCGTCGCGCATGAAGTTGCGCGCCTGGTAGTTGCGCACGCCGGTCCAGGGCACGGTGGCGCCGGGCGCGGCGAGCGCATCGTCGATCGAGCATTCGTCGGGCTCGGACTTCATGAGCCAGTGGCGGGCAGGGCGGTTCGTCGTCATGGCGCGATTGTGGATGCGTGGGTTGACACCTGCCGATTGCTGCACATTGGCCCAAGATGCGCAATGGCAGAATCAGCGCCAATGAACCGCTATTGGCAATACCCTACCGTCAAGCCACCGCTGCTTCAGCCGGGCGACAAAGTGGCAATCGTCACACCGTGCTGGGGCGGCCCCGCGATTTTTCCGCAACGTTACCTTGCTGGCAGGCAACAGCTGGTGGATCGTTTCGATCTTGATATTGTTGAAATGCCTCATGCCCTGCATGATGCAGCGTGGCTCGACCGTAATCCCGCTGCGCGGGCGAATGATCTGATGGCTGCTTTTGCCGACCCGGCTATAAAGGGCATCATCGCGACTATTGGCGGCGATGATGCCATACGACTGATCCTGCATATTGACCTGAATATCATTGCCGATCATCCCAAGATATTTCTCGGATACTCCGATACCACTGCCATCAGTATCGGTTGCCTGAAGGCCGGTCTGACCTCCTTCTATGGACCGACCGTCATGTCGGGTTTTGCAGAAAATTGCGGCCTGCATGACCATATGGTGTCCTCGATTCACCGGGCATTATTTTCTTCCGGACCTATGGGTCGAGTGGAGGCCAGCAAGGAAGGGTGGACAGTAGAAAGGCTGGAGTGGCGCGACCCGGCGAACCAACTGCGCCGACGTTGCCTGCAGCCGACGACCGGCCCCAGGGTCTTGCGTGGGCAAGGCATCCACCAAGGTCATCTCATTGGCGGCTGCGCCGATTCTCTCGAGATGCTGAAGGCAACGCCGTGGTGGCCTCCGCTGGACTATTGGCGAGGAGCGATCCTGTTCTACGAGACCTCTGAAGAAGCGCCTTCACCTGCAGTCGTCGCCCGTTGGCTTCGGAATTTTGCGGCGCAGGGGATTCTCCAGGTTCTCAGCGGGATTTTGTTCGGCCGCCCTGGAGGTCACCATCTGTCGGTCGCGCAACATGCCGCGTATGACACGGCAATATTGCGAGTACTGGATGAATGAGGCCTCGAACACCTTCCTGTCCTTGCCAATCTGGATTTTGGACATACAGATCCGATCTTCACTCTGCCTTATGGCGTGGAAGCCCGAATCGATTGCGACCATGTTGAACTGCACATTATCGACAGTGCCACTCGTTGAGTAACGAGCGGAGCAGAAGCTTGTCTGGACAGTCATGCCAAATATGGCGATCGCATCGGCGGTAGCCGTTATGGCGCGATGGCTCACCCACGCCGCCGCCCGGTGCTGCCCCAGCGCGGATCGTCGTCGGCGGGAATCGCGCGGGGGTTACGCTGCGGCTCGGCCAGCGGAGCCAGCAGCGCGTCGAGGTCGGCCTCGGTAAACTTGGCCGCGCCGGCCGCGTCCACGCCCAGCACGCCACGGGCCAGCGCATCCTTGCGGGCCTGCAGTTCGAGCATGCGCTCCTCGATGCTGCCTTCGATCACCAGCCGGTAGACCGTCACCGGCCGCGTCTGGCCGATGCGGTGGGCGCGGGCCGTGGCCTGTTCCTGCACGGCCGGGTTCCACCACGGGTCGAGGTGGACCACGGTGTCGGCCGCGGTCAGGTTCAGGCCGGTGCCGCCGGCCTTGAGGCTGGCCAGCAGGATCGGCGCCTCGCCGGCCTGGAAGCGCCGGACGACATCGCCGCGCGCGGCGGTGGCAGTGGCGCCGGTCAGCAGCAGGAAGTCCAGGCCCTGCCGCTGCAGCTGGCGGGCCACCAGGTCGAGCAGGCCGGTGAACTGCGAAAAGACCAGCAGGCGGCGGCCTTCCTCGACCATCGTCGGCACATGGTCGGCCAGCCAGCGCAGCTTGGCACTTCCTCCGACGGTCGCGGCAGCGGCGGCCGACGGCGGCGCGCCGCGCACCAACCGCGGATCGCAGCAGACCTGGCGCAGCTTGAGCAGGGCGTCGAGCACGCTGATGATCGCCTCCTTCAGCCCCTGCCGGGCCAGCAGCCGGCGCACCTGCTGGTCGGCCGCGGCGCGCACCGCCTCGTAGAGCTCGCGCTGGGCGCCGTCGAGCGGCAGGCGCTGCAGGGCTTCGGTGCGCCCGGGCAGTTCGCGCACCACGTCCTCACGGCGGCGGCGCAGGATGAAGGGCCGCACCCGGTCGGCCAGCAGCTGCGCGCGCAGCGTCTCGCCGTTCTCCTCGATCGGCTTGCGGAAGCGCCGGGCGAAGGTGGCGGCATCGCCGAGATAGCCCGGCAGCAGAAAGTCGAACTGCGCCCAGAGCTCGCCCAGATGGTTCTCCAGCGGCGTGCCGGTCAGGCACAGCCGGTGCCGTGCCGGGATGCGGCGCAGCGCGCGGGCGCCCTGCGTGGCGGCGTTCCTGGCCATCTGCGCCTCGTCGAGGATCAGCAGGTGGAAGCCGGGCGCCGCGGTCAGCCGGCGGATGTCGCGCCAGACCAGGGCATAGGTGGTCAGCACCAGGTCGTGCCGGGTGATGTCCGGCAGCGCCGCGGCGCGCTCCGCGCCGGTGAAGGCCAGCACCCGCAGCCCCGGTGCCATGCGCGCGGCCTCGGCCTGCCAGTTGAAGACCAGCGAGGTCGGCACCACGACGAGCGCCGGGCGGTCGAGCCGGTCGGCCTCCTTCTCGGCCAGCACGTGGGCCAGCGCCTGCGCCGTCTTGCCCAGGCCCATGTCGTCGGCCAGGATGCCCGCGAGGCCCTGGGCGCGCAGGTACTGCAGCCAGGCCAGACCGTCGCGCTGGTAGTCGCGCAGCGGCACCGCCAGGCCGGCAGGCGCCTCGACCGGCGGAGGAACGCCGGCGGTAGCGAGCCGGTCCTTCAGCAGTGCGAGGCCCGCGTCGCCCTCCAGCAGCCAGCCGGCCTGCCGGCCCATGCCCGCCGCGCGCCGGGCCTGGTCGAGCCCGTCGCGCAGCGCGGCCAGCCGACGGGCCTCCCAGCCGCCGAGCCGCAGCGGCTCGCCCTCGCGCCGCTGGCGGCGGGCCGGGTCCATCAGCAGGTCGACCATGGCGCCGACGATGGCCTTGAGCGGCGCGGCCGGCGCCTCGATGTGCCGGCCGCCGGGCGCGCGCAGGCCGATGGTGGACGCGTCGTCGATGGCGGCGATCCGCGCAGCGTCGAGCCAGCGCGGCTCGCGCTGCAGCAGGTCGGCCAGCATCGGTGCGAGGTCGAGCAGTTCGCCGTCGATCTCCACGCCCAGGCTCAGCAGCCAGGCGCCTTCGCGCTCGGGCAGGCGCAGCTTCTGCACCGGCCGCTGGCGCGGCGCCAGGGCCAGGACCTCGCGGCCGGCCGCCTCGCCGCCGTCGGGCGCGAGCAGCAGGCGCCAGCGTTCGACCGGCGCGCTTTCGTGGGCGAAGCCGGGTTCGACCACGATGGACCAGCCCTGCGCCTGCAGCAGCGGCACCCGCTCGGCCCAGAAGTCGCCGAACTGCGATTCCTGCGGCAGGGTCCAGAGCGGGCCGAGGGAGGGCGCCAGGCCGGGGGCGCGCCATTGCAGGCGGTCTGCAGGCAGCGGGCGCAGGCCGGTCGCCTGGAGCGCATCGGAGGCATCGGCTTCGGCCCGGCGGTCGCGCGGCATGCCGGCCGCGGTGCGGCCGCCGAGCACCGACTGCGGCGCCGGCATCTGCCGCAAGGAGCCGTCCGCCAGCCGGTAGGTCCAGTCGACCTCGGCGACCGTGACGCTGCCGCCGCGCGGCCCGAGCGCGCCATGCGGCCGCATGCCGAGCAGGCCGTCGCCGCGGCCGAGCGTACGCAGGCGCAGCCGCGGTTGGAAGACAGCAGGGGGTCGTTCGGAATGAGCCACGGGGTATGGGGTCAGAGCGGTTATATATCAAGCACTCTGAAGTGGAACAAGGGGGTGTATCTGATCATGGCATCCCGTCCTACGCGCGGCGTAAACACAGGCAGACATTCGCCGGAAGCAGGCTGGGTCACATTGCGCCCATCGTATCCACACCCGCCGAACCGAGTTTTCAGCCCATGGCCCAGACCGATCCGCAGCAGCTCCAGGAAACGGCCCAGCGCCTCGATGGCAAGACCGTCGCCATTCTCGTCACCGACGGCTTCGAACAGGTCGAACTGACAGGGCCGAAGGCGGCACTGGAAGAAGCCGGCGCCCGCACCGTGATCGTCGCTCCGAAGGCTGGCCAGGTGCAGGGGTTCAACCACGTGGACAAGGCCGACCGCTTCGACGTAGCGCAGACGCTGGACGATGTACGGGCGGCCGATTTCGACGCACTGCTGCTGCCGGGCGGCGTGGTCAATGCCGATGCGCTGCGCACCGATGCCAAGGCTCAGGCCTTTGCCAAAGCCATCGACGGCGCCGGCAAGCCGATCGCGGTAATCTGCCACGGCGGCTGGCTGCTGGTGTCGGCCGGTCTGGTGGCGGGGCGGACGCTGACCAGCTGGCCCAGCCTTCAGGACGACCTGCGCAATGCCGGCGCGAACTGGGTCGACCAGGAAGTGGTCAGCGACCGCAACTGGACCAGCAGCCGCAAGCCCGATGACATCCCTGCCTTCAACCGCGCGGCCATCGCCGCATTCGCCGGCTAGGCCATGGCTGCTGCGCGGCTCCGACAAGAAGCACGAAAGCGCAGCGGGTGCTGCGCTTTTGCATGGCGGAAGCGCGGGAAGGCTTCAGCGCACGGACGCGGTCTGGTCGACGTCCTCGGCCTGCACGCGGCGCGCGCCGTCGAAGCGGCGCTGCCAGTAGGCGGTGCGCAGGTCTTCCACCCGCACCTCGGCGCCCGGCTTGGGTGCGTGGATGAACTTGTTGTCGCCCACGTAGATGCCCACGTGGCTGAACGCGCGGCGCATCGTGTTGAAGAACACCAGGTCGCCCGGCTTCAGGTCGGCGCGGTCGATCTTGTCGGTGGAGGCGGCCTGCTCGGCGGCGCGCCGGGGCAGAAGCTTGCCGACGGTTTCCTCATAGATCGCGCGCACGAAGCCGCTGCAATCGAAACCGGTGTCGGCGGTGTTGCCGCCGCGGCGGTAGGGCACACCCAGGAAGCCCATGGCATGGACGACAAGGTCGGACGCCTTGTCGCTCACGGATTGGCGCACCGTGTCGATGCGCCGGAAGATGCCCCGCTCGGCCAGAACCCTGTCGATCTCGTCGGAAGAGATCGCTGAGCCGGCGGCGGGGAGGTTGGAGGCACCAGCACCGGAGGTGGTGGGTGCGGCTTGCGCCTGTGCGCAAACCAGCAGGAGGATGCAGAGCCAACGAGACATGGGCCGCTAGACTAAAGGAGGCGCAACTGCACGTCAACCCTTGAATTCCTTGTTAACTTATTGATTTCATGAAGGAATCATGGCGCGGGCAGGCGACGGCCTCGCCGCGATTGTTACGGAGGGGAGCCGGCCAGGCGCCGGCGGCGGGCTCTTCCTGCCGATTGCGGGAACGGAAGGCGTTGCGGCTGGGCGCATCGGCGCTCCTTTTTTCAGAGCAATCCTTTTTTGCAACCAAGCGACTGCGCAGCCCGCGTTGGCGGTGCGGATCGCGCGGCGGCCAGCTCATCCGTGGGTGCGAACTTTTTTATCGAAGGGCCGCTGCCCGGCCGCGAGAGCGCCGCATGCCGCCGGTGCGCAGGACCGCCGGCCGCCGGGGTCGGGGACAATCGGCGCCTTTCCCTCCGACCGAGAAAGAAGAACGCACCATGCTCCTCGACGCCTCCGAATCCCAGCTCGTGCTGGTGGACTACCAGGAACGCCTCCTGCCCGCAATCCACGAAGGCCCGCAGGTGCTGGCCAACGCCGTCCGGCTGGCCAGGATCGCCCAGCTGCTGGACGTGAAGGTCTGGGGCACCGAGCAGAACCCTTCCAGTTTGGGGCCGAACGACGCGCAGCTGCGCGCGCTGTGTCGCCGCACCCTGCCGAAGATGCATTTCAGCGCGGTGGAGGAAGGCCTGGGCGAATGGCTTCGGCCGCCGGCGCAGCCGGCGCGCGGCAACGCGCGCAGCCTGCCCCGGCACCTGCAGAAAGTCCGCCAGGAAGAGCAGGAGGCCGCGCCCGCCACCATCGTGATCGCCGGCTGCGAGGCCCACGTCTGCCTGCTCCAGACCGCGCTGGACCTGGTCGAGGACGAATTCGACGTCTGGGTGGTGACAGATGCCTGCGGCTCGCGCACCGAGCGCAACCGCGACGCCGCGTTCGACCGTCTGGCCGGCGCCGGCGCCGAACTGGTGACGACCGAGATGGTCGCCTTCGAATGGCTGCGCACGGCGGAAGACCCGCATTTCCGAGAAGTGCTGTCCCTCATCAAATAGCGGCACGGGCCGGACGCCGGTACGTCAGACTGCGGAAAGCCTGCTCTTCATAATCCCGGACCACGGCGCCGCGGCAGTTACCCGACCACGGCCCATTCTGGAGACAAGCCATGCCCCGCGAAAACTATGCGCGCTTCCACCGCCGCTCGCTCGACGAGCCCGACGCCTTCTGGGCCGAGCAGGCCACGCTGATCGACTGGCAGGCCGCGCCGCCGCAGCCGGTGTGCGACACCTCTCGCCCGCCTTTCGTGCAGTGGTTCACCGGCGGCGCCACCAACCTCTGCCATAACGCGGTCGACCGCCACCTGGCCGATCGTGCGGACCAGGCCGCGCTGGTCGCCATCTCCACCGAGACCGACAGCGAGCGCAGCTACAGCTTCCGCGAACTGCATGCCGAGGTGCAGCGCATGGCGGCCGTGCTGCGCGGGCTGGGCGTGCAGAAGGGCGACCGGGTACTGATCTACATGCCCATGATCGCCGAGGCCGCCTTCGCCATGCTGGCGGCAGCGCGCATCGGCGCCATCCATTCGGTGGTCTTCGGCGGCTTCGCCTCGGGCTCGCTGGCGGCCCGCATCGACGATGCCGAGCCGACGGTGATCGTCAGCGCCGACGCTGGCTCGCGCGGCGGCAAGGTGGTCGCCTACAAACCGCTGCTCGACGCCGCCGTCGCCCAGGCATCGCACCAGCCGCGCGCCGTGCTGCTGGTGGATCGCGGCTTGGCGCCGATCGACTGGGTGCCGGGCCGCGACCACGCCTGGCGCGCGCTGCGCGAGCAGCACATCGATGCGCAGGTTCCCTGTGAATGGGTCGACGCCACGCATCCGAGCTACACGCTCTACACCAGCGGCACCACGGGCAAGCCCAAGGGCGTGCAGCGCGACACCGGCGGCTATGCCGTCGCGCTGGCGGCCAGCATGCGGTACATCTTCGACGCCAGGGCCGGACAGGTCTTCTTCTCGACCAGCGACATCGGCTGGGTCGTGGGCCACAGCTACATCGTCTACGGCCCGCTGATCGCCGGGCTGACCACGCTGTTCTACGAAGGGCTGCCCACGCGGCCCGACGCCGGCATCTGGTGGCGGCTGGTCGAGAAGTACCGCGTGACCCACCTGTTCTCCGCGCCCACGGCGGTGCGCGTGCTCAAGAAGCAGGATCCGGCCTGGCTCAGCAGATACGACCTCTCCAGCCTCACCGCGCTGTTCCTGGCCGGCGAGCCGCTGGACGAGCCCACCTCGCGCTGGATCGGCGACGCGCTCGGCGTGCCGGTGGTCGACAACTACTGGCAGACCGAGACCGGCTGGCCCATCCTCACGATCGCGCGCGGCATGGACGACCGCGCGCCGCGCGTGGGCAGCCCCGGCGTGCCGGTCTACGGCTACGACGTGCGCCTGGTGGACGGCGAGACCGGCGAGGAACTCACGGGCGCCGGCCAGAGGGGCGTGCTCGCCATCGCCGGCCCGCTGCCGCCGGGCTGCCTGCAGACCGTGTGGCGCAACGACCAGCGCTTCGTCGACACCTATTGGCGCAGCATCCCGGGCCGCGACGATCTCTACAGCACCTTCGACTGGGGCATCCGCGACGCGGACGGCTATTTCTTCATCCTCGGCCGCACCGACGACGTGATCAACGTGGCCGGCCACCGGCTCGGCACGCGCGAGATCGAGGAGGCGATCGCCGGCCATCCGAACGTGGCCGAGGTGGCGGTGGTCGGCGTGGCCGATGCGCTCAAGGGCCAGGTGGCCGTGGCCTTCGCGGTGGCGCGCGACGCCGCCGGACTCGGCGACGCCGCCGCGCGGCTGCGGCTTGAAGGCGAGGTGATGCAGCAGGTCGACGGCCGCCTCGGCGCCGTGGGCCGGCCGGCGCGGGTGCACTTCGTCACGGTCTTGCCCAAGACCCGCAGCGGCAAGCTCCTGCGCCGCGCGCTGCAGGCCGTCTGCGAAGGCCGCGACCCCGGCGACCTGACGACGATCGAGGATCCGTCGGCGCTGCAGCAGGTGCGGGCGCTGCTCCACTCCGCCTGACGGTGTAGAAAGCGGGCTGCTCCACCAGCCGCCCGCCGCCATGCGTCAGTACTTCGCCGAGAACAAGAGCACCCACCGCATCGCCTATGCCACCGCGGCCGGCCTGCTGACGCTGGCCTCGCCCTGGCCCGGCGACGGCGCGCTGCGCGGCCTGCCGGCCTGGACCGTGGGCGCCGCGGTCTACCTCGTGCTCGCCTGGTGGCTCGCGGTGGAGTTCGATGCGCGCCGCACGCGCGAGCGCGCCCAGGCGCAGGACCAGCCGGGGCTGGTCGTCTTCCTCGTGCTGGTCGGCGCGGTGATCGCGAGCGTGGCGGCCATCGCCTCGCTGCTGCAGCGCATGCCGGCGGCCGGTGCGCCGGGGCGGCCGCTGCACATCGCCCTGGCGATGTTCGCGCTCGCGGCCTCGTGGCTGTTGATCCAGACGCTGTTCGCCTTCCGCTATGCGCACCGCTACTACCAGGAGGAGATGCGGCGCGAGCCCGACGGCGCGGGCCTGGAGTTCCCGGGCGGGCAGGACCCGGACTATTTCGACTTCATGTACTACAGCTACGTGGTCGGCATGACCTCGCAGGTGTCGGACGTACAGGTCACCTCGCGCGAGATGCGCCGCCTCACGCTGGTGCACGGCGTGTTGTCGTTCGCGTTCAACATGCTGGTGCTCGCGCTGAGCATCAACGTGGTGGCTGGGGCGATGTGAAGAGAGGATTTTCTGGAACGAAAAAATAGACGAAACTCATATTGGGCGAAAATTTCGAATATTCAGAAAACGGCTCTGACACCATCGATTCAAGGCCGGGTGGCTTGCTGATTAATGGTCCCGCAGCGAGCCGATGCTATTTGCCGGAGCGAGCCTTGGTCCGCCGGCCGACGCCGCCTGACTGCCACATTGGCAAATTCTGCTGCATCACTGGATACCGGCCGGCCATTCCTTTTCATCACAAGGTCAAGTCCAACCCAAGCCTCCTGCCAACGAAGAAGGTGACAAACAGCAGGAGCAGGAGCATTAGCACAAAGATTGCGGTCGCCTTGCCGGCTGCGCGCAGTACCGCGCGCCTCTCGATCTGCCGCCCCTTCTTTCCTTGATCGTAATGCCACTTGATGGCCAAGAACATGACCGTGCCGAAAACGAGAATCTTGAATATGACGAAGACTACGGGGATCCAATCCATCATTTTGTATTTTCACAAAGTTACATTTTACCGTCTATCGTGAGGGCTCTCCCTCAGGGTGCCGCTCCAGCAATCATTCCTTCACCGCCAAAATGGCGGCTGGGCCATATTACCTAAAAGCAATTTCCATTCATTGAGACAAATTGTCCCACCTGCAAACCATGAAGATCAAAATTTGCCAGCCTGGTTGCCGCGATTGGCCGTGCACCGCGGGTCGTGCTTCTTGCAGATCGCCGGATGCGTTGCAGGCGACGGTCGTGGACGGATCGCTGGCCCATCACACAATCATCTTCCGCTGAGCGTTCTCCAACTCCAGCAATGCCACCTTGCGCTCCAGGCCGCCGGCGTAGCCGGTCAGCGCGCCGCCGGTGCTGACCACCCGGTGGTACGGCCCGATCACGCTGATCGGGTTGCGCTCCACGGCCGCGCCGACGGCGCGCACGGCCGAGGCGCTGCCGAGTCCTTGCGCGATGGCGCCATGATCCCGGACCGCGACGATCTCTACAGCACCTTCGACTGGGGCATCCGCGACGCGGACGGCTATTGCATGGTGGCTGGCGATGGAGTTCGACGCGCGCCGCACGCGGGAGCGGGCGCAGGCGCAGGACCAGCCTGGACCGGTCGTCTTCCTCGCGCTGCTGGGCGCGGTGATCGCCAGCGTGGCGGCCATCGCCTAGCTGCTCCAGCGCATGCCGGCGGCCGGCCAGCCGGGGCGGCCGCTGCACATCGTGCTGGCCATGCTGGCGCTGGCCGCGTCGTGGCTGCTGATCCAGACCCTGTTCGCCTTCCGCTGTCGGACGTACAGGTCAGCTCGCGCGAGATGCGGCGGCTCACGCTGGTGCACGGCGTGCTGGCCTTCGCCTTCAACATGCTGGTGCTGGCACTGAGCATCAACGTGGTGGCGGGGGCGATGTAGGGCGGATCAGTCGGCCTGCAGGCCCAGCCTGCGGATCAGTGCCGAGAAGCGCTGCATGTCGCCGTCGATGATCTTCTGGAACTCCTGCGGCGTGCTGCTGCGCGGCTCCGCGCCCTGGGCTACCAGGGCATCGCGCACTTGCGGCTGCGCCACGATCTCGCGGATGTCCGCGGCGATCTTGACGACGATGGCGCGCGGCGTGCCGGCCGGCGCGAGCACGCCGATCCAGGAGGCGAGCTCGGCATTGGGCACGCCGGCCTCGGCCAGGGTCGGCACCTGGGGCAGCGCGGCCGAGCGGGTCGCGGATGCGACCGCCAGCGGCTTGAACTTCCCGCCGCTGATGAGCCCCGTGGCGCCGAAGATCGAGGTGAACTGCAGGGGTACGTGCCCGGCGATCACATCGGAATTCGCCTGCCCGCCGCCTTTGTAGGGCACGTGCTGGAACTTCGCTCCCGATGCGGCCTGGAAGACCTCGAAGGCCAGATGGGTGGAGTTGCCGGTGCCCGAACTGGCGAAGCTGTAGGCGCCCGGCTCCGCCTTTCCCAGCGCGACCAGGCTCCGGACGTCCTGCGCCTTGAACTGCGGGTTGACCACCAGCACCAACGGCAGGTCGGCCACCAGCGAAACGGGCGCGAACGCCTTCTGCGCGTCGTAGGGCAGTTTCGAGTACAGATACGGATTGATGGCCTGCGTGCCGACGTTGCCCATCAGCAGCGTGTAGCCGTCGGGCCGGGCGCGCGCCACCAGGTCGGCGCCGAGGATGCCGCCTGCGCCGCCGCGGTTGTCCACCACGACGCTCTGGCCCCACTTCGCCGCAAGCTTGGGCGCAATGAGCCGGGCACCGGTATCGGTGCCGCCGCCGGCGACGAAGGGCACGACCAGCGTGACCGGCTTGCTGGGAAAGGGCTTCTGTGCAGGGGACGCGAAGGGCACCGATGCCACTGCGGCGGCCACGGCGAAGTTCATTTTCATGGTCATGTCTCGAAGGGTTGTCGGAAGAACCGCAGGCCGGCCGGCAGCCTAGAAGCGCGCGTAGGCGATGCGCCAGGTCTGGGCCTGCTCGGAAAGAGAGAAGCCCAGGCCAGGGATCTCGGGAAGGAACATATTTCCGTCGCGGATCTGGATGCGCTCGTTGAAGGCCGGCTCCAGCCATTCGATGTGCTCGACCCAGCTCTCGTGAGGATAGGCGCAGGCCAGGTGAATGTGGATCTCCATGACGAAGTGCGGCGCGAGCTTCAGGCGCTTCACGTCGGCCAGCGCGGCCAGTTTGAGGAAAGGCGTGATGCCACCGACCCGCGGCGCATCGGGCTGCAGGAACGTCACCGACTGGTGGTCGATCAACTCCGAGACTTCCGCCACGCTGCTCAGCATCTCGCCGGTGGCGATCGGCGTGTCCAGCTTCTCGCTCAGGCGGGCATGGCCGCGGTAGTCGTAGGCGGAGATCGGCTCCTCCATCCACACCAGGTTGAAGGCGTCCAACGCGCGGCCCGCGCGCAGCGCCGTGGTGTAGTCCCACTGCTGGTTGGCGTCCACCATGACCGGCACGTTCGGCCCGACATGCTGGCGCACGGCGGCCACGCGCTCGATATCCTTGGTCACGTCGGGCTGGCCGACCTTGATCTTGATGCCGCCGATGCCGCGCTCCAGCGACGCATCGACGTTGCCCAGTACCTCGGCTTTCGACGCATTGAGGTAGCCGCCCGACGTGTTGTAGCAAGGCACGGCGTCGCGGTAGGCGCCGATCAGCTTGCCGATGGAGCGGTTGCAACTCTTGGCCTTCAAATCCCACAGGGCGATGTCGAAGGCCGCGATGGACTGCACGGTCACACCGGTGCGCGACACGGAAGCGCCCAGCCAGGCGAGCTTTTCCCACAGCCGTCCGATGTCGGCCGGATCTTCGCCGATCAGCGCACCGGCCAGATCCTTGGCATGGGCGAAGAGGGCATTGCCGCCGGCGCGCAGCGAATAGCTGAAGCCGAAGCCGCGCGCTCCGCTGCTGGTCTCGACGGCGGCGGTGAGCATGTCCACCTGGGCCAGCGGCTTCTGACGGCCGGTGAGCACCTTGGCGTCGCTCAGCGCCTGCTTGAGGGGCACCTGGTACAGCGCGATCTCGACATTCTTGAGGGTTTCCATGGCGGGTTCTCTCGGTGATTCGATGGATGGAAGGAAATCTCAGTCGAGCTGCGCGTTCGATGCCTTGACGATGCGAGCCCACTTGGGCGCCTCGGCCGCCTGGTAGGCCGCGAACTCGGCGGGCGAACTGCCGACCGGCTCGATGCCCAGCTCCTGCAGCCGCCGGCGCATGTCGGAGGTCTTGAGGACGGCCTGCACCTGTGACGACAGCGCCGCGACGATGTCCGCAGGCGTGCCCGCCGGCGCCCACAGTCCGTACCAGGTGCTGATGTCGTAGCCGGGCACGGCTTCGGAGATGGATGGCAGCTCGGGCGCGGCCGACGAGCGCTGGGCGCTGGTCACACCCAGCGGGCGCAGCCGGCCCGACTTGATGAACGGCATGCTCGACGGCACCGAATCGAAGATCACCTGCACATGACCTGCGACCACGTCGTTCATGGCCGGCGCGCTGCCCTTGTAGGTGATCTGCTGCATGGCAACGTTCGCCATGGTCTTGAAGGACTCTGCTGCAAGATGCGTGGCCGAGCCGTTGCCCGACGAGGCGTATTGCAGCGGCGTGGGCGCAGCCTTGGCATAGGCGATCAGTTCCTTGACCGTAGACACCTTGAGGCTGGGATGGACGGACATCACCAGCGGCGCACGGCCCAGCAGGCTGATGGGTGCGAAGTCCTTCAGCGGATCGAAGGGAACCTTGCGAAACAGCGCCGGGTAGATCACATGGACCGACGCACTCACCAGCAGCGTGTAGCCGTCGGCCGGCGCCTTGGCGACCTGCTCGGTACCGGTGAGACCCGTGGCGCCGGGGCGGTTGTCGATCACGAAAGGCTCGTGCAGCCGGTCGCCCAGCGGCTGCGCCAGCAGGCGGGCAATCATGTCGTTGGGGCCGCCGGCCGGGTACGGCACGACCACCCGCACCGGCTTGGAGGGATAGACGGTCTGGGCGGCTGCTGCGGGGAGGGCCCAGGTGGCCAGGGCGCTGGAAGCCAACCCGGCGGCGAACGATCGCCTTTGCATGCGTGTCTCCGTCATCTGCCAATACACAGTAGGGCGGAGTATCGAGACAAACACGGTCATCGTCAATCCATCGTGCACGATCCATGATGAAAGAATATGCCGGGCAGCAGCTGCCGCAATGGGCCTTATGATCCGCTCGCTGCCATGAACACCAAAACGAATTCCGCCGCTGTCCGGCTGGTCAAGACGCCGCTTTCCGAGCAGGCCTACGACGAGCTCAAGCGCCAGATCCTGGATCAGCAGCTGAAGCCGGGGGAGCGGCTGAACATCGATGCGCTGTCACGCTCCTGCGGCATCAGCAGCTCGCCGCTGCGCGAGGCCTTGACGAGGCTGGGCGCCGAAGGGCTGGTGGTTTTTGCCGCGAACACAGGCTTTTCCGTCGCGCCGGTGCCGGATGCCCGGCAGATGGGCCAGTTGATGGATTTCCGTCTGCTGATGGAAGCGCACTGCGCGCGCGTCGGCGCCGCCGCCGCGGGCCATGCGCAGACGGCAGTGGAGCTGGAGAAGGCGATCGCCGCCATGGTTGCGCTGCGCCGCAAGGGCGCGAGCTACAAGCAGTACCGGGCGTTCATCGATCTGGAGCAGAGCTTCCATCAGAGCATCGTGGACAGCGCCGGCAACGAGCCGATCTCCGCCGCCTGGCGCGAACTGCATCTCATCATGAACGTGGCCCGGCTCTCCGTCCTGCCCGAGAGCAACGTGCTCGGCTCGGATGCCGCCGTGCAGGAGCACCGGCAGATCGCCGCCGCCTTTGCAGCCAGGGACCCCGCCGGTGCGGAACTGGCGCTGCGCAGGCACCTGCAGGCGGCGCGCGACCGGATGCAGCCGGGCGTTCAGTCCTGACGCGCCACGCCCGAAGCCCCGGCAGGGGAAGAAGCCGGCGCGACACGGCCCCGCACCCCTTCCAGCTCCAGCAGCGCCACCTTGCGGTCCAGCCCGCCGGCATAGCCGGTCAGCGCGCCGCCAGTGCCGACCACCCGGTGGCACGGCACGATCACGCTGATCGGATTGCGCCCCACAGCCGCGCCGACGGCGCGCACGGCCGAGGCGCTGCCGAGTCCTCGCGCGATGGCGCCATAGCTCGTCGTGCGGCCAAGCGGAATGGCCAGCAGCGCCTGCCACACCGCCTGCTGGAAGGGCGTGCCGAAAGCCAGGTCCAGCGGCAGGTCGAAGCCCGTGCGCCGGCCGGCGAAGTAGTCCAGAAGCTGGCCGCGCGTTTGCAGTAGCACGGCATGGGCGTCGTCGATCGCCCAGCTGCGCGGACCGCCGGCTTTGGGCGGGAAGTGGCGCTGGCCGGTGAACCAGACGCCGGCCAGGCCCGCGGGCGAGGCGGCGGCGACCACTTCGCCGAACGGGCTGTCGAAGCGGTGCTGGACGAAGGAGGCGGGGAGTTTCATGGTCGGGTTGCTCCAGCGGGAGGGATGCCGCGCGCCCAGGCGCGCAGCACGGCATAGCTGCGCCAGGGGCGCCAAGCCTGCGATGCGGCTTCGGCCGCCTGCGCCGGGCGGGGTGCATCGCGCACGCCCAGGGCCGATTGCAGGGCGACGTCGCCGGCCGGGAAGGCGTCCGGCCAGCGCAGGGCGCGCATGGCGATGTACTGGGCCGTCCAGTCGCCGATGCCGGGCAGGGCGCGCAGGGCGGCGGTGGTCTCGGCCAGGGGGGCGAAGGGATGCAGGGCGAGCCGCCTCTGGGTGACGGCTTCGGCCAGGGCGGTGATGGCGGCCTGGCGCTGGCGCACGATGCCGAGCGAGCCTGTCCGAAATTTTGTGTGTGAGGCATAGCATGTCAATGAGGAGCATGTATGCCGACGAGCAAGACGAAAACGAAGAACGCAGCGATAGCCGCCCGAACGGCGGCGTTGCCCACGATCCCCAA